>NZ_MDGL01000057.1 GCF_002742265.1 Maribacter sp. 4G9
GCGGATGCAATTCTGGATCGTCTGGTACACACAGCTCACAGAATCAACATTAAAGGAGAATCAATGCGAAAAAAACTAAAAAATAAACAGTAAATTTAATCACAAAGGAATCGATTTTGAGCACTTAGTTTGCTATGCTCACTTTCATCCGTTTTAGGTGGTTCACTTTGACCGTCCTATCCACCAAGGAAGGAAAAATGGTTTTTACCGATTATTTCCGTCGGGTGTTCGAAGAGTTTGCCTAGAAAGGGTCTGTTGTACCTACTTTAGTGGCATACTTAAACAAACACCAAATCCAATACATTATGAAAAAGTGTTTTATCCTTCTTGCCATTTATACCTTATTACTTCTTTTTTACTAGAAATACTTCACCCCAGTTTTATACTAGGGGTTTTTTTCGCATACCATTTTAGTGAAGAATTCCATAATTAAAGAATGTGTTTATTCTGTATGGAAAGGGCTTACCTCAAAGGAATTTGAAAATAATCCTTGACCTGTTCCCGTTTTTCATCTCACTATTCCGATGTCAATCCCGAAGGGGAAATTGCATTCTTTTTTTCCGAAAAAACCTTTTTGCTCGTTTTCATGTCCGCATAGCGCGGATCGGGGATATAATCCTCCTTTCGCATTTTGACCACCTCAATGCTTAAAAAATCGAACTCGCTCACCACCTTGCCGTAAAAGCGATAAATGCCCCGACCCCTAAACGAATATTTGGCCGCTACGGGCGGGAACAGTACCGCATCGAAAACCATTCCCTGTTGATCCACCAAGGTAGCAAAGTGCATTCGTTTACCCGTATGTGTGCTGGTATTCTTCACCGTAACCAAATACCCATAAATGTCTATATAGCCGTTTAGATAGTTTCTTAGGTCCTTGCTCCCGTTGGTATTTTTGGGAGTTTCCGCCAAAAGATCAAAAGAACTGCACAGACAAAAACCCAACAGTTCCAATTGGGTAAAGGCATCCTCTTGATCGCTGGTATGCAATTGGGGAATCTTAAAGTTTTGATGTACGGCCGGAAAAAGTTTGGGGTGGTCCAGTTTTGTTCCCTTGTTCAAAAACAAATGGGCCTTCCATAACAGTTGATGCTTGTTGACTCCCGTAAACCGGAATGCATCGATCCGTATGAGAATACTTATCTGTTCTATGGATATGACCACACGATCCAAAAAATCCTCCAAGGAGGCAAACCTCCCTTCCCGACTCCTTTCCCTTAGGATGCGTTCCGCAACCCGACTTTCCAAATCCCGTAAATAGCCCAGTCCCAAGTAAATAGATTTGCCATAAATAACATTGTTATGGCTGCTTTTATTGACACACGGCGGATGAATTGTCGCCCCCAGCATCCGGGCCTCGTGCACATAGAATTCCGCACGGTAGAAACCTCCCCCGTTATTGAGGACCGCCACCATATACTCCAAAGGGTAATAGGCCCTTAAAAACAGGGTTTGATAGCTTTCCACTGCGTATGAGGCGGAATGCCCTTTTGCAAAGGCATAGCCGGCAAAACTGGCAATCTGCTCCCAAACCTCAAAAATGACACTATCCGGTTCGCCCTTTTTACGGCAATTTTCGATAAATTTCAAACGTACCTTTTCAAATTCTTCCCGCGAGCGAAACTTTCCGCTCATCCCCCGTCGTAACACATCGGCTTCGCCCAGATCAAGGTCGGCAAAATAATGGGCTACTTTGATCACATCTTCCTGATACACCATGACCCCGTAGGTCTCCGGCATGATATCCAGCATGACGGGATGTGCCTTCTCTGCTGTTCTCCCCTTTTCCCTATGTCTGAGTATATATTCACGCATCATACCGCTTTTGGCCACCCCGGGCCTAATGATGGAACTGGCGGCCACGAGGCCCAGATAATTATCGACCTCCAGTTTTTTCAATAACATCCGCATGGCCGGGGACTCTACATAAAAACATCCCATGCATTGTGCCGTCTTGATAAGGTTGTTGATCCTAGGGTCCTTTTTAAACTTTTTTACATCGTGGATGTCTATTTCTTCAGCATTGCCAATACGGTTATAGGCGATGATCTCCAAGGACTCCTTGATCTTTGACAAGCCCCTTTGGCCCAGAATATCGAACTTATACAATCCTACATCCTCGGCGATGACCATATCAAACTGTGTGGTAGGAAACCCTTTAGGGGGCAAATGCGTGGCCGAAAACCAATGTATGGGCCTTTCACTGATCAAAATACCTCCGGCGTGAATGCTCAGGTAATTGGGCATTCCCATGATCAACCGACCATATTTTAACACCAACCGTGCCACCTCATCAAGCTTTGCCAGATCGAACCTTCCCTCGGCCAAAAAATCGATTTCATTTTTGGGAAGCCCAAATACTTTTCCCAGCTCACGAATGACGCCCCTTTCCTTAAAGGTTACGTAGGTTCCCAAAAGGGCCACGTACTTAAAACGGTCAAAAATATATTGGGTCATTACTGGCCGGTCCCTATGGGAGAAATCGATATCAAAATCCGGGGGGTTGGTACGATAAAGATTAATGAAGCGCTCAAAATACAGGTCGAGTTCCATAGGATCCACATCTGTAATCCGCAATAAATAGGCTACGATACTATTGGCACCGCTGCCCCTGCCCACGTAAAAGAAACCGCGTTTTCGTGCATAGGAAACAATGTCCCAATTAATAAGGAAGTAGGAAACAAAGCCCTTCTCCTTGATCAGTCCCAACTCCTTCTTCAAACGCTCCATGATCTCCTCCCCCACTTCTTGGTAACGATACGGTAAGCCTTCGAGACACAGGCGCTCGATCATCCGCTCGTCCTCTTCCTTGGAACCCGTGTAGGTTTGTAGGTTCTGGGAAATTCGTTCCTTGGAAAAATCAAAATAGATGGAACAGGTATTCAACAACTTTTCCGTATTTTCAAGAATAAAGGAATATTCAGAAAAAGCCGCTACTAAATTTTTAATAGGATACATCTTTTCATCCTCGTTGCCTTCCTGCGTTTTGTCCAATTTGCTTAACAGGACATTATTGTCAATGGCCCTTAACAATCTATGGGCATTGAAATCGCCCTTATTCCGGAAGGTTACCGGTTGTTGCACCACCAACCTGTCCCTCAACCCCTTTATTCTTGAAAATGGCAATTTACGCAGGTCTGCTATCGATATTCCTATAAATTCTTGCGCCCCAAAGTGGGCCATTTCATTGAGCAGTACCTTTTCAAAAGGATAGACTACATAGGCATTTGAAAAGTCCGGGGCCCGGGAAGGAAACTTTTTTTCCTCATGAAGATGTTGGGATAGGAAATTATTCAGTTCCAAATAACCTTCGTTGTTTTTGGCAATGCCTATAAAACAGGAATCCACACCATTCCTAAAATCAATCCCCAATAGGGGACGCACATCGTATTCAGGGGCCTTACGTACAAAATTCAGCGCAGCGGACGTGTTGTTGATATCCGTGAGTACCAATTTTGTTACCCCGTTCTTTTGAGCCAGGTCCAATAGTTCCTCCTCGGAAAAAGTCCCGTAGCGCAAGCTGTAATATGTGTGGCAATTCAAATACAAGGGACAAGTTCAAATTCAAGTTCAAGTTCAAGTGTCAAGTTCAAAGTTTCTGGTTTCTGGTTGTTGGTTGTTGGTTGTTGGTTGTTGGTTGTTGGTTGTTGGTTGTTGGTTGTTGGCAAAAAAACACAAGTTCAAGTTCAAGTGTCAAGTTCAAAGTTCAAAGTTTCTGGTTTCTGGTTTCAGGTTTCAGGCAAGCAAAAACACTATCTCACTTATTCACTATTTCACTTCCCCACTATCTCATTAAAAATTCAAATTCAAATTCAAACTCAAAAACTACTGGTTGTTGGCTGTTTGTTGTTCGTTGTTCGTTGTTCGTTGTTCGTTGTTCGTAATCAATAACATCTATTTCTAAAAACTAACAACTAAAAACCAATAACTAATTTTTACTGTTTCCGATGCGCCAATACGATCGGTGGCCGGCCATCAAACGGATTGTGCATACGCCCAATGGTATTCTTTCCCATGGCGGAGGCACGGATGACGCTTTTTTCCCCAAAACGATTTCGAATATGGTCCATAGCATGGTACAGGTTCAGCCGCTCCTCGGTATCGTCAAAAAGATTGATCTGATAATTGCCCGATACCAAATGACTGAACCGAATACCAATAAGCCTCACCAATAACCTCCGGTTATACAATACCCTGAACAACTCCAAAATTTTGGGAATCAAAATGTGATCGGCACTGGTATAGGGTATCCGTAACTGTTTGGAGTATGTGTTAAAATCAGAATAACGGATCTTTACCGTAATACAGGCCGTTAATTTTTCTCCCCTACGAAGCTGGTAGGCCAAATTCTCCGTCATGGCAATGAGAATCCCCTTTAACTTCACCACATCTATGGTATCGTGATCAAAGGTACGTTCGGTAGAAATTGACTTTCGGTCACAAAAAGGCACTACCGGAGAATGATCTATGCCATTGGCCCTTTTCCAAATGACCCGCCCGTTTTTCCCCAACACCCTTTGCATGACGTCCATGGGCATTTCCTGTATCGTCCGTACTTGGCGCAGTCCCAAATTTCTGAGCGTTTGATAGGTTTTGTCGCCCACCATGGGAATCTTTTTTATGGAGAGCGGCGCCAAAAAGGGTTTTTCCAGACCGTAATCTATCTTCAATTGGTTATTGGGCTTTGCCTCATTGGTAGCCACTTTGGAGACTACTTTATTGACAGAAAGCCCAAAGGAAATGGGGAGCCCGGTTTCCCTGATAATTTTGTGACGTAGTTCAGAGGCATATTTATAGGCACCAAAAAAACGGTCCATCCCCGTAAGATCCGCATAAAATTCATCGATACTGGACTTTTCAAAAAGGGGCACACTCTCCTTGATAATATCCGTGACCACATCTGAAAATTGACTGTAGGTCCCTGCGTTTCCCCTAATCTGTATAGCTTCGGGGCAAAGCTCCTTGGCCATTTTCATGGGCATCCCGGAATGTACACCATATCCACGGGTCTCATAACTACACGCCGCTACCACGCCACGGTCACTCAGCCCGCCCACAAGAATGGGTTTTTTCAGTAGTTTACTGTCGAGCCTCCGCTCTACGGATACAAAAAACGTATCCAAATCCAAATGTAAAATAGTCTTGTCCATCATCGATCAAAAAGGGAAGACTAATTTATGGAATAAATCCATATTATTGGAAATATTCCAATTTTATTTTACATCGTTACATAGAGAATATTATTACTTTTAGAATCCATTCCAAAATTGAAAAACCATGCTGAAACCTATCGCGTTGCTATGTAAAGGTCTTTTGCTTACCGCTTTTATCTGTTTGACCAGTTGTAAGGACAACAAAAAAGAGGTTGCAAAAACCGATTTGGAACAACCCAAAGACCAATGGATACCTATTTTCAATGGCGAAAACCTTAACGGTTGGACCATAAAGATAAACGGATATCCATTAGGGGAAAATTTCGGGAATACTTTTAGGGTGGAGGACAGTATCTTGAAAATACGCTATGATGCATACGGTCCCGAATTTGGCGAACGCTTCGGTGCACTTTTCTATGATAAGGAATTAACGGATTACCGATTAAAAGTAGAATATCGGTTTGTGGGCGAAACCGCTGCCGGTGCTCCCGAGTGGGGCTACAGGGACAGTGGGGTACAGATACATACCCAACCGCCCAACACTGTTCAATTGAACCAAGGTTTTCCCATTTGTCTGGAATACAACCTACACGGTGGCAATGGCACCGAGGACAGACCATTGGGTGCTATTTGCGGTATTGGGATGAAGGTAGAAATAGACGGAGAGCGAAGCGACCTGTTCTGTAATCCCGCCAAAGTGGCCAAAACCTTCCACGGAGATCAATGGGTAACGGTTGAAATTGATGTGCAGGACGGAAAGATGAAGCATTTTGTGAACGGGGAAGAAATCATGAGCTACTCCGATCCCGTATATGATCCGGAAAATGAATTTGCAAGGGCTTTTATAAAAGAAGGTGATTCCACGGTAAACAGCGGATTTATTTCCCTACAATCCAACAGTCACCCCATCGATTTTAGAAAAATAGAATTGTTGCCCTATAACTAGTCCAAAACCACAACTATGAAGGTATTGGTTTCCTTGAACTTTCCCCCTTTGGGTATAGAAATGCTTAAGAAAGAAGGTTTGGATGTTACGGTTTGGACGAATGACATCCCCATGACCAGGGAACAACTCATCCACGCCACCCAGGAACACGATGTACTATTGTCCTCTAGTATTTATGCTTTGGATGCCGATTTTCTAGAACAGAACAAGCACCTGAAGCTCATTTCCCAATTTGCCGTGGGCTATAACAATATCGATATAAAGAAAGCGGCAGAATTGGGCATTCCGGTTACCAATACCCCAAACGCCATGACCGATGCCACGGCCGACATTGCTTTTGGCCTGATGATGGCCGTATCCAGGAAAATGTTCTACATGCATAAAAAAATTATATCCGGGGATTGGGGACATTTTAGGCCACAGGCTAATTTAGGCATGGAGCTAAAAGGAAAAACAGTGGGCATTTTTGGGATGGGACGAATAGGAAGTGCATTCGCCAAACGTTGCCATGGAGCTTATGACATGAATGTCATTTATCATAACAGGACGCCCAACCCAGAGATGGAAAAAGAGCTGAATGCGAGCTACGTATCCTTTGAGGAATTATTGAAAGAAAGCGATGTGTTATCGATACATGCAAGCCTTTCCGAAGAAACAAAAGGATTGTTTGATGCCGATGCCTTTTCAAAAATGAAACCATCGGCCATTTTTATAAATACGGCCAGAGGAGGTCTTCACGATGAGAAAAGCCTCATCGAAGCATTGCAAAATCATGTTATATGGGGAGCAGGTCTGGATGTCACAGATCCAGAGCCCATAAAGAAAGACAATCCCCTACTGCATATGGAAAACGTGGCGGTAACGCCACATTTGGGGTCCGCTACCGTTGAGGCCCGCAATGAAATGTCCCGATTGGCAGCTTTGAACATCATTCAATTTTCAAAAGGGGAAACGTTGACAAACTTGGTTCAGTAAAGGATGAAACAGTATTACTTCCCTTTTTTTCCGATGTCCAAAATCATAAAAATAGGTTACTGAAGCAATGAAGTACATTGAAAAAGTATCCTGGTTTTTGAAGGCCCTACGCTGCATCCAAAATAATAGCCTAAGGCTTACAATACTGATAATGCGTTTTACGTAAAACCTATTATAAACATAATCAAACAATTAGGTTTACTTGTATAAATATACTTCAACAAAAAACTTTAATCAATTGTTTTCAACCATACCGTTATGAAGAGATTATATAAAGGTTAAATCAATATTTTTTCTATAATACGGTATAATAGTTGAACGTGGTTGAAGAACATTAAATCACATTCAACATGAAAAAAATTTCACTATTTGCAATTCTTCTAGCCTGTCTTACTGCTTCAGCCCAGGAATCTGAAGAAAACCTAGTCATTGAAAAAGGAACTTGGAACATTAGGGGCAATGCTTCCATACGTTTTTCAAATAACGATAACAGACTTAATCTACAGGATTTTGTTGCTGAAAATTCTTTGAATTCATTTACAATTGCCCCCTCTTTTGGCTACACCCTAAAAAATAATTTGGTCGTGGGGGTAGGTCTACAATATCTCAATCAAAAAACGGAAGGATCTACCACTAGCTTAAATAACACTGATAATTTCAAATCCACAAACAACTCCATAGGATTAGTTCCATATATACGTGGTTATAAAGCCTTAGGAAAACAACTAGCACTATACTTACAGGGAGAGGCAGGATATAATCGTAATTGGGGAAAAAGCGAACAAAATGGGCAAAGTGAAAATAATGACTTCACTGGAAATAATCTGTTTATAGGTATACGCCCAGGTATTACTTATTTTTTGGATAAAAAATTGGCTATGGAAGCAAATTACGGTGCATTGGGTTATTCCTTTAACGAGACTAAATATGAGGATGGTAGGAGTACTAAATCAGATAGTTTCAATTTAAACCTAGATGCCTCCAATATATTTTTTGGATTGGCTTATTATTTCTGAGTATGATTTGAACAGAAAGCGTCGGATTTAAGCTTTACTCTCAAATCCGACGCTTTGAAATTAAAAATACTAGTTTAGAAAACTAAGTCCATTCAATCTCAATCTTATCCCCACTTTGTGCCGCTTTAAAAATGGCATCGATGATTTTCATGTCCTTTACCCCTTCTTCGCCATCCACAGGTACAATAGGCTGCTTGCCTTCAAAAATAAGTTCCGCCATACCGTCCATTTGTAAGGTTTGATGGGTAAAATGGGGCTGGTCCAGTTCACCCTTGTGGGTGCGTCCCTGTATAGGTCCATACCCGGTAGAAGGCTTCATTTCCATCCACCCTTTGGAACCCGTCATAAAAAAACGGTCCAGATTATTCATGTTGTACGTTGAAAGACAGTTTGCTACGGCACCGCTAGGGAAACCCATCTGAAATTGTATGGTCTCGTCCACGCCTTCCTTGAACTTTACCGGGTCGGTTTTGGTTTCCTGTGCGGTCACCCAGATAGGGTCTTCTCCCAAAATATATCTTGCCCCGTTAATGGAGTAAATACCAATATCCATCATGGCACCGCCACCGGCAAGCTTCTTATTCAATCGCCATTGTGTTGGGTCTCCGATCACAAATCCGGACTGACCTTGAAAAAACTTTGGCTGACCAAATTCGCCATCCTTACGCATTTGGATAACATGTACCGTTTTGGGTTCAAAATGCATCCGATAACCTATCAACAACTTCACGTTTGCGGCCTTGCAGGCATCTACCATTTTCTGACCTTCCTCGGCATTGACGCCCATGGGTTTCTCACAAATGACATGTTTACCGGCCTTTGCCACCCTAATCGTCTGTTCATAATGAAGACCGTTCGGTGTAATGACATATACCGCATCTATATCGTCATTATCTATTATGGCATCAAAATTTTCGTAATTGTAACAGTTCTTTTTAGGGATACCGTATTTGGATTGCCAATCGGTTATTTTTGACGGCGTACCGCTAATCACCCCCACCAATTTAGCCTTTTTACAATCACGCATGGCTTCCGCGACCCTGGTTCCATAACTGCCCAAACCCATAATGGCCACTCTTAAAACGGGACCATCATAATATGCTTCGGACGAAGCGAAAAGTTTTGATGGATTACTCAGTAACGAAACGCCAAGGGATGAAACCGCTATGTTTTCTATGAATTTTCTTCTTGAAGTCATTATAAGGATGTTTATTTCTACGTCCCATAAAAATAGTGTTTTAAAAAATACAAGGCCATTATCCCCTCTCCAATATTTCCAACTGACAATATACCAAACCATAAAGGTTTAATATGACCCAACATTTTTGAGGAATTGGCGTTATACTTACGACCAGATGTTTTTATAGCTTTATATAAAATAACAAAGTGCTACTATTTTGATTTTCAGATTATACATGAAATCCTTGCTAATTACATTATTGTTTTGTTTCAATTGTACTATTGGCAATTCACAGGAAGGCAAATCCAGCATTCAGATAACGAACCCGGACCAAAGCACGGTTTGGTCCATACCGCAAGAGGTCACCTTGGAATGGACTACCCAAAATATTGGTCCGGATAAGTCCATTCGGTTTTTTCTAGTACGTAACGAGATGGTGGTACAGGAACTGGGGTCCTTTAAAAACACGGGTATGGCCAGCGGAATAGGGCTCGCTAAGAATATTGGATCCGGAAACCAATATCAAGTTGTGGGCATTGAACTCTTCCCAGACGACAAATACAACATTGCCAAGTTCGTAACCCCATTTTTTTCCATTACCAATAAAGCATCGGACGAGCGGAATAAAAAGCGTGAAGAGGCGCAAGAGACAAAGCGGGAATTGACCCGAAAGGAAAAACGCGAACTAAGAAAAAAACAAAGGGATAAAAAAGAAAAGATCCAGGCGATTTCCACCAATTCGGTCAAGGAAACACCAAAATCGGAGGACCTGGCCAGGGCCGAATTTGAAGGAAGAAAAATTTCCTATACCGAAGAACTATCGTTCAGCAATGAAAACATAACCATTAAAATTTGGGACCATGGAAGACAGGATGGTGACATTGTATCCATCTACCTGAACGGTTCCCCGGTCGTATCCAAACACTATTTGACCTATTACAAGCGAGAATTTAAGGTGAAGCTGAACCCGAACAAATCTAACGACCTGTTCCTCTATGCGCACAACTTGGGCGATGCCCCGCCAAATACGGTTTCCGTTGAAATTTCGGATGGGTCAAAATCCGAAAACTTAATTTTGAACTCGGACCTTCAAAGCTGTGAGGCCGTTATGATCAGCGTGAATAAGTAAAGTTTCCTATTTTGGGTAATTTATACGTACTTTTAAAAAAGGCACGTAAATTACCATGAAACAGAAACGTAAGCATAGGGCAGCTTTTGGATGTAGGCCATTTCTAATGAAATTGATGTTCCTTTTTACCATCCTAGTTTGTTCCACAATACAATCCCAAAGGGAAAAAGATTCCATAGAGATTATCAAACTTCTTGAAAAAGAAGGACTCACATGGCGTTTAGGTGACAAGGAAGGACATGCGGAATGCTGGGAAGCTACCCCAAATGGTATCATCGCCATGTCAACGGCCAACGGCCATCTAATGAACGTCCCGGTCGAGATGGTAATAAACCCATCGCCCAATATGCTAGGTAACGGTGGGTTCGCCTTTCATTCCAACCATAAAATGCATATTGGTGAAAATTTGGCTTGGGTAGGTCATGATGAAGTTTCCGTGGATACCCTAGGAAGGGAAACACTTTCCTATGAGGTGCGATTTTTAAATAAATTCGATGATGCATGGAAATTGGTTGGCCAATCCATGCATTTTTACAATCATCCGGCCGAAAATAAAATAGACACCACCAGTTACATCCAAACGGTGGACATAGAAACCGGCCGCATTGAGACGGTTCTTCATATCAACGAACATTTTGAGGCACCCAATTGGCATCCGGAAGGTTATTTGATCGTAAACAGCAAAGGGAAACTATATACCCTGGACCTTAGCACGAAAAAATTGAACCTGCTTGATACCGGTTTTGCAAATCAATGCAACAATGATCATGGCATTTCGCCAGATAACAAGTGGGTGGCCCTAAGCCACAACGACAAAGAAAACCCTTCTTCCAAATCCTATAAATCGGCCATCTTCATCATGCCCATAAAGGGCGGGGAACCAAAGCGCATAACCGCTAACGTCCCTTCTTATTGGCATGGCTGGTCACCAAACGGAAAAACACTAGCCTATTGTGCGGAACGTAATGGCAATTATGACGTATATACCATTGGGGTTAACGGCGGCAAGGAAAAAAGACTTACCACTGCGGAGGGATTGGACGATGGCCCAGAGTATTCCCCAGATGGAAAGTATATCTACTTTAATTCCTACAGAACGGGCCACATGCAAATTTGGAGGATGCTTGCGAATGGAAATAAACCTGAACAGCTTACTTTTGACAAATACTCCAATTGGTTTCCCCATCCTTCACCCGATGGGAAATGGATTGTCTATATCGCCTATACTTCCGACCAAAAACAAAGTCACCTGTTTGGAAAACAGGTCAAACTCAGACTTATGGACTTGGAAACCAAGGAAATTCGTGATATTACCCCCGTTTTCTTTGGAGGCCAAGGAACCATCAACGTACCCTCCTGGAGTCCGGACAGTAAGAAATTGGCCTTTGTAAGCTATTCGGTCAATTGAAATCTTGCTTGATCCTTCAATAAAAAACCATTGCGCAAACACCTTTTATTTTATGCCACCGTTCCTATTGTGCCAGAGAGAGGTATGGTGAATCTAAAACTTGGCACTAATAGACTATGCTGTCCGATGCCACGGGTGGCAAGGTATAATTGCCGTACTCCAAAATAATCTTTCCTTCACCAAGGGTGTGAGTCCCCATTCTATCCGCCAGAGTATTAAACAAAAACACTTTTTTCAAATGCCCAAACTCCTCTAATTTTGGCAATTGGCTTTCCTTAAAGCTTGTATGGGAGATATTCAGGCTTTTAAGGTGGGATAAAGAAGCCAATAGTTCAATTTGGTCACCCGTTATCGAGGTATTATCCAGCTTTAAAATCGTTAAATTGTTCAATTTGGATAGTTTATCAAAAATAGCGTCCGAAATTTTTGTGCCTCCCAAATCTAACACCGCAATGTGCTCCTTAACGGGCAATAGATATTCAAAATTGGAATCCTCAAAACTTGGTAGGTTCAATGCCGAAACTTTCAAAAAATTGGTAGTCCCACTGATGGCTTCCACATGTAGACCGGTTTCTTTGACTTTTAAAATACTGTCCCTATGGGCTTCTTCAACGGTTGTATCCGGATAATCGAACTCCATGGTTTTTGGGAAGAAAGATGCAAAGAGGGCCTTTTCCAATCCCATTTCCCCTATGGTCTTGTCAAAGGACATACCGTTTTCGATCCAAACTCCGATCAATGCCACCTCTTCCTTAGAAGGCTGCCTTTTTCCGTCCGGAGGCATATGTTTGTCATCTTCCTTTGGAAGTCCCATCCTTTTAAAAAGATCGCTTCGACCAGGATGGTTGGCCAATACCACAGGGGCGTTCTCGCCACTAGTCTGGATTCCTTCCCTGGTATTTAAAAGTAGGTCGCCCTTGGACTTTTTCGGGTTATGGCAACTGATACAATTATTGTTCAAAATGGGTTGTACTATATCGGTGTAGAGTACGGCATTTTGCCAATCCTCTTCCGTTAACACTATTTCCTTTTCCTCTAAAACTTCATATCCCAAGGCTGTTTTTAGGGAATTGGGCAATGGTTCCAACAAATAATCTTCGCCATGGGTAATGTTACCGCCTTGATGTCCCGTAAATGAAATAAGTATAAAAATTAGGACGGAATATGCGTTGACAGGGATTTTACCAAAACTCCATTTTAGGGAAATTCCCCCAAGCCTTGTCCACATGAAAAAACAAAACAGTGCAGTTGCAATACCGGACCAGAGATGCCATGCGACCGAGTCATAGGAATAACCCTCCCCAAGATATTGAAGGTATCCTGTCACACAAGCAAGGGAGGCTCCATAACCGGCCCATAAATAGATGGTGGCTATGACCTTTCCCAATTGCTTACGTTTACGGTCATGGACCTGAAAAAGTAGTCCTAGAATGATGAAACCGATTGGCAGGTGTACTATAAGCGGGTGTAGCCTTCCCAGAAGTTGTTTTAAAATATCCATTCTTTATCTACCGAAGCCCCAATCGCTCCTTGATTATTTCCATCATATATAAATTAGCCTGCCATTGATCGGACACGGGTACTTTTGTATAAGGCAAGGTAGGCATATAGGTAGGCGGGCCAAACTCTGTCGTTATCGTAAATGTGTCCTTCTTTTTCCAACGATTAAGGATTACTTCCTCCCAAATATCCAAATGTCGCTCCACGGCCAATTTCCATTCCGGTGCCTGGGGATCGTTGACCTGCGGTCCTTCCGCATGGCCCACCCTAGCGTGTAGGTGACCTGAACGTGATATCACCTCCTTTAAATCTTCCCCGTTGTTCTCTAATAAAGACTCATGGACGACCATCCAATGGCTGATATCAAGATTCATTATTAGTTCCGGAATTTCGGACAGGTAATTTTTGGTATCTGGCAGGTTAAAACTAAAACGGCCCCTGTGGGTTTCGTGATAAACGGGAATGTGATACTCCTTGGAAATGGTGTTCGCTACGTCAATGAAGGCCTTGTTCTGTTCAAAAGTATAAAAGTCGCTCCCAGTATGGCAATTGATGTACATGGGGGACAAAGCGACCAATTTTTCAAGATGGTTTTCATACGCCTTGAGGCTTTCTTCGAATGGCATGGACTTATTGGTCCCGTTCAAGAAACCTACCAGCAGGCCATGTTTTCTAAGGGCGTCCATCAGCTCCTTTTGTTCCTCTTCCGTACTTGGCAGCCATACCTCGATTCCGTCATAGCCCGCGGCCTTTGTTCTTTCACAGAATTCGTCCATGGTACCGGTTCGGCCCCAATCGGTCTGGAAGAAAAGTACCTTTTTTTCACCTTGGGCCGTTCCGTTCATTCCAAGCAGCACTACTATTGCAAAAATTATGGCCAAGTATCGTGAAGCGTTCATAAACTCTAATTTATTGATTCCATAATTTCCATTATCAGGCCAGGATTTGATGGATCACTTCTCCTTCAACATCCGTTAGCCGAAAGGGCCTTCCCTGAAAGTCGAAGGTAAATTGTTCGTGGTCGAAGCCCAAAAGGTGTAAAATAGTAGCATGTACATCGTGTACCGATACCCTGCCGTCCACACCGGAAAATCCAATGGCATCGGTCTGGCCATGCGACGCCCCTTTTTTGATACCTCCTCCGGCCATCCACATAGTAAAGGCGTCCCCATGGTGGTCCCTTCCTTTGAAGCCCATGGTCTTACCTTCCCTATTTTCCTGCATCGGCGTCCTTCCAAACTCTCCGCCCCAAACCACCAAGGTATCTTCCAATAAACCCCGTTGTTTCAAATCCAACAACAAAGCGCTCATAGGCCTGTCTATATCCCTACATTTGTTCTTCAGTCCCAAATCCACGGCGGTACTTGGGTCCGTGCCATGGGCGTCCCAGCCCCAATCGAACAACTGTACAAAGCGTACACCGTCTTCCACCAGTTTTCTGGCCAAAAGACAGTTGTTCGCAAAGGATTCCTTACCGGGTTCCACCCCGTACATTTCCTTGATATACTGGGGTTCGTCGTTTATGTTCATGACCTCGGGAACCGCAATTTGCATTCTATAGGCCATCTCATATTGGTTGATACGGGCCAGAATCTCAGGATCCGCATATTTGGCATATTCCTTTTTATTGATCTCGTTGATGGCCTGGACGGTTTTCCTTTTCAAATCACGGGATATTCCATCGGGATCTTCGATATATAACACCGGATCTCCTTTGGAGCGGCATTGCACCCCTTGGTATACGGATGGTAGGAAGCCACTTCCCCAAACACTTTTTCCGGCACTTGGAGCTTTTCCACCCGAAGTAAGCACTACAAAACCGGGTAGGTTCTGGTTTTCCGAACCGAGACCATAGGTCACCCAGGAACCTATACTGGGCCTGCCCAACCGTGGACTACCGGTATGCATGAACAATTGCGCAGGACCGTGATTGAATTGGTCCGTATGCACCGCCTTCAAAAAAGCCACCTCGTCCACGACCTTCTTAAAATGGGGCAAGTTGTCCGATACCCAATTCCCGGACTCCCCCTCCTGCTTGAAAGTTGCCTGTGGTCCCAATAATTTTGGGGTACCACGGATGAATGCAAATTTCTTGCCTTCCAAGAGCGATTGGGGACATTCCTGATTGTTCAATTTGGCCAGTTCCGGTTTGTAGTCGAACATCTCCAGTTGGGACGGGGCCCCTGCCATATGCAAATAAATAACGTTCTTGACACGGGGCGAAAAAGGCGGGGGCAACGTGGCCAAAGGGTTCAAATCACGTTCCGTAAATCCGGAAGCTACGCTGGAGCTATTTTTTGGTCGGCCTAAGGGATCGCATCCCATAAAAATGGAGCCAAGGGCGAGACCGCCCATACCCGTGGCGCATTGTTTTATGAAATGGCGTCTTGTCTTGACCTCCAGTTCCCGCTGAATTTTTTCCGCTATAAGTCTATCGATGTTGGGCTTCATATTGCTTCTAATTCATTTTAATTATGTCTTGGTCAAAAATTCGTCCAAGTTCATGATGGCATTGGCCACTACGGTCAAGGCCGCTATTTTATGGCTCGGTCTTTCGCTCAGCCCTAAAAAATTTAGTTCCGTTTCCATTCCCGATTCAAAATCCATCAGAGCATCGTCATAAAGATTTTTCAGTACGGTCAGTTTTTCCTTGTCGATTTTGGAGAGGGTTGCCTTTTCAAACCCCAATGCAATGCCTTCTTCCACATTCTCCTTATCCATGATTTTGGCAAATTCATAGGCCGCCTCCAAATACACGGGGTCGTTCAGGGTTATCAAAGCCTGAAGGGGCGTATTGGTCACGGTACGTCTAATTGTGCATACTTCCCTGCTCCCGGCATCAAAGGTTATGAAAGAGGGATACGGACTCGTTCTTTTCAGATAGGTGTAAATGGCCCTTCTATACCTGTCCTCCCCTTTGCTTTCCAACCAACTCTCGTTACTATAAACGGATTGCCAGACGCCATCGGGTTGTGGGGGCATGACCCCTGGACCGTACATTTTATCGCTTAACAGGCCCGATACCGCCAATGCCTGATCTCGTATCTGTTCTGCCGACAAGCGTATTCTAGGGCCACGGGCATACCATTCATTGTGGGGATCCTTTTGGTACATTTCCGGTGTGGCAGCGGAGCTTTGTCTGTATGTGCCCGACATAACCAGTTCCTTGATAAGCGATTTTACATGCCACTTCTGTTCGTTCATAAAACGTAAGGACAACCAATCCAGCAATGCCGGATAGCTTGGAGGGTCCGACTGTGTTCCCATGTCCTCCAAGGAAGCAACGATTCCCCTTCCAAAAATTTGATGCCATACCCTGTTTACCAATGTTCTAGCGGTCAAGGGATTCTCCTTACTGACCAACCATTTGGACATCCCCAAACGGTTCTCCGGCCATTCCTTTAAAAACGGGTTCAAGGATTTGGGAGTACCCGGTTGCACCGTATCCCCTAAGGTCATCCAGCTGCCCCGCTCAAAAATCTGGGTCGCCCTAGCCATTTGTCCATTGTTTTCGACCATAATGGGCAGTTTATCGGTTTTGGCATTTATCATATCCAAAAAGGTTTCGCTCACTTGGTCATAACCGGGCACGTTCAATCCAGGAATATCTTCTAAAAAGGCGAACCACGTTATGTAGCTGGTAGAGACTTGTGGCGCAATTGCATTGTTCTTGGTTTCAAAATATAAATCGACCGGTTCATTTATTTGCCTGAAAGGTATCCTGCGGATAAGCCTTCCATCGGTTTTATTAATGGTAAATTGGGCCAGAATGCGGCCTTGGGCATTGTCCTGCCGTATGGTCATAACGGTGCCGTTCAAAGGGGCACTGTACTCCATATACATTAAGGACGCCCCGTTGGTGTGGATATTCTTCAATTCACAGGAACCATCTTGCCATAGCGCGAGATATTTGGTATCGGCAAGTTCGCCGTTGACAAAGTTCTTTGCGTTATGGGCCAGATATTTGGGTTCCTTGAACACTAAAAAATCATCGTAACGTTGGGCCGTCTCCTTGGTGCCGTGCTCCTTAATCCATGAAATGACTTCATCCTTCTTTTTTAATTGCGCTTCATCAAAAAAACGGATGTTGGGGCTTTCATCCGGTGTATCCTCATCCCGCGTGTTATTAAAAAATGCCAAACTTTTGTAATATTCCTCAAATTTGAAGGGGTCGTAAGGATGGCTGTGGCACTGAACGCACTCCATTGTGGTACTTTGCCAAACGGAGTAGGTAGTGTTCACCCTGTCCATTACCGCCGCTACCCGAAACTCCTCGTCGTCCGTACCGCCCTCATCATTGTTCATGGTATTTCTGTGAAATGCCGTGGCTATCAACTGATCCACCGATGGATCGGGCAACAAATCCCCCGCCAACTGTTCAATTGTAAATTGATCGTAGGGCATGTCTTTGTTGAAGGCGTCTATGACCCAATCCCTGTAGCGCCACATTGTTCTCCCGTTGTCCTTTTCATAGCCCTTGGTGTCCGCATACCTAGCTAGGTCCAACCACCAACTGGCCCATTTTTCACCAAAGGCTTTCTGGGCCAACAGTGTATCCACTACATGTTCATAGCTAAGTTTGCCATCGATAAAATCGGTGTATAATTTTTCCGATGGTGGCAGGCCCGTAATATCAAAGGCCAACCTTCTTATGAGTACATTTTTTTCTGCCGGGGCATTTGGCGAAGCCCCCTCATTTTCCAATCGGGCCAAAATGAAGTTGTCAATGTCGTTCTGTAAAAAATCGGTTCCTCCCCCATCGACCATGCCCGCCTTTTGTGCAATAGCTGGAACGGATACTTCCTTCGGCAACGAGTACGCCCAATGCTCTCCCCATTTGGCGCCTTGGTCGATCCATTTTGAAAGTAGTTCGATTTCCTCGTCCGTCAGGCTTGGTTTCTCATAGGGCATCCTAAGTTCTGGATCTTCTTCCTTCAACCGTTTTATTAATTCGCTGCCGGAGGCGTCCCCGGGGATTATAGCCGGCCTGCCCGATTCCGTGGCGGCAAAGGCCTCATCCTCAAAAAGCAGGCTGAAACCTCCGCTTTTTTTGACACCCCCGTGACAGGTAATACATTTGGTATTTATAATTGGTTTTATCTGCGTGCTGAAGTCTATTTTTTCCGATGTGGAATTGCAGGAACTTAAAAGGCCAAGAAGAGTGAACGCCATTGAAATCTTCACTGGTTTTTCAAATAAAACTCGAATATTCATACTTAATCCGATTAATCGATCATCTACTTTTGTAACTGTTTTTGGACCTTTATTTAAACCTATATATAATATTAATAAATTATATAGATAAAATGCGAATTTATTATTTGCATCAAGGGATTATAGTGCTTCGTCCTTGATCAAATCCTTAACAATTTGCCTCCAAGAAAACCAAAATGATACATTCGGTTCTCCTTTTGAAATCTGTTCGCTTCAACAATCAATAGATGGATTTCCTTATTGTAAAATTTTTACAGATCGAATTATCAATTTTAAATCAAGAAAAAATTGCGATAATACTATTAACATACCAAACTTGGGAAGATTCATTCTTGAATGGGTATTGCACCAATTATACTGACGATATTATACTTTCGTCGGTCCGTAGCAAAATGCCAAATTCAGCTGAAGCACCTATTTATTTGATATTCTATATGTTATAACAGGTTTGTCGCTTGACTCCTTTGACAATTTTAATAATTCCATTGTAGCAAGGACGTCAAAGTTTTAAATAGATTCGTTTCACAGAGAACTTTTGCATTTGTGACCAAAGCAAGTCAGCAAACCTCTAAAATTGAATAAATTAATTGATTAGTTTGCATAAGTATAAGGACTGAATTGGATATCAACACACTAACTTTCTTACAACCCATATTTATCGGGATATTGTTAACTTAAAGAAGTATTTGGGTTTAAAAAAATGCATAGTACCCATCGTGTACCTAAATTAAAAAAGCCGAGACATAAATCTCGGCTTTTCCTTTGTACTCGAGGTGGGAATATCCGTTTCATACCAAATGAAACCATATGAATACAAATGACTGTAAATCAGTTATTTAAAATGTTAAAAATTTGGTTTGCTTTCCCTTTATTTCCTATTTTTAGATGAAAACCGTCACTAAACCGTCACTTTTATGTCTGTACAATTAAGAAGTAGGAAGCTAAAATCAGGAGTAAAAAGTTTGTATTTGGATATCCATCACAATGGAGAACGGTGGCGGGAATTTCTCAAAATTAGATTGTCGCCAAAAGATGCTGACCGAATTGAAAAGAAAAGGTTAGCGGATAAAATAAGGGCAAATCGAGAATTGGAAATACTATCTGATGAAACGGGTCATGTACCAAAGCATTTAAAAAATCAAAACTTCTATTTATTTGCGGAACACTTCATCAAGACGTATAAGTTTAAAGATGTTCGAATCGTGGCTAGTGCAGTTGAAAAATTTAAACTGGCAATAGATAACCCAAGGTTAAAAATTTCTCAAGTTACCCCTTCTATAATGGAAGTTTATAAGGACTATTTAGTGCATGATGCAGGACTTGCTGGGGAAACGGCTCACAACTACTTTACAAGGTTCAAGAAAGTTCTAAGGTCGGCCAAAATTCAAGGGTATTTAAAAACGATGCCTACGGAGGATATTCGATTTTCGAATCCCAATAAGGATGATACATTAAGAAAACAAGTGCTTGATGGAGAAGAATTACAGAAACTGGCCAATACACATTGTGGCAATTCAGAAGTGAAGAAAGCTTTCTTGTTTGCTTGCTATACTTCATTAGGATTTGCAGAAATCAGGGAATTAACTTGGGGCAATATCAACAAAAGTCGTTTGATTACACATAGAAAAAAGACATGCGAATTAATTAATAATCGATTGAACCCGACTGCTCTCGCTATACTCGGTACACCTAAAAAAAAGGACGATTTTGTTTTTAACGTTCAGAATCTTAGTATTAATGGTCTCAACAAAACCATCGGTTATTGGGTCCAGCGGGCGGAAATCAATAAACATATTACCTTTTATTGTGCCAGACATACATTTGCTTGTTTGCTGCTTATGAACGGTGCAAACCTAAAAACGGTGGCCGATGCTATGGGGCACAGCTCTACGAAAAGCACATTAAAATATTTAAACTTCATCAACAAACTGCAAGACGAGGCCATTGACAATCTTCCAGCTTTAAAGATTGCTTAATTAATGCCCTTATTGAGCGTGGGCAAAATAAGGGCATGGAGCGTTTTTTCGCGCTCCATGCGGTTATGCGCGGTGCCGAGGATGTTGGAAAACCGTAGGTTTTTTAACTTCCGCAGGGACATGGACTTATATGGTATAAAAGATCTTTTTTATTTCAGTAGTAGTATGTCAAGTTTTTTGCGCAAAAAACTTGACTTGTTGGCCTTTTAGATTTTTTGGAATAAGGTATTGATGGGACACTTTACGATTAAAATAATCATTTAATGCTATAGTCCCTGTAACTTGCGAGTGTCTTTACCACTCGCAAGTTACAGGGACTAATGAAACAACACAACAAAAGTTATCAGTACTTATTAAAATATGTCCAGTTTTTTAATAAATAAACTGGACATTTTAAATACCTTTGTGTAAATAGTTTCCAATGAAAACCTCTGAATACATTCAAGATAAGATTAATAAGTTGCCCAAAGGGTATGTGTTTACCTATATGGATTTTATGAATGAGGTGACTAGAAGGGAAGCCATCATTAAACATTTGAATAGAATGGCTGCTTCCGGTAAGATAAACAAACTATCCAAAGGTAAATATTTCAAACCGCAAGAAACGGTATTTGGTACTTTGTTGCCAGACCAACACCAAATAGTAAAAGACTTGTTAGAGGAAAATGGAAAACTTGTAGGTTATATTACAGGGTATAGCGTTTACAATTCTCTAGGACTGACTACACAAGTGAGTAGCACGATACAGATAGGCAAACGCGAGATACGACCTTCGTTTAAAAGAGGTCGTTTTAGAATTTCGTTCATCAAACAAAAGAATACGATAAATAAAGAAAACATTCCGCTATTGCGATTGTTGGATGCTATACGTTACATTAAGAAAATACCGGATACCACCATTGAAAAAAGTTGTATTCGACTAATGGCATTATTGCGTGAATTGAAAACTAACGAAGGGATTAAAATTATAAAACTGGCTTTTAAGTATTCCCCTGCAACCAGAGCTTTATTGGGTGCATTGTTAAGCGAAATCGGTTGCAAGGCGGAAATTGAACTAAGAGACCTTCAAGATAGTTTAAACCCCATAACGGTTTATAATCTTAATATTTCTGAAAAGGTATTGTCAAATGCGAAATACTGGAATATAATATGAAGCTGCACGAGAACGAACCACTTTTCAGGCAAGCGGTACAAGCAACCGCACAGCGGATGGGTATTTTAGATATCTATATCGAAAAGGACTATTGGGTATGCTATGCCCTAAAACTCATTTATGATAGTGCCATCAAAGACGAAGTCATATTTAAGGGCGGTACGGCATTATCAAAGTGTTATAAATTTATCGAACGTTTTTCCGAGGATATTGATTTAGTCGTATTGCGCAGGGAAGAAGAGACAGGGAACCAACTAAAGACGAAGCTCAAAAAAATTACTAAGGAAATAACCGCGCCATTTGTAGAAGTAGAAATGGAAGGGATTACCAATAAAATGGGAATGATTCGAAAGATAGCCTATAACTATCCCAAAATTTTCAAAGGAAATTATGGACAGGTACGGGATGCCATTATCATAGAAGCAACATGGCTAGGCTATTTTGAACCATACACTAAAAGAACGCTGAATACTTATATCTATGATATGATGAATGCCACCAATCAAACGGCATTGGCGGAAGAATACAGCCTATTGCCTTTTGAGGCACTTGTACTGGATTCTCGAAGAACACTCTGTGAAAAGATAATGAGTTTGGTTCGGTTCTCACATACCGAAACCCCTATTGTGGACTTGAACGCTAAAATCAGGCATGTGTACGATATTCATCAGCTATTGAAAGACAAAACGGTTCAACAGTTTTTCAATTCGGATGCTTTTGATACGATGCTCCTAAAAGTAGCCCATGACGATGTACAAAGTTTTAAGAACAACAACGACTGGTTACAATACCACCCAAAAGAAGCATTGATTTTCAAAGAACCTGAAGAAACGTGGAATCTACTTAAAGACACGTATCAGAATGAATTTAAGTTTTTGGTTTATGGGGAGTTGCCAAAAGAACAAATCATTTTGTTAACGATTATAGAATTGTCAGATAGATTGGCTCAAGTGAAGTGGAAAATAAAAATTTAAAAAAAGCTTTCATTTTTTTATTATGGTTTCTTCTCCAGATTTAATCTATTAATTGTTTCAAAGAATGATATATTTCAACCATTGCCAAAGTATCTAGTTTGCAATACTCTAATAGGTTATTCTTAGTTTGATCAATATCATCATTAAAACTCTCATCTAAAACCATTCGTCCCCATATATCCATAGCCATAGTACCATCTTGCACCTGCAAAGCTGCATATGAGAATTTTGGCACTAAAACCGGGAGTACTTTTTTAATTGATGACGAGCCTTTAAAGCGATAATCCATATAATCTGCAATAAATATTTTCTCCAGGTCAAACATATGGGAGTTTATATATTCTAAATAAGGACAATACTCCGGTATCCACCCCATCATACTTCTGTTTCTACTTATTTCAAAGCTAGCATGCCATGAAACGAATGTTCCATTCAGGCCTGTGAATTCTTGCATTTCTGATACCATCTGATTTGGCATTTCCAGCTTATCCGCCAAATATTCGAAATGAATTAAAGTTCCGTCTTTCTTAAGGGTATGTATGCTAACTTGAAACGGAATTTGGGCATGAGGGCTTGTACCGTCCAATTTCGGAACTGCACTTGCAAAAGTCTCATAATCAAAAAAGTGCAAAGGAAATGTTAAGCTATCTAGATGTTCGACTATTCCGGTATCATTTAGAATTGGCTTGTCTTGCTGATACGATTCCACTTGTAATTGCTGACCTAGATTAAGCTCAAAATTCATAGGAACTTCCATAATACTAAGAGTGCCATTATCGATAAGGGTGTTTACCTTTTTTTCAGAAATACGCTTTATTTGGTGAATGGAATACTTTGGCAATTTTTCATTGAAATAAGTAAAACTATCGCAATGATTGTTCCTAGTCTTTCGTAAACAAGAACAGGTAGATGTATCAATACCAGATTTGTTAATCAAAGTGATAGCCGCATTAATTTTATTAACAACTCCTGAATATTCATCGTTTACCTTTTCCGTAATGTCCGCGATGAGTAATAAGTTATTTACATTGATGGTATTGTGGCTATTTCGGAGTGATGGTGCCACCTGTTTCGGTCAAACAGTGCCACTTTGAAAGATCTTTCAATAATACAAAAAAATGTGTCAATCGTTTTTTAAAATTCCTTTTCTTAAGCTTTCCCCTTTTAGGTCCAACCTGTGAGAGGAGTTCACGATCCTGTCCAATATGGCGTCGGCAATGGTG
>NZ_MDGL01000058.1 GCF_002742265.1 Maribacter sp. 4G9
GGTGATGAAATCCGTATATTTGGCAACAAGGGAGGCCACCAAGAAGTGGTCCATGCCCATCAGGAACTGGGGCATAATTTTAAACCAGTTCCTTACAATCTATGAAAAAAGGGTCAGACTTTAGATAAAAGTCCAACCCTCGTTATTTTTAACTTACACACTTGGTGGGATAGTGTCAAAAAAAAGTTTACATTAAAGACTTTAAGCTAATCTTTAAATTTATATGCTGTTAATGTATTGTCAAATAGAGAAGGGACTATAATCATATCTTTATGCGGAATGTATTCGAAATCTGCGCAGTGTAATCCTGTCGAAGAAGTATTTACAAATTCCATAATTTCTCCATTTTCATCAATCAATCTCATTCCTTTATCGTACAAAGAAATTAGAAGTTGATTCCCCCTTTTTTTAATACCATCTATATTACCTTCTCCTAAGTGGTATACATTTGAAATCTGTTTGGTTTTTGTATCAATGGATTTGAGAAAGCCATCTTCATTTACACCAATATAAAGTTTGTCATCTATAAAAGAGATTCCATTTGCATCCCCTATACTATCACTCTTAATCCATGAGGTTACTTTATTTTCCTTTATTCTATATAACGTATTACCTCCGGCTTCTGTGACATATATATTATTTTCATTATCTATGGTAATATCATTAATAAAAAAATCATGCTTAATACGATGTCGTGCTTTCATTTTATCATTTTCGATATCGTAAATTGCTATTCCAAACCTTTCAACGATATACAGTAAACCGTCTTTTAAAAACAATCCTGTTGGTGAAGACAAATTGGGAATCCAATCTTTGATTATAATCTGACCATTTAAATCAACTTTAGAAATAGAACAATCAGAATAATTACTGCCATTTTTTTTTTTTACAAAACGTTTATAATTGGAAACATAAAGCACATTATTTTCCCTATCGTATACTACGGATTCTGGGACCTCTAGCCCCTCAGAGATTTCCCAAACTTTTTCTATAACCGGTGGTTCCGTATCCTTAAATAAGGGAAACGATAATAGAATGATTAAAATAGCATGTTTCATTTTTTAGACTTTAATAAGTTCATTTTATTATTTTTAAATTTGTACATATCAAGGAACTTGCCGAAGTGGTAAACAACAATCAGATATGGCACGTACCTCTAGATTATTTAAATATCTACTCATATTTCAGTCTTTCATTTCAGTTTTAAGTATCTCAGTAGAGGCATTTACTATATCGTTTGTTATGAAGCTTTACTTGAGTGAGGGATGTCCGGTGGCATTTCCCGTTAATGGAATGAACTCAATATCCAAATAGTAAACGATGTTGGTTTCTAAGGACTTGCCTTTGATGAACGATGGGATAATACTATCCGAGACTTCTGCATCCCATTGTGCCTGTTCATGTCCGGCATTTTCAACCTGTACATGGAAGGAATTATCGAACCCTTTTATGATTTCTTCCACTTGTTCAACTGGCGTTCTGCAATCAAGCATACCAGTAATGAATAACGTAGGAATCTTAGAGTTTAAAGGAATAGATGGATCAATTGAAAGCTTTGTTTTTGGCCAATGATCTTTTGCAGCTGAAAAAGGGAAGTTTACACTATTGCCAAATGGGCTTTCCTCCGCTTCTTTTTCAATCTGAGACCATCTTTCTTGGCTGGCTCCTGATGCTAGCTGCTGGTTGATACCCTGTCCGGGTAATCCAATTGCCAACACGATCCTCTTCTGTACAAACCAACTAAGCAGGGAATAATCACCTGTATTGATGGTATGAAGTAGTCGTGGAATTACTGGAATGTCATGATAGTCGTCTATATCTAATCGTAGTATTAGTGCGAGTCCAAAGTCACCTATTTTTAATTCCATCTCTTTTCTTGTCAATGGGTTTGTAACTGTCACGGATACAGGGTTTTCCTTAAGCTTTTGCATCGTATCATGTAGCAGCTTTTCAAACTGAAGAGCAGTCATATCAAGTGTTGCTTCTTTCTCTATCAGATTACCAATCTTCTTCACATGTGAATCCAGATGTCGTGGAAAATTGAACGCTTGATTCGGGGCATCAGCTCCTACCAGAATTGCCCTATCCACTCGGTCCGGATACATGTCCATAGTGGTCATTCCGATGTGGGAACCATAACTAAATCCGAAGATGGTATATGCGTCAAGCCCGAGTGCTGTCATCAAGTCGTTCACATCTTTAGCGTGTTCTTCAATGTTATATCCAGAGACATCAACCTTGTCATCGCTAAATTTCTTTAAAGCAGCCTTCGCTACCTTTTTGTAATGCTTATTTGCAATCTCTTCTGATATGAAAAAGTCTGCGGGAAAGTCTTCTTGCCAAATGTAAGTAAGTGTCTCATCGCTGGAACCCCTTCTATCTAAAAAGATGAGGTCTGCCACTTCTAATAACTTTATTCTATCGTTTAGATCTTCTGGGCTTTCTGCTTCCCAGGTACTCACTCCTCCACCTCCTTCCAAGTATACCAAGGGAGAGGCAGGGTTTTCCGAAAGACTCTTAAGATATATGTATTTTAATTGAATCTTCCTACTTGATAGATTTTTACGGTTTTCTAGAACTTCTAAATAGCCGACTTGTCCTTCGACCTTAAGACCTTCGGAGGTCTTAAATTTCTTGGATTTAACATTGACTAGACTACCCTGACCGAAGCTATAGTTGATTAAGATTAGTGCAGTAAGCAGTACGATAAATAAATTTTTCATTTTTTTTGATTTTTTCCAAAAGATTTTTATTTAATTATAATTCTGTTCTTAGCTTTTTACTTACTCAGACCAATCAATCTTAAAGGCTTTTACTCCTTTACCCAAAAAGGTTGGAACGAATATGGTACTCAACTCTTTATTATATTCAAAATCAGCAGTGTTACATATACCTCTTTCGTCAAGTAAAAGGGTGACATCACCTTGTGGTGACAAGTAATAGATCAATCCTTCCCATTGAGAGATGATCATACCTCCATTGTCAAGTGTTCTTATCCCGTCAATAATTCCTGAGCCGAATGAGGCTATTTCGACTGTTTCTTTGGTCAAAAGATTAATGGAATACAATTTTGATCCCTCACGGCTTCCAATGAAGACATTCTCGCCAGCACAGAAAATTCCGTTGGTATTGACCAGTTCATCACTTACCATCCAGCTCACGACTTTGCCTTTTTTCAATGTAAAAATATCTACAGCGTCAACGGAAGGATCGGAATTAGAAATATAGATATTGCCTTTTTTGTCAACAGTAATGTCATTTGGAAATACAGTACCATTTGGAAATGGGTATTTTTTTACAATTTCTGCTTTCTTAATGGATATTTCAACTAGTTCTTTTCTATCCACTACGAATAGTTTATCACCCGATTTGCACATACCTGTTGGAGCATTCAACCCACCTATCCATAATGAATCTAACATATCACCTGTAGTGCTCATTTTGGAAATCAACCCTTCTGGCTTGGCCTTTTTATATTTTTGACTATCAAAGTGACTCACATAGAGTACTTCTTCTTTTTCATCGTATAAGGCAGATTCAGGAGAAAAATCCGATATTTTTTTACTCCAGGTTTCTTGAATTTTGGGATTCAATGATGACTTGATCGGTTGAATAGGTTTATTGTTCTGAAATCTAAAACCCCAACCTCCAAATTGATCTTTGGACGCAATAAATAATTCATTTATACCCTTTTCTAGTTTTAGATAAAGTGTGTCCTTAGATTGAATTGTTCCAGTAAATGAGTTTCCTCTGCTCCTGTAGGCGTAATCTCCAGAATAAATAAGTTCTTCATTAAGAAATATCTTAATTGCATCGCTATAACCAAAAGCTACTTTGATGGTTTCTTCTTTATCAGAGTAAAACGTTGATCTGGCGAAAACACAATTTAGGTCCTTTTCATTTTTTCTATACTTCGAAATATTTACGAGCCCAGTCTTATCAGCCTCAATATCCTCCCATCCAGCATTAAAGTTTTGATAGAATGTAGGTACTTGGTTTGAATTAAAAGATTCGTTTGACTGTAGACTCGACAATTGCCAATCTGGAAACTGGTTGTTTTTAGAGAGTATACCATGCTCTTCAACTTTATCCAAATCATCAGTACTCTGAATATTGATATTGGAAAAGTAAACATTGCCCCTGCCACCATTAAAGATAAGGTCTCCAACTACTGGAGTATGAGCTAGTTCTTTAATGAAGAGTATTGGAGTTTTCATATCTTCAATAAATATACGTGCCTGCTCATCTATCACTTCAATTCTTATTCGCACCCATTTTTCTAACTCGATATCAAGGCTAGAATTGTAGCCCTCACCAAAGTAAAGTTGCCAACAGGTGACCCCATTAAATACAGGGGCATATTGTAGCGCATCGTCATAGAGTCCTACCCTGTGAGGGCGTATGTATATTTGTTCGGAACTTTGTCCAGATTGTTGAACCCTGAAGTCGATTCCTGGATATGATCTTACATCCGGAATCCAAATATCAGCCTCTATAATTCCATTTTTGAATGATGTCTTCCAATTTGCGCTCCCTTTAAGACATCTTCTGCCCTGAAACTCTACTATTTCTGCCCTGTTTAATTTAAAATTAACCGAATCGATTGGTATGCTTTGAGAATATATGTTCAGAAATGAAAACAATAGTAAAGTAATAAAAGGTGTGGCGAAATAACTTGATTTATTCATGATTGATTTATTAATTTTTTTTGATTTTTTCCAAAAGTCGCGGTAGACAGGAATGAATCCAAACTGGAGGAGTCTCAGAAAGCCATATGAAACTCTTCTAAGTCTGGGACTTGATAAACTGGGAGGGAGTCATGCCTGTTTCCTTCTTAAATGCACGGTAAAAGGAGGCCTTGGATCTAAAATCAACTTCTTGTCCCAAACCCACAATCAAATATTTTTGACTCTCCGGTTCATCGGCTAGCTTCATAACGCCTAACTAAAATGATCAGACGCTCGAGTTGCTAAAAGCTTCAAGGTTTCTATTTCTCACTACTCTTTCTAAAAGCTCAGTCGCATATTCATTTTAATATCTGTTTTATGCCGTTTATAAAATTTCATTGTATTCACTCTCTTCGATAATCCTCTTGAAATTGTCAGTATTCAACAGTTCATAGACTGCTTGTTTTTTGTCTGTGGTGTTGTCATAATATGACTTACATATCAAATAGCCCATAGTGTATCCCAAGTTGCTTGGTCTATCCTTTATACCACCTCCATTATGCATCCATTTAGATAAATCTTGACTATAAAGGTCTCGTTTTAGTTCCTTCAGAACAAAAGCCCTATTTTTCTGGTCATTGATATAATCAAGTCTTCTATTTACTGCTGGACTCATTTCATGTTTTTCTGTCAGTAGGCTAACCAGAAAGTCACATGCACCCTCTTGTATCAATTTGCCAAGAAGTAGATTTTCATTTTCTTCATCTGAATAGGACTGTTGATAATGCATAAGTTCGTGTACAAGGTCAAACTTCATGTTATCAAACTCAGTGATAGTAGATAATTGCCAGTTATTTAAGTTTTGTTGCGGCATGTTCTCTGATTTGGCAAACATGGTTAGTCCAACATAAAGTCCAAGCTCCGTCAGGGTTCCAGAACTGTTAATCAGATCAGGCACAATGTAAGTTTTAGGGAATACCGCCCTAGGATAAAGTTTAGCAAACTGCATCATCATTTGTTTAGACTCTATGGCTACTTCATTCAGGTGTTCTTCAGAAATCGCCTTTTTGAGGTATTCGTAAAAGTCGGGATTCTTTATGATCATGGTCTGGTACATGTTGTCCACATTTTCATAGCGAATGTGGTAATAGTCTTTAATAGCCGTAGAACCATTCAGAATGTATTCGGACAAATACTGTTTTGCCTTGGCTGTATCTGCGATAGCTATATCGAAATAGCTCCAGAATGACTCCATAGGTTCTAGTATTATTTCAAAGTTGTCGATATTCTCAAGGTTCGTTTTAAGGGAGTCTAGTCGACTATCAGTCTTCTGTCTGAATACACTATTTTTCGTAGTTTCGTCAATATCGTATGCATCCAATATTTTCGGATTACTCATTCCATTGTCGATAGCATAATTAATTGCTACTAATGCTGAATCAGGCATATTAGCCTTCCCAAATTGCCATGCAGCATAAACAAACAACTCTGACGACCCTAAATTTTGTCCTGTTTTGAAATAAAGTTGAGCAGCTTTGTAATTTGAGCCAGTCGCTCTCAATTCATCGCACTTGCTACCAATTACATCTAAGTCAGGGGGAATAGTTTGGTGATTAGGTTGACAACTGTTCAACAGTATTAATAAGAATAAAATAGAATATTTCATACATCTAAGTTCTCGAGCGCATATGGCATATAACGGTTTTCTGTTTGAGTAGTAGCTGATTTCTATTCACAACTTTTCGAATTTTCTCTAGCCTTTGTTTTGTATTTTTCTTTCGTTTTATCACTTAGACCGCTATTACTTGTACACATTGTTCTCCGCAGGCCTTATTGCAATTTAAAACCATGTTTAAATAAGAATTCTTCCTCAAGTTTTCTTCTTTCTTCTAAATCTTTTTGAGGGCTTCCTCTAAAAAAATGCCCCATGCCTGGATACGATTGTGAAGTGAAACTATTCTTGGTTTTTTGAATGGCATCTCTGAATTTTTCGAATCCGGGAAATTCAACAATATCATCGTTCTCACCGTGAAAGGCAAGTATAGGTGGAAGGTTTTCTTCTATGAGATAAAGTGGTGAGATTATTTTTGTGTCGTACTTAATGTCATACACATCTCTCCCAGCAATGTTATATGGGCAAGACATCAAAATTATAGCATCAGGTCTTGAACTATATTTTGAAGTCACTCCAAAATCTTCAGGATTTTCAATCATACCCGAAACCAAAGCTGAATGAGCACCTGCCGAAAAGCCATCTGCCAAAACCTTGTTTGGGTCAATGCCTAGTTCTTTTGCATTTTCTCTTACCCAAGCTATTGCCGTTAGCGCATCACTAACCGAAGCTTTCACATCAGTTCCGTGGATAGTCCTAAGCCGATAATCGAAGGCGATAGCAACTCTACCATCTTTCGCAGCACTCTTACAAACGTTATAACTCCATTCTGGTAATCCAATCGCCCAACCACCACCGTGAAAGAAGAGGTGCGCAGGTTTTGCTTGACTCTTATCGTGATTTTCTGGGTAGAATATATGGGCATTAAGGGTGATACCATCTACTGTTTTGTAAACTTTTAATTCGCTAGCAGCTTTCCTTCTATCGTGCCCCATTTTGTAAGCATCCTTGATTTCCTGCACATACTGTTGATTTTTGACATCTTTCATAGCTTTCGAGTAAGCGTAATCAAAAGCCTCGACACGGTAGGTCCAAATATTGGAAGTAAAATGATCCTTGATAAAAAAATCTTTCACATCTTTATGTGCTTCTAACTCTGCTATGGCATCATAACGATTATCTAAACGTTTTACAGGAACATATTCAAGGTGTGAAAATTTGTATTTTCCAACAGAAAGAATATCAAAGTAAAAATTCACACATCTTTTGTATTCTTTGTGTTGCAGTAGGTAAGGGGCATTAAAACTTCCATCCATTACGTTTTCAAAATAGTCGGTGGATACGACAGCTTTTTTCTTGAAATCGGAGAATCGATGATAGTTCTGTGGATATAACAAGCGATATCGTTTGTGCTTGAATTTGGTTTCAGTTAACAGACTATCAACGAGTTTTACATCTATTTCTTCAATGTGTGCTTCGTAGCTCTTGACCAAATGCTGAACGGTTTGCTCTAAAGAATCAATGACCGAGTTAAAGTGCTCTAGTTCCTGGCTAAATATCTTTCCACGATTAGCTGTTAGAAAGGAATCGTTCTTTCTGATAAGATTATTGTGAGCTTGCTTAATTCCAATTTGAAATTCTTCAGAGGTTTCCTGACAGGATTGAAATGTATTTGATACTAAAAGAAGTACTAGAGCGAAAGAAAGCCTGTTCATATTATTTCTTCATTTATTAACGAGAACAAATATTGAAGTTTTGCAATTAAAAATGGCAGTATACGAAAGAGATATGGTCTTATTACGTGCGATGAGACTCTTTTAAATCTAATGTTCTATAAACTGAGGGTGATACTCCTGTTCTATTTTTGAAGATTCTATAGAAGCTACTTTTTGAACTAAAACCACAAGAAAGTCCAATTCCAGTAATAGAATGACTTTCAACAGCATTAGATTTTAAAAGGGTTTTGGCTTCCTCTACTCGAAATGAATTAATAGAATCATAGAAACTACTATTTAATACCTCACCAAAAAATGCTGATAGCTTGCGCTCAGAAACTTCTATTTTATCAGCAAGCATCTTTAGATTCAAATCTGGTAATAAATATAATTTTTCCTCATTCATATATTTATAAAATTGTTGCCTCAACGCACCTTTTTCGTCATCTTTTAAGTAAGAGGTTTTGCTTTCTCTTTCTATATTTTTGGACGCATTCTCTTGGATTAAGAAATCAGGCAAGAAAATTTCAGATTGTGTAATTCCATAATAGGCGAGGTATGTCATAGCTACTATCATAAAAGATATGGTAATATAAGCATCCCAAGAAACATCGTATCCAAATAAAATTTCACTAGTATTTAGAATAAAGGCAACTATACGAACAAGTAGAAAGCAGATTAAAAACTTTTCAATCCATAGAAAGTCTTTTTCTTTAATGGTTGAGTAATTCTGCTTCATAGTTTTACTCAAAACATAGAAAAGTTTTATTGAAATGCTAAAATATACGATTCCGTACACATCTTTTATTAATGCTCTGATATGTCCATCAATGAATTTAGCATATTGAAAATCAAAAGAACTAGGAACCGTGTAAAACAAAAAATAGATGATAAAAGGAACAAAATGAATTAAACCCTCTTTAAGCAAGTCTGGTTTCTTGCTAAAAATTGATTTTATGTAGAGAAATATTAGCGGAGGTGTTAAAAATCGGGCGCCATCCTGAAAAAAATTAGTAATAAACCGTAATGTCTTCAGCTCATGCAAGTTCGCATAGAAAAAAATTAAAATATTGAGAATTATACACCAAAAAACAATTAATATCTGTTGGGGTAATTTCTTTTGCTCTAAACGCAACAAACCTATTAATACTATGATATTCAATAAAATACCTGCTATTAATATAAAATCTACTACTAATTTCATGTGAATTTAGTCTATTGAGTTGTAATTGTATTGGGGCAATAGAATCCCATAAAATAATTTTTCCAAATCTCTAACTCCGTAGTACTTCCCTTTTGTTAGTGTTTTCATTTAAGGGGGTTTTATTACAATGATAAATAAAAATCAGGTTGTTACAATTATGATTATTAATGACGTTGTATAATAGACCTCCTTGTTTCACTCGTAGGAATGTAAAAGATGGCCATTATTTTTAGCATACGAGTAAATTTACATGAAACTATTGTAATAGTGTTTTTACAGAAATTTGCCCAATTTTAATTTCAATTGGTGTTCTTTAATATTTAGGGTTTACAGGTGACAGATTCGGTTACCACATAGAAAATATCATATATAAACAATTGTTTTTCAGTAATATAGAATCAAGATTTGGGACTCGTCCAAACATTATTGCTTATAAAATACAATTCACGGCTCAATAATCAGATTGATTAGACTTGAGAAAAAATTCATCTTTAAAGAATCACTAATAAGCTGTACTAGTTTCAGACTTTGCCTAATCCAATAAATTTATCAATATTTTACAATATTTCTTTTGCCAGAGCAAGTAGTATTTTCCTAAGTTTTTTAATTTCACGGCACAATTCTCGCGGGTTATGGATGCTGCTATTGGCTTTTTTAGTCAAAGAATTAAACCTTTTTCCATTGTTCACTAAGCCTTCCATCAAGTCCTTTCGTTCTTGTGAAACTTCTTTGATAGCAATCACCCCAACAGTTGATTTTTTTCGAATATATTGAACTATTTTCAAATCATCCCTCTTCGCTTTTTCAGCAACAATAAGAAACTCCTTAACGGTAAGTCTGAGACAAATCCTTTTCGTTTTTAGCTGATGTAATGGTTTTTTAGGCCGTGCCATAATTTAGGGGTTTGGGGAGAATCTCTAACAAGCTTGCGAACAAAGTGAGTAGTTTTTGGCATCAAAAACACAACTTGCTTCATGAACTCCGATTAAAATTTGATATAAACGATTTAGTGTTTTTACATTAGCCCGCTCAAGAAGAATTCCCTCTCATTTTTTCAATTAGGGTATTGATATCATCGGGATGAAAAAGCACCCTGCCACCAAGCGGTATCTTTTTTAAAAGCCCTTTTTCCATCCAGGCGTAAATGGTCGGTCTTGTTACCCGAAATTTTTTAACAAGGTCGGCGATGGTCAGTAATTTATCTTCGTTTTTTCTTTCCTCCGAATAGCTTTCCAAAGTTGGTAAAGAATTTTTTTGAAGGAACTCAGCCGGAACGTATTCCTTGATGCCATTTTCATCCATAATAAATATTCGTTTCATAATGCGGTGGTTTTATGATTTACTTTATTAAACAAACCTACTGGCCTTTGACAAGATTTTATCTGTTTGACATACATCATTTTATGTATGGTAAACCTTGAAATAAACTAACTTTTTTAGTATGAGACTTTCAAAAGACTGGACTAAAAAAGAATCTCTTATCCCTTTTTCCAGCAAGTTGCTCTTATAATTTGTTTTACAAACCTAGCAGCATTGCACAGCATTTTATTTCAGTGCTGTACATTAATTGATGTACAGCATATTTGAATATAATTTCATAGGCTTTAAAATAAATGATAGATAAGGGTGAAAAGTCTTTTTGCTTTGCACGTTTATCCTATTTTTCAAGGGTGTTCATAAAAACCAAAAGTTTTTGTGAACTTCCGCAGAAATGATGTGGTTAGGGGAAAGAAGAATCCTAGATTGAGGGGGAGAAGCTCAGGGCATGGTGTTCTTGTTCCCCCTAGCAATAAATCTAGAACTCACGGAAATAATTAGCCATAGTAATATAGGATACTATATAGCTATCATCATATGATGCTATGGTTATATGATGAGATGGTTATATATAGGAATAGCGATATTAAGTATTGAAGCTATATCTCTATATAAAAACTAAGTATAAGAATTTTTCTGAACCGTATAAGACCTTAGCTATAAGGTCAATATTTTCATTAAAATGGATTGATAAAGTCTCATAAAGGGTTAATTAACGAAACTATTAAAGAGACCAAGAAATAGCAGTTTAATGAAGTATTACTGTGAATAATACGAACACCTTTTGCCTGTAATGTCTAATCAGTACTTATAGCGCCCTCCATCGGCAAGCCATTTTCTTGCAACTTGTCTCTGAACACCATTCCAAACAACATAGAAATAACACTTTTTGTACAAGAATTAATATGTATTTAGAGTCCTTTGAGTATGGAGCTTAGTAGTTTTCAAAAATAACTTCCCCATTTTTTATGATGAGCAGTGAAAAAAATTTCTCAAAGACTTTTCCCAATGAATCAATTGTTCTTTTAGTCTTTTTTGAGCAACTGATTTGCTATGCTCACTTTCATCCGCCCGAGGTGGCTCACTTTGACCGCCCTATCCAAAGGAGTTTTAGCCCTTCTAATTAAAATCTTTGAATTTTAAATCAATATTAATGATTTTTCGCTAGTCAAATTTATTACCTGCTTAGAAACAAAATTTTCATCTAATACTCAAATTCTCTCCATATATCTGCACAATGCCCAAAGTGTCACCAACTTGTAGTTCTTGAAAGTTAAAACTTGAAAAATTTGGATTCATTACGTTGTTTGAGTTAACATGGCCCAATCCGAGAACATGACCAATTTCATGTAGTGCAAAAATATAGAATGAATCACAATCTCTGATTATTAATTCAGACTGAATAATTACACTTCCTGAAAGCCTACCGCATAAATCATCTGGATAATTAGGGTATCCTATTCCACTTTGAAGGATATCAGCGACATAGAATCTAATCTGACTCTTACTATTGTTAGATGATTCGACAAACTCAATATTGGCAATGTTGGCCCAGGCCATCAAGGCTTTTCTAATTTGGTTTTTTGCACAAGGTAATAGTTTATTGTACGACTTACTTGGCAAGTTTATCTGACGATGTGTGTTAATAAATCCATTTTCCTCTTGGAAACTATAGTTTACAATCCCACCACTTGATTTAGGTCCCGAATTGATGTTTGATACTTCAAATAGGCTATCGTTACCCCATTTAAATCCAAAAAGACAATATTGGCCATTTCCATTGGTGCAAGCGGATAATTGCGAATTGCAAGAAGCAAAATCATCGGATAGATTAATTGGAGTCGGACTTTCACCATCATCTTTGCCACATGCTGACAATAAAAGAGTGCCAAATAAAAAATACATTATTATTCTAAACCTTCTAATTTCAATATTTTTGATATCAATTTGAATGATAATGACTTCCTTTTTTTGGTTGAGTTTTAAATTGTTCCAAGATATCAAGACTTACCCAATAGATATTTGAGAATTCAGCGTTTTGCCAACGATCGCGTCTAGAAAAAAATAAGAACTGTTCATCTGGTGATATATATGGTGCAAATTCCCGAAATTTTGTATTAATCTTATCACCTAAATTTTCACCTTCTGACCACGTGTCATCATTTTGATAAAAACTAACATATAAGTCACTTTTCCCAAAACCCAGGGGATTTTCGGCTGTGTATATAACGTAGTCTTCATTAGGTGATATACAAATATCTCTTACATCCTGTTTATTAAAACTAGCTTTAACCCTTTCAAAAGTCGAGTAATTATCCTTAACTCTTTTCGCTCTATATAGTGTACCATTGGTAAAATATAAATTCAAAGACTTTGATAAACTCGGATACCAATCTGACTTCGTAGTACTAATGTTCTTTACTGGTTTGGGCTTGTCCCATATTCCAGTTCTCAGTCTCTGAGTAGACCATATTTTTGGCGGAAAGTCCGCTACAAAAAAAAGTTCCTGATTATTTGGAACTATCATTGGTTCCCCAATAAACTTTTCGTTTTTGAATTTAAAATTCTTTACAAAGTTTGGTGTATCTATCTGGATATTACCTTGATTTTTTACTCTTAATATGGTTTCATACCTCCATTCTTCAGAATTGGTAATGGTAAAATAATGCTCTTTACCCTGATTACTAATAGTTAAGTTTTGTTGTAGCCTTCCGTCAAGATTTATAATTCCTTTAGCATATATTTTAGGTGTTTTCTTAGGATAGTCACTATCTAAATATATTGTTTTTTTTACACAACCAAAGCATATTAAAATGCTTAAAAATAATGTTATGTTTCTTAATTCAAATTTGTTAATCACTTGTTTAATTATTTACCAAATAAAATATCATATTAGTAACATGCCTTCATTTAGACTTTGGAATGTAGCCTTCTATAAAAATGTTGCCTTCGTATGAAAATACATTGTTTTTAATGAAGTGGTTTAAACTTTTATTTTTTTCTTTTTCTTGAATTTTTTCAACGCTATCGCAATGAATGCCAAATAGTTGAATCCTTTCCAGCTTTCGGTGGTCGTATCGAACCTGTTGAGCAGGGAACGGTAGCTGTCCATCCATGCATTCGCCCTTTCCACGGCATATCTTTCATCGTATAGGT
>NZ_MDGL01000059.1 GCF_002742265.1 Maribacter sp. 4G9
GGTGATGAAATCCGTATATTTGGCAACAAGGGAGGCCACCAAGAAGTGGTCCATGCCCATCAGGAACTGGGGCATAATTTTAAACCAGTTCCTTACAATCTATGAAAAAAGGGTCAGACTTTAGATAAAAGTCCAACCCTCGTTATTTTTAACTTACACACTTGGTGGGATAGTGTCAAAAAAGAAGATTAAGACTATCACTTAATGCTGATTTTGATGAAATCAAGGATCCTGATAATCTATGTAAAGATGTATCTGGCTTAGGTCGTTGGGGTAATGGTGATGTAGAATTAGGTATTGATAATCAAACCAATTTAGATTCAGCTATGTCTTTAATTCAACAAGCATTAGATCTTCAATTAGAGTTTATTTAAAATCGCCTTCAAATTTAAATAAATAGTTTTCGTAACTGATAAAATTATGATAATCAAACTCTTAACAATCTCAACATAAATTTCCTTCATAGTCCAATATTTAAATAGTTAGTAACCCCCATTATGATCGCTAAAGCCATAGCGCTTATATTATTGGTTTTTAGAAAATAATCGGCTTCATTTTTGTTTGTGACAAATCCCATTTCAAAAAGTACAGCAGGGTAATAGGGATTAGATTCACGTAGCACCTGAAAATTGGCAATCTTGACACCTCTCTTTTTAAACCCTAAGTTTATAGTACTCTCATTCAAAACGGCTGATCCCAATTCAATAGCACCATCAGTAAATCGAGAATTAGAATTATGCACGTATACTTCCACTCCCTTAGCACTTGAATTATTAGCATGATTACAATGCAAGGAGATAAACACATCGGCATTTAGCGCTTTGGCCAATTCTGTTCTATCTCTCAAAGAAATTAAGGTGTCTTTATATCGAGTCAGGTATATATCAAATCTATTCTCAAAAAGGGTTTTATTAAGCTTCAAAATTTCCCTGGCGATATCTAAAACCACCCGTTTTTCATGAAGTTGATTTATCCCTATAGCACCCGAATCTTTTCCACCATGTCCGGGATCAATAACAATCACTTTTTGCTGAGCGAAAACTAGGCAGCCCTGTAGCATCAAAATCACAAAGACTTGAGGGGGGCGCAGCCAAAGTTTGACGTTTCTGAGCGATCCCCGCTTCAAAAATTTTAAGGTTATCAACATAGCTCTTTCCAATTTTCATACAATTTGATGCCAATTCGTATCAAATAAATACAATCCATATCAAATAATATTTTATTCACAAATAACTGATTTTCAATATTTTAAAATACAATATACAGTATTTTTCCAATAACAAAATCAGTCTAATTTTAAAGCCATTTCAACATGAAAAAATCACTGTATCCAACCTTATTACTATTGCTAATTTCTAATTCTATTTTTGCCCAAATCGGAGGAATCGAAGATTCCGTCAATGATGTTTCCGATACCATTAGAACCATTTTTCCAATAATTCTTGGCGTCATTTTCTTGATAGGTTTCCTATTTAATGCAGGTCATTTCTTTGGCGAAAACGCAGACCTTAAAAAAGGAATTACACGTGTTCTCGTCTTTGTACTTATTGCCGGTGCAGTCGTTGGCATCTTTACCTATCTCATAAGCATTGTAGTCTAGCCCTTATGAAGAAATTCGAAGTTTACAAGAACATTAGAAAGCGGGCAATGATATTTGGGCTCCCTGTATCATTGTTCGCCCTTTTAATCGTGTCTATAATAGCATCTTTGTTGGTCATTATCTTCTCTTTTGGCCTAGGTATTATAGCTGGCGTAATCATCTTCAATTGCGGCTTATATATAGTACTCATACGTATGGCCCAACGTCCTCAACTTTTACAGCTTACCCATACTTTCCCAAAAATCATTACCAATAAAAAATCCACACTACTCGATTATGAAGAAGCTTAATCTGGCATCTAACCATCCTATTTTAGACATACGCAAGAATGTATTATTTGCCAATAATGGTAATGTGGTGCTCTGCTACAAAGCAGACCTCCCTGAAATCTATTCCCTCTCTGAAAAAGATTTTGAGGATTTGCACGGGGCTTGGTTTCAGGCCCTAAAATCATTACCCGTAGGTACGGTAGTTCATAAACAAGATGCCTATCTGAAGAAATCGTACGCAGCTGAAGAACTTCCCAACGATACCTTTTTGGCGAAAGCCACTTCCGAACACTTCAAGGGAAGAGAATTTATGGAACATCAATGCTTTCTGTTCTTTATACTGCCGAAGAACAAAACGCTCAATAATGCCAAATATGTAAATCCGTTTAAAAAGATATCGAATTCCGTTCCCATGGAACTGGACGAAAACATTAACCGGTTTACTAGCGCAGTAACCGATTCAGTTTCTTTTGTCAACAATAGTCGCAAAATTGTACTTACTCCTTTAATTTCCGATGAAATCTTGGAACTGACCCACGGCTACTTTAACGGATTTAATGAAGGTTGTGATACCGATATTCTTTTAGGTAAAGACAACATCAATATCGGTGAAAATCACTTTGACATTCTTGCCGTCAATAGTGAAGTATGTTTTGGAGAAAATGTACTTAGCAGTAAGACCAACGAACGTTTTACTTCGGACGATTTTGTTTTCCACCAAGGTTTTATAGATGGCATTGGCCTGACCTTGAAAGAGAACCATATTGTAAACCAAATTCTATTTCTGGACGATAAACAGAAATGGCGGAAACTACTGGACAAGAAAATAGAGGAACTTAAAAAGAGCTCCAATTTTGGATCTCAAAACAAGGTTGTTTTAGGAAAAATTCAGCACATTCTCGACAAAATAAATACTGATGACAATGCCCGTGTCATACGCGGCCAGATCAACATCATGTATTGGCATGAAGACCTTAAAAAGCTAGATGGCATTACCTCTCATGTAAAAGCAGAGTTCAAGGAGCTGGACATTCTCCCTTATTATCCCAGAGGGCAAGAACGTGTCAACTATTTTTTAAACAGTTTTTGTGCGTTCTCCTCGAATTTTTCAAACGAGGATCTATACGTAACGGACTTAAAGCATGCACTATGCCTACTCATCAATAACACGAATTACAAATCGGACGAAACAGGAATCATCTTTAATGACCGGGAATACAACATACCAGTTTTAAAAGATGTTTGGGATGAACGAAAGAAACGCATCAAGGCCAGGAACTTTGCCATTTTTGCACCTACCGGCGAAGGGAAATCCTTTTTGGCCAATAACATACTGCGTCAGTATTTTGAGAGTGGTGTGAGGTTGGTAATCATAGACCTTGGTGGTTCCTATACCAAATTTGCTAAGCTATATCCGGAAAAATACACCGTGCTCCGTTACGAAAGTGGGCAGAATCTGGGCATCAACCCGTTCTTCATCAACGATAAGAATGACCTAACTCCAGAACGGTTGGAAGACCTTTCGGTTTTCCTTTTTGAACTGTTCGCTTCAGATTTAAAAGTGACCAAAGCACAGTCGGTATCCGTTAAGAAAATTCTCCGTCACTACTACAAGCAAACCTCAATGGGTCATTCGCTAAGCAGCTTCTACGACTTTATTGAGCGACATAAGGATACCCTATTAAAAACCCTTAAAATCCATCCGGACTATTTCAACATTACGAACTTCCTCCACATCATGTCCGAGTATGTTGGTGATGGCCTTTACAGTTTCCTTTTTGAGGTTAGTGAAGACCAAACCTATAAAATTGAGGATAAGCGCCTTATTGTTTTTGAACTGGATGAAGTAAAGGACAACAAGGAAATTCTATCGGTAATGCTGAAACTGATAAAAACAGCCATCCAACGCACCATATGGAAGAACCGGGCTGAGAAAGGCATTATCCTATTTGATGAGTTTGCCAAACAATTGAAGTTTGACAATGTTCTCGAAAGTGTAGAATTTTATTATCAGGCCATCCGGAAACAAAATGGTGCTATCGGTATCATTTTGCAATCCATCAATCAATTACCTAACAACTCAACTTCGGCAAGTATCCTTGAAAACACACAGGTCATTTATAGCCTGAACAATGAAAAGGGATATGACGAAATCGTAAAACGTCTCAATCTTTCCAGCCATGACCTGAACCAGTTAAAATCCATCAAGAACAATCTGGCCGGGCCACGGAAGTACACAGAAATGTTTATCAAAATAGGGAAGGAAAGTAACATTTTCCGCTTGGAAGTACCGCCTGAAGTTTACGCTGCCTATTTAACCGATGGCAAAGAAAACGAGGACATAATGGCCATTTATAAAAAGACAAATAAAATGGAGGAAGCAATTAAGGAATTTATAAACCTCAAACACAAGAAAGAATGAAAGAAAAAAAGAAAAAGACCCTAAGGAAAAGTGCACAAATCATTGTCATCACCCTAACCATGGCCCTATTCCTATCTCCCGGCATTGCCGGGGCCCAAGGAATGCCAGTTTATGACAACGTCAACTTTATCTCATTTGCCAAACAACTTCTAGAGGCAGGAAAGCAGACCTCGAACATCATAAAGACCATGAAGTTTTTAAAGGAACAAAAGGAAAATATTGATAAGGTGAACAATGTTATCAAGCAACTGAAAGCGGTAAAGGAACTTGCAAAGAACAACCAACGCCTGTACGCGGTGGTTCAAAATGATCTAAGAGAAATTTTGAATTCCCCTTTTATTAAACCCGAAGAAGTAAATCGTATTTCGGATTCATTTAATGCCATACTTCAAAATGCCACCGCGGGAATGGAGTTTGTTGATCAAATCTTATCGAGCGACCATATGAAGATGACCGATGCCGAACGTGCAGAAGTCCTTAAAGAGCAGGAATTACAGTCTAAGGAAATGGTATCGGAAATTGAGCAAAAAACTAGGCGATATCGAGAGATTATCCAATTCCGAGAAATGCAGCACAAAATCAATAACCGAGAAGGCGATTTTTAATGGCAGGGATTTTTTTAGGCATAGGGTTGGAATATGTGGACACTGTTTTTCAAACCATTAAAAACAGTGATTTTTCGCAATACACCATTGCTGGAATGAAAACACTTGCGGTGTTGTTCTTTCTAATCAACATCCTAAAAAAATACAATGAAGGTGTGGCCACCGATGAAGGGTACACTTGGGGATTAAGCCCTACTGATCTGGCCAAGAATTTTGCCATAGTCATATTGGTCATCTTCTCAACACAGGTATTGGGTGTTTTTGATTCGTTATTGGTAGCAATAGAAAACCAATACCGTGATACGGCACCGGCCCTCCTACCCTTGCAGATGCAAGATATGGATATAGAACAGGATGTTGGTGTTTGGGATGCCGCCAAAAAAGCGTGGGCATTGCTCTATGAAGCTTTGGTTACCCCTTTATACGGACTCAAGATATTGTCCTTTATCATCGGGGTATTCCTATGGATATTGGATTTATTCATCTACCCCATATTCTTAGCGGAACGCTATTTTTTATTGGGAATTATGCAGGCCTTTTTCCCTTTAGTTATCAGTCTAGCCGTTTTTGAAAAGTTTCGTTCCCTGGCCTACAATTTTTTTAAGCTTTATGCCGGTGTGTATATGTTGGTGCCAGCCTTTTTCCTGGTAAACGTATTCGTGAATAATCTCTATACCGAAATCAATGCCAATTTATGGAACGACCTATTTGGGACGGATTGGGGAAGTAATTTCTTTGCTCCGCTTTTGCAATTAGGATCCATAGGGTTTATCGTATTCCTAAAATTCAAACTATACAGTAGAGCGACCTCGTTCACTTTTAGGCTGTTCGCAGGTTAAAAATCAAGAATCAACTATATGAAAACACCTTATAAGAATATTTATTCCATTTTAAAGCTCAACCGTTTTATCGTCTTATCGGTTATTATCGGAGCCGTGCTTACTTGTATCGTCTCCATAGTGATGGTGATAAAACTCCATAAAGAATCCGTAAACAATGCCTTTGTTGTCAATACCAATGGAAGTGTTATTCCCTTAAAAATGGTTTCCCAAAGAGAGAATTTAAATGTGGAAACATTAGCACACTTGGAACTTTTTCACACCTATTTCTACAACATCGATGCAAGTAATTACGAAAAGAATTTGGAAAAGGCCCTGTGGTTGGGAAACAGTTCCGTGGATGCCCTATACCGGCAAAAAAAGGCTGATGGGGTTTATAACCGTTTGCTACAATACTCATTGGTCCAAAAAGTATTGAGCGTAAAATCAAAAGTCGATTTACAAAATGAGCCCTATGAATTTGAAACCAAGACCATCTTTGAAATCAACCGTGGAACTATTACCGATACTTATGAATTGACGACAACAGGCAAAATAATCCACGTGGATAGAAACTTTCCAAAAAATACACACGGATTATTGATTACCAATTTTTTTGAAAACAGCTTAAAGAAAATAACCGATGAGAATTGAAAAGAACAAAATTATTTTTTCCATCATGCTAGTCTGCATTCTACTTTTTATAGGAGGATATGCACTATTAGTTTTAGAAGAAGACCAGGAACCAACTTTGGAAAACAATCAGGTTCCCATACCGGAATTAAAAGATGATCAAAAGGAATATGATTCCAAATTAGACGCTTTAAACGACTTAAAAGAAGCTAGACAGACCAATGCCCCAAGTATCTATGATGAACGGCTGCTGGACTCAACAGGGGTATATGATCCCGATTTATTGGACAAGGAAAAGATGCGCATCGTAGATAGCATATATCAACAGGGACAAATTGAATATTCCGATAGAAAATATGAAAACTTCAATATGAACAATGAGGCAACAAAATCCACTCAAGTAGTTCCAAAAGACACTATGGCATTCATTGAGGAAAAAGAAAAAGATGTTGCGGCCAAGGAATTAGGCTTGGAGCATCAACTCTTTTTTGCTTCGCACCCCATTGAAAATGATGATATGAATGTGCTAAAAACCGACACCTTCATTAATGTGCGAGTGGATGGTACCCAAACCGTCAAAAACAATTACAGATTGCAGATGCGGTTAAACAAAGCTTCCAACATAAGTGGAGAACACTATGGTAAAAACACTCTCATTTATGGATTCGTGAGTTTTAAGCCAAATAGAACCATAATAAATATTGAACAGATAAATCATCAACCTATTAAACTGAAGGCTCACGATTATCAAGATGGTAGTGAAGGCATCTATATCGAAAATAGTTTTAGGGCGGAAATCACAAATGAAGTCTTTGGAGATATGGTCGAGGATATCAACATACCCGGGGTACCTCAAGTCAGAGGTATAAAAAACGTTTTTCGGCGAAACCAAAGAAATGTAAAGGTTACCGTTCTCGATAATTATAAACTCATTCTAAGAGTTTCAAAACAACAGAATAAATTTCAATTCAATTAAAGACCAATACCATGAAAAAAACACTTCTTTTTTTATCTCTGGCATTGTCGTTTTCGATAACGGCACAACGGCCATTGGATACCATTTATGCCAACGACCAGAAAAACGTCGCCCTATTTTTCCCTAGCCCCATACGGCAAGGCATCACTGGAGCTTCTCATTTTGTTTTCACATACAACCGGGAAAAAGAACAGTATTTTGGACTCTTACAGGCAAAACCAGGTTTAGAAAGCAATTTATTCGCCGTCACCAGTGATGGTAGCGTGTATTCCTATATTCTAAAGTATTCGGAAAAACTTTCAAAGCTCAACTATTTTGTTGCTGCGAACGAAAGTATAGGAAACGAAGCTCCACTAGATAAGCCAGTTCAGCAAGCAAAAACAAATATCGTTACCGATGAAAATAGAATACCCTATTTCCAAAGAGCCTGTGATTATCTATTGAAATCTAAATCTCAAGCTATTGCAACAAAACGAAAACAAGGAATCAAGTTAGAGTTGGAACAAATGGTATATGATGGTTCTGAAGTATATTTGGTTATTGAGGTAAAGAATACATCCGGAATCAATTTTGAAATCGACTATCTGAATGTGTACAGAACAAATGGAAACACTAAGCGAAAATCTTCATTTCAACGTTTGCCACAAGAGGGACTATCTCATAAAGTGTGTAAATAAAAAAATAGCGGGGGCATGCCCCCGCTATTTTTTTAACTTTAAATTTTCACACCATTATGAAGAACGAGGAATTATTCGACGACAATTTTTTTAAACAGTTCAAGACCGGTGACGAGCTCAACGGTTTTTTGAAGGCACTCCAAAAACGCGG
>NZ_MDGL01000060.1 GCF_002742265.1 Maribacter sp. 4G9
CACCATTGCCGACGCCATATTGGACAGGATCGTGAACTCCTCTCACAGGTTGGACCTAAAAGGGGAAAGCTTAAGAAAAGGAATTTTAAAAAACGATTGACACATTTTTTTGTATTATTGAAAGATCTTTCAAAGTGGCACTGTTTGACCGAAACAGGTGGCACCATCACTCCGAAATAGCCAGCCTGCCGATAGGCGGCTATGATTTCATAGGATACATTGTTATAATCAGTTTTTATTTTTCAAAATGTTCAATTCTCCGAAATCAACATCAAGTAGGTTTTCTTGGTCGATGGAGAATCCTAATATTTCTCTTTTTGAATTAAAGTTGAAAGTTAAAAATCCATCAGGAACTCGAATGTCATTCCAATCTATTTTAAAAGTATCGAAATGCCAATGTTCTAATGTTCCTGTGAATACTGGCGAATGTGAAAATGAAAATTCTAATCTACCTTTTCCTGTATAATTTATTAAAATGTCCCCATACATTTTGTCGCTATATGTTCCAGCGTATTTTTGAAGTTCCAATGAAGGTTTTGTTTTAGGGGTTTTAGAAATTTGAACAGGTGATTCTTTTTTCTCTTTTAAATTCTGGTTTCTATAATCCAAAACTCTAGAATAGATGTCGTACGACTTATCATTAAGGACCTTCTCCAATAGTTTAGCAGTCAATAAAAAGGTTGCGGGTTCTTCAGCTTCGTTGGTAAGTACTACAAAACCCAAATTCATATCTTTTATCATAACAAGATTAGCGGACATCCCATCAATACCTCCACTATGTTCAATGATTTTATGTCCATTTTTTGGTGTTAACCACCAACCAAATCCATATGATGTGAATTCATTATTAAACGGAGCTCCAGTGAAGGGAAATATAATTTGAGGTTTAAAAATTTCATTGATTATTTTTGGACTCACAATTGTGTCCTTGCCAATTGCTCCATTATTCAGCAAGAGTCTTATATAATTTGACATATCGTTAGATGATGAATAAATAAAGCCACCAGGAGCAAGGTTGTCTCCATTTTCCTGCTTTATTGCTACTTTTTCATAATCATTATTCCAAATATGTGGTTGTGCGAGATTACTGTTAGATTCTCTTTCAGCTGATAGAGATGTGGTGTTATCCATTTTAAGTTTATCAAAAACTCTTGTCTTCACGAAATCATCCCAGGACATTCCAGAAACTGTTTTCACTATTTCTGAAGCTACAACATACATCACATTTTGATAGGCAGGCTTTTCTCGAAATCCTGATATAGGTTCTAAATATTTGAGACGCTTTATGACTTCTTCTCTTGAATAATCTGAATGATACCAAAGTATGCCACCACTTACATCTTTAAGTCCGCTTCTATGGGTTAACAAGTCTCTAATTGTAAAATTTTCGGTTACATAGGGAGCGTACAACTCAAAATAGGGTAGATACTTTTTAACTTTATCATCCCAATTAATTTTTCCCTCATCTACTAATATTCCCAAAGTTAAAGCTGTAAATGACTTCGAGATTGAACCTATTCCAAAAATTGTATTTTCATCAATTTTACTTTCTTTATGAATTTCCAAGTTGCCATATCCTTTAGAAAATATGACAGAATCATTACGAACTATACCAATCGAAAGACCAGGTATGTCAAAGTCCTTTATGAGTTGATGAATTTGTAAATCAAGTGAGTCTAATTGTATTCGTTGGGAGTATGAATTAGAGAATAAGAATACTCCAATTATAGTAAAGAAGAATGTTTTGATTTTCATTTTTTTAAATGTTCGTTAAGGTACATTGTTTACAAAAGTTATAGATACATACTTTACACTAAATTAGTCTCTAACCTTACTGATTGTTCCTTAGTTCTTAATTCATTTTCGTTAAAGTAGCCTAAAAATACGTTTCTATAAAATACTCTCCATATTCCGTTTCCCATTTCTAAGGCACCTATGTATT
>NZ_MDGL01000061.1 GCF_002742265.1 Maribacter sp. 4G9
GGCACCTGTAGCCCCCGTCCCACTTTAGCCAGGCCAGATGCGACAGGCAGCTGTCCGTGTCCGGGAATTTCTCCATAAAGTCGAAAAGGGACATGCTCTTGAATCTTTGCTCCATGTTCTTGATGTTTGTTTCCCCGAATTTACTACTTCTATCGTTATTGATTAAGTACCTAAGTCAATAGATTTAATTAATTGGGCTCATTTTGAATATTGGAATCTACCCTTTTTGTTTTTCTACTGAAATATAATTTAAATAATTTTAGTATTAATATATTCATTATAAATAATTGATATTATGTATTTTAAAAGTTTACAAACGACTGTAAACGATTACAAACGAAAATAAGTGTTTCAGAACCGAGTAATCTTTTGAGCTTAAAATATGTTTGTCCTGTCAAGTCAAGGAGGCTTGATAATATTAACTGTTTAACGCAAAAAATTAACATTATGAACGCACTTAAAAACAAAGTACAGTTGATTGGAAACTTGGGACAGGACCCAGAAATTATCACTATGGAAAATGGAACCAAACTGGCCAAATTTTCATTAGCCACTACCGAGAGCTACAAAAATGCCAAAGGCGAGAAAGTAGACGACACCCAATGGCATAACATCGTTGCTTGGGGGAAGACGGCAGAAATTGTAGAGAACTATTTGCTCAAAGGAAAACAGGTGGCTGTAGAAGGTAAACTTACCCACCGCTCATATGAGACCAAGGAGGGAGAAAAAAGATATATTACGGAAATTCGGTGCAATGAATTATTGATGTTGGGAAAATAATGTAATGTGAGTTCAATATTTGAGAGACATTATCCATTTGACTTTCATGATTCTATTACAATTGTCAGGTCGAGCTGTCATATCGAGCGCAGTCGAGATGCGAGACCTACTGCGACTTGAAGATTTCAAAAAGACTTCTCGACTGCGCTCGAAGGGACATTCTTATTAGCTTCTGCACCTATACAGTGTAGATTTCAATGTCGAATGCTCGTCAAATTAAATTGAAATTTGATATGCCCCGATGCCCTTTATGGGTTTCGGGGTTATTTTTTTTAAATCCCTAGTTATCGCAGTTTACGTAGATACTGTTCCACATTCTCCCGGTCAGGTACTGTGGTGATTTCTTTTTCCAAGGCCTTTTCAAAATATTTCTCGGCGACATAATCATATCCCATGTTGTAATTATATAAACCGGCCAAAAAATACCCTTCCCAAAAATTGGGGTTGAGTGCAACCAGATTTTCTAACCGGGATTGGTCTATATGGGCTTTTCCAGAAATGGCATCTTCCAATTCATCTCGCAACATTCTGTACCGCTCATAATTTTTATAAGCCTCACTTTGTAAAAAAGGGTCTTTAGGGATATTCAGGTTGGTCTGTGTTATAGGCTGGTTCGTTACCTTGGGTAAGTTAAAGACCTTGTTTAAATCATACGCTACAAATTCACCCAATTGATAGGGATTGCTGGACACCCAGACCAATAAATCTTCGGGCTGAAAAACAATACCGTGGTGGGCCAACAATTGGTTCAAGGCCTTTTCGTTCCCGTACCCGATACTTTCTTCATCCAGGCCCTCTTTGTTCCGCAGTATGGAAACCACACCTTCAGGACCAACTTTGGGTGTTTCTTCCAATAGTTCTTCCATACGCTCGTATCGGTATTGGGAATGGCTTTCCAAAATATGTTTCTGATTTTTTTTATCATTGGCATAGGCGGCACTTTGGAAGTGATTGGCACAGATCAACTGATTGTTATTTTCCACCTCATAGACTCCGAAATTATGCGGTGAAACCTCAATAATAGCCGCTTTTTTATCCTTGGCACTACCCACGAATATCGATTCCGATACAAAGACCTCTCTCTTCTTGGCAATGGCAATGGCCTCATCAATGGTGGAAGCATATTGCAAAATTTCGCGTGTAACTAAGGAAACCGGTGTTTTGGCAATCAATGGAAATTGGGACTTTCCGGCGTTCATGGTTACGGTAAGCCCTTGGTCGTTCATCCCGGAGACTACCCCGATCATACCTCCCCAGGTAACCGACATGAATTTGTGTCCATTTTCTGGTTCTACAAAAGCAATTATTTTGTTCTTGGCGAATTCGTCACCTGCATAAAAATCGAAATTCCTGCCGATCAATAATTTTCCGTCCTCGGTTTTGTCGCCCCAGGCTGCGAAGGAGGAACAGCCTACCAAAGCCAAATCCTGTAGTGCATGACCTATATCATGTGCTCCATGGAAATACATGACGCGCTGATAGGGTTTGGCGATATAATCATAATTGGGGGAGGCATATTTGGATATTCCATAGAGCTCCGTTTTATATTGGGCATCTATGTTGAGGTACATTTTCCGGTTGAACCATGCCAAGAACTTTCTCAGCAAATTTTGATAGCCCTTGGAGGGGACCAGTTCATCTATCTTCTTTACGAAAATGTCCTCCTGTTCGTTGAACAATTCTTGGGTAAGGCTTCCCGTTTTTAAACCCAATTCCAAAGAATTTCCACTGACATGGAGCTCCCAAAGCCCCTGTTTATTCTTTCGTAGAAAATTATCGGCTATGCTATAGGTGGAATCATTGATTTTTTTTCGCTCGGGAATTTGAGTTTCGTAGGCGGCAATGTCCGGTTTTTCTAGTAGGGATTTCCTAACCCCACAAGAGGAAAGAACACCTATACATAGAATGAGTGTAATTGCACGGTATGCTATTTTTAATTTTCCCAATTAGGTGAGATTAAGGATGTTCTTATGCGTTTTTTCTATGGCCTTTCTATCCTTGTAATCCAACCATTTCTGTCCCCAATGCTTTCGGGTAAAGTTGTCAAAATTGCGCATGACCAATACATTATAAAGCATGTTCGCGAATCTTTTGGGGTTTCGGGGAAGCGCGCGGAGCGTCATGGAGAAGCCGCCATCCAGATATTTTATATAGTGCCAATAACCGCTAGGCATAAAAAGGGCGTCCCCATGTTCCATATTCGCCGTTATACCTTCAGCATATTGTAGGGCAGGATACTTTTCAAAATCGGGATCGTCCATATCGATAGATTCCAGATTATGGATGGAATAGGGAACCCGATAGAGGTATTTTGTCTGTTCCGGTGAAAAGAGGGTCACATGTTTATGTCCATCAAAATGAAAGTGCATGCTATCTGGCAAATCGATATCATAATGCATAAAAACCTTGGATTCTCCACCGCCAAAAAAGAGTGCGGGCAATTTTTTGAAGAATTTTAGGCCTATGTCCGGATATTCGAAGTCGTGCACCAAATCGGGCATTTTCTTCAGGATTTCATAAAAGAATATACGAAGGTCGGTGGGTTTGGTCTTTAGGATTTCAATATAATCGGCCAGTTTCATTTCTTGGACCGGGGCGTATACGCTTTGCTTGTCCTTGGCAGGTTCGTTGTTATAAAGAGGTACAATTTGGTCCCCGGCTTTGTTCTGTATATAGTCAAGGGTCCATTTTTTATACGCTGGCCAATCCTTGGTCAATCCCTTGAGTAAAACCGGCTTTTGGGGTTTATAATAATTTTCAATGAAATCTTCCTTAGAAATTGTTTCCAATACGGTAATTGGAGTTGTTTTAAACGTACCCATTAGACAGTCATTTTTTTGTTGGTCTTACTGGAAAGTTCGTTGGTGATCTTGTTAATTAAATAGGATCCGCCCAAGATTTCGGAACAGGTAACCACCCCACTGATGGTTACGCCAAGAATACCGTGCATATTCAGGCTTTGACCAGTCAAATAGAGGTTTTCAATCTTGGTACGGGGCGATATAAAAGACTTTAGTGGATCGTTTACGTCCTTTACATAGCCATACATGGAACCTTGATGATTTCCGATGTAATCCCGATAGGACAAGGGTGTTGATGCATACACGGATTGGATACATTCCCTAATAGTAGGGAACTTTTTTTCCAATTCTGTTAGGAAGATTTCCGACTTGTATTTTTTGAATGCTTCATAGGTCTTTCCACGTTCATTTTTTTGGGCTACCGTATTATAAGTGTCTTCCCATTCCTTTACCTCTTCATATCGCATATACGTGATGGCCGTAAGTTGCTCGCCCCATTCATCCTGGTTTTTGCGAACCCCCATGGAAACCATATAGGTCTCGGGCCAAGTCTGTTCAGTGTAATTATGTGCCTCCCAAATTTTTCTATAATCCTTAAAATGATAATAATTTTTGTTCAGATATTTGAACGTTTTGGGCTTAAGGACGATATGGATGCTAAAGGCAGATATAATACTTTCCATATCTTGAATACGACTCGTGTACGATTTCCTAAAATGTTCCTCCCCGATCATCCGTAATGTATGCTTGGGTTCAATGTTGGATATAAAAATGTCCCCCGAGACGGTATTGCCATTTTTTAAAGTTACCGATTCCAACTTCTTGTCCTTACAGGTCATATCTACTACCTCACTGTGCTTGTAAGCCTCCCCTCCATTTTCCTTAAGTCTTCTAATCAGCAATTTGGTGATTTGGCTACCGCCATCCGCACAGCGATAAGCACTTTCAATGTAAGAATTAATGGATAGGGCATGAACGTATAGCGGCGTTTTATCCGGGTCGCCTGCATATAACAGGTTGGACCCCGCCAAAACCGCCCTCAACTTCTCATTTGCAGTAATACTTTCAATATAATCCTTTGCGGTTTGTTGAAATATCTCAGCATCGTTGCCATAAGGCTTGCCCTCTTCCAAATTATATAAAGGAAATTTGTTACAAATGGCTTGAAGTTTTTCGCAATAGCTTGCTATGGCCTTTTTTTCCTTTGGAAATTTCTTTATCAATTGGGCGATAAAATTATCGTAGCCCTGGGCATGGGGATAAGCGGTATCATCATTATCAAAGGTGATGATGTCAAAACCATCCGAATTCATTCTTTTTAAATGAAGTCCATCCAAAATACCTAGATAGTCAAAATAGCGGTATAGATTTTGACCCGGGGACAGACCTCCTATATAGTGCACGCCGGTGTCAAAAATCGTCCTGTCCCTAACAAAGGTCTGTAGATTGCCTCCAAACTGATTGTTTTTTTCCAAAACACAGACACTACGGCCTTCCCGAGCCATGATATTGGCGGCTACCAAGCCTCCCATACCACTGCCGATAATGATGACATCGTAATGCGCTTTCAATTTGATGGTTTTTTATTAAGAACAATAAATTTATCATTTTGCATAGTAACCAGGAAATCTGAGGACAAAACTTCTCTGTAATCCAATAACCTGCCCGTTTTTAGCAGAATGATGGTTTTAAAGTTCCTTATTTCTATGGAGGAAAACGAAAAGTTATCCAAATTAATAAGTAGTATATCCGCGGTATTTGAAAGCGCATCGTATATGGAAGTATAGCATGTAATCCTGGCGTAATTATGAAATAGGAAATTCTGCTCCAAAGCGGTTGAAGCCTCGTAGTTTTCCAAATAGGTGTGCATTTTTCGATCTATTGAATCCAAGGAGAATAGCAGATCCAATTGTCCCATGTCTCTTGATAGATGGACGATACTTGTTTTTGGGGGAACTAACTTTAGTAATTCATGATACGTTGCACTGTTTTGTTCTGTATCCAATTTCACCCGATTGAAAAGAGTATCCCCTTTATACCTGAAATTCTCCAAAAGGGTTTTGTTCCAGTAATCTTTGGTTTCTACATTATCCCGCAGTTTTTGAAATTCTTTTCTAAATTGTGCACCAACCTTTTTCGCCTGTTGGGAATAATTTTCCCCAAATCGGGTATCCCCAAAGGGTATTCTCTGCATGATTTGCACGGTAATACGACCATCCCTGATTACAAAACTGCCTTTGGGCAACACCTCGGAATTACCATGTATCAATATGGGGATGAGGTCCAACTGAAATTTTTCGGCCAAATAAAAAGCCCCCTTATGAAACCTTTTTATTTTGTTGGAGGTGGAGCGGGTTCCTTCTGGAAACGCTATTATGGAAAACCCTTGTTCCAATTTTTCCTTTAGGTATACTTCGCCATTTTCCACACCCCCGGAAACAGGATAGGCCCCAGCTAATTTGGCGGCTTTCCCAAAAATGGGAGAGTTGTACACCCAATCGTTCACTAAAAAGATACTCTTGGGATGTAACATGCCGATGCATAAAATATCCAGAAAGGAAGTATGGTTGGAAATCAACATGGCCGGTTTTTCAAAAGTTTCCTTTGAAGGATTCAATACCTGCTTTTTAACGAAAGGGTTGGTATATAAAACGGATTTCATCAATTTGGAGACCGCTTTGTGGAACCAAAGATTTTGTTTTTTAGCCTGATTGGGATTGAAAAGGGTAACAATCCAGGCATAAATGGAAAAGAGTATTCCGCCCAACCCGAAATATAAAAAGGAACCTACGGAATGGATGAAATACCGAAGAGAAATCGGTCGCTTATTTCTATTGCCTATAAATAGCCGAAACAATAAGGGTTGTATGGTAAAGGCAACAAAAGCTGCGGAGAAAATACCAATTAACGATACCCGTGAAATGGCATAAAGTGCCGGGTGTTTGGCGAAAATCATGACGCCCACGCTGGCAATTGTTGTAATGACCGAAAGAATTATGGAGGTTTTATGCGTGGGAAGGCATTGGGTACCCGTTCGATGTTCTGTAAGCAATCCATTGGTAACAAAAATGCTGTAATCCACTCCCAATCCAAAAATAAAACTGCAAATGATAATGTTGAATATGTTGAATTCAATGCCCAAAAGTCCCATAACGCCCACTGTCAAGAACCACGTTAGAAAAATGGGAATGGCCGTTACCAAGGTAAAGGAAAGGCTACTGTAAAATAAGCCCAAAATAATGACTACGGTTATAAGGGATAACCAAAGCAAACGATTAAAATCCTCTTTTAGAGTGCCCAGGAAGGACTCGTTCACTTCCTTTCTGTTGATCAGGAGTGTATTTTGATTGTGGGAGAAATGTTCCTTGATTATGGGATATTGTTCTTCATTCAGCTTGATCAAGGATGTGGCCGTTGTTCCGGAGCTATCGGAGACAATGTAATCATTGATATTCAAGGCGGGGAAATCCTTGAAATCAGTTACTTGCATTGGTTTAAAATCGCTATCGAGCCAAGTATAAAAATTTTGAAAGGTGCCAGCCTTGAAACCCAAGCCTTGGGCACTAGAATTTATATTTTCCCGTAAGGAGTCGTTCCTGGTTTGGGACCAAAAGTCTTGCCATTGCGCTATTTTATCTTTTTGGGTCCTATTGGATTTCACTAGACTGGATACCGAGGTGAAATTTATGATGCTTTGTTCCTTTTTAAGCTGCTGTAACTCGGCATAGATATTATCGTTCTCTTGCAGAACCTTCTCCCGATCTGCTCCGTAGGTGGATAGATATACGGACTTTGACTCCAAATCCGTAAGCGACTCCAACTTTTTTTGGGCCTTTTGCAATACTTCAGATTCAAAATTCAGTTTGGCGATGTCCTGGTCAAAACGAACCTTGTCATAGAAAAAAACACTAATGATAAGCCCCAAGACAATGATGCCGATTGCCCATGTGTTTTTGTGGAATTCGAACGCGGCCACTTTCTCCAGAACGCCAGGACTTTCCGTTTTAACTCCTTCAAACGCGTATACCTGAGGAATGAACAACAACGAAAAGACCGCCGCACCAACCACACTCACCGAAGCAAAAATCCCCAAATCCTGTAAGGCTTGGGATTCTAAAAATAATAGACATAAAAAGGCCGAAGCCGTTGTTAGACTGCTCATTAAAATGGAAGGGGCCACTTCACGGTACATGAGTTGCAGTTCCTCCCCTTTTCTTATGTGGGTTAATATATGCAGGGCATAATCCAGGGTGACCCCCAATAATATGGCTCCTATGCCCAAGGATACGGCGGAAAGTGATTCACGGGAAATAGCCAAAAGAGCCAACGCCAAAAGCGCCCCAAAAAGGGTAGGGGCAAACAGTATAAAAGGAAGGGTAACCCGTCTATAGAAGACCATAAGAAGTACAAGTAGCACCACCATGGCTATGCTTACCGTAAAAATAATATCGTTCTTTATCTGTTGGGCATTGGCCACCGCTACCAAAGCGGCGCCAAAAAAGGAAACATCCACTTTGTCGCCATACGTGTCGTTCAGTTTTCGCTGGATTTCATAAAGTCCATCGGCCAACGGTCTGTTTTCCACGGTGGCACTTGAGGGATACGTAGGGGTGATGAAAAGTAGGATATTGGTTTCCTCCTTGTTCAACAAAAAGCCGTTTTTAAGGATAAAATCCTCGGCAACCCCTATTTTTTGAAGTTTTTTAAGAGCAATAAAGGAGAGTCCCAAGGGGTCCTTTATGATAGTTTTTTTTGCGATGATTCCAGAGGGGGACACCAAGCTACGGTAGTTTTGCTCCATTTGAAGTTGGATACTATCCCTTGAAAGCTTCCCTTCGATTTCCTTATAATCGGTTTCGTTCAAAAAAAGGGGCAGATTGTCATAGACCAGATCCAGTGTGTTCAAGACCTGGGCATCGTCTACCTTACCTTGAATGTTTTTTACATACCCAGAAAAGCCTTCTTGGAGACTGTCTACAAAGTCCCTCGCGAACAGGGTCAATTCCTCCACGGAACTCGATTCCCCTTTTTCAATGTTCACAATGATCTTGTCCGTAAATGCGATGGACTTTAATACTTTTTGAACGCGTCTTGTCTCTGGATTGGAAGGTATCAAGGCGGTGATGTCGTCCTTGAAATGTACCTTGGAAACGCAAAATGCTAGACCTACAATTACAAGGAGTAGCAGAAAGACACTGATTCCCCTATGTTTTCTAATATGTTTGTATGTCCTAAAAAAGAAATCACCCATTGTTCACGGCCATTTTCCGCTTTCCAAAAAATGTAAGGGTAAGATAGCCTATTCCGCCTAAAAGTAATGCGCCCGTAAGGGCCAATACCATACTCCCCAACAAGTAAGCCTTTAAATGTATCAGGAAATTAAAATTTTCATTTATGGAATCCAAAGAGAAGGTAAAGGATTCCCCTAAAATCCAACTACCTGTCTGTAGACTTGCTAGTACTATAAATGGAATAAAAGGCGGCAAACTTACATTGGAAAAGGCAAAGGCAATGGGCTTGTTCAGTTTAAGGAGAAAGGATAAAAAAAGTACCAATAGGGTATGTAGTCCCCACAAAGGGCTGAGACCTATAAAAACCCCCAAAGCAATTGAGGAGGCCTTTTTCGCAGGAGTATCCTTACTTCCCAGAACATCGTTCAGCAGGAATTTTTTAATCCCCTTTTTTTTAACCTTTCTAAAAAAATCCCTGGGTTTTATATAGAAAATAGTAACCAGGACAAACCAAGTATTCAGGATGCTAATACGAGTAAAGTCCGGCACCGTTCTAAAATGGGAGACACGGTCCACGTCATCATATACTATTTTAACCGGTACGTTTTTGACCAAGGTTCCGTTCCATGAAGCCTTTACGATCACCTCAATTTCAAATTCAAACTTGGGTGTGTAAAGGGATAGCTTTTCAATTTCCTTCAATGGATAAAGACGAAACCCACATTGTGTATCCTCTAGCCATGTTCCTGTTTCGAACCAAAACCAAAAATTGGAGAATTTGTTACCAAAACTACTTTTGCCCGGTACATCGGCCTGGGCCATGTTTCTGGCTCCTATGTACAGTACATTTTTTGTTGCCTCGTTCTCCAGGGCATCCAAAAATACGGGGATGTCGTCCGCAAAGTGTTGCCCATCGGAATCCATGGTAATGGCATATTCATACCCCTTGTCCAAGGCTTCTGTAAATCCGGTCCTAAGGGCCTTGCCTTTACCTTGGTTTTTTTCAAGATGGATTTGATGGATCTTGGAAAAGCCTTGTAAAATTTCAAGGGTGCCGTCCGTGGCACCATCGTTAACTACTATGATGTTCGAAGTGAACCGCAATACATCCCGCAATACCCTGGCCAATGATTTTTCATTATTGTACGTTGGTATCAGTACACAGCAACGCCATTGTTGCATTCTCTCCATTATGGATGCTTGGTCTGGCACTTGGTTTTGATTTTATGATGCTAGAAATCCCAGTAAAGATACATAATCAAAAAGGTCTAGAAGCCCAACTTTTCCGTATCTGAAAAAGCCTTTGAGTCCTTGATATATTTCTGGATCATATTTTTTAAGGAGCCACCCTTCAATTCCGAAAAGTGCTGAAGAATAAAATTTTTATCGGCCTCCATAGCATCTCGGTACTTTACAATTTTGGGCGCATTTTCCTGTACGCTCAATCGAATGAATCGGAGTTCAATATTTTCCGGGTTGGATGCTACGGCGGCTTCGATGATGGCGACTCCCTCCTGAAAAAATTCCTTTTTATCCTTTACTGTTTTTGCGTGTTTTGCCTTTAGGGTAAAAACGGCTCCTTTATAGCAATATAGTACGGCGTTGTTCTCCAAGGTAATCGTGGCCAGCAACTCGTTCAGGTTATCGGTCTTGGAGGTGTCTTCTATGGCTTCGGGATATAGCTTGCGGACTTCCTCAATATGAATGAAAAAAAGAAAAAAGGATAGAAATCCCACGAGTACCAATTTCATTCGGCTGTAATTTTGAAATTGGCGTTCAATTTTAATGCCAAGGTATCTTCAAAACGTACGGTATTCTTGATCTTGACTTCGTTTTCATTCTGGTCAAGTTCAATTTCCAATTGTACGATATCGTTTTTCTCAGGGTTGATAACGGCCATGAACTTAACATTCGAAGCTACGGACAACACTAGTTTTTTCTCCAAGGATTTTTCGGTAAGCTCCTTAATGATTTGTATTACACAAACACCGGGCAATACGGGATGGCCGGGAAAATGCCCTTCGAATATCTCATGTTCCTTATTGAGTTTTATAGTGGCCTTCACATGAGGTTCCGCATACTCGAATTCCTGAATTTCGTACAATCCTTCTAACAACATCTATTTTCTTTTAAATTTATAGGAAGCACCCAATTGAAAAACACCGTTCAGGTTGCTTCCATCTTCTTCATAAAGGTCATCGGCCACAAAAAAGTCGACACTAACGGTCCCCTGTTTATAACGTGCTTCCAAGATAAGTCCAAAATTAAACTCATATACCATACCTCCAAATACCACAACATCAAAAGGGGATATTTCGCCATCTGCATCACCGTTGAACAAATTCACAAAGTTATTTTTTAGGTTTATGTCCAACCCCAGGCCTAGGTTAAAATGAAACCCTTTAGCTGGTCCTACATAAAATTTATTGGCGGCCATTACGGACAAGTAATCAATTTGAACATCCCCAAAATCGGGACTAACGGAGGCACCGCCTTGGGAGGAGTATAAAACTTCAGGTTGGATGGCATACCTGGCCGAAATGGGAATGTCCAGAAACCCGCCAATATATAATCCCGATTTAGGTTCCAAGCGGGTTTTGCTAATTCGACTTTCATTGTAGCCCAATTTGATGCCTGGAGCCACCTGTGCTTTTGATTCCGATATGCCGGCACAGGCAATAAAAAAGAGTATGGTGGCTAACTTGTTCATTTGATGGCCCGTAAAGATATGGCAAGTTTCAAGTTTTTATGTGAAATTTGTATATGTCTTGCCATGGTGTTGCCTATTTCAAAAAATGCGATGTCTACCTTTTCCCTTTGGTTTCCTACGCGTGTGATATTGGTCAGGGTATCGTTTTTGAACGTGTAGTATTGTATTTTGGAACCTATTTTGACTTTGTTCAATATGTTCTCCCCCTTTTCAAAGGTTTCCAAAGGGGATGTTTTTTCCTGGACCAGGCTTCTAAAATCCTGCTCCAATACACTCAAAAGAATCTTACGGTCTAGTTCTTTTAGGATACGGTTTACCTTAAATTCAGTCTCGCTTATAGAGAAGTCAAAGATGGTATTTCCTAGTTCTGTGGTAAAGGCAATCCGATGGGTTTCATCATCCATCTTCTTTAATACCAAGATCCCCCCAAAGGTATTCTTAAAAACGGTGATATTGGATTTGTAGACATAGTCCTTTTTTTTATCAGAAAAATAAGGGTTGACGATTTTTTGACTAACGATTTCAGTAGTTGTATATCCTATTTTTTTAGGATAGGAAGCACAGCCCAAAAGGAGTAGGAAAAGGCTAAAGGTCAAAAACCGCATCTGGAATCGCTTTGTTTTCTACCCTATTTGAAAATACGATTCTGGTATAATCGCCACTGGGTTCGATCATTTTTACTTCTTCTACGGTTCCCTCTTTGGAAAATGTGATGTGAAATGCCTTTATAAAATCCGAAAATTTGGGGTCTTTGGGCAAAAAGTGAACCAGGGGGGCACCATTTTCCCTAAAGTAGGCAATTTCAAATTCATCGGCGCTGAACATATCCCCGTTGATACTGGCACTGATCAAATGATTAAGCTGTTTGAAGAGTTCGTTGGAGCCCAGGTCCAACTTGCTCTTATTGCCGTTATCGTTAATGAGGAGTTTTTCATCTTTAAAAACAACCTTGTACGAAAATGGTTTTTGATATTGCCAACTGACATTATCAGGGCTTTTATAAGCTAATTTTCCGCTAGATTCAATATCATTGGACAAAAAGTCCAGGTGTTTGTACTGAACAAAGTCACTGGAGATGGTTTTGGTTTGTTCCGACTTTTGTTTTACCAATTTTTGAAGTGATTTTGATTCTTCAACGGACATTTTGGTCTGTGCGAAAGCCATACCGGAAAAAAACAGGAAGATTGCCAATAGTCTATACATAAGCCCTTATTTGCAGTAATTGGTCCACCGTAACCGATTCCAACTTTCTGTTCTCCAAAAATACCAATAATCGTTCCAAAACGACCACGGATTTTGCACTGGTATCATGAAGTAGGATAATGGAACCTTTTTCCGTTTTGGAAGTTATCCGTTTCAAAACCTGATTTTCATTCCTAAAAGTGGTATCCAAGGAACGAACGTTCCAACCTATGGAATTAAATTCTAGGTTTTTTACGGCTCGGGCTATGCTGGGGTTGGTGACGCCAAAAGCGGGCCGATACAAGGCCATTTTTAAACCCGTTAGGTTTTCCACAAGTTCGTTCGTTCGATTCAGCTCTTGCATTACTTTAGATGTGCCAAAAAAGCCAAAGGTGTTTGCATGTGAAAACGTATGGTTCCCTATAGAGTGTCCTTGCCTTATGATTTCCTTTAAAAGCTCTGGATGTTTCTCAATATTTTTCCCGATGCAGAAAAAGGTTCCTTTGGCGTTGTATCGTTTAAGAAGGGATAGGACTTTGGGCGTATGTTCCGGGTGCGGGCCGTCATCAAAGGTAATGGCAACTTGGCTTTCCGCTATTTCCCTGTTTGAGTTTAAGGAGTCCAGGTGGTAGTTCCATCGAATGAAAAAAGACCCGCATAATGTCAGTAGGAACCAACTGATGGCCAAAAGGGCAAATAGGATCCGGGGAATGGGTATAAAAATCGAAATGGCAAGAAGGACTATCAAGCCCAGCAGAAAAATAGTATTTACATTTTTCCGCTTTAGCATTTTTCCAATACTACCAGACTATGGTTTTTACCTCGATATTGGTTATATAACAAAAGCCTTTTTGGTTGGGTTACTTTTATATCGTTCCAACGGATTAACTCAGGAACCTTTCCGGTTTTTAAAATTTTATTGGCCATCCAAAAACCGAAACCGGATGCCGTGTCGTACTCCCCGGAAAGATGCTTGTAAACATATTGGGGAATATCCTTAAAAATGGAAGTTTCCAAATCGTGGTAAATTGTATCGTAATCCACATCGCCATTATTTCCCAGAATCACTCCGTCCAAATCCTCCTTACACAAGCCATTTTTCTCCAAAAAGGCCATAATCGTATGGGACACTTCAGAATTTGCCAAGGTATTGTAGATACCCATTCCAATAAGTTTTGAATACGTGGAGGCTTGTTTTTGGTTGGACATAACAAAAAAATGGGACCCTTCCCCAAACACGATGCCCTTGGTACCGGAACGGAGTACCTGCTTCATGGAAACAGGTTCTTTTTTTATATGGTCAATGAATTGATGGGTGGTTACATGGTGTTCTACCAATTCGTCCACGGCGCCCACCAGAATATTTTCGGCTTCGTTATTTTGCAACTGTAGCTTGGCGTCCCATAAACTGGATTCGAACGAAATGTTGGAATGGACATAGGTAAAATTATATCCCTTGCACCCCATATCCAAGGCAATGGAGCCTGCTACGGTGTTATGGGACGATTGAATGAATCGGGTAGGGGTAAGGTATTGTTCGTCGTTATCCAGTAAATCCCGTACAAATTTTTCGGATTCGCCCAAGCAACCTAGACCCGTTCCTACGATGATGGCATCCACATTTTCCAGACCCGCTTCCTTTAGGGCGTTTTGGGAACTTACGGCACTCATTTTAATGCCTTTAGCCATTCTACGGGCGGCGGCTGGTGGAATGAAGTCCTTATAATTGGGATCTACAGCTTTTACCGAAGTGCCTTCGTAATCCACCAAGTCATCCAAAAACCCTGAAGTATCAAAGGTTTTTTGAACGGAAACCGAGCCGATGCTATTTACGAAAACTTCCTTCATGCCTCTTTGGTAAAAATAAGGGTAGAACAATTCCCGCCAAAACCAAAGGAGTTGGAAAGGACCGTTTTTATCTCCTTGTTCATTAATTGGGTCTCGGGAACCAGGTTAAACTCGGTCATGGGTGTTTTAAAGTTGAGGTTTGGGTAAATAACGTTGTTCTGGATGGACAATATTGAATAAACGGCCTCAACACCCGCAGCTACTGCCAAGGTATGACCGGTAAAGGGTTTGGTGGAACTGAATTCTGGTATTTTGTCCTTAAAAACACGGAGGATGGCACGGCCTTCGGAAAGGTCGTTGTTGGGTGTGGCCGTTCCATGTGCATTGATATAATCCACTTCGTCTGGAGTAATACCTGCAACTTTTAAAGCTTTTTCCATGGCTAGAACGGCCCCGTCGCCGTTCTCAGAGGATGCTGTTTGGTGATAGGCATCGTTGGCGTTCCCATACCCTTTAACATAGGCCAAGACCTTTTTGTTTTCCTTGGAAACGATGGCATCGGATTCCAGCACCAAAAATGCGGCCGCTTCACCAAGGTTCAATCCTTTTCGGTTTTCATCGAAAGGGGTGTTGTAGGTGTCGGATAAAATCATCAAGGTCTTGAAGCCGTTTATGGTAAACTTTGAAAGGCTGTCCGACCCGCCCACGATTACCCTGTCCAGTTCACCACTTTTTATCATTCTGGCCCCTAACATTATCGCATTTGCGGCCGAGGAACAGGCCGTGCTAATGGTCGTTACAAAGCTTTTTGAAAGACCTATGGCATCGGCAATTTTTTGGGTGGAATCCCCGGCATGCAAAGAGTTGATATGGTTCCAGTGAACATTACTTTCATAAAAGTCGTAGAAATATTGCTCGGATTTGTCCATGCCGCCTACAGTGGTGCCGGATATAAGTCCGGTACTGTACTCCGATATATTATGAATGCCTGCTTGCGACAAGGCTTCATTTGCTGCCATGATACCCAGCAGGGGTGTCCGCGAATGGGAATCTGGAGGGAGGCCCAGTAATTTTTCCAATTCTTCATTGGTCAACGGAACTTCACCCACCATGATTTCATGTTCATGGACCGTTTTTATACGGCGGACTTTGGATATGCCCGTTTTACCGGAAATCAAGGAAGCGAAATTATCCGCAACATTGTTACCAATAGCGGAAATTAGGCCCATTCCAGTAATCGCAACTCCTTGATTCATTGAAAATATTTAGACAAATAGCAGATTACAACTTGTATATAAATCTGTGATAGGGTGTCAAGTTATGCTTTGTTCGCACTAATGTAAGCGGCCATGGTAGCGATGGACTCGAAGATTTTTCGGCCTTCCTTTGGATCGGCCAGTTTAATGCCATAATCCTTGTCCAACATTACGATAAGCTCCAAGGCGTCAATAGAGTCAAGGCCCAAACCGTCTCCAAACAATGGGTCGTTGTCCGCAATTTCAGCTGCTGTAACATCTTCCAGGTTCAACTGCTCTATAATTTTTTCCTTTAATTCTTGTTTCAAATCACTGCTCATGGGTCGTCTTATATAATCGGTTTATTTCAGCATCGGAATGGACAAAAGTACCTTTCTTCGCTACAACATACAAAAATGCATCATATTTTTCATTATCCACATCTACCCACCCACATAATACCTTTTCGGCCTTGTTTTCATCCATCAATTGCGAGGCATAGGAGCTCAAGGTTTCAGGGCTGAATTCGTCCATAACAAAGAAACAGTTTTCCGAATGAATTTTGTGTTTGATACTGATTTCGCCCATACAGATGTTGGCAAGAGTATATACAAATACGGAAGGGCTGGGATAATATTGGGTAGCATCCTTTATGGAATCTTGATACCCACGGTCCGTATCCAAACTTGCGGCCCTATTAGAGAAAACTATGGCGATGTTTTTTTCAGATTCATCCTTTAATATTACTTCCGCTGCCAAAAATCCCAGTTTGCTCAGGTTGTCCATTTTAAAGAATTTGGGATAGTCCAACCCCAGCTCTTTATAGGCTGCTTTCATGACCGATTTAAAATCTGTTTCCAAGGTTTTGAATGCAGGCGTACCGTTGACGGATACGCCACCATTGTTTACGTGGCTAAAGGATTCTATGTAATAGGGTTTCTCCAAAAATCTATTTCTTTTTGCAAACGAACAAGGTATGGAATTCGCCCAAACTTATATCATCTTTCAATTCCAAACCGGCGGCATCCGCCAGTTCCATAAGTTCCCTAGCCTTGTACATTTTGCTGTTTCCGTTGGCCAAAGCGGTAAAGTAGAGGGACGTGGCTTCCAAGGTGAATTTGGCGTTCTCGAATTTTTGTCGGTCCGTATAGGTCTCAATAATGATCAATTCCGTTTGGGAATCCATGGCGTTCGCTGCCGTTTTGAGGATTTTAAGAATCTCTTCCTTGGAAAAACAGTCCAAAAACTGGCTCATCCAAATGGTATCTGCCCCCGCAGGAATTTTTGGGTTTTCAGAAAGCCAATCTATTTCGCTTCCTTGGACCCTCTCACCAAAACCTTTTTCTGCTGTATTTTTTAAGGCAACCTTTAATTGTCCTGGCAAGTCGAAAATATGTACGTTTACATCCTGGTTATAGGCACAACACTGGATGGCGAACTTTCCGGTATTCCCCCCAATATCGAACAATAATTTGGGCTCGTGCCTAAAAACGATTTTTAGTGCTTCATCGAAAATACCATCGGAATAAAAATGATCAAAATCGAACCATGACTTTTGAACCTCCGGTTTTAATTGGGAGAGTCCCTCGTAAATGGTTTTCCAACTGCCCAATTCCTTTAGGCCGGCAGGTTTGCCCTCGCGGATGGCATCCTCCAGGTGAAATAATCCCTGATAACAGACATCTTGGGTAAAATTCATGTTCACCTGTGTCATGGGATTATAATTTAAGAAATACCCAATTTTGGTCAGTTCATACCTTCCCCTTTCGTCCATGGAAACGATGTTGGAGCTTTCGGCCATTTCCAAAAGTACGCCCAAGCCATATTCGCTAATGGAGAGTTCTTCACAAATCTCTGTAAGGGTGACCCCGCCTTTGGCGACATTTTGAAAGATAAAGTCAAAAACCCCTAAGTTTTTCAAGGAAACCGTGGTTTGGAATACAAAAGGGGCTAAAGATATCTTCTGTGCCTCCTGTAGTGCATCAATGGCCTTAATATATTTTTTTGGCATTTCTTTAATTCAAGGATTGAAAAAGGCGAATTTAATACCCCACGCCTAAATAACAAAGCTTAGACCTTTTTAAAGATAACGGCGGTATTGGATCCACCAAAACCCGATGCTGTTTTCAAAAAAACGTTTATATCCTTTTTCGTTGTCTCGGTAATGATGTTCATGGGTCTAGAGACGCCTAATTCCTTAAATCCAAGGGAGGCGAACAAGGTGTTTCTATGCAATGAATGCATGCCGATGATGGATTCCAACAGGCCCGATGCGCCCAAGGTGTGTCCAAAATAACTTTTTAGACTGTTCACGGGTGTTCTTGAAAGTCCGGCCCTATCAAAGGCGATCGATTCCATTTCGTCATTGAACATCGTAGCCGTACCATGCCCGGAAATATAATCGATGTCATTTTTTTCCATGCCCGATTGTAATACGGCATTTTCAATGCATCTGTAAAGGCCCTCACCGGTACGGGAAGGACCCGAGATGTGGTTGGCATCGTTACAGGAGGCTTCCCCCATTATTTGGACGGATTCCGGGGCCAATTCGCTAGGGTTTTTGGTCACTAAAACACTGGCCGCCACTTCACCAATGTTGATACCGGTCCTAGAATTACAATAGGGTCTACAAGATTCCAAACTTAACGCTTGAAACGCATTGAACCCAGAAAGGATGAATTGGGTTACCAAATCCCCGGCCACCACAAAAATACGGTCATACCTACCTTGCCGGATCAATCTTTTGGCAACGGCAATCGTCAAAATACCTGAAACACAGGCATTGGAAACGATGATTGCCTTGTCATGAAAGCCAAAAAAATCTTGTATTTGGTCGCCCAACTCAGAAAGATAGGCCCTGTATTCTGGAAAGGAACTTTCTTCCTCCAGCACATCGATGTTTCCCTTAGTGGTGGAAATAAGGAGTCCAGTTCTTTCGTCCAGAGTTACGTTGGATTTTGATATGGTGTCATAAAGGGAAACCAACATCATTTTTTCCAAACGGGTGTGTTCCGTTTTTGGACCTAGGATTTCGTACCGATTTTGAAGTTCCCTTGGATCTATCCTTGAGGAACAAAAGGGCACATGAAGGACCTTGTTGTCGTTATATACCGATAACCCACAATTTCCTTTTTCGATACTATCGATAACCGTGAAACTATCAAAACCTAATGACGAAAGGATATTATTATGTGATAGGTAAACATTATCCATCCAATAAACCGACTTTTTTCTTCCACTCCCTAAAAAATTCGGGGATGACCAAGGAGAGTTCCCCCTGCAGTTCCACGAAGACCTGTACGGTTTCCCCCGTACATACCACTTTACCTTCGGGGTTCATAATTTCATACCTGAATATCATTTTTGCTGCCGCTGTATCTACATAGGTTGTCTTTATCTCCGCAACATCGCCGTAGCGCAGCGGGAGCTTGTGTTCACAGGTAGATTTTACGATAGGGGAGGAAAAATTATGTTTCTTTTGATCTAGATAGGAAATCCCGTGATGTCTTCCAAAGGCCTCACGGCCATCCTCAAAATATTGGATGTAGTTGCCGTGCCATACGATACCCAATGGGTCTGTTTCTGTAAAACGGACACGGACCTTGCTTGTAAAACTGATTTCCTTGGTATTGTTAGAGGGCATTTTTTCTTTTGTTATATAAAATGGCTAAGGCGGTTGTGGCTATAAAGAACAGGAATAGAGCGGAAATTTCCGGAAGAATTTCTCCCATTCCAACATTTCTCAAAAATACATCATAAAAGGCATTTAATCCCCAATTCATAGGAGATAGCTTTGAAAGAACCTGCATAAAATGGGGCATGGCAAATACGGGTACCCAAACCCCTCCTATGGCCGCAAGGATGACTACAAAGGTTGCTCCAAAAGGGGCAGACTGTTCCTGTGACTTGGCTATGGTGCCTAACAGAAGCCCAAGGCCTATGGCCGCCAGTCCTGCAAAAAACGCAACTACCATCAAGAGCGGAATCCTACCGGCCACTTCCAATTTAGGAAGACCCATCAAAGGAAAAAGGTACACTCCCAACAGGAGCATCAAAATAAATTGGATGAGGGAAACGACTAGAAAAACAAAGGCTTTCCCTCCCAAAACCGTCGCGTAGGGAATGGGCTGCGTCCTAAGTCTTATGAACGTTCCCTGATTTTTCTCATGCACCATGTTTATGGATAAGGGCAAAATGATAAAGAAAATGGCGAACAAGGTCCAAGCTGGAATATTGTGTTGGGTGGAGTTGGGGATACCTGCCCTTTTGTTGGCGTTTGGAACAATTTCAGTGAAGGAGATAAAACTTTCCGTATCAAAAATGGGACGGTTCCCATCTTCTCCCAATTCCTCTTGAAACGCACTATAGATAGACTTACTTTCAATCTGGGAAATCATTTTGTCTATGTTGTTCCGTACAGAACTTTTGAAGGATTGTTGGGTAGCTGGATCAAAGTATAGCCTTATTTCCTTCTTTTCTATGGCAACCGGTTCGCCTTCCTGTTCCGGCTCTACGCCAAATTTGGCCAATATCCCCGATACATTTTGATCAATCTTCAAATGCAGGTCCCTGGTAAGGTTGTTGGGTAGGATAATGGCAAGTTGATACTCGCCTTTTTGCACCAAATCTTGGGCGCGCTCCTCGTTCTCTTCACTAATGATCTCAAAAAGACTGGATTCCCTTAGATTGTTGCCAACTTGATCGGAAACAGCACCTTTGTCCAAATCGACCAGGAGGATGGGTATTTTGTTCTCCTGTATGGTCTTGAACGTATTGTCCTGTATGAGCGTTATCGTAATGACCAAAAGCAGCGGCATGAGGAATAGGACGGCCAAGCCTCCCAGATCCCGAGAAAGCAACCAAAACTCTTTTTTTGCCGATACCCAAAGTTTATGCATAATCCCGCAAAGCTTTTCCCGTTTGAGCCAGAAAGACCTCCTCCAAATGTTCCGCACCTTGTTCGTTTTGGATCAACTCCTTGGGAGTGCCCAAGCAAATGAGCCTCCCATGGTCTATAATTCCCACTCGGGTACAAAGTGTTTCTGCCTCGTTCAAGTGATGTGAGGTGTACACAATGGTGGTTCCATGGGCGTTCAATTCCTTTAAATAATCGATTATGACCTTTTTGGATTGCACATCCACCCCAACCGTAGGTTCGTCCAAAAAAAGTACTTTCGGTTGGTGAAGAATACTGGCAATTAGATTTACCCGTCGTTTCATACCTCCAGAGAAGGCCTTTATCTTTTTATGGGCGAATTTTTCGAGCCCCAATATTCTTAAATGCTCTTTAATGGATGTTTTGAAGGAAGGCCCCTGTAACCCAAACATACTGCCAAAATAATAGAGGTTTTCAAAGGCTGTTAGGCTAGGATACAGGGCATATTCCTGGGGTACGATACCAATCAGCTGTTTCAATTCCTTACTGTGCGATGCGTAATCAAGGCCATCAATTTTGAAGGAACCTGTGGTAGGTTTTATCAATCCGCTTAGAATGGAGATAAGGGTGGTTTTGCCAGCTCCGTTAGGACCCAGCAATCCAAAAATTTCGCCCTGGTCAATGTTGAGTTCCAAACCGGAGAGGGAATATTGATCCGCATCCTTATACTTTTTGGAAAGTTGGTCGATTTGAATCATAAAACTATTCTTAAACCGCCTTTTTAAGGGTTTTAAAAAAGTGCTCTTCACGATCGGCCAGCACTTCCAATTGTATGGCTACATCTTCGTAACCGCTACTCTTTGAATTTCGGTTTTTGTATATGCGTGACGCATCCACGGCAAAGTCGCGCCAAGCATCGCCAATTGAGGTCATTTCTTTGGAAAGTTCCATAAGCTTTGGATTGCCCAAAAGGGTACTTGCCTCTTGTAAAAAGGCCGCATAAATGTACCTGAAACCGCCGCCGCCCGTGCCTATTTCTTCTTGCATACGAACAATTTGACCCAAGTAGTGGTTCGCTTTTTTTGGCCCTAACTTCATGGGCCATTTCCTTATATTCTTAGCTACCCATCGCATCGCCTTTACACCCACTATGGGCACAGGTGCGGTCATATCCCTCGCCGTTTGTTTGATTCCTTTAACGATAGCGGTCTTCAATTCTAGTGTCTCCGGAAAGGAAATGGGGTAGTACATATGTCCTTTGGGCGCAAACGCGCCTTTGGCAAAACGTACTTTCTCTAGTTCCTTAATGGAAAGGCTGGTTACCGCTTCCATGACAGGGTCACTTATTAAATAACGGTCTCCCTGTTTACCGTACACCACCATATTGTGGGCATTGAAATGGAAACGGTATTCGTCCGGGAAATATACCAGATTGTACACGCCCACTTGTAAACCTACCGGGTTGTTTTTAGCCAAATTTTGGTCGAGGCGTTCCTGGGCTTTTTTGGGATTCTTGAACTTTTCCCGTTTCATTTTTATACCCGTGCGTTTCGCGAATTTATTGAATATGAACCCTGGCATGGAACGGTAGGTGAAAACCGGGGCATAATTTACCTTTAGGAAGGGCAGGTAACTGAACAATAGACCAGAACCAATTCCAAACACCATGGGTTCGCTTATTTGGAAACCATTATGTTTCATAAGATTTGAAACAACACCATTTTCACAGTGGGCGGATTGGTTGTGGGCAAAGTCTATTTTAAGATTTTCAGTCATCAATGGATTTCAATTGTTCAATACTGATGTCGAAGACATCGGCATATTTCTGTAATGTCTTCTGGTTTAATTTTTTAAATACCGATGGTTTAAAGTGTCTTTTTACGCGCCATTGCCAAAGACCCATATAGCTAGCTAGCACGGGCAGATCCATTTTATGGACTTCCATGTAATATTCAATGGGACTCGTCTCATTGTTCAGAACCCGATTTTTTGCATGATTGACACGCTCCTCTATTTCCTTGATGGCGTTGTCCAGCGCAATTTTTTTGGGGTCCCAACCGGTACTTAAAGAGGTAGTGTATTTTCCATCATCATCCACTGCGTACAACATCTCCCTAAAATTGGCAGATGCAAGGTTGCTCTCATCCTGCGGTACATCTTCTTTCTTCATTCTTATACTTCTTGTATCAAACAGTTCAAAGTACAATCTACAATTAAATCGGCATTTCTAAAAGTGCTGGAACTCATCGTGCAGATACTTACGCCGTTCAGGTCATACCGAGACATGAGTTGTGCCTTCGTTACCAGTATATCATGAACTTTGGGCAATTCATAGATCTGCACCTTTTTTATGGCACTTATATAGCCTATAAGGTCGTTACTGGTACCTTCCATGTCCTTTTTATCGTAAAAGCTTTGACCAACGATGGCGGAACAGGTTTGGGCGGCATTTTCAATAAGTCCAGCTTCGGTAAAAAAACCGTTTTCCAAAAAAATGCAATGGGGGAGTATCTTGAATTCAGTAATGACCGATGTATCGTCCACAAAGGGCATATTACTTACAAAAAGCATTGGGGGCCTGTGGGGCAAGAATTTTCGAATGTCTATTTTTTGCCCATCCCTTTCCATGATGTTTATGCTAAGGCAGTTTTAATCTCACTGGTGGCAATCAAGGTATCGCCGCACTCCACTTTTGCCTCTACTAAAGTGACCCCCATGATATCGTGCAAAATGGTAACTGTGGTAATCAATTCCGAACCTAGTTTGGGCAGTTCGAAAATTTCTGCTTTTTTAATGGCTCCTATATATCCTACGGGAGCGGGTTCATTTTTTAAGTAATAGGTATAGCCTTTGTGCATGGCCACGGTTTGGGCCATATTTTCAATAAGCCCAGGTTCCAGAAAGATATTATTGTTACAGAAAAGGTTTGTGTTGTATATGGTCAATCCAGAGACGATTTTGTTTTTCGAGAAATGGTGCAACTTGTCCACCATTACGAATGGCTCTCTTTGAGGTATAAGTTCGATGACGAAATCAGAATCAGTTATGGGCGGCAGTAGTCTTTCCATCTAATAGACCGTTAAATAGGCGTACATATAAGAAAACCGAGCGCTTTCCGGTACATGTAATAATATTTTGTCCCCTTTTTTCAACTTTCCGGAGGCAACCAGTTCCTCCAGCATCACATAAATGGAAGCAGCTCCTACATTGCCTACATGCTCAAGGTTCAAAAACCACTTTTCCCATGGCATGGGTATCCCTTGTTTTTCCATTTCCGCATATAGACCTTCCTTAAAGTAGTACGAGGAAATGTGAGGCAAATAGTAGTCTACATCCTCTGGTCCAATACCATGTTTTTCGTAGGCCTGTTTTAAACTATCGACCCCTTTGACCAAGATGTTGGCACCTAATAAACGGGTGTCTTGTTTCATGGCAAATAGGGACATCTTACCCCAGTCCTCTGCAGGATATTCACTCCATGGCTTTAGATTTCCATCCTCTTTTTTTTCAGCTCCCGCGTACATACATGCATCCATTTCGAAGGCATAGGAATAGCCATCCATCCACTCAATTTTAAGAGGGTTCGCACCACTGGGTGTATTCTCCAATAGCATTGCCCCGGCTCCATCGGATAGCATCCATCTTAGGAATTCCTTGTTAAAGGCCAATATGGGATGGTCCTCCAATTCCTTCAAATGGGTCACTTCGTTTTCGAAAATATCGCTGGTCATCCAGGAAGATGTACGTTCTGAACCGGCACAAACGGCATTGTCCACTTGTCCGGTCATAACGGAAAGATATCCGTATTTTAAGGCATTCATCCCCGAACAACATGCACCGGAAGGTGAATTGATTTCCATGTTGCCATTTTTTAGATACCCATGGACCATAGCGGCGTGGGAAGGCAAAATCTGATCCGGACTAGATGTACCGCAGGACAATAATTGTATGTCTTTGGTAGTAAAACTCCCATCACACAATTTTTCCACGGCCTCTTTGGTCAGTTGTGCGTTGTTATGGGTCGTGTTGCCTTGATCATCAATGGCGTAGTAGCGTTGTTTTATTTGATTGTTCCTCAGGACAATACGGCGAGCTTTGGATGCTTTACCGTCTATAACCCCCAATTTATCTTCCATTTCCTCATTGGAAACAGGTTTATTGGGTAAAAATTTGGCAATTTTAGTTATAAATACGTCCTTCATCAATTCTCTTTTAACGCAACAGAAGAATAATAGTCCTTATCCTTTTTTCTCTGTATATAGCTAGGCAAATAAGTCAGCAAAAATACGACAAAAACTATAGGGGCTATGACCCAAATAGCAAATAACAAATAAATTTTGAAGAAACCAATCCATTTGAGGCGTTTGGGATTTCCAGGTTCTCCCTTCTTGATAATGTGGTTTGCCCATTTTGAGAAAAGGATGTTTCCTCTTTTATCGGTCATGATCAGAAACGGGTGTACCTTTACTCCTCCCAAGGCGATAATCCTATCCTGAAGGTCGTTGTAATTTTTGGAAAGAAGGGCTTGTTTTATAGGTGTTCCAAATCGGTCCGCGGCCTTTATGTCCTTTTCCGATACCCCTGGTTTGGGAAAGATGCCCAAATACCGATCCTTCCTCCCGGAAAACATCCAATGTGCGATGGTAATCACGCTTATATGGTTAATATGTCCATCCACCAAGGCTATATGACCTACCAATTTTGCCCCGGTATCCTTGAGTAATCTTTTCATTTTCTCCTGTGCCATAATCCACATGTTTCTACAGGCAACTACCGTAATTACGGGGGTTTCGTTCAGGAGTGTTTTTGCAACATCCGATTTTAGAAAGGAATTGATGGGAATGGACGGGGTGAGATACCAAACCTGGTATCCTAGAAGTACCAAATCGTATTTTTTCTCCAGGATGGTTTTGGAAGGGTGTTCAAAATCCCTGGGTATCTGTAAAAAGGATTCCGGAAAGCTATCATAGAAATTCTCTTTTTTCCAAGGGAAGTCATAGGCAGGTTTTGCAAGTATTTCATAATAGGAGATATGAATGTTTTCACCTTGGATATTTTTTGCCATATTTTCCAATATGGTCAACAATTGACCGGTTTGGGAATAGTAAACGATTAAAACTTCCTTCATTTTTTTAAACTGTCTTTCCAAAAGTCAAAATAATTGAACCATTGATAGGGATATTTTTCCAAGACCCATTCCATACTTTGGGTAAATTCTTTCAATAAGGATTGAGGGTCCCTGGCTTTGGCAATCGCTTTTTTTGCATACAGATGATATTCCTTTTTAGGACCTTTTAAAACATATACAAATAGCACCGGTACCTTCAAGCGGGTAGCCAATAGATAGGGTCCCAATGGAAATTCTGCTTCGGTACCCAAAAATTCCTGTTTTAGGGTTTTGGTTCCCGGGAGGTATCGGTCTCCCGTAAAAACGACTAACCCTCCTTGTCCCAGAGCACTGTGAATCTCAAAAATATGCGACATGTCTTCACGTACCACAATAAATTCCATGGAGGATTTTGCAACAATGCCGTCCATGTACTCTTTAATATTCTCATGTTCCGCATGTGTGGTCACCATGAAAATTTTGGAGATAGAGTATCTGTTTTCCAGAAAATAATGGGATACTTCAAAGTTTCCAATGTGGCCACTGATCAATATGCCGCCTTTATTCTGTTTGAGCAGATCGTCTATATGCTCAATACCGTCATGGGTGTAACGATATTGTTCCCTAAAGTTCGTGGAGATGGCCACCCTATCCGTTAGCACTTTACCAAGCATATAATAGCTTTTGTATATGGCGGCAATGCTTTTCAGTTTGGTGAATCTGAGTCTTCTGTTGAAATAATAGAAAATGGACCTGGAACTTTTATATGAGAACAAAAAGTAATAGAATACAACGAACCTTAGGATAAAGTAGGCGATTCCTAGTCCAAAAGTATTGAGGAAAAAGATGTATAGCTTATAGCCTAGGACGGTACCTTTAGATTTTCCTTCCCACTCAGTCGCCATTCATCTAGATTCTAAGGTTTGGGTTTAGTGCAGTTTTCTTTCAATTAGGTTGTAGAAATCCTGAAGGGTAAAAACGTTTACAAAGTCTTCTCCAACCAATTTAACCCCAAAATTGCTTTCCACTGCAACAACCAAATCCACAAAGTCCAAGCTGTCAAGGCCAATGGTGTCCTTAAGGTTTGCATTGGGTTCCAATTCATCCTCCCCTACTTCAAAATCTTCTATCAAGAAGTCGTTGATCTTCTCAATAATGGTTTGTTTGGTCATCATACTGTTGGTCAACATTTTTTAATGATAAGTGCGGAGTTGGTTCCGCCAAATCCAAATGAATTGGACAAAAATACATCAATTTTTTTATCTATGGTTTTGTTGGCCAAGTTAAGTTTTGCCGAGTCCTCGTCTGGATTTTCAAGGTTTATGTTGGGTGCCACAAAGTTATGTTCCATCATCAACATAGAGTAGATGACCTCACTTGCGCCTGCCATCCAACATTCGTGTCCGGTCATCGATTTTGTGGAGCTTATGAGCGGGTTGGTTTTACCAAATACCTCAAAAAGGGCTTTGGCTTCATTGGCGTCCCCTACCGGGGTCGAGGTTGCGTGGGCGTTTATATAGTCAATGTCCCCCGCATCCATTTTTGCGTCTTCCAATGCTCTTTGCATCGCCCTTGAGGGTCCTTCAACATTAGGTGTAGAGATATGGTCCCCGTTGGATGAAAAGCCATAACCAATGACCTCGCCCAGAATTGGTGCGCCCCTTTGTATGGCACTATCATAACTTTCCAAAATCAAGGTAGCACCACCGCCACTGGGAATCAATCCATTTCTATCTAGGTCAAAGGGTCTTGAGGCCTTTGTTGGGTCATCTGGACGGATGCCAAAAACGCCAAGACCATCAAAACTGGCCATGGATATGCGATTGGTCTCCTGGGCTCCCCCTGCGATGATACAATCTTGCAGTCCGCTTTTTATTAAATGGTAGGCCAGGCCTATGGAGTGTGAGCCGCTCGCACATGCCGCGCTTAATGTCAAATTAATGCCTTTCAGCTTAAAAATTGTGGAAAGGTTCATGGTCACCGTAGAGTTCATGGCCTTAAAAATGGCACCTGAGCCAACAAGGGTGGTATCTTTTTTCTCTTTAATAATGTCTACGGATTCAACAACGGACAATGCAGTGCTGTCATTTCCATAAATGATCCCAACTTCGTTTTGTTCAAAAAAGTCTTCGGTAATCCCGGCCTTTTTCATGGCCTCCAGGGTGGCGACATAGGCATACCTGCTTTCCTCGCCCATACTGATCCGCTGTCTTCGGGAAAGCAATTTCTTTAGGTCCGGATCTTCGACTATGCCGGTAAGCGGAGATCTATAACCAAATTCAGTTCTAATAGGGTCGATTCCAATCCCCGATTTTCCATGATAAAGGGACTGCTTAACTTCCTCCAGACTCTTCCCAATACAGGAATAAATGCCCATGCCCGTGATCACGACTCTCTTCATCAGCCTCTACGTTTTCAATTCATCAGGAATAAATACCTCCGTTTATATTAATTACTTCGCCCGTAATATAGGATGTTTTGTCCGAAGCTAAAAATGAAACGACATGGGCCACTTCTTCGGGTTTCCCAAATCTGTTTACGGGTATCATCTTTTTTAGTTCCAATTCATCCAAATCCTCCGTCATATCTGTTTCTATAAATCCGGGGGCAACCGCATTTACAGTTATCTTTCTCTTGGCTACTTCCTGGGCCAATGCCTTGGTGGCACCAATTACGGCACTTTTGGCCGCTGAATAATTCGTTTGTCCTGGGGTTCCCTTGAGTCCGGATACGGAAACTATATTTATTATCCTGCCGTATCTATTTGTCAACAATTTTTGAATGAGGGCATTGGTGACATTATAAAATCCGTTGAGGCTTGTATTGATAACGGAGGACCAGTCCTCCATGGACATCCACATGAACAGTCCGTCCTTTTTAATACCTGCATTATTCACCAATACCTCGATAACGGCGTTTTTATTTTTGTCATGCCAATCGTCCAGTGTATTTTTTACTTCTTGGGAGTCGGTTACATTGAATTGTAGGATTTGTCCTGAACCACCCACTTCCTGGACCATCCTCAGTGTTTCCTCCGCAGCTTTCCTGTTACTGTTGTAATTGATCAAAAGCTGATATTCCAAATCCTTGGCAAGTTGCAAACAAACAGCCCTTCCAATTCCTCTAGATCCACCCGTGACCAAGGCGTATTTGATTTTTTCCTCTCCCATTAAAAATCGGATATTAATTTTTTACGAATGGCTCCGCATTTTGGTACCATTTGTTGCCAAGTAGTTCGCCTTTGGTATTAAAAAATCCCCAACCATCTTTTGATTTTATTCGGGCGAAATCGCCCAAAAAACCCTTGTCGTTGTTTCCGGCCAAAAAGGCAAGTCCGGCGGTTATGTCATATTCCATAGGGATAATTAGGTTTCCCTTGGTGTCGATAAATCCCCAATCCTTATCCTTAACGGGGGCCAGCCCATTTTCTGAAAAAATTTCCGCATCCTTGTATTGGAAATCAATGACCGTTTTTCCTTGTTCGTTTATAAACCCCCAATCTTTATTTTCTGCTACCGGTGCCAGCCCATTGGAAAATGCCCTTGCTTTTTTATAGATAGGTTGAATGACCCATTCGCCTTTAGAGTTTACAAAACCGGTCATTTTATCCTTTCTGGCATAGGTTAGGCTAGAGTTTCCATGGAAGTTCCAAACCTTGTCTGCACCTTCGATGACGTTGAAGGATCCATTATGAATGATGCCAAAATCAGCTCCTTTTTTACCGTAAACCCCGGCTTTGTTCCAGGTGTTTCCAATTTCTTCGTATTCAAGGGGAATAACAACTTTCCCCTTGTTGTCAATCATACCCCATAATTCCCCATTACGAACCTTGGCGTATCCGTCCCTAAAGGATTTAATTTCATCATAGGAGGGTTCCAAAAGCATTTTCCCATTGGTACCTATCAGCCCTATTTTATCTCCTTGACGGATAAAAGCCACGCCCTCCTCAAAGTCATAAAATTTCTCTGTATTGGGAACCTCCAATTCCTTGCCACTAGGGTCGATGTATCTCCATCGGTCTTCCTTTAAAACTAAGGCATATCCAGAATTAAAGTATTTTACTTTATCATACATTGGTTCAATGGCCCAATCCCCTTTCGTGTTGATATACCCCCACATTTTGTCCTTTTCAGCGGCCGCATATCCTTCCGAGAAGCTTTTGGCTCCTTCAAATTGGGGCTGGATCACATATTTGCCCGATGTGTCAATATAACCGAAAAGGTCGTTTTCACGAACCAGCGCCAGTTCTTGTCCAAAGGAAAAGATGACGGAAAAAAGGATTGCTAAAGTTAAAATTCGTTTCATGATTTTATATTTTGATGGTTAATAATATAGTTCTTTACTTGATTTACATAAGGATACATAATCTCATCCTCTTTGAATGGGGGAACTATGCTACGAACCGCATCGTACATTTTTTTGGTTTTGGAAGAAACCTTGTTGGCCATTTCAAGGTATTCGATCGCTTGAACAATGGTTATCATTTCTATGGCAATTACCTCATAGGTATTCTCTATTACTTTTTTGGTGATCAGGGCTGCATTGGTACCCATGCTTACAATATCTTGATTGTCGTTATTGTTAGGGATACTATGAACATACATAGGGTTGGACAACATTTGATTTTCCGCAGTAGTGGAAGTCGCGGTGAACTGAACACCCTGCATGCCAAAATTCAAACCTAATGTACCTAAATTAACGAAAGGAGGCAAGATATTGTTCAATTTAGAATTTAATAAATAGTTAAGCTGCCTTTCTGCCAACATACTCAACTTGGTAACCACAATTTTCAACTTGTCCATTTCCAGGGAAACGTAATCGCCGTGGAAATTACCGCCGTGATATACATGTTTTTTTTCCACGTCCACAATGGGATTGTCATTGGCGGAATTTACCTCTTCCATTAAGATTCGCTCTACCTCGTTGAGCGTGTCCCAAACGGGTCCCAAAATCTGCGGAACGCATCGAATGGAATAATATTCCTGGACCTTTTCCTCAAAAACGGATACCTCGTCAGTGGAAGTATAGAGATGATGTTCTCTCTTTCTTGTGAGGGAACTGTCTATTAAATGACTGCGCATGGCCCGGGCTATTTCCCTTTGGCCTTTATGTTTTTTGGTTAGATTGAGCGCTTCCGAAAGATGGTCGTCATACGCCTGCATAATTTCATTGATGGCCGATGAACAGGCAATGCCCCATTCCAATAATCTTCTCGTATAGATAGTGTTCACGATACCTATACCGGTCATTACCGAAGTTCCGTTCATAAGGCCGAGTCCTTCCCTTAAGGCTATTTTTATAGGGCTGATGCCTTCAATTTCAAATACCTCCTTAGTTGGCCTTCTTTCCCCTTTGTAAAATACTTCGCCTTCACCGATCAAGACCAACGCCAAATGGGCCAATTGCACTAGATCGCCACTGGCGCCAACACCACCATGTTCGTAAATTAAGGGAACGATGTTCCTGTTCAGCAATTGTGCCATTACTTCTATGACGGAGACATGAACTCCAGAATTCCCTAAACTTAGGGTATTCAGGCGGGCCAACATGGCCGACCTAACATATTTTGGTTCAATGGGATTCCCTGTACCAGAGGCATGACTTCGAATAAGATTATACTGCAATTGAAGTGTTTGGGAATCCTTTATTTTATATTGGGCCATGGGGCCGAAGCCTGTATTCACTCCGTAAATAATCTTATTTTTGGAGAATTCCTTTAAGAAATTATGACTTTCCTCTACGGTGTCTAATAGTACTTTTGAAAGAGTAATGGACTTTTGATTAAAAATTACATCGTAAAAATCCTGTATTCCTAGACTTCCTTTAATTTCTGGCATGTATGGTTGATTCTATAAGGTTTTAATAATACCTTAGTCTTTAAAATTAAGCCTCTCTTGGGCAAATTTAAAATAATTAGTGAATTAGGTTCATGATTGTCTAGGAAATCATTTTTAAATGAAAAAAGAAAAAACAGACGTATTGGTGATCGGTGCCGGACCTTCCGGTTCCGTTGCGGCCGCCTACCTTTTTAATGAGGGTTTTTTTGTCAAGGTGGTTGAGAAAAGCAAGTTTCCCAGATTTGTCATAGGGGAAAGTTTGATACCCAGGTGCATGGATCATTTTGAGGCCGTGGGCCTACTTGATTGCCTTAAGGAAAAGAACTTTGAAATAAAAACCGGTGCCCGTTTCTTGCAAGGTGCTAAAGTCTGTGAGTTCGATTTTAGTAAAAAACATACCAAAGGGTGGGATTGGACTTGGCAGGTTCCCAGGGCGGAATTTGATAAGACATTAACGGATGAACTACTAAAACGTGGGGTGGACATCGAATTTGAAAAAGAGGTTTTGGCGGTGGATTTCAAAGAGAATCATTCGGTTACCACAATTATGGACCAAGAAGGCAATTCTTCTGAGATTGAGGCAAAATTTATTATAGATTCCAGTGGTTTTGGAAGGGTGTTACCTAGATTGCTCGATTTGGAAAAACCCTCGGAAATACCCAAACATTCCTCTATTTTTACCCATGTACGGGATATAAGAAGACCCAGCGGATGGGAAGGGCATCGCATTACTTTTGATATTGTAAGCCAAGAAACTTGGTTATGGGTCATACCCTTTTCCAATGGATATACAAGTATTGGATATGTTGGGCCCACGGAGTATTTGGAGTCCTTTGAAGGAACCATGGAGGATAGGCTTAGGAAGATGATGAAATTGAGCGACCACTACCATGATAGGTTTGAAGGCCTGGCCTATGCCTTTGAACCCAAAATGATCAAGAACATTGCCAAATCTGTGAAACAGCTTTATGGAAAAGGTTTCGTCCTTACAGGAAATAGTGCGGAGTTTCTAGATCCCGTTTTTTCTTCAGGGGTAACCTTTGCAACGGAGTCGGCACATGTATCGGCAAAGCTTATCGCCAAGGAACTTAGAGGTGAGGAAGTGGATTGGGAAACCGAGTATTCCCAATACATGTTGGAGGGGGTAGAGGTATTTTCTACGTATGTCAAGGAATGGTATACAGGGAACCTTCAAAAGATATTCTTTACCGATTCTGAAAATCCGCTTATCAAGGAACAAATTTGTTCCGTATTGGCCGGTTATGTGTGGGACAAGACCAATCCTTTCGTAAAAAACCACCATCGGTTAGTTCGCACTGTAGCCCATATTACAGATTTGGAAAAAGAAAATGCCGGTCTTTAGACTGTCGTTTTCATGTAGTAATGTTACTTCTACAAAACTTTTTTGTTAAATTCCTGTGCTATGTTTTTTGCCAACTTGGCATAGCATTCGGAAATTCTGTATCCAGAGTTGTAATCATAACCCATAGCACCATTTCCTTGCACGTCTTGGTAACTGCCGGAGAAAAGCACTTTATCCTTTTCACCTGTTTTGTATATGGTGAAGGTTACGTCGATTTCCGCATTATGTCTTACAATTCCAACATTGTAGCCTGGATATATTTTTGTTGTATGTATTTCCATAGTATATTCCTCCGCAGTATCCTCATTAACAGATAGTTCGCCGTTATCAAAACGTTTATTAAAGGATTCTATAAATTTAGGATGGTACCTATCCGGGCGGTCACTGAACCATTCCTTTTTGAATCGTTCACCGTCTCCGGCCTCTTTTTCTTCGCGTTTGTCCATTTTGTCCTTCAAGAAGGCTTCTTCGTTTTCAAATTTCGGAATTTGCACATCGGTATAATCAAAGACAACGCTATAGGTATTTATTCCTTTTAGGTTTTTAAAATCTCCCTCATTGATTTTTAGACGTTGGGCCGATACACTTAGGGTAATGAATAATAGTAAAACGGATACAAATTGTTTTTTCATGATTTTAGTTGTTTAATTTTTTAAAAATATGGGGATTTTATTGGTTTATGATTAAATGCCCAATTGGTTAACATGCATATGGTCTTAAATTTTAATCATCAATAGTAGCAAACACCATTTGCCTAAACTTCCAACCTGTATCGTCATTTATTGGGTCCTGGGTCTGTTTCATAAGAATTCCAATGATATTTTCCCGGGGATCCGCAAAATATTGGGTATTGAAATATCCTCCCCAACTAAATGTACCTTCGCTACCATCACCACCGGACATGGCCCCTTTTTCGTTTACAATTTCAAAAGCAAGGCCGTAATCCTTGCCCCCTTCCCAAATACTTCCAATCTGATTGCTTAGAATGCTATAGACGGTCGTCCTGCTCAAAAGTCTTTTTCCGTTTAACTCGCCACCATTCAAATACATTTGAAGAAAAGTAGCGTAATCCTTAGCCGTACTGGACAAACCAGCGCCACCTGAGAAAAAGGTTCCCAGGCTGTTGGGGTAGTCTATATCAAAAATAGGCGTAGTGAAACGTTTCCATTTTTTTCCATCCTTATATTGGACGGCGACCAATCTGTCCCATTTTTCCTTAGGTAGGTAGGTAGAAATACGTATCGTTCATTTGTAAAGGCTCAAAGATTCGGGTGCGCAAAAATTCATCAAAGGGCATTCCTGAAACTATTTCTATGAAATAGCCAAGTACATCCAGACCTTCGCTATAGGTCCAAGCTTCGCCCGGTTCATGGTGCAAGGGTAGGGTCGCTAGTTTTTTTATGTTTTCCCCAATCAATATTTTTTTTGAAGTAAAGGCATCGATGATGCCGGCTTTGGCATAGATTTTTCTAAAACGGTCGTCGCCATCGATCATCCCATAGCCTATACCAGAAGTATGTGTGATGAGGTCCCTAATGGTAATCTGGTTTTTCGCAGGTTTTGTGATGTAGGTGGAATCGGCCTCGTTGAAGGCGTCCAAGATTTGTGCAGCCTGAAATTGGGGTATATACTTTGAAATAGGGTCGTTCAATTTGAACTTGCCTTCCTCCCATAGCATCATTACGGCCGTAGATGTAATGGCCTTTGTTTGCGATGCAATTCTAAAAATGGCATCTTTTTTCATTTCTTTTCCGGATTCTGAATTGTCCATTCCATAGGCCTTGTGAAAGACAATTTTGCCATTCCTTGCAATTAGCGCTACAGCCCCCGGGAGATTGCCCTTTGAGATTTCATTACTTAGCATTAAGTCGATTCTATCCAATCTTTCAGAGGACATCCCCTGTTCCGATGGATTCCCTTCTGTAAGGGCAGGACTATTTTTTATAGAACTCGTTTGTGCGGTTAGGTGTATGGACAAAAGCACAAGGAAAAGTCTGGCGAGTTGTTTCATTTCTATAGCGTTTGGATTGATTTTATTAAATGTAGCAAATGTTTTTCTTATTTAATCTATAAAATGCATCGGCCAATATTGTATGTATTATATTAGTTGCCGTCCTTTTGTGCAAATTTCATAATTTGCAGGTTTCCGTATGCAAACAGCAATTTCTGGATATTTCGGAAGGAACGCATAAAAAAAGTATCAAACTATAACAACCAACTAATTCCCTCTTTATGGATTTTCTAGCAGTATTCTCATTCCTAGGTTTTACGTTACTTGTGGCCATTATTGCCTGGTATGCCACTCGAAGTACCAACGAAAAATCATCCGATGGTTATTTTTTAGGAGGGCGAAGTCTTACGGCAGGGGTCATAGCGGGATCGCTGTTGCTTACCAACCTTTCTACGGAGCAGATTGTAGGTTTGAACGGGAGTGCTTATAAGGATGGATTGTCCGTTATGGCATGGGAGACCCTCGCGGCCATGGCGATGGTGGTTACGGCAGTGTTTTTGTTGCCCAGGTATTTGAAAGGCGGACTGACCACCGTACCACAATTTTTGGCAGACCGCTTCGATGTTACCACCAAAACGATCACCTCTGCACTCTTTTTGACCGGATATGTTGTGGTATTGTTACCGGTCATATTGTATTCGGGATCTGTAGCCATTAGCGGTATGTTCGATGTTCCGGGAATGTTCAATATATCGGAATCCTCCGCCTTGGTCTATTGTATCTGGGGGATCGGTATCATTGGTTCTATCTATGCGGTTTTTGGTGGACTCAAAGCCGTTGCCGTTTCAGATAGTATCAACGCCATAGGTTTGATAATTGGGGGATTATTGATTCCTGTTTTTGGATTAATGGCCATAGGTGACGGCAGTGTTACCCATGGACTGGATGTTTTGATGTCGGCCAATCCAGAACGTTTCGACTCTACTGGCGAGAAGGGGCAGGAAGTACCCTTTGTGACCATATTTACAGGGATGATGTTGGTACAGTTGTTCTACTGGGGAACCAACCAACAAATAATTCAGAGGGCCTTGGGGGCCAAAAATTTGGCAGAGGGACAAAAGGGATTGTTGTTGGCTGCCTTCCTCAAGATTTTGGGGCCTATTATTTTGGTACTTCCAGGAATGATTGCCTACCACTATTTTGAAGGAGGACTAGCTTCCAGTGATTTGGCCTACCCGGAATTGGTAAGGGCGGTGTTGCCTAAAACCTTGGTAGGATTTTTTGCTGCGGTTCTCTTCGGGGCTATTTTAAGTTCCTTCAATAGTGTACTAAATAGTTCTGTAACCCTTTTCGGTATCGATATTTACAAACAGCATGTCAATAAGGACGCCTCAGAGGCTACCGTAGTAAAATATGGTAAGGTTTTTGGGATTTGCTTGGCCTTGGCGGCCATGTTCATCGCTCCGTTGATTGCTAACGCAGGAAGCCTTTTTAACTATCTTCAGGAAATCAATGGAATTTATAGTATTCCCATTTTTACAATCATCGTGGTGGGATATTTAACAAAGCGGGTTCCCGCCATTGCAGCCAAAATTGGAATATTCCTGGGTTCCGCCCTATATATTGTGAGCCAATTTATCATGAAACCGCATTTTATTGGAAATGCCTTGGAGGAAGCCAAGAACGCTGGGGTTACGGACCCGGCCCAATTATCCTTGGTAGAGGCCGATGCCTATCCGCACTACTTGCACGTGATGGCCATCCTGTTCCTGATGAACTGTATCATTATGCTTGTTATAGGTAAGTTTAACCCTAGGAAAGAGGCTTTTGAATTACGGTACACGGAACAGGTGGATATTTCACCTTATAAATACGTGAAACAAGGAGGTATAGCCGTAGTGTTGATCGTCGTTGCCATTTACGTTTACTTTGCAAAGTAGCCCATATCTTTAATTTGATGGATGCAATGAAATAGGCACAGGGCGTTCCAAGGTGCTGTAGAAATCGGTCAAGATAGGTTCCTTTTCAAAATTTTCCCATAGCGTAATTTTTCGTTGGTTCTGCGGACGTTCCACCCATTGATTATCGATAAGTATGGGCGCGGGAATCTCTTGGGTGCTGCCCCAAGAAGGATTTTTAAGGATGGCCAAGGCGACCATATCGAACAAAGGCCTGCTCTGTTGGCTACCTTGATGGTCAATATGGTCAAATATGTGTTCGAATAAATTGACGGAGTAGTCTCCAAAGGTACTAAAGGAGCCTCCATGCCTACCTTCGATAGGTTCTGATGCCACCGGTCCAAGTCCGGGCATCTTTTGGTTTACTTCGGATTTGGTCACGCTTACGGCATCCGTACCAGAAGGCTTTCCATAGCGTACGGTGAACATTTCAAAGGGTATCTTACTATTGAGTACGTAGTTCATGGCGATGGTATCGTTATCCTGATTGTATTCCCCAGGCTCCGGATAATTACTACCCAACCAGACCACTTTTGTACGATCTGCAAAAGAAGGGTCTTTTTTCAATGCCAATGCTATATTGGTCAGTTTACCTACGGCTACAATGAGGACCGAATCCTTTTTCGTGGTTTCCAGAATGAAATCTACTCCTTCCTGGCCATCAAAGGCTTCAGGGTCAAATTCCTTAGAAATTTCCTCAAAATTCTTTTCTGAGCCTTTTAACAAGGGTACGGCATCCTTAAGGTTACATAGCTGCATGATGCGTTCCGCTTAATCATGATGGCCTTGGATGCCCTTTCCATTGTAGGTGGCATTCACCGTAATTCCCTTAACATCAAAAGTATCCCCATTTAGTAGCATATAAGCCAAGGCGTGTTGATCGTCGAGTTCGTTATTGGCATCGGTATCAAATATGACTTTCACTTTTTTGGGCGCTGCTTCTGCCGTGGATGATTCACCTGGGTTTGTAGATACTTTGTTGGGTTTACATTGGCAAAGACATGCCATTGTAATAAGCGTTAGAAATAGGGTGTATGTTTTCATTGCCTTGGTTTTCGGAGACCTCAAAGTACTAAAAAATATCCTGCAATGTATAGTTTGTAGGTTCTTGAGAACATGTAGTTCTTGCCCTTGAGGGTTAGAAGATGGTATATGATAAGGAAAAGGGGGGGGAACAGTTTAACGAAACTTAGGCCACCCGCTTCAGCAAATCTAAGCAAGGGCATTTGCCGCACCGTTTGTGCTCTGCCTTTTTGTACTTTTCACAACATTTGCGCTTCACCTTGCCTTCCTTGGCTAATTTATTTAAAGCCCTCTGTTGTAATTTACGTACTTTCTTTTCCTGTTTTTGGCTTTTTTTGGCCTTTTTTTCTTTTTTGGACACGGGCATTATACTACAACAGCCCAAAAATAATTATTTAAAATAAATCTAAATAAAAAGCCTTGTTAAATTTAAACCCCGTTGTTGGGCGAGGCAGCGCTTTCTACATTGATTTGCTGAATATCCCGGTCAAATAGATACAATCCGCCTTTGTCATTGCCAATGAGCTTTATTTTATCCAAAATGCTCCTTGCCAAGGCTTCTTCCTCAATTTGCTCCGCTACATACCATTGTAAAAAATTATGGGTGGCATAGTCTTTTTCCCCTAGGGAGACATGTACCAGTTCATTGATACTGTTGGAAACCATGATTTCATGTTCGTATAACTCCTCGAACATTTTTTGAAAGGTTCCAAACTCGGTTTTTGGGGCCTTTAGGGTTGAAATTTTTGCGTGTCCGCCGCGCTCGTTTACGTATTTCACAAGTTTTAACATGTGGCTTCGCTCCTCATCGGAATGCTTGTACATAAATTGCGCTATACCTTCAAGTCCCTTTATCTCCGCCCATGAGGCCATGGATAAATAAACTTGCGATGAGTCTGCCTCTACCTTAATTTGCTCGTTTAAGGCTGCTTCCATATTTTTTGACAACATTTTCTGCCGATTTTAATAGGTTTTCATAAAGATACGATTTGAAAGCGTTCCGTGCCAGTACTTACTTGGACAAGAATAGTGGAAAGAACTTAGGGTCAAATTGATTGAAGGTATTTAATAACGCGGTTATTTGACTTTGCTTGGGACTGGATGAAGAGTATTAAAATCGTAGGTTTAATCCCACCTGCCCCGGACCAAAAGTTAGGTTCCAACTTACTTTTTTGTCCTGGTCATTATATTTTTGATCGTACTTGGAATCCAAATAACGGTCAATGGACTCTACGGTAGCAATACTGATGGCAAAAGCAAAGACCATGTCGCTCAACCAATGCTGTCCGTCCCATACCCTAGATATTCCAGGAATGGCCCCAACCGTATAAATACCGGCCTTGAGCCAAGGATTTTTAAACTGTTTCGCAATGGCATAAGCGTTCGTAAAGGCTAATATAGCATGGCCTGATGGAAAGGAATGGAAATTTCTACTGGAGTTAAATGGGTCAAAGGTATCCTTTCCCAAACGCGCCAGTGGCCTGGCCCTTCCTACTGCCGATTTTAAAACCTGTTGGAGTAGCCCTGCGGAGGTAGCAGATGCCACCAAGAGAACGCCGGTCCTTCGCAATTTTTCATTTTTAAGGATGAGTCCGGTGAAATAGACACCCGATGTTGCCAAGTAATTGTTCTCAGGGTTTCCGTAGGTCTCTCCATAATCCCGAATCCATTGTGGTACCCCTTCCCGATTGTTCCTAATAAACTGGGAAGTATTATCGTCAAATAGATACACAAATCCCGTACCGCCCACAACCATTCCAAAATCGGTCCATTGTTTCCCTTTCCAATGAAATGGTCTGGAGTAAGAATGCCCGACACTTTTAAAGATAGTACCCATATCATAGGTAAACATTTTCCATCGGGTATCTACTGTATCCACGGGCTTAACTTGGGCATTTGAATACAAGGATATGGATAGAATGATTAAAAGAATGTATTTCAAAATAATTGTTTAAGATTTTAAAACTATTAAAAAATTGATTTTCACCTATGTCATAAAAGTAAAAAGCTTGACCCATACCGAGTTAATTTTAAGAACACTAGGGTCTTTGTGTGATTTTGCCGGGTTCACGTAAAAATATCCGAAGCTAATCTAAACGTATTGGCATGTGCCTCAATAATGGTTTTGATATCCTTGGAATATCCGCCCCCCATACTACATTGGACCGGAATTTCGTGTTCTCTGCAGGTCTTTAGTACAAATTCATCACGTTGCTTGCAACCGTTCAGTGTTAGGGCAAGAGTGCCCAGTTTGTCCGTTGCCAAAACATCAACACCACATAGATAGAATATAAAATCGGGCCGATGTTTTTCTATCAGCCCGGGCAGGGTATCCCTTAGCATGGAGAGATATGCTTCGTCGCCAGTTCCTTTTTCCAACGAAATATCCAAATCTGATTCCTCCTTTTTAAAAGGATAATTCCCTGCACCGTGCATGGAAAAGGTAAACACGGAAGCATCGTTTTGAAAAATTTCCGCCGTACCGTTTCCTTGGTGTACGTCCAAATCCACGATCAATATGTGGTTTGCCAAGTTTTTGGACTGTAAATATCGGGCGCCAATGGCTTGGTCGTTCAGCATGCAAAAGGCTTCCCCGCGATTGCTATAGGCATGATGGGTACCTCCTGCAATGTTCATGGCAACACCATATTGTAGGGCATATTGACAGGCTTTCATAGTGCCATCGGCTATGACCCGCTCCCGTTGTACAAGATTTTCGCTCAGTGGAAATCCAATTTTTCTAGCTTCCTTGTGTGGGATTTTTAAATTCAAAAGGTCATAAAAATATTCGGGGTCATGTGCGGCCACAATGTACTTGTCATTGGGGATTTTGGGTTCAAAGAAATTTTCATCGGTACAAGTCCCTTCGTGCAGCAGCTGCTTGGGCAGGAGTTCATACTTGATCATTGGGAACCGATGCCCTTCCGGCAACGGATGTTTATAAATGGGGTGAAAAGCGATTTTTAGCATAGATGGGTTTCAAAGTACAAAAATATCCAAACCTTAACTACCTTTGGCCCCAATGGAAACTACAATTACAACGGATATTGAAAAATGCCAAAAACTTCTACAAGAAGGACAACTGGTTGCCATACCTACGGAAACCGTATACGGCTTGGCCGCCAATGCTCTGGATAGCAATGCGGTGAAACGTATTTTTGAAATGAAGGGTAGGCCCGCGTTTAATCCGTTGATCGTACATATCCACCAAATGGAGCAATTGCCCATTTTGGCGAAGGATATTCCCCTAAAGGCCTATGACTTGGCCGAGGCTTTTTGGCCAGGTTCTCTAACCTTGATTTTGAACAAACAGGACATAGTTCCGGGCATCATTACTGGAGGAAAACCCACCGTGGGTGTGCGAATGCCCAATCATAAAATAACCTTGGACCTATTAAAACGATTGCCTTTTCCTTTGGCCGCTCCCAGTGCCAATCCGTTTACAAGGGTCAGCCCAACCTCTGCCAAACATGTTCTGGACTATTTTGGCGATCGAATACCCGCTATTTTGGATGGAGGGCCCTGCCAGGTGGGTTTGGAATCGACGATTATCGGTTTTGATGGGGAGAGTCCGATATTGTACCGAAAAGGAGGTATTCCCAAGGAAGCCATTGAGGCAGTGGTAGGTAAACTCAGGATATCCACGGAAAATGAAACGGCTCCCGAGGCCCCGGGGATGCTGCTTAAGCATTACTCGCCCAGAACCCCATTGGTGGTCTGTGATAATATTAAAGAAAAACTAAAGGAGAACTCTCTAAAAAAGGTAGGTGTTCTATCATTCTACGAGGAAGATTTTCCTTTGGCCACAAAAGTGATTGCCCTATCCAAAAACAAAATGTTGGAGGAAGCCGCCATGTCCCTTTTTGAGGCCTTGCATACTTTGGATGCGAGCGGACTGGATTTGATCCTTGCCGAACGTTTTCCGGAAAAGGGTTTGGGCAGTAGCATCAACGACCGCTTGTTCCGGGCCCAGAACTAAAAACACTTTTTAAATCCTAGCCTTTGTGAAGCTTCAGTTGTATCCGTTTTCTAGGAATATCGACGGACAAGACCTTTACGATAACCTGCTGATGAAGGCTTACATGGGCGTTTACGTCCTTTACGAAGCTATCTGAAAGATTGGAAACATGGATCAGGCCACTTTCTTTGATACCTATGTCCACAAAACAACCAAAATTGGTGATGTTGTTTACAATGCCGGGCAACAACTGTCCGTCCCGCAAATCCGATATGGTTTTGATGTTTTGGTCGAAAGTAAACGCCTTGGCCTTTTCCCTACGGTCAAGTCCGGGTTTTTCCAATTCGGAAATAATATCCTCCAAGGTGGGGAGTCCAATGATATCCGTGCAATAGTTTTTTAAATCGATTTCCCTCAGGAGGGCCTTGTTTCCAATAAGTTCAGATATTCCTTTCTTTTTGTCCGATGCCATTTTTTTTACGATGGCATAGCTTTCCGGGTGGACGGCAGAATCGTCCAAAGGGTTTTCTGCATCCTTTATCCGAAGAAACCCGGCGCCCTGTTCAAAAGCCTTTCCTCCCAAGCGGGGAACGTCCATAATATCTTTCCTACTCCCAAAGGGTCCGTGGGCCGTTCTATGGGCCACAATATTTTCGGCCAGTTTTGGTCCAATACCAGATACGTAACTTAACAAGGGGACACTTGCCGTGTTGATGTTCACCCCAACGGAATTCACACAACTTTCCACGACGGTGTCCAAGGATTTCTTCAATTTCGTTTGGTCTACATCGTGCTGGTATTGGCCTACACCGATGGACTTGGGGTCTATTTTTACCAATTCGGCCAAAGGGTCCGCCAAGCGCCTTCCAATGGAAACGGCTCCCCTGACGGTAACATCGTAGTTGGGAAATTCTTCCCTGGCAATTTTGGAGGCCGAATAAATGGAAGCCCCGGCCTCACTGACAACAAAAACCTCGATGGGATTTTTAAACGCAACTCGCTTTACCAATCGCTCCGTTTCTCTGGAGGCCGTTCCATTTCCAATGGCAATGGCCTCAATTTTATAGGCATCGGCCAAGGAACTGAGTTTTTTGATTGCTCCGGTAGTATCGTTTTGGGGAGCATGGGGATATATGGTTTCATTATGCAAAAGATTACCCTGTGCATCCAAACAGACCACCTTACAGCCTGTTCTAAATCCCGGGTCAATCGCTAAAGTTCGTTTTTCTCCCAAAGGCGCCCCCAATAATAACTGGCGTAGGTTTTTGGAGAAAACGGCAATAGCCTCATCATCTGCTTTTTCCTTGGCATTTTTGAGCAGTTCATTGGAGAGGGAAGGGAACAGTAATCTTTTATAACCATCGGCAATGGCCAATTCAATCTGGTCGGCACACGCGTTTTTGGATTTTATGACCCTGCTATGAATACGATCCAAGACACGCGCATCGTCCAATTCTATTTTTACTCGGATGATTTTTTCGGATTCCGCCCTTAAAATAGCCAATAATCGGTGCGAGGGACAACGGTTCAATGGTTCGCTCCAGTCAAAATAATCCCGGAATTTCTGGGCTTTTTCACTTGTGCTGAGCGTAGTCGAAGCATCCTTCATCGCCGTTACCACTTTTGTGGTAATCAAAGCAAAGCGTTCCAGTTGGTTCCGGATCATATTTCGAATATCCGCGCGCTCATTGATCCATTCGGCAATGATGTGCCGGGCACCTTCCAAGGCTTCGTCCTCGTTTTGTATTTCGGGACCCAGGTATTTGGAGGCAATAAACTCGATATCGTCCGTACGTTGGGCCATGATAATTTTGGCCAAGGCTTCCAGACCTTGTTTGCGAGCTACTTCAGCTTTCGTTTTTTTACTTTTTTTGAAGGGGAGGTATAAATCTTCCAGTTGGGTCAAATCTTCAGCCGACTTAAATTTGACTTTGAGTTCCGGTGTTAAAAGATTTTGTTCCTCAACAGATTTAATAATGGCGATTTTCCGTTTTTCAAGGGCCTCAAACTGTTCCTTGTACTGCACAATACTTCCAATTTGAACCTCGTCCAAACCCCCTGTGGCCTCCTTTCGATATCGGGAAATAAAAGGTACCGTGCAATCTTGGTTTAAAAGGTTGACCGTGTTTTGGATGGCTTTTTCGGGGAGGTTGGTGTTTTTTTGGATGTAGGAAGTAAGTAACATGGTAAATTATTTTTTGTCCGTTCAAGTTTCCGCCAAAAAGGAGCATTTTTTTGGAGTGGCAGTAGCGAAGTTATCAAACGGGCATATTTCTAATAGGTCTCCCATCTCGACTCCGCTTGATCTGACAACTAGATACAAGAATTTATTGGAACCAATACTATTGATCTAATTAATAGTCGCTCCGTTAGAGACTCCATTCCCTGCGCCATCCCCACTAGAATCAGAAGAATTATCGGGATTTACAAACACCAATTTACCCTCCGTATTTTCCGTCATTAAGATCATACCTTCACTTTCTACACCACGTAGGGCCCTGGGTGCTAAATTGATAAGAACGGTCACTTTTTTACCAACGATTTCCTCCGGGGTAAAACTTTCGGCGATGCCGGAAACGATAGTACGAACATCCAATCCCGTGTCAACTTTTAGGACCAATAGCTTTTTGGCTTTAGGCATTTTTTCCGCTTCCACGATGGTGCCTACTCGCATATCCAATTTGGAGAAATCGTCAAAGGTAATCGTATCTTTTTGAGGCATAAGTGCTTTGTTTTCTTGTTGGTTTGCTTTTTTAGTGGCTTCCAGCTTGTCCAGTTGCGCTTGTATTTCAGAGTCTTCTATTTTTCGAAACAAAAGTTCCGATTGGCCTATTTTGTGTCCGGGTGGTAACAGGATATCTTTGGAAGATACCTCATTCCAAGAGGTCTCGACTGCGCTCGACCGAACCCCTAGTATGCTTTTTAACTTATCCGATGTAAAAGGTAAAAAGGGCTCACTAAGAACTGCTAATCCAGAAGCAATTTGCAGGGCGACGAACATAATCGTTTTTACACGCTCTTCGTCTTCTTTAATTACTTTCCAAGGTTCAGCGTCGGCTAAATATTTATTGCCCAAACGGGCAAGATTCATCAACTCCTGGCCTGCTTCCCTAAAGCGGTAGCGTTCCAAGGAACTGGAGATGATTTCGGGATATTTTTTCAGTTCGTCCAAAGTCTCGGAATCCACAGATGTAAAATCACTTGGATTTGGGATGACGCCATCATAATATTTGTTGGTCAATACCACCACACGGTTAATGAAATTCCCAAAAATGGCTACTAATTCGTTGTTGTTCCTTGCCTGGAAATCCTTCCAGGTAAAATCATTATCCTTGGTTTCCGGGGCATTCGCGGTCAATGTGTACCTAAGCACATCTTGCATACCTGAAAAATCCTCTAGGTATTCGTGTAACCAAACCGCCCAGTTTTTGGAGGTAGAAAGCTTGTTTCCTTCTAAATTCAGGAATTCATTGGCCGGAACATTCTCGGGTAGAATATAATCGCCATGCGCTTTTAGGATGGAAGGAAAGATAATACAGTGGAACACAATGTTGTCCTTGCCTATGAAATGCACCAATTTGGTATCCTTATCCTTCCAATAGGGCTCCCAGTCCTTGTTTTCGCGTTCTGCCCATTCCTTTGTAGAGGAAATATATCCTATAGGGGCATCGAACCAAACGTACAAAACTTTGCCTTCTCCACCTTTTACAGGTACGGGGATACCCCAATCCAGATCCCGAGTCACCGCACGGGGTTCCAGACCGCTATCGATCCATGATTTGCATTGTCCATACACGTTGGGTTTCCAGTCGTCCTTGTGTCCTTTTAGTATCCAATCCCTTAAAAAGTCCTCATAACGGTCCAATGGCAAAAACCAATGGGTGGTTTCCTTTGTAGAAGGAACAGAACCCGTAATGGTGGATTTTGGATTGATCAAATCGGTCGCGTTCAGGGACGACCCGCAATTTTCGCACTGGTCGCCATAGGCTTCTTCGTTACCACATTTTGGACAGGTACCTATGACAAAACGGTCGGCCAAGAACTGCTTCGCCTCCTCATCGTAGAGTTGTGCGGTGGTCTCCTCAATGAAATCCCCTTGCTCATATAATTTTTTAAAGAACCCCGATGCCGTATCGTGATGTACAGCAGCCGATGTCCTGGAATAATTGTCGAACGTAATCCCAAAATCTTCAAAGGAGGTCTTGATCATGCCGTGGTACTTGTCTATGACTTCTTTGGGGGTTACGCCCTCTTTTTTTGCCTTCATAGAAATGGCCACACCATGCTCGTCGCTGCCGCAAACAAAGGCAACATCTTTTCCGGTCAGGCGTAAATAACGGGCATAAATATCCGCTGGTACATAGACCCCGGCCAAATGGCCTATATGAATGGGTCCGTTGGTGTAGGGCAGGGCAGCGGTAATCGTATATCTCTTGGGTGCTATAGTTGTAGACATCAAATTAAATTAAAGGCACAAAAATAACCATTTTTAAAGCTGTGACGGGCCGTTTTTATTAAAAACAAAAAACCCTCGGTGTACCATAGTACGACCGAAGGTCAAGTTGCATAGTGGGGAAATCGTTTAAGCTACCATAACCGACTTGCTCATCTTTTGATTCTGTACACTTATTCGATAAATGTACTTGCCGGTTGATAGGTGCTTGGGCACGCGCTCTCGTATATTGATTTCGGTGGAACCTTCTAGCATCATTTCGTTGAAGACGGTTCCTACATGTTGCCCAAGAATATTGTAAAGTTGAATGTCTACTTGTGCCGAAAATGGCATTTCCAAGTAAATATGGGGTGTGCTATCCGTAGGATAGAAAGGTTTATGTACAATGGCGTTCAATAAATCCGGATTTACGGGATCCGTTCCTTCCTCACCGGGTTGTGTTGGCGGGGTTACCGGACCGTCGCTGTACACGATATCGGGGAAATCCGTACCACTACAATTGAATCCTAAATTCACCGGATTGTAAGGGTGATCCAGTAGATGTTGTTCCACCAGCGGAATGTCCACGCACAACCATTCTGCCAAAACCGTGGCATAAAGGTCACGGAAATCCATAGTGTATTCCAGGTTGCCCCTTCCATCAGGATCTTCCAACGTGGGGTGGTCGCCTACAAAGGCACTTCCGTTCAAGCCCGAACCAAAGAACAGGGTAGGAGCGGCCTTTCCATGATCGGTTCCATTGGAACCATTTTCAAAGATTCTACGGCCAAATTCAGAGAAAGTCATACTTAAAACCTTATTGTCCTGTTGGGTAAACCCTAAATCCTCATAGAAGTTGTTGATGGCAACTGAAAGGTTGGTCATTAATCGCTCATGGGCCAAAGGTTGGTTGCCGTGGGTGTCAAAACCGCCCATGGATACCATATATACCTTGGTGCCCAAATTGCCTTTTATCAACCTGGCCAAAAGGGCCATTTGACGGGCAAATCCATTATCCTGATATTCTACTTGGTTTTGACCCCTTTCGTAGGCTTCGTGAATCAATCCGGAATATTCATAGGTAGTATTCGCCACACCTCTTAAAAACTTTAATTGGTCTCCGTACATACAGCCGTTAAAGAGGGCGTTGTCCAAACCGTATACCACACCAGATTCCGCAATTTCCTGTAATTGGTCCACATTGGAAGTCACAAAGGCATAATTGGTTTCTTCCCCCTGGAAAATTAGATTTCCAAACTGACCTATCTGTATCGCTGCCGGAGCGGCGGGAGGATTGATCAAATAATCAGGATAGATATTCTCGAAATGTCTTCCCATCCATCCGGTGTTCAGGCCACTAAAACCGGTTGTGGTCAAATCCGTGTTGGCATAGATGTCCGACCCTGTAAAATGGGACAAACTTTGATTTTCATAACCTACCCCATGAACCGCTTTAAACTGGCCGTTGCCCCACAGAGGCTCCAAGGCGCTCATGTAGGATGGAACCCCAAACTCGTCCGTAAGTTTTAACACTTTACTTTCGGGAATATAAATATTGGGCCGTGCATTGGCATAACTGTCATATTGTTCAATGGGGATAACGGTACTTAGACCATCGTTTCCACCGGATAACCTTATGAGAATTAGGATATTATCCGTTTCCGCTGCTGCAATTCCTGCAGTCAATGGAGACGGGGAGGATGCCGTTAGCATATTGGCTCCCAGCAACATAGAACCGGAACCGGCAATTCCCAATGCCTGTAAGAAGGAACGACGGCTCCATATTTGATGTTCTTTATCATGACCATCGTGTTCTAGTCCTTTGTGGGGTGAGTGGTGTGTATGGCACATAGCAGTAGGTGTTGTTATTTTAATTGATATTCAGGTTGTCTGGCAAGGTATTGCATCAAGAGATATACTTGATATGGGGCTTGTTGCCACATGGCCAAGGTCCAAGATTCTTGGTTCCCGCCTTCGTAGTACACGTCTTCCACATCGCTTCTAAAAATGGCGAAAGCTTTTGCGTATTCTCCCTCGTCCAATAATCCTTTGGGGAGGATAAAATCGATGATGAGTCGGGCTACCACATCTGGGTTGGTACTGGTCAACCCGGTGTTTCCTGTAATGGATAGGCCCAACGTCCTGAATTGTTCATTGTTCTGTTGGTAGAAGGTCTCCAATATGCTTTCGATGGTAAGCCATCTACCAATAATAAAGTTGGTGTTGATCCACGTTCTATCCCTTTGCCAACCGGCTACATCAAAAGGGTCGAACAGCTCTTGGCCTAACATTCCGCTATAATTGAGCATAGAGCCCAATACGGTATCATCATAGGCAAAGCTAGTTTCCTTTAAGGTGTTCAAATAGAAATCGAACGGACTTTTAATTATCACGCCAATGGCCTCATCGTCAAAAAAATGTTGACTTTTGAATAGTTGCCGTAGTACCGGAGCCAATTCAAAATTATTGGAAATGAAGGTGGATGCCATTCCGTCAATTATCGTTTGTGCGTTGTTCGCATCGTCCTGGGAATCTGGGTGTACAAAGAACTCATAGAGTTTTCTACAGATGAATTCAGCAATTTCGTTGGGCCGTTGTTGGAAAAGGATGGTGATGACATCATCATAGCCCCAGGCGCCTGTCTGTCCCAAAATAGTTTTGGTGCCAGTATCATGTCTGTCAGCCCTAAAGGTTACTTGTGTACAACCTTCCTCACCACGCTCTACATAACCACTAAGAGCCCTTGCAGTTTCTATGATATCCTGTTCCGTGTAGCCATTACCTTCACCAAGGGTGAAAAGTTCGTATAACTCTCGAGCATAATTCTCGTTTGGATTGTTGCCATTGTTGTAGACACCGTCCAAATAATAGAGCATGGCACTGGTAAGGCCAATTTCACTTACGAACGTCCTGAAATTTCCAATGGCGTTTCTTTGAAGGCAGTTGATGTAGTGGTACAAAAAGGAATTACACTCGTAAACATCCAATTCGGTTACAAAATGATTGCTCCAAAAGAAACTCAATCGGTCCCTAAGGTTGTTGGATAATAAGGCATTAGCGTATCCTAGGGCGAATTCTGACCGTTGTTGGTTTACGAGTTGTCTGCGGGCATCATCGTCAACCGGGTAATTGGCATTGTTCCAATCTGCCCAAACGGGGGCTGCCGTGGGAGCCATGTTCATGGCCTGGTCCACAAGGTTGTCCACAAGGGTTCCTGCGTTCTGGCCAACAGCTTGGTTAATGGTATCTACCGAGGCACTGAATCCTAATCTTCTGTAAAGGTGTAAAGCTCTGGTCTGGTCTAAAGGTGCCGTATACGGAGCAAGCGTAGAAGTATTACAATTAATGAAATATTCCATAGTCCTGATGTAGGGCGTTAATAATGTTACGTTCTATAGAGTTGGGGCTTCTATTTAACGAAACGAAACTTGGGATAGTATAAGAATCCGTATATTTTCGTTGTCTGAGAGCCGAATTTAACATGTTCATTTTTTAAAAACGGTAAAAAGTCAATTTTTTCGACGAAATACACATTTTTACAGAATATTATGGGAAAACATAATGAATTTGGAAAGGAAGGCGAGGAGATGGCCAAAAACTATCTCCTTAAAAAGGGATATAAAATCTGTTATCAGAATTATAGATACCTGAAGGCCGAAATTGATATCATTGCGAAAAAGGACAATGTCTTGGCCATCGTAGAGGTGCGTTCTAGAAGCTCTGATTTCTTGGAAAACATTGCGGAGACGGTAACTCCCAAAAAGATAAAGCTTTTGGTTATGGCCGCCGATCACTATGTAACCTCACATGATTTGGACGTTGAAACCCGGTTTGATATTATTACAGTGCTAAAGGAAAAGGGAGGTGTTCAACTGGAACATCTAGAATCCGCGTTTTACCACTTTTGATTATCCTATTAAATTCATAGAATAATATTTAAAAACATTTTGTTTTATTTATAACAAGTTGTTATATTTGCACATCAATCAAGAGTTATGAAGACCATTTCATCCGTAGTAGAACATTACATTAAGAAAAAACCTTTTTTACAAAGTGCTTTAGCGCAAGGAATCATCAACCTTACATCGCTATCAAGAATGGTAAAGCCAGAAATTGAAGCAGAATTGGGAAAGGACATACGAAACGGGGCCATAGTTATGGCCTTAAAGCGTTTGTCCGATGATTTGGAGTTTAGGGCCACCCATAAGATTTTGAAGGTTTTAAAGAATATTGGGGAAATTACGGTTAGGTCTTCCCTTACCGATTATACCTTTTTGGCCTCTGACACCATATTGGTGCATCAGGCAAAATTATTGGAAGAAATCAATGAAAACCAAGATGTCTTTTATACTTCCAGTAGGGGAGTGAACGAGATCAATATTGTGATCAGTAGCGTTATGGATCCAACGGTCCAGAAATTGTTCAAAGACGAAAAGTGTACACAAAAGGCGGACAATCTTTCCTCCATCACGGTAAAGTTACCTGCAGAAAACGTTTCCGTACCGGGTATTTACTATTTCATTTTTCAGCGTTTGGCCTGGGAGGGAATCGTCCTATACGAGGTCATTTCTACCACAAACGAGTTTACCATTCTTGTAAATGACGAACAGGTGGACGTTGCTTTTAAGACCATTAAGGATTTAAAGACGCTTTAGTTCCTTTTTAGTAAGTTTGAAGAGCAAGGGAGAACTCTTAGGACTATAATAATCAAAAAATCCAAGTTGCAAATTCCATATATCAAAATGGGAACTAGCCAATTAATTTACTTTTGGAAACTCCCAAGCCTACAAGTAAGACGGTAAATTATAATGCACTCCTTTTTTTAGCGAAAATTACCTACGGTCTGGTCATCAGGTTTATTTTTGAATATCCCTCTTTAGATATTCGATAACGGCATTCGCGTCTTCTAGTCTGTCCAAGAAACGTTTGTCCTTGTCCAAAATGAAGTAGGTGGGCGTTTTTTGAACGGCAAATGTTTGCACATAGGGACTTTCCCATTTCTCAAGGGCAATGGCGTGATGAAAATCAGCCAATCTTGGTATTGTTTTTTTCCAGTTTTCCATCCCATCCTCCAATCCAACGGCTACCACTTCCACATCTTGAATGTTCTTAAGTTGTTCATGGAGTACCGGTACTTCATTTAAACAGTGGGAGCAAGTGCTGCTCCAGAATATGAGGAGGTATCTTGATGCCCCTGATAGGCTGGACAATGATTTTTTCTCACCGTTTTCCTCCCAGGTTATCTCTGGCGAAACGGCCCCTTTGCGAAGTCGTGTCTGGGTCTCGATAATTGAAATTAGGTTATCGTTTTTGGTTTCCTGGGCAAGCTTTTTCAAATAAGTTTCGTAAATATGGTCCGATACTTCATAGGCCTCACTTTCATTAGCTTTCTTCCAGGCCTTTGCCAAAACGTTCGTTTGTAAAATTTTGGGTACGACTTCTAATTTGGAGGTTAGAAAATCAACGTTTTTATTTATTTCCTGTACCAAACCACTTTCCGGTGTTCCAGGTGGAATGGCCCAGAACATATAGTTCAGTACTTTATCCGAAAAGAACTCGGAAGCCTGAAGCGTATCATTTGTAAAATCTATATGGTCAAAATAATGCTTTTTCTTCGCTAATAGGTAATTACTCAGTGACATATACTTTTCCGGTAGATAATGCCTATTCGCCTGGATAAAGGTATCGGCAATCAAACCTTTGGATTTTGACCCGTAGCTGTTTTGAATCTGTGCCATCTTATCGACCAATTGCATATACTCTTTTTTGTCGGATTTTCCATCGCTATAAAATGCCATGAACGCATCCTTGGCGTTTTCGATTTCAGAGAAATAGTCATAATAAATTGAGTTTTCTTTCGAACTCACTATGTCTATACCAGCTTCCAAATCAAAGTTGAGGACGATATCCTCTTCACAGTTATAAATTATGTCTATAAAATATTCATCTTGGGGAACGGCATAGACCAATCTATACAATCCGGGAGAAACGGAGTGGGGTAACGTAAATGAAAATTGGCCGTCCTTTACACCGGTATCCGTTACATATTCTACGCCATTGTTTGCAAGATGGTAGACCATAATATACCTGAAGGAATTGGCCGGGGAAAAATTCCCTGAAACCGTATGCTGGGATTGCACACCCATTGAAAAAAACACTACTACTAAAACCTGTAAAAACCTCATCTTTAAATTTCTGTATTTAATTGGCATTTTCAATTTTATAGGGACCATATACGGCATCCCTGAATTTTTTGTGTAACCCTATTTGGTCATAGGGAAACAATTGGACAAACATGACGGCCGTCAATTTATTTACCGGGTCCACCCAAAAAAGTGTGCTGGCCGCACCATCCCAATAAAACTCGCCTACCATGCCATGATTTTCGGCAGCATCTGCGGGCGGGTCCACCCTAACTGCAAAATCGATTCCAAACCCTACCTGTCCTTTGGAAGGCAACCAGGATCTTTCGGTAATGCTATCGGCCAACTGGCTGGTGGCCATTAGTTTTACCGTTTCCGGTTTTAATATTTGAACGGAATCAAGACTGCCATGATGTACGAGCATTTGGGCAAACCTCATATAATCGTCCAAGGTTGAGGTAAGGCCGGAACCCCCTCTTGTTAGCGGCCATCGCTGGGTATAATTACTGTAGGTGACGGAATCTTGCACCAAGGCACCTTCCCCTGTCCTAATGTATAGTTTGGCAAATCTGTCGCGGTCCCCTTCTGGAATAAAGTATCGGGTTTCTTTCATTCCCAGTGGATCCAACACATTGTTTCTAACATATTCCCCATAGGGAACCCCGGATATCCGTTCCACCAATAGGGCCTGCACATCAACACTGGGGCCGTACTCCCATTGGGTGCCCGGTTGAAACCAGAGGGGAATATTGCCTAATTTTTCTCCTAAATCACTTAAGGTTGTTTCACGGTCGTAGATGTTCTTCTCCTCCAAGATTTCACTAAGTCCTTGAATATCAGGTCTGTTTGGAAACCCGGCAGTATGTCTGGTTACATCCCTAATCGTGACCGGCCGGTCTAAAGGTTCCGTGATTATTTTTCCCTTTGGATCCACACCGGTATAGACTTCCATTGCCGAAAATTCCGGAGCATATTTTGATATAGGGTCGTCCAAATCGAATTTTCCTTCTTCATATAGTGTCATGAGGGCCGTTCCGGTAATGGGTTTGGTCATGGAATAAATCTGGACGATCGTTTTACGGTCCATTGGTTTTTGGGCTTCCTTGTCCGCATACCCAAAAGCATTGTAATACACTTCTTGACCGTTTTCGAATATTAGGGCCGAAACTCCGGCAATGTTTCCAGAATCAATGAAAGATTTCAGGGTGGAATCTATTCTTTTTTTTGTCGATTCTGTAACCACTGAAATTTCCAATGGCCCTTTTTCCGATTTATTAATTTCCTTCTTGCACGAAACCAATACTATGAATGCAAGGCCAAAGCACATTGCGATGGGTTTCTGAAGTCGTCTTAAGAAAGTATTCATACCTACTTTTTTGATTTTTTGTAAATGAACTCCATAAGGAAGCAGCTAAAGATAATTGAAATTGAATCGATTACCTTGGAACGTAAGACTCAAATTTGCAAAGAGTTGACCTGCGAGAGTGCTTTGGATATAATTGGGAAGAGGAACAGGCGTTTAATTTGTCTTGGAGATTATTAGGTAGGATTCATCCATGAACAATAAAAAAGTATCATTTACACATTGGAATGAATGCGCATTTTGATGGAAGAAAGAACACTTTCCATCATTTCAATTTCCTTTTGATGGACAAAACCATCCGCTTTTGATACTTGATCCATGATATTTTCCAATAGCTCTTTTTTTTCATTTGAAAAGTTACAAATCATGGAGATGCTCTGTTCCGTTTCCAAAAAACGAGCCTGTATCAAAAAATTGGCGTCAAAATCCAAAACTTCCATAAGTTTTCCAAAGGCATTGATTTCCCCATTGTGTACAACCCCATCTGCATGGATTAAGGCGTCAATCACCTTTACTATGGCCAGTTTTTCAGAGATATCAAAAGTCATATGTAAAGAACTTCACGTGGTTATTTATAGTTTAAGCTGTTGTGCTAAGGTATCTGAATTAGGTTGTATCTGAGTGTTAAATCTGTCAAAAGTGCTATTTTTTGGATTAACCACTTTTTTGCTCTGATAATTTTGAAGAGTTTTCATTTTTAGGTGTTCTTTCAAAAGGCAATAAAGCTTGTAGGGCTTTATCCACGGTATTGATGCCATCAAAAGTTAACAATAAACGAAGTCCGTTACGGGTCTGTTTTTCCTTGATCCTGCATTTTTGCTGATGTGCCTGTACATATTGCAATACCCGCGTAAAATTCTCTGTTTGGTAGAAATCGGATTGCTGGTCGCTAATAAAATAGCCAATCAACTTCCCTTGTTTCATTACTATTTTTTCTAGGCCAATACTATTCGCTATCCATTTTATTCGTACCGAATTCAATAAATCCTCCGCCTGTGGGGGCAATTCCCCAAAACGGTCTATCAATTGTTTTTCAAAGTTCTGGAGTCCTTCCTCGTCATCTACCTGATTCAGGTCGGTATACAGCGTAAGCCGTTCCGTGATGTTGTTGATGTAGTCGTCGGGGAACAACAGTTCAAAATCCGAATCTATCTGTGTCTCCTTTACATACACTTTTTCATGTGGGCCATCCACCTCATCATACAGCTCCTTAAACTCGTTCTCCTTTAATTCTTCAATGGCTTCCGCGAGTATTTTTTGGTAGGTTTCAAAGCCGATTTCGTTGATGAATCCGCTCTGTTCGCCCCCCAGTAAATCGCCCGCACCACGTATTTCCAAATCCTTCATCGCGATATTAAAGCCACTACCTAAATCCGTAAATTGTTCCAAAGCCTCGATACGTTTTCGGGCATCCGTTGTCATTACTTCATAAGGAGGTGTAATGAAATAGCAAAAGGCCTTTTTGTTTCCACGGCCAACACGGCCCCTCATTTGGTGCAGGTCGCTCAGACCAAAATTGTTTGCGTTGTTGATGAAGATGGTATTGGCGTTGGTTACATCGAGCCCACTCTCTACAATGGTAGTAGAAACCAGCACATCAAATTCTCCGTTCATAAAGGCCAACATGAGTGTTTCCAGCTTTTTGCCGTCCATTTGGCCATGACCTATACCCACTTTGGCATCGGGTACCAAACGCTGGATCATGCCGGCTACTTCTTTGATGTTCTCGATCCTGTTATGGATGAAAAAGATCTGTCCGCCACGTTCTATTTCATAGCTTACCGCATCCCTAACGGTTTCCTCGTTAAACCGGATAACTTGGCTTTCAATTGGGTATCTGTTTGGCGGGGCCGTATTGATGACCGAAAGATCACGGGCGGCCATTAGACTGAATTGAAGTGTTCTTGGGATCGGGGTGGCCGTCAAAGTAAGCACATCCACATTTTCCTTGATGGACTTTAACTTGTCCTTTACTGATACGCCAAATTTTTGCTCTTCGTCCACGATCAACAATCCCAGGTCCTTGAACTTTACATTTTTGTTCACCAATTGATGGGTGCCAATGATGATGTCCACCTTTCCGGAAGCCAAGTTCTCCAAGGTCTCTTTCTTTTCCTTGGCCGTTCTGAATCGGTTTAGATAATCTACCGAAACCGGCATATCCTTCAATCGTTCCGTAAAGGTCCTGTGATGTTGAAAGGCCAGAATAGTGGTTGGTACCAGAACGGCCACCTGTTTGCCATTGTCTACCGCTTTGAAGGCTGCCCTAATGGCCACCTCGGTCTTCCCAAAGCCAACATCGCCACAGATCAACCGGTCCATGGGGCGTTCGCTTTCCATGTCCTTTTTAACGTCCTCCGTCGCACTACTTTGGTCCGGGGTGTCCTCATAAATGAAGGATGCTTCCAGTTCGTTCTGCAAGTAACTGTCCGGCGCGTATTGAAAGCCTTTTTCCAGACGTCTTTTGGCATACACTTTGATCAGGTCAAAAGCGATTTTCTTGACCCGGTTTTTGGTCTTGTCCTTGATTTTTTTCCAAGCACCGGAACCCAGTTTATATATCTTGGGAACGGCGCCGTCCTTGCCGTTGAATTTGGATATTTTATGAAGGGAATGGATGCTTACATAGAGGATGTCTCGCTCGCCGTACATCAATTTTATAGCCTCCTGTTTTTTGCCCTCCACATCAATTTTTTGCAGTCCCCCAAATTTCCCGATACCATGGTCAATATGGGTCACATAATCCCCAATCTCCAATTTATTGAGTTCTTTTAACGTGATGGACTGTTTTTTGGAATACCCATTCTTGATATGGAATTTGTGATACCGCTCAAAGATCTGATGGTCCGTATAACAGACCAATTTTAAATCGTCGTCAACAAAGCCTTGGTACAAAGGAAAAACTAAGGTCTGGTAATGTACTTTTTGGTTAACTTCCTCAAAGATGTCCTGAAAACGTTTGGATTGCTGCTCACTGGCACAGAATATATAGTTGGTATACCCTTTTTCCCTATAATCGTTTAGGTTTTCGATCAATAGATCGAACTTCTTGTTGAAGGAAGGCTGGGGTTTTGTGTTGAACTCAAACTGGGGTTGGTCCCTTTGGGAGCCATTTGCATTCAGGACCGGAAAATTTTGTAATTGCTCCTTGAAAGCTGTGCCGCTCAAAAAAAGCTCCTCTGGACTGGCGTGTTTTATGTCTTCGGAAAGTTTTGAAAATGCTTCCTTCGCCTTCTCAAAAAGGTCGTTGAGGCGGCCAAAAAGTAAATCGGTGTTCTTGCTGTAAACCAGCGTATTGGCTGCTATATAGCTTAAAAAACCCTGCCGTTGTTCCGTAAGGAACTTGTTGGCCATGTTGGGAACTATGGTTATGCCATTGATCTTGGCATTGGATAGTTGTGTTTCCACATCGAAGGTTCTGATACTATCGATTTCGTCCCCAAAAAACTCAATACGGTAGGGTTCGTCATTGGAGAAGGAATACACGTCCACGATACCTCCCCGCACCGAAAATTCCCCGGGTTCCGTCACAAAATCTACCCGTTTAAATTGATATTCGAACAGGACCTCGTTCAAGAAATCGAGGGATAGCGAATCGCCCAATTTCATTTTAAGGGTATTCTTGTCCAATTCCTTTCGAGTCACTACTTTTTCGAAAAGGGCATCTGGATAGCTTACAATGAGAGCGGGTTTTTTTCGGGAATTGATTCGGTTTAGTACCTCCGCCCGAAGCAGCACATTGGCATTGTCCGTTTCCTCAATTTGATAGGGCCTTCTATAACTTCCTGGAAAAAAAAGAACATGTTCTTCACCAACGATCCGTTCCAGGTCGTTGAGATAATAGGCGGCCTCTTCCTTGTCGTTGAAGATGGCCAAAAATGGTCTTTCCTGTTTGTCAAAAATTTCTGCCAGTATAAAGGATAGCGCAGATCCTGATAGCCCTTTCAGACCAATACCTTGAACAGTATTGTGGTGTGAAACCTGAAATTGGGCAATGGTATTCCGCAATTTCCCAAGGTTGGGAGACCGTTCAAAAAAGCCTGCTATGGATGATTTGGTCAATCCAAGAAATTTGCGTCAAAAATAACCCCGGCAGGCTTACCAAACAATTTTTTCCAAATACATTTTTAACGCTTTCAAAAAATCCCAATAGATGTTACTGCTTCAAACAAAAGCATAATAAAAGAAATTTTGAGGATGCAACGCCCTTTTGAGGTGGGATAAAAGCCCCGTTCACGATTATTGGTACGGATTCTGTCCTATGGCAAGCAACTTAAAGTTTGAAGTCTACATCAAAGCAGTTGCGTACATCCCTAATTACCGTGTGCGCATAATAGGCTATTCCCAAAAAGAGTTCCGCCCCTCCAACGATATAGGGATTTAGAAAGCCTAGAAGTTGTGTTCCTAGCACCCCTGCAAGGACACCGGAATTCATAAGAAGTAGCACGATCAATACACTTGAAGTTTTCATTGTTTTTTCTTTATTTGGTTCAAAACAAAATTCAATAACAAGGGGGTATTTCTTCTTGGCTATTTTGGCAAAAGGAATGATTATTTATGCACCGATAAGAAAAATCACGGGTAGTATTTTTGCATAAATACTTGTAAATACCTTATATATAGTTAGTTGCGAAATTGTGTAGGACTTTTACCAAACTCTTCCCGGAACGCTTTACTAAACCAGTTGGGATCGTTAAAACCTGTTTCAAAAGCTATTTCGGCTACTGTTTTGTCGGAATTTCGTAGTAATTCTTTCGCTTTTTCCAGACGTACATGGCGTATGAAAATAGCTGTGCTCCTGCCCGTGATGGCCTTGAGTTTTCTGTAAAGTTGTGAGTCGCTCATGGCCATATGCTTTGCCAATTGCTCACTGTCATATTGGGCATTGTCCAGATTGTTCTGGATCAGTTCCACGGCCTTGTTCAAAAACTGTTGGTTTCTATCGGGTATTGAAGAGGACTTTTTTGATGGATTTAGGACGGTCTTTTGGTATTTGGTCTGCAACCGATTTCTTTTTTCGATCAGGTTTGAAATTCGAAGTTTTAGTTCCGCTTCGTTAAAGGGTTTTGCCAGATAGGCATCGGCACCGCTTTTTAACCCGTCGAGCATGTCTTCATCCATGGACCTTGCCGTAAGCATTATGATAGGTATGTGATCGGTAACAGCATCTTCCTGAAGCTTTTTGGTCATTTCATATCCATCCATTAGGGGCATCATTACATCGGTAAGTATGATATCCGGTATTTCCCTTTTGGCGATTTCCAGACCCTCTTGCCCATTGTATGCGAACAATAGATGGTAATAGGAATCAAGTCTAGAGGCTATATATGTCGAGATATCGGCATTGTCCTCCACCACTAGGACCGTATGGGTGTTTTTCGTGTTTATGGCCGCCTTTTCCACCAAGGTTCCTTGATCTATGTACTCTGTATCCGTTTTCTGCATTTCGTCTGTACAACAATCACCGCCGGATGCCGGGAGCAGTTTTGAAATAGGGAGTTTTACTTTGAATGTGGTGCCAATATTCTCTATGGAATCCACCATAATTTCACCCTCCATTAAGTGGATCAACTCTTTGGTCAAGGAAAGCCCGATCCCGGTCCCCAACGTAGTGGTGGATGTTTTGGGCGATCGATAGAACCGGTCAAAAATATGGGGCAGTTCGTCTTTAGGAATGCCCATGCCCTGATCTTGTATTGTAACGGTCGCCCAATCCCCTTCTGTGGCCACCAATACCTTTACCGTACTTCCCCGCTCAGAAAACTTAAGGGCGTTGCTGATAAGGTTGTACAATATTTGTCGAAGTTTTTCGGTGTCCACTTTTGTTACAATGGAATCATCGGCCTTAAAAAATTTAAGTTGGATATTATTTTTTTGGGCGAGACTGGAAAAACTTTGAACGATATAAAGGGTAAACGCCGCCAAGTTTATGGGGATCATGCTCAGCGTTAGGTTGCCAGTCTCCAATTTGGCCAAATCAAGCATTTCGTTCACCAATTTTAAAAGATTTTTACTGTTTTGCTCAATGGCGTTGAGCAGAAGCTTCATTTTTGAACGCCCCACAAATTCACTGTTCAAGGTATTCAAATAACCAAGGATTACGGTAAGGGGCGTTCTAAATTCATGGGTGATATTTGTAATGAGCCGGGATTTGATATCATCAAGCTCCTTAAGCCGTTTTGCCTCTTGGAACGCCATTTTTTGGCGCAATCGAAAACGATACATCGTATAGCCGGTCCCCAAAAGTAGCAGTGCATAAAAGCAATAGGCAAGGTTGCTGTTGTACCAAGGCGGGATAACTACGATTTCCAGTTCCAATGGTTCCTTCTGCCAAAAACCGTCCCTGGAACTGCCCTGTATTTTTAAGGTGTGCTTCCCTTTGGGCAATTGAAGCAATTGAAGTTCATTGCTGTATCCAAGGGCGTTCCATTCCCTATCATCCAAGGAATAATGGTATTGGGTGTTTTTGTTGGGGCGGTAATCAAAATCGGTGAACTGGATGTAGCAGGGGAATGAGTCATGGTCCAAGGATATTTTTTTCGCCGTGCTAAAACCAAGATCCAAAACCTGTGGATGCGTAATTGGGTTCACTTCCCTATCCTTTATTTTAAGTGAGGTCAAGGAAAGATTGCCCTGCCAGTCCAGAATATGTACGTTGCGCGGAGAAAAGGAATTGAACCCATTGATGCCTCCAAAATAAAGTTCGTTGTTCGTTTGGTCATTAAAATGGGCACCCAGGTTGAATTCCGAACTTTGCAGCCCGTCCTTGACCGTAAAATGGGTGAACTTTTCATTTTTCTTGTCAAAACGGAACAATCCGTTGTTTGTGCTCATCCATAATTGGCCATCGGCATCCTCCAAAATATTATACACATAATCGTTGCCCAATCCTTCCTCTTTTCCGTAATGGATAAATGTATCTGATAGTTCATCGTATTTGTCGATTCCGCTTTGCGTGGCTACCCAAAGGGTGCCATCAGAATCCAAAAATGTGTTCAGCACGCTGTTGTTTTTTAATTCCCCTTCCTTTCCATTGGCGAAGTATGTCTTGAAAAGCGGTACTTGATAATCCTTTTCTTTAAAGGTCAGTTGGTTAAGGCCGTTTTCGGAGCTTATCCAATAGCGGTTTTTTTGGTCCTGAACTATGTTGTAGACAAAATCTGAACTTATGGACGTTTCACCGTTAAGCATGCCATACCTTTCAAAAGTGATCATGTTTTGGCTCAGGTCGCCCGTAAAACGGTTTAGTCCGCTGCCATAGGTGCATACCCACATCGTTCCTTGTGGGTCTTTGTAAATACTCCTGGTGTTATCGTTGCTCAGGGAGGTTGTGTCGTTTTCGTCAAAATAAAATGAAATAACCTTCGGTTTTCTAGGGTTGAAATCGTTTAGGGAAATTACAGAAACACCCTTGGTGGTCGCTACCCAAAGGTTGTTGTGGTCATCCTTGGCCATTCCCCTTATGACATCGTATGCCAGTTGTTGCCGGGTACTCTCTTTGGAAATTACATATACAAAGCCTGTTTTGTCAATACAATGGATACCCTTTCGAGTACCTACAAATAAATAATCGGTATCCTTGAAAATGGAAAAGACGTAATTGTTGGTCAATGCCGGTTTGGTATCTGGGTTCATGGTCTTGAAGACGTTTAGACCTTCTGAGGCGATGTCCAGATTATTGGTTCCGATATAAATTAGGTCATCCTCTACCAAAACATCGTAAACCCGGTTGCTGGTGATTGTATTCGTATCTTCCAGGTCGCCCTTGTAGACCTTGCCCGAAGCAAATCTGCCCGATGCCCTATCCAAACCTTCTAGAATAAAAAATCCGTTGTCCGTCCCTAGATAGAGTTGGTTTTGTGTGTTGTAAATGGATTCGATAAAAAAGACCTCGTTGGAAGTGGTATCATGCTCGGCAATGTTCAGATAGGTAGTTCTTTCCTGAGTTTCGTTGTACAGATAAAGTCCTCGCGAAGTACCCAAGAGCCATTCGCTCTGGTAAGGGACAATTTCTTCAATGCTTCCGGGAAGTATCGTTTTGGAGGTTGACCATTGGTCCAGCTTGTCCACCGTGCCCATTAAAATGTTGCCCGATTTGGTTCCCAATAAAATGGAGTTGCCTTTGATGGCTATGGAGGTGATGGTTTTCTCTTGTGCCGAATAATATTCCGGGGCATAGTTGTTTGCTTTTTTGAGCACCGTTAAACCAGTTTGGATGGAATTGGTATAAACATTTCCATTATTGTCCAAGGCCAATGTGATGTAGTTTCCATCTTCCACGGGGGCTTTTTGAAAGGTATCCGTATCCGGATGGTAATAACAGACGCCTTTACCGCCGGTTGCCACCCACAAGGTTCCGTCATCACCTTTAATCAGCCGATTGATGAAATTGCCTGCAAGTGAACGCGGGTCATTTTCCTTATGTTGGTAGATTTTAAAGTTTTTACCATCGAACCTGTTAAGGCCGTCCTGCGTACCTAGCCATAGAAACCCATCACTAGTTTTGGAAATGCACCTTATGGTCTGTTGCGACAAACCCTCATCAAGACCATAATGTTGAAAAAACAAATCCTGCGAGGTACCTATTTGAATGCCGATCAGAAATATAAAACAAACAACAAATCTATTCACAGGTTTCTCATTTTACCCACCTTAAAATTAAAACGATTTAATATTGTAAAAAATAGCTTGGTTTAAAAATGAAATTGTATTTCTAGAAAGGTTTTATGGATAATCGGTGGGTTTAGGGGATACAAATGGAAGACTTCGCCATGTGATTAGGAAGTAGATCTTCGAAGTTTGTCAACTTCGAAACACCAAGTTTTATAGTGGATGATGAAATAATGTAGTGCGAAGTTGTAAACTTCGTACAGCAAAAAAAATAGGTTGAGGAAGAAGGGAGTGCTTGATTATAAAAAGGAAATACTTAAATTAAAGTTGTCGTGGACTGTTATAAAAGGGATTACTTTTTCTATTGTTGAAACCCTGCCAAAGAATATACCCAACAAGAAGCAGCCCTCCAATCAAGGCGCCAATTGCAATATTCTGATAGGTATTCCAATGCCGTACCGCAATTGCGACTAAGGCCCAAACCCCCACTGCGGCAAACTCCCGCATAAACCGTGTCCTTATGATCACCAGATTGAGGATTGTGGCAACGGTTATTAAAATAAGGGTCCAACTGATTTCAGATAACGGGGCACCTGTCCAACCCAATTTCGTGAGAAAGGCCGCTACATTGGCAATGGTGGCCACGGCGATCCATCCACCATATAAGCAAATGGGCCACCATACAAAGGCGATGGTCGCTTTAGGGGCGTCCCAGCGCTCCATGTTCGTGTTCAGGATAATCTTAATCAGTGAGAAAAGTATGCCCAGCATGATCAAAACGGATAGCCCTGTATGATCGTAAACAAAAGCAATCACCCAGGCACTGTTCAATAGATTCGCCAAGCAGAACCAATATCCAATTTGACCAATGAATTCTGTGGATTCTTTGCTGAAAAAGGCCCTTTTAATTTGAAAAACGGAAAAAACGATCAGGCCCAAAAAAATCAGGCCCCAAATGGAAAAGGCATAGCTGGCCGGGGTAAAGAGATTGTCATAAGTGTTGCTTACTTCACCAATGGTGGTATCGTTTAATCGAACCGCCTGTGATATGTAGTTCACACCAATGACAAGTAGAACAGATAATAGATTTAACAGAGCTAAAAACTTTTGCTTGGCTTTCATTTCCATAAACATACGGGAAAGGGATGAACAACGGGTGCGCAAATGAACGAAATTTGAGCCGAGTTGCAAATAATATTATTTTTTGCGACCGTGTACCTGAACAGGAAGTACCGTATCCCCCAAAATGGCGAACACCTCGCTGTCCCTTGTAACTGCCATGGTATGGGAACCCGTGAACTCTCCCATGGCCGGCAATATCATTTGTACGGAGGATTTGTAAAAGCAGCGCAAACGAACGGATTGCCTACCAAGTCCGGTAAGGCGCACGGCAGGGTGTAGGTGCCCAGAAAAATTGAACTGGCCTTCACGCTCCTCCGGGTGGTGGGTCAAGAAAAAGGTGCCCAATGAAAGCTCCGGGCATACCGAGATTCCCAACGCCTCGTATTTCATAGGGGATATAATATCGTGATTGCCCACTACCAAGGTCATCCCCATTTTTTTTCTGCCAACCCAATCTTCAAACAAATCCCATTCCTTGTTCAAGGATGAATGAAAGAGGTCCCCCATAAAGACGACGTGTTTTGGGGTAAATTGGGAAATAGCCCCGTCCATGGTCTCAAAATTCTTTAATAGGGCATGCTGCGGCACAGCGGCACCATACTTTCTAAAGTGGGAGATCTTTCCTAAATGCACATCGCTCATCATCAATAGGGATTGATTTTCCCAGAATAGAGCCCCAGAAGGGTGTAGGTGAAAACTTTGTCCGTGTATATCCAAAGGGAACATATTCATGGCGACAAAGTTAAAATTTCACAATTGGTTTTCTGGTAGTTATTTTCTACTTTGTATACTGTTCTTTTAACTTTTAGTATGATACGCCTTTTTGTGATTGGTAGCTCCAATACGGACATGGTTGTTAAAACCCAACGTTTCCCGGAACCTGGTGAAACCATTCTTGGGGGTGATTTTTTCATGTTCCCAGGAGGAAAGGGTGCTAACCAGGCTGTAGCGGCGGCACGGGCAGGTGGAGCCGTACATTTTATATGTTCCGTGGGAGATGATGTATTTGGGAAAAATGCCATCAATGGTTATTCCAAAGAGGGCATTGATGTTTCCGGGGTCCAGATTATCCATGGAAAGGCCTCCGGAGTGGCTTTGATTACGGTAAACGCTGAAGGCGAGAATGAAATCGTAGTGGCTTCCGGAACCAATGCCCTTTTGAGCGATGACCATGTGCACCAAGCGCTAAAAGAATATAAAGAATCCGCCATGGTACTCACCCAACTGGAAACACCGATGGAGACCTTGGTACGTTTAACCGAAATCTGTAAAAACAAAAATTGGACATTGATTCTTAACCCAGCACCTGCCCAAGAATTGCCTCCTGAAATTCTGGATGGGTTGTTTTTAATTACCCCAAATGAGACCGAAGCCAAATTGTTGACGGGGATTACCGTGGCGGATGAAAGTAGTGCTTCCGCAGCGGCTGCTTCCCTTATTCAAATGGGTGTAAAAAACATCATCATCACCATGGGATCTAAAGGTGCTTTTTTTAAGAATGCCGATGAATCTTTTTTAATATCGGCACAAAAAGTAAAGGCAGTTGATACCACGGCAGCAGGCGATGTTTTTAATGGGGTATTGGCCGTAGGCTTGGCAGAAGGCTTGTCTTGGAAGGATTCCATTTTAAACGCCACAAAGGCTGCTGCCATTTCCGTTACAAAAATGGGCGCACAGGATTCTGCGCCGTTTAAAGAAGAATTCATCTAAACCAACATACCATGTTTATAATTGAAACCTATGCCATAGCAGTGCTTTTCTGTGTGGTTACCATGTTTGCCTGGGGTTCATGGGCCAACACCCAAAAATTGGCCGCCAAAGATTGGCGTTTTGAACTCTTTTATTGGGACTATGTGTTTGGCATCGTTCTCTTTGCCCTGCTTTTTGCTTTAAGTGCAGGAAGTATGGGACAGGGTGGCCGACCGTTTTTGGAAGACCTTGCCCAAGCGGATAATGGAAATCTTTGGTCCGCTTTCTTAGGAGGTATTCTATTTAATTTAGCCAATATTTTGTTGGTGGCCGCCATTGCTTTGGCAGGTATGTCCGTCGCTTTTCCCGTAGGTATAGGTTTGGCCCTTGTGGTGGGGGTTATAGTTAATTATCTTGACGCACCATTGGGAGACTCCACCCTTTTGTTTACTGGAGTGGGCCTCATCGTTTTGGCCATCTTATTGAATGCCAATGCATATAGACGACTTTCCGCCCATCAAAAGAAAGTTCCTACCAAAGGACTGCTATTGGCGGTAGTGGCCGGTCTGCTAATGGGTCTGTTCTACAAATATGTGGCCAATGCCATGTTTCCCAATTTCCAAGAGCCCCTTTCGGGAAAGTTAAGTCCCTATAGTGCGGTCTTTATTTTTTCACTAGGTATATTGGCCAGTAATTTTCTGTTCAATTCTTTCCTTATGAGGCGCCCTTTTGAGGGCGCGCCATTGGCTTTTGCTGATTATTTTAGGGGCACTCTAAAAAGTCATGGCATGGGTGTATTGGGAGGTGTTATATGGTGTGTGGGAATGTCATTTAGTATTCTTGCGTCCGATAAGGCAGGGCCCGCCATTTCATACGGTTTGGGTCAGGGTGCCACTGTTGTCGCTGCACTTTGGGGTATTTTTGTATGGAAGGAATTCAAAGGGGCGCCAAAAGGTGTGGGTGGAATGTTGAATGCCATGCTTTTATTGTATGTCCTAGGATTGGCCTTGATAATTTCGGCTAGATGACATTATTGTTTCCGATAAGTAAAGGATAGCAATTTGCTGAATACAATTTGGTCTCGATTGAGTTTTAGCTGAAGAAAATCGGTTAAATAAATTAGGACTGAATTCATTAGTGCCATTGGTACAGCTCAGGCAGTTTGGCAAGTTAAATGGGTTAACTGAATCTCCACATTGGGGCTTTGGGGTTTACTTCATCAAAATCGCTGCCATGCGTTTAATTCTGTCCTCCAATTTTTCACTGGATAATTTTTCACGGCTCAATCTATCGGTTATCAAAGGGAAGGCAAAAGGCGTGGCTTTTTCACATTGTTTCCAGATAATTTTTTGTGTCGCTATGCGTTCCATGGAAAGTCGCAATCGGCCTTCTTCCAGCTGATGCTCAAAAGTTTCGGTAAAGGCCTGTTGAAACAATAAATTATCCGGTTCATAATCCCGAAACACCTCGAACAACAATTGGGAATTGCTCTGTAAATGCTTCATTTTTATGACCTTATTGGGATATCCAGTAAATACCAGCCCACTGATGATGGCAATGTCCCTGAACTTTCTTCGGGCCATTTCGGTCGCGTTCAGGCTCTTTTGTAAGTCGTCCAACAAAAAATCGGTCGTAAAAAGGTTGTTGTCCAAAACCTGTTGCATGTCTATCGGCTTGTCCGAAAGCAGTTCAAAACCATAATCGTTAAAGGCGAGGGAAAAGGTGATAGGAGAGAGCAGACTGATTCGGTATCCCAATAGGCTTCCCATGGCTTCATGGACAAAACGTCCTTCAAAAGGGTAGAAAACCGCATGGTAACCATCCCTACTTTTAAAGGTTTCTATGAGGAATTCATGGGGTTTGGGAACAATGCTTTCCCGCCGTTGTCTTTTAAAAATATGGGCCAGGGATTGGATTTCCGGAGATTGCTTTTCAATAGTTTCGTCCGAACTGTATAGTTCGTTTCTAAGTAGTTCTGACATTTGTGCCGATAGCGTCAACCTACTGCCCATCCAACTGGAGACCTTGCTGGTCTTCTTCTTGGAATTTTTAACGTGTACCTGCATGTCCTTAATTCGGATAAATTCCAGGTTTCTTCCCGCAAAGGTAAACACGTCGCCTTTATTCAGTTTGGATACAAAGTACTCTTCAATAGTGCCAATGCAACCCCCTTTTTGATATTTTACCGTAAGGTTTACATCCCCAACAATAGTTCCTATTTGAAAACGGTGACGCATGGCCACCCCCCGATTGTTCACCTTGAACTTTCCATCTTCTTCTACCTCCACTTTTTTATATTCATCATAGGACTGTAGGCTTTGGCTGCCCATGACCAAAAAATTCAACAACCATTGCCAATTATCCTTGCCAAGTGCCTGATAGCAAAAGGTATCCGCTACTTCCCTATAGATTTCATTGGGATAAAAACCGTCTGAAATGGCCAAGGTGGTCAAGTATTGAAGCAATACATCATAGCTATTCAGGTAGGGAATACGGTCTTCCACGGTATTGTGTTTCACGGCCTTTTGGAGGGCCGAAGCTTCAATAAGTTCAATGGCATGTGTGGGAAGAAAATAAATGACACTTTCCTTTCCCGGTCGGTGGCCACTTCTTCCAGCTCGCTGTAAAAATCGGGCAACACCTTTTGGACCTCCAATTTGTACCACGGTCTCCACAGGAGCAAAATCAACACCCAAATCCAGACTTGAGGTACACACCACGGCCTTTAGGGTTTCATTTCTGATGGCATTTTCCACCCAAACCCTTGTTTCCTTATTGATGCTCCCATGGTGCATGGCAATCTCACCGGCAAATTCCGGATGTTTTTCCAATATTTTTTGGAACCAGATTTCACACTGGCTTCGGGTATTGGTAAAGAGTAGGGTGTTCCTACTGTTCTTGATGATTGGGACTACATATTCCAATAAGTGGAGGCCCAAATGTCCCCGCCATGGAAAAGTTTCCATTTTCTTTGGAATGATGCTTTTGACGGTTATTTTTTTGTGGATGTTGGCCTTTATTAAAACCGAATTTTCCAGGGCCTTAGATTGCGGGCCAAGCAGCACTTCCCGGGCCTGCTCCATGTTTCCTATGGTGGCGGAAATTCCCCAAATCCGTAGTTTTTTCGAAACGGTTTTGAGTCGGGACAAGGCCAGCTCCATTTGCACCCCACGCTTTGTGCCTAAAATTTCATGCCATTCATCCACCACTATTGCTGTACAGTCCTTAAATATCTTGTCATACCCTTTAGTGGCCAATAGCAGCTGCAAGCTTTCAGGGGTGGTAATCAGCAAGTCTGGCATCTGTTTTTTTTGTTCCGTTCTGGTTTTTGTGGAGGTATCCCCGGAACGAATACCAACGGTCATTTGGGTTCCCAGATCGGTGACAACACGCTCGGCGGATTGTCGTATTTCTTGTGAAAGGGCACGTAAAGGCGTAATCCAAACTGCTTTTAATCCTTTTTTATGTTTGCTTTTATAATCGGGATTTTGTTTTATATAATTGAGGACTATGGGAAACCAAAGCGCATAGGTTTTACCACTACCTGTAGGCGCATTTAAAAGACCGTGCTTTCCATTGAGAAAGGCTCTCCAAGTATCCTTTTGAAAGGGAAATGGTTTCCAGCCCTGCTCCTGGAACCAGTTTTCTGCGATATGGAAAAGTTCATCTCTGTTCATAATCCCGAGCATACTTTCTCGAACCTTCTAAAGGTAGTAAAAGCTCCTTCCCTTGGAAAGGGAAGGTGGATTCAAAATCCCAGATTTTGAATTCGGAAGGGATTGATATCGATTGTATTTTCCGTTTTGCCACAAACGGCGTAATGAATTCCCGACCCTTTCCGGTCTCGCTTCGCTCGGCCTCCTTTCCCTGGCCAGGGAAAGGAGTTGTTTTAAGGTTTTTACTGAGAGATTCCTTCATTCCTGGTTTCGGAATTTGGGATTAGGTTTTTAAGCTCTTCCAAGCTATTCGCCTCATGGATACTTTTATCCTGCCGCCAACGTAGCATTCTAGGAAATCGGGTGGCCACTCCGCTTTTATGTCGTTTGGAATGGGCAATCCCCTCAAAGGCGATTTCAAATACGTGATGGGGGGTTACCGATCGTACCGGACCAAAACGTTCCAAAGTATTCTTTTTTATCCAAGCATCCAGTTTTCTAAATTCGGCATCCGTAAGACCCGAGTAAGCCTTGGCAAAGGTGACCAACTCCCGCTTCCCTTCCTCATTTTCATCCCAGAGGGCAAAAGTGTAATCTGTAAAAAGGTTACTTCGTCTTCCATGTCCCCGCATGGCATAGGTGAGCACGGCATCTATGGTCAACGGATCAACCTTCCATTTCCACCAATCCCCTTTCTTTCTTCCAACGAGATAGGGCGAATCCTTTCGTTTCAGCATCAAGCCCTCGCTGTGTTTCTCTCTGGAAAGCTCCCTTTCTTTGGCCACTTGTTCCCAAGAGGTAAATTGCATGGTTTCTGAAAGTTGTAGGGGCAGGTCACTTCGACTTCGCTCAGTGACCCCACTTCCACTTTGCCCTGTAGCTTTTGATTTCTGGTGGCTGAACCTAGCCGAAGCCACCGTTCCAAACAGGGCTTCCAACAACTGTCTACGTTCAGAAAATGGTTTTTCGCGTATGTCCTTTCCTTTCCATTCCAAAAGGTCGTAGGCTTTTAGTATAACCGGAATTTTAACAAGCAGGGAATTGGAAACGGTTTTTCTTCCTATTCTTTTCTGAAGGTCATTAAAGGTCCCAATTAGCCCCTTTGGATAAGGAAGTATTTCCCCGTCGATGACCGTTCCATTGGGAATAACGCCTATAAATTGTTCAAATTCCGGATACTTGTCCGTTACCAGTTCCTCGCCGCGGCTCCAAACAAATAGTTCGTCATTTCTTAAAATTACCTGAGATCGTATGCCGTCCCATTTGTGTTCTATGGCCCATTCGTTCACATCACCCAAACTTTCCGGGACTTCTTCCAGCGCATAGGCCAAATAAAAGGGATAGGGTTTGGATAGGTAGTCGGTTTTGTTCTCCTCCAGAATCAGTTGTTGAAAGGAAATTTTATCAGGGTCCCAATTTCCCATGAGTTTGTAGGCTAGAATATCCTCATCAATTTTTGTAGCCATGGAGAGCGCACGTGTCATTAATTTTTGACTCACTCCAATCCGGAACCCGCCCGTTATCAATTTCGTAAAAACGAACCGCTCGTAGTAATCCAGGACCTTCCAGTTTTCAAATAGGTAGGCTTTTTTTTCGTGATCCGACTTCCTTTTGAGCAAGATCATTTCCTTCAAAAATTGGGTCAGGGTCTTCTCTGTGGACGATTTTGCCGAAGGAACAACCAAAGCGATGGTTTCGGCCAAGTCGCCAACAATATGGTAGCTCTCCTCAAAAAGCCACAAAGGTATGTTCGAAAGTTCCGATGCCCATTCCCTTAAAAGTGTTGTATTAACGGGTCTGGGAGGCCTTCTGTGTGAAAGGATGGCTATGGTCCAAACTTTATCGGTATCGTTTGCCTCCAAAAAGTATTGGGTAAGGGCATCAACCTTTACTGTGGTCTTGTTGGTACTGTCCAAGGTTTTTATCAGTTGGGCAAATCTTTTCATGTGTCGGTATTCGATTTTGAAGATTCCAACTCTTCCTGTTCACCTTCGTATTGGGTAGCTTCGGTGCGTGCATCGTATCCTTGTTCCCTAAGGTATCGGGAAAAAATATCGCTATAACCATGCGTACAAATGACCTTTTCTGCGCCTGTAGCCTCAATACTGGAAAGTAAGCCTTGCCAATCACAATGATCGCTCAATACAAATCCCTTGTCGATGGCACGTCTGCGTCGGGCACCCCTAAAGGTCATCCAACCACTGGCCGAAGCCGTTACATAGGGAACCATTTTCCGTATCCAAGTACTACCGTGGGCACTGGGAGGTGCCAAAACAATATTGCCCAAAAGTTCCTTTTTTGTTGTTTCCTTGGTAATCAATTGGGTTGGCGGAAAGGAAACCATCGGCCTTAAAACATCGGTCATATTTTCGATGGCCCCATGGGTGTAAATAGTACCAATATCGGTATCCAAGTACTTTAGCAAGCGTTGGGCCTTGCCAAGGCTATAGCCAAAAAGTATGGAGGTCTTGCCCTCCTTTTTATTCTCCAGCCACCAATCGTTTATATCTTTCAAGACTTCATGTTGGGGCAGCCATTTAAAGGCGGGGAGTCCAAAGGTACATTCGGTTATGAACGTATGGCATCTAATGGGCTCGTAGGGCGTGGAAATACCGTCGTCCTCGGTCTTGTAATCACCGGTAAATACCCAAACTTCGCCATTGTGTTCCACCCGTACTTGCGAAGCGCCAATGATATGCCCCGCAGGATGAAGGCTGAATTTTACATTGTTTATGATAAAGGTCTCGCCCCATTCAAACCTGGTAGTCTTAATATCCCCTAATCTGTGTGAGATAATGGGAATATTCCTGTGGTGGGTGATATATTGCTTATTTCCCCATCGACTGTGATCTGCATGACCATGGGTTATGATTGCCTTATTTACGGGTCTCCAAGGGTCTAAATAAACGTCCGCTTTGTCACAATAGATTCCTTTATCGGTAAATTGTAGGAGGGGTAATTTCATAGCCATGGAAAGTTACAAATTTGCCTTGAAACAAAGTTTGGCAGGATGTAAACTATGACCTCTAAAAAAATTATATTTGCCCAAAAGAATAGAACATGTCAATTTCAGATTTTTTTGATAGTGGTTTTCAAAAAAGGAATCAAGACCACTTTGCGGCCATAGTAAGGGTTGCCATGAGCGATGGGGTAATTACCAGTGAAGAACGGGCTTTCTTGGACCGATTGGCCCGGAAGTTGGATATTTCAGATAGCGATTACAAGGAGATTTTAAAGGATTATGCATCCCATGATATTAATCCGCCAACCAGCTATGATAGAAGACTGGAGCGTTTGTATGACTTGGCTCGAATGGTATATGCTGACCATCAATTAGGTGAAAAGCAGGTGGCCATGCTCGAGCGTTTGGGCATTGGATTAGGCTTTAACCCGGTTAACGTGACCTATGTTGTGGATAAAGCACTTAAATTAGTGCAAGCGGGCGTGGACGAGGATAATTTTATCGACGAAATAAAAAATATGAACCGATAAGGTCCGTACGTTAAGACCAAAAAAGGGAGCGATTCGCTCCCTTTTTTATTGGCATCGCCAAAGGGTTTAATACACCGAGGCTTGTATCGAAATTAAAAGTTCGTTTTCTAAGAATGCCTCGTGGACTTGCCCCGAGGTAGTTTAATGATACTTTTCCAAGAATTCCTGTAATTTTTCCACCATTTTTCGACTACCGCAGAAAAAGGGAACCCGTTGGTGCAGTTCGGTGGGTTGTATGTCCAGAATCCGCGTTTTACCACCAATGGCGATCCCATTTGCTTGCTCTGCAATAAAGGCCATGGGATTGCATTCATAGAGCAGTCTTAATTTACCGTTACCTGTCACGCTACTTTTTGGATACATATATATACCTCCTTTGATCATGTTACGGTGAAAGTCTGAGACCAAAGAACCTATGTATCTTGAAGTGTATGGCCTGTCACCTTCCTCCATTTGACAATACTTAATATAATCCTTCACACCTTTACTAAAGTGGATATAGTTCCCTTCGTTCACAGAATAGATTTTTCCCGTTTCTGGAAATGTCATGTTAGGGTGCGAAAGATAAAAGGTTCCCAATGCTGGATTCAGGGTAAAACCATTGACGCCGTCGCCTGTTGTGTAGACGATCATGGTTGAGGTTCCATACACAACATAGCCAGCGGCCACCTGTTGGTTTCCTGGTTGCAAAAAGTCCTCAAGGGTTGCCGGGGTGCCTACCGGTGTTACCCTTCTGTATATGGAAAAGATGGTACCTACGGAAACATTGACATCTATATTTGATGAGCCGTCCAAAGGGTCAATAAGTACCACATATTTGTTTTGGTGGTTTTCATCATTACTGTTTATCGAAATAAAACTATCCTCCTCTTCCGATGCAATACCACAGACAATTTCCCTATTCGTTAAGGTCTGTATGAACTTTTCATTGGCAAAAACATCCAGTTTCTGTTGATTCTCTCCTTGGATATTGGTCTCTCCGGCAGTGCCAATAATATCTACTAGCCCGGCTTTGTTTACCTCATGATTTACCACCTTGGCCGCTAAACGTATTGCGTTGATCAATTTGGAAAGCTCCCCGGAGGAATATTGGAAGGATTTTTGGTTTTCAATGATAAATTCCCCTAAGGTTTGTTTTCTGTTTGTAGACATAATTAGTACAGGTTGGTCTCACTACAAATAACGCTTATTTTGTGAAACTCTTGTGTTTGGTTTTCACTTCTTTGTTTAAAATTATAACTTTGTGTTTTATTTGTAACAATGAATTATTTGATTAGAGATTCCCGAAAGGAAGATATGGTCCAAGTGTTGGAGTTGATCCGTGAGCTCGCCGTATTTGAAAAAGAGGAAAATGCCGTTGAGGTTACCGTGGCCGATTTGCAACAAAGTGGCTTTGGGAAAGAAAAACAGTTCCACTGTTTTGTAGCCGAACAGGAAGATAAAATAGTGGCAATGGCCCTGGTCTACCCCAGATACTCCACCTGGAAGGGACCAATCGTCCACTTGGAGGATTTGATCGTTACCGAAAAAATGAGGGGAAGCGGTTTGGGTACCGCCTTGTTGAACGAGGTAGTGAAGTATGGCCGCAAATTGGGTGTAAAAAGGATAAGTTGGGAGGTGCTCGACTGGAACGAACCTGCCATTGATTTTTATAAAAGCAAGGGTGCAGATGTGAAGCGCGATTGGGACGTAGTGCACTTGGATGAAAAAGGAATAGCCAATTATTTGGCGAATATTTAAAAATTTAGAATCGTATTTCGTGTATGAGAGTATTTAAATTTGGAGGTGCTTCCGTGAAAGATGCAGAAGCGGTAAAAAATGTAGTAAACGTATTGCAGACGGTGGGTTATGAAAACACGCTGTTAGTAGTGTCAGCTATGGGAAAGACCACAAATGCTATGGAAGAGGTGGTGAATGCCTATTTCAAGAACAAAAAGGATATTCCCTCAAAAATTTCGGACATTGTTGAGTACCACAACAGTATAATCTCTGATCTTTTTGAAAACAAACAGCATAAGATATACAAGGACTTTAAAACGTTGATAGACGAGATCAACGGATTTTTGGTCTGGAACAAATCGCCCAATTATAATTTCGTCTACGATCAAATCGTAGGATATGGGGAATTGATATCAACGACTATCATAAGTGCCTATTTTGAAAAAGTGGGAATATCCAATAATTGGCTGGATGTGCGCCATTATATCAAGACCGATACCAGTTATAGGGATACCACGGTAAACTGGGAAAGGACCCAAGCCAACGTAGCGGATATCGATAAGAAGGTGCTGAACATAACGCAAGGTTTTTTGGGAAGCGACGATAACAACTTTACGACCACCTTGGGAAGGGAAGGTTCCGATTATACCGCTGCCATCTTGGCCTATTGTCTTAATGCGGACTCGGTAACTATTTGGAAAGACGTTCCCGGGGTATTAAACGCGGATCCCAGATATTTCAAGGAAACACAATTATTGAACAACATTTCCTATAGGGAGGCCATTGAGCTTGCCTTTTATGGGGCATCGGTAATACATCCAAAGACTTTACAACCGCTGCAACGCAAGGAAATACCCCTTCATGTAAAGTCCTTTTTAAATCCAAAGGACCCAGGTACTACAGTTGGCAAAGGAATGGGCATCGAACCCAAGGTCCCATGTTTTATTGTGAAGAAGAACCAAGTACTTATGAAATTGTCCTCCTTGGATTTTTCTTTTATGGTGGAGAACAATATCAGCGAGATTTTCAAACTATTCCACGACTTTAAGATCAAGGTGGACCTTATCCAAAATTCCGCGATCAGTTTTTCCGTATGTGTTGATAACAAGTTTGGCGGTTTGCAAGATCTTCTCCAGCAATTAAAAAGTAAATTTAAGGTGGTACACCATGAGGGTGTTTCCCTATACACCATAAGACATTTTAATGCCCAAGCACTTGATTCACTGACCAATGGGCACGAAGTATTATTGGAACAACGAGGTAAGGAGACGGTCCAATTGGTAGTTAAGTAACTATCCCGCATACTTTTTCCCTTTGTTAAAATGGCGGCCTACACCTCCATTTTCCTATATTTATACTTTGAAATAAATCAGGTATATGGGTTTAGTGACCGCAAAGGAAGTGGCAAAGGCCGTTAACTTATCCAAGTTGGGCTTTATTGGAACTTTTATGGGTTGGGCTTTGATGAAGGTCACGCGCATTTCTGGGATTAATCGGTTTTATGATAGCATTGCCCATTTGGAGGGAACCGATTTTACAAAGGCTATTTTGGACCATTTTGAAATCGACTTTGAGATTCCTGAAGAAGATTTTAAAAGGTTGCCAAAGGAAGGACCCTTCATTACCATTAGCAACCATCCGTTAGGTGCCATAGACGGTGTCTTGTTGATGAACCTGATGCTTCCCAAACGACCGGATTTTAAGATCATGGCCAATTTTCTTTTGCAGCGAATGGTTCCTTTGGATCCCTATATTCTTCCCGTTAATCCTTTTGAAGGACATAAGGATGTAAAAAGTAGTATCATGGGGTTTAAAAAAACCCTTGAACATTTAAAAAACGGACATCCTTTGGGCATTTTTCCGGCAGGTGAAGTATCCACGTACCGTGATGGAAAATTAATCGTTGACAAGCCTTGGGAAGATGCTGTCCTAAAGCTTATCAGAAAGGCAGAGGTACCGGTAGTCCCAATTTATTTTCATGCCCGAAATAGCAAGCTTTTTTATAGGCTTTCCAAACTGAACGATATTTTTAGAACGGCCATGATTCCTTCGCAGGTATTTTCACAACATAACAGACCCATAAAAATCAGAATCGGCCAGCCTATATCCGTACAGACCCAAAAGGAACAGGAAGATATGGTGGAATTTTCAGGGTTGTTGCGAAGAAAGACCTATATCCTCTCCAACGCCTACGAGAAGGAGCGGTTGATTGATCAGATACCTACCTCCTTAAAAATTCCCAAGCCACCCAAAAAAATTGCATCCGCCATGCGAAAGGAAGTGATGCAAGGCGAAATCGAAAAGCTAAGGGAAAAGGACTGTAGATTGTTACAAAGCAAGAATTATGAGGTTTTCTTGGCCAAGGAAAAGGATATCCCCTTTATCTTGAAGGAAATTGGTAGACAGCGCGAAGTTACCTTTCGGGAAATAGGGGAGGGCACAAACAATGCCATTGATCTTGATAAATTTGATTCCTACTATTACCATCTTTTTCTTTGGGACGATGCGGAAAAATGCATTGTAGGGGCCTATAGAATGGGTCTGGGATCTGAGATTTTTCCGGAGTATGGTATAGATGGTTTTTACTTACAGGACTTGTTTCGTGTGGAGCCTGAACTGTATGGGATGATGAAGAATTCCATTGAAATGGGTAGGGCCTACATCACCAAGGAATATCAGCAAAAACCCATGCCCTTGTTCTTATTATGGAAAGGTATCGTCCATACGACCTTGCGCCATCCGGAGCATAAATACCTTATTGGAGGAGTGAGCATCAGCAACCAATTTTCCAATTTTTCAAAGTCCTTGATGATCGAGTTTATGAAGTCCCATTATTGGGATCCCTATGTGGCTCAATACATACGCCCCAAAAAGGAGTTCAAGGTAAAACTGAAGGATGCCGACAAGGAGTTTGTTTTTGACGAGACCCAAGCCGATTTGAACAAGTTTGATAGATTGATCGATGAAGTGGAGCCGGGCAATCTTAGGTTACCGGTACTCATTAAAAAATACATCAAGCAGAACGCCAAGGTGGTCGCATTTAACGTGGACCCCTTGTTCAATAATTCCGTGGATGGATTGATGTACATAAAAATTGCGGATTTGCCCGAAAGTACCGTAAAGCCGGTAATGGAGGAATTTCAGGCGGAATTGGAGCGTAAGCTTGCCGAGGCCCAGCAGCACCCGGAATAGCTTAGTCTATCCCAATGACTTTGCTACGTCTTTCGTATAGGACATTATCGATCCAAACACCGTTTAAATTTCCAACCCGCTCGCGTACTCCTATTTTTCTAAATCCTACGGATTCATGAAGTTTTATACTTGCCTTGTTCGTTGGGAAAATTCCGGATTGGAGGGTCCAAAATCCTTGCGCTTCACTTTCCAAGATCAAGTGTTTCATTAGGGCATTTCCCACGCCCAATCCTCTATATTTTTCACCAATATAGATACTAACTTCTGCGACACCCCTGTAAACATAGCGACTGGAAACGGGGGACAAGGCGGCCCAGCCGGCAACCTCTTTGTTGGCAATGGCCACAAATCTGCAATTTTTTAAATGGGCACCATCCCACTTCCCATAACTAGGGATTATGGTTTCAAACGTAGCCATACCCGTTTCTATTCCTTCCAGATAGATGTTGGAAACCTGATGCCAATCAGCGGGATCCATGGTTCTTATTAAAAGCATTGTATCGTATGGGGGTTTTTAACAACAGCCGCTGCCCGGAGCACATTCTGATACCGTTTGGGTAACGGTTTCTGGAATACCGCAGGTTTCCTTGGCCTTACAGTCCGTTTGTTCCACACCTAGTTTAAAAATTAGGTCATCGTGGGTAACTTGATAATCATTGACAAATAATTGCGCCGTATGAAAGGAAGCATTGCTATATTCAAACTTTACTTCTACATCCCGCTCCATCGGTTTTATTTTATCCACTTTTTTAAGGATAGAAAGTGCCTTGTAGGCCGACATATATTTTCTTTTGCCCTTTTCTTTGGGGCTTTCCCATAATTGGATTACGGTTTCCTTCCAAAAATCTGGATTTGCACCGCAATCAATGGAATCGATAGTTACGTTTTTCACTTCGGTAATATGGTAGTTTGCAGCAACCAGTTCACCAGACTTGTATTCGAACAAAAGGTTTTTATTGGGGTTTTCCTGTAACAGGGATAATAATTTACGTGTTTTCATAATGACGATTTAAATGATTCATTTTGTTTTGTATGCTAAGGCTTTTATCTCCCTTTTGGAGAGGTCGAAATACTAATGTAATTGCGGGAGGGGCCTAGCAACAATTCGTTTTGGTTTTATTAAAAAAGGAGTTGAGCATATCTTGAATGGCCGACCATTTCTCAAGATTGATGCAATAGCATACTTTTTTACCTTCTATTTCCCCAGATATCAAATCGATGCTTTTCAATTCCTTTAAATGTTGCGAAATAGTAGGTTGGGCCAGACCTATTTCATCTACAATATCATTGCAGATACAGGCCTCTTGTTTGCTTATGTATTCCAGTATCGCAATCCGTGCCGGATGGGCCAAGACCTTAAAGATAACGGCCAATGCGTTTTGCTTTTCATTAAAAATTTGTGTTTTGGTAACTCCCATTGTAATATTTTTATATTGCAATATTACGATATTAAATTAAAATAAAAAAGACCAAATAAAATAGTTTGGTCTTTAATAAAGAATTATAGGCTCTTAAACCAATCTTGGAAATAGGTTCCTACACCAACTATTGGGACCATTTTACCGTTAGCGGCGTTCACTAAACTAATTATGATCAAAACTAGGCCCAAAAGGCTCGCAAAGCAGCCCACTATTGGAATAAAGCTTAAAACCATCATTAAAATCCATATACCCAAGGTTTGGCGGATGTAGTAGCTTCCAAATTCCGTTTTGTTCTGACTGTTCATGACAATGGCTACAATCCAGCCTATAAATGTAATGTGGGCTATTATTGCCACTGTTTTGCCACTATCTGGGCTCTTGGGGTCAAAAGTTTCTTTGACACTCTCCTTAAATTCGTTGGCAGCTTCTTCTGCCTTATCGCCAAAATCTTTGTTTTCTTCTGACATGTTATTGTTTTTAGGTGGTTAATTGTCCTCTAAATGTAAAGAATAAATGCATATCACAAAAATACTTTATCAACAGGTTCCCAAAGTTCCAATTTGTTGCCATCCGGATCCAAAATCCATCCAAATTTACCATAGGGATATTCCTCAATTTCTCCAGTTACCGTTACTCCTTCCTCTTTTAACACTTTCAAAAGTTCGACCAAGTTTTCCACCCTAAAATTCATCATAAATTGGGACTTGCTAGGTTCAAAATACGTTGTGTCATTTTTCATAGGACTCCACTGTGTAGAACAGTCATTCCCCTCTTTGTCTTTCCACCAAAATGTACAACCGTATTGATCTGTATTCAGTCCTAAATGGTTTCTGTACCATTCCTTGGTTTTATCTGGATCTGATGTCTTAAAAAAGAAGCCACCCAATCCTGTTACCCTGTTTTTCATGTCTTTATTATTTTCTAGTGTTTTTCTCGTAAAGGACTATCCATTCCTGAACCGTTATTTTGCGCGCTAGTTCCCCAATCAGTTCATAAGGAATGTCGTCCAAGCTCTTGAAACGGATACAGCTTTTTCCCATATCCAATTTGCGTTTGCAATGTTTTGGATATTCCAAAGTAAACCATTTTAAAAGGTCTGGATCCGCATAGAGTCCGGAATGGTATAGGGCCACAAAGTTCTTTTGGGATGCCAAGTTGATAAAGGGGAGGGGAAGTTCCGGATTTACATGGTATCCTTTGGGATATATGGAGTGGGGTACTACATAACCCAACATGCCATAACTCATTTGTTCCTCAAAACCCTCAGGTAGATTTTCCAGAATTTGTTGTCTAATCCCCAAAATCACTTCCCTTCTTTCTATGGGTAATTGGGAAATATAGTCTTCTGGTGAATCCGCCTTGTACTGCATCTTACACGTGTTGGTCTATTAGAATGGGGTTGCCATCGGGATCTAACAAGGTGATGCTAGCAGGACCTGTGGTGCCTTCTTCTACTTTACGTACAAGGTTTAGACCTTTGGCCTCTAGCTGCTTTTGGATGTTACGGATATCGGTGAAACTTTCCAAGTTTTTTGCATTGGAATCCCAACCGGGGTTATAGGTGAGGATGTTTTTCTCGAACATGCCTTGGAAGAGTCCAATGGTAGAGGTTTCATTTTTTAGAATGAGCCAATTTTGTTCTATATCCCCATGAAAAACCGAGAATCCCAAGGCTTCATAAAATTCTTTTGAGACCTTAATGTCCTTAACACTAAGGCTCACTGAAAAGTTACCTAAATTCATATTTTAATTTTTACGTTGTAATATTAAAGCTGAGATAAGAGTAATAATAAAGCCTAGTAAGATTACGGTAAGAAACATAATTAAGGACATCATTCCACTACTCCATTCCGGAATTGACTCCGAATTACCTTGCGCCTTCATCATCTCTGCGTACTCTTTGAAAAAATTTGGGTTTATCCAAGTGGTATAGATATAATCGGCAATGGCAATACCCAAAGCGGGAAAACCAGAAATAAGCATACCGATACCCATAGCATTTCCAAAAGATATGAAACCATTATTTATTTTGTCCCTATAGTGTTTAATTCCAATAAAAATAAAGGACAATGATGCAATCATTGTGGCGTATCCAAAAATCTCGGCAACTGACAAATTGGAATCTTCAATTATAATAAGTCCCAAAAGAAAGAGACCAAGGCCAAGTATAAATCCATATAGACCATATTTTACTATAATACTTTTCATATAGGGATAGATTTGTTATCGGTGATTTAAATCTATAAAAATCAGTTTATTATGTCATCATACTAAAGTACCAATTTATTTTTATGCGCTATAAAACCTTACTAAAGGATATAAAGTTCCTTAGCAATTTGAATAGCTTGAGTTCTTCTTTTGGCATTTAGTTTTAGTAATAAATTGGAAACATGGGTTTTTATGGTACTTTCAGTTAAAAAGAGTTTTTCCGCTATTTCCTTATTTGAAAGCCCTAAGGCGATTTCCTTCAAAACTTCGTATTCTCTTTTGCTAATTTCAAGTTCCTTAATTTTACGGACATCAATATTGCTGGCACTTGTCTCGTTTTCTGGCTTTATTTGTTTGTTGATATAAGAACCTATAAGGAAGAAAATTAGAGCAACTGCAATTAAAATAATTTCAATCGTTGTGTTTCCCTGTAGAATAGTATATGAACTTAGTTTAATAAATAAGAAGGTCGCCAAGGCCAACAAACCGAAAAGCAAAACCGTCTTTCGCATTATATAAATTTAGCAAAATTTACTTTTTACTTTGTCCACCACGGTCTGTGCCAATTTGATTTTGCTCTCTACCGTCCATCCAGCTACATGGGGAGATAGTAAAACGTTGTTGGCTTTGGTCAAATATTCAAAGGCCTCTGGAAGTCCGTCCCCGGTAAACATATTTTCAAAAGAGGATTTTTCATACTCCAAAACGTCCAATCCGGCTCCCAAAACTTTCCCCGATTTCAGGGCGCCGACCAAGTCGGCCGTTTTTATGCATTTTCCCCGGGCCGTATTGATGATCCAGATATTTTTATGGAACTTATTAAGAAACTCCGTATTGATCATACTTATGGTCGATGCCGTCTGAGGAACATGCAAGCTCAACACATCGGTGCGTTGGTGTAATTCCATGATGCCCACTTGTCTGGCGTTTTCGTCTTCCACGCCACCTTCGATATCATAACAAATGACCTCGTCCACATCAAATCCTTTTAACTTTTTCGCGAAAGCCTTGCCCATATTCCCATAGCCGATAATACCGACGACCTTGCCCTCTAATTCAACCCCCCGGTTGCCTTCCCGGTCCCATTTCCCGTTCCTAACTTCCGCATCGGCTTTATTTAGGTTATTGAAAAGGGACAACAACATGCCCAAGGCGTGTTCACTTACCGCATTTCTGTTGCCTTCCGGGGCAGCGGCCAAAAATATGCCCAGGGACTTGGCATATCTGGTGTCAATATTTTCCAGTCCCGCGCCCAATCGGCCTATGAATTTTAAATTTTTTGCCTTATCCAAAAAGGAGGCGTCAATGGTAAACCTACTCCGGATGATGAGTCCGTCATACGCTTCTATTTTTTCTTCAATTTCCTCTTTTGTATTAGTATAATCCTCATCGTTCTCAAACCCTAACGCATTGAACTGTTCAATTATCAAAGGGTGGTTTCGATCTACATGGAGCACTTTCATAGGGTTTTTAAATTTTTGGATATTTGGTTTGGGTGAGGTCATGGGTTACATCGCCTGTATGTGCCGTGGAATTTTTTTCAAATAAAAGGATGTGGACTTCCTCCCCCTCATCGGTTTTAGGACAATGTTCCACCCCTTTTGGTACGACAATGATTTCACCTTCCTTTACTACCTCGGTACGATCCCTGAACTGCATGTACAATGTACCTTTTTGGACCTGGAACAATTCATCTTCGTGTTCATGGGAATGCCATACAAATTCACCTTTTAATTTGGCAAGCAGTACCTGCATATCATCTACAACCGCTATTTGATGTGGGTGCCAATAGTTGTTGAATTGGGAATATTTATCATGTAGATTTATGGTTTTCATTCTTGAAAGGAGATTAAGTTTAAATCCCTAAAATGAGTTTGGCGATCATAAAATAAATGAGAATGCCAAAAATATCATTGCTGGTGGTGATAAAAGGCCCTGTAGCAATAGCTGGATCAATGCCTCTTTTATGAAGGAACAAAGGCACAAAAGTACCGATCAAACCTGCAACAATTATCACCGCGACCAATGAGATGGAAATGGCGAATGATATGTTTATACTACCTTCGTAGGACCACACAAATACAAAGAGCAAAATTGCCAATATAATACCGTTAAGGGTAGCAAGAAGCATTTCTTTGATTAACCTATTGCTTATACTCCCCTTTAAATCATCATTTGCGAGTCCTTGAACGATGATGGCACTGGATTGCACGCCCACATTACCCGCCATGGCAGCGATCAATGGGGTAAAAAAGAAAATAATGAACTGTTCCTGCTTAAAATCTTCCTCGAATCCTCCCATAATAAGAAAGGCTCCAATACCCCCAATAAGGCCTAAAATCAACCAAGGCAATCTTGCCCTGGTCAAGTCCAGGATGCTATCATCTGCTTCCACATCCTGTGAGATACCCGCGGCCATTTGATAATCCTTGTCAGCTTCATCCCGGATCACGTCGACAATGTCATCGATGGTAATACGGCCTACCAACCTGCCAATTTCATCAACGACGGGAATGGCTTCCAAGTCGTATTTCGACATGATTTTGGCCACCTCTTCAGGTTTTTCATTGACGTTGACCGAGTCTACCTTTGAAATGTATACGTCCTTGATATGCGTTTTTGTGGAAGTGGTCAACAAATCCTTAAGCGATAACCTGCCAATGAGCTTGTCCTCTTCGTCCACTACGTAAATGGAGTGTACCCGGGTCACGTTTTCTGCTTGGGCCCGCATTTCCTTAACACAGGTGAGTACGTTCCAATTTTCCCTAACCTTGACCAATTCCTTGGCCATAAGACCTCCGGCTGAATACTCATCGTATCGAAGCAGGTCCACAATATCCTTGGCATGCTCCCTGTCCTCGATTTCGGAAATGACCTTTTGAACCATTTCCTGCGGAAGCTCCCCAATAATATCCGCAGCATCATCCGTATCCAGTTCCGCAAGTTCCTCGGCAATTTCCTTGGAGGAGAGATTGCTTAAAATGGCTTCCCTAACGTCTTCGTCCAATTCCGTTAGGACATCCGATGTTTTATAGCTATCGAGAAGTTTTATAAGGTAGGTGGCCTCCACCTCGTTGAGTTCATTGATAATTTCTGCAACATCCGCATAATGCACATCTTCCAAAAGGGAATTAAGCTCGTTATCCCTTTGGTGTTCGATGAGCTCCTCTATCTGAGCAATAAGTTCCTCTGTGAGTTTAAATGGCGTCATGTGCTATCTTCTTTGTCAACGCAATAAACTCCGAAACGGAAAGCTGTTCCGGACGTTGATCAAATATAGCATCTTCTTTAAGATTTTCGGAGAGTCCTAGTGTTTTTAAACTATTACGGATCGTTTTCCTACGTTGGTTAAAGGCGGTCTTTACAACGGTGAACAACAATTTTTCATCGCAATCCATAACATAATCTCTTTTTCGGGTAAGGTTCAATACTCCGGATTGCACTTTTGGTGGCGGGTCAAAAACCTGCGGATGCACCGTAAAAAGGTATTCCGCATCATAAAATGCCTGTGTTAGGACCGATAATATCCCATAGGTCTTACTGCCTTCCTTCGCGCAGATACGCTGGGCCACTTCCTTCTGGAACATCCCTGAAAACTCTGGGACCTGATCGCGCATTTTGAGCATTTTAAATACGATCTGTGTGGAGATATTGTACGGGAAGTTTCCCGTAATAGCAAAGGGATCATCTCCAAAAAGAGCGGATAGGTCATAGTTAAGAAAATCTGCCTCTACCACTTTAAAAGAACCTTTTCCTTGCATGACTTTAGGGTGCTCCAGGTGAAAGCTGTGATTGAGGTAAATGATGGAGTCCGCGTCCAGGTCCATGGCAACCAGGTCAATTTCCTTTCGCAATAAATATTTTGTGAGCACCCCCGTTCCAGGGCCTATCTCCAGTACCTTCGTGTAGCCTTGAAAGGAAAGCGTTTCGGCAATTTTTTGGGCGATGCCCTCGTCTTTTAAAAAGTGCTGGCCAAGGTGTTTTTTGGCCTTAACAGGACTGTTTTGTACAGGATTGTTTTCATGTTCGTTATGAGGCTTTTTATTCTTTCCCTTTCTTTTTCCCATTTCAGCTTTTATAAGATGCTTGCCAGAACAACTGGGTCTGGATACCGCTAGGCGTTTACCGGGCCAAATATACCCAAGCTTTTTTACCTGAACGTAACCCAACTTCGATTCTTTCGTAGGCATCTCCTTCGTAAAAATCGGCCTTTTTCAATTCATCGTCTGTCAGCACATAGACTTTACCGTGAATTTTGTCTTTGGGATTTTGGGTCGGTTCCAAGGTTGGGTACAGTCCCGCAACCTTTATATCGGAAATCCGATGTCCGTGCAGGGTATCGTCATAGCCCCCTAAAACTCTTGAGAATACACCCAGCTGAACCTCTTTTTCCTGTAAGGTGCCGTAAGTAAACAGATGGTGGGTAGCGGTATTCCGATGCACAAAAAACTCGTCGACCACCTCAAGCTCTGTCCGAAAGGAAATCAGTTGGTCCGCAAATAATTTTTGTCCTTCCAGCCTTAATTTTGGTGCATCCTCCAAATAATAGGAATCGAGAATTTCCTTGCTCGCTACTGTATATTGCACGGAATAGGTATGTCCCGTGCCTTCTTCGGCCAAGACCTTGGTCATTTTTGCACCAAGGAATTTTCCCGTGGCCAGTACTTCTGGAATATGGACGGTTTTCATCCAATGGAGCCATGTATCATGGGCCCTGTCCTCTATGTTGCTGGTTACGTTATATATGTACATGGGGTGATGGTTGTTCGTTTTTGGTTGATGGTTGATGGTTGTTCGCTTTGCGCTGAACGCTTACCGCTGTTCGTCTTTAGCTATTAGCTGTTCATTGCTAATTGTTCATTGCTTATTGCCTCCTACTCACTTCTAACTCTTAACTCTGCACTCTCAACTTTCAAAAGCTAATTGACCACATCTCCTCGCAACATTCTAAAATTCTTGCGCGCTTGGGGAAAGTAGTAACTGTCCTGAAATTCATAAATGATGCGCTCGTAGTAGGCCTTTGCTTTATCGGGCTGGTCCAAAACATTTCGGTATAACTCCCCAAGGGCAAAGAGGGCATCGTCCGCCAAGATACCGTTGCCGTAGAATTCAATGATTTTTTGATAGTTGAATTCCGCGGCCTCGTATTTTTTTTGGGTCTCCAGTAACTGCGCCTGTTTTAAAAGTGCCTCGTCCTCGATTTTCTCCCCTTTGTGATTTTCCAAGATATCGTTGAGCCCTTCGATGGCCTCGTCCGTTTTGTTCTGATACGCCAGAAAGTCCGCCCTTGCATATTTCTTCAAAGCCGTCTGGGTGGAATCCTCCAAGGAATTATCGGATATCAATAGACTTAATTGCATGGCATCATTAGCAATGAGTTGGGAGGTAGAACCCCTTAGCACCTTTAACTGTGTAAGGGCCCAATCAAAATCCCCTTTGTAAAAACTGGTTTCCGCTACTTTATACCGGGCATCCTGCCCCATAACATCGTTTTTCAATTTGTCCTGCACCTGGGAAAAATAAATGAGTGCCTCGTTAAAACGTCTGTCATACACCAAAATATCGCCAAGGGCCAGTTTTATGTAGGCCTTGCTGCGCTCGTTCATGGGAAGCTCCAAACTGTTCTTGAGAAGTTCAATGGCGGGGCTTGGCTCGTCTTTCCTGAAGGTAAGGAAATTGGCGTAAGCTACTTGGAGCTGTAACGTTTGGGTCTGATAGCCATACTGGTCTATAAGTGCTTCATAGCGTTTCTGGATACCGTCCAATTGATTTTTTTCGGTTTCATCCAAAACGATGTCTATCAAATACAGCTCGGCGTTCAATTGTACTATAGGGTCCGCACTTTCTTCCTTTATATATTCAAAAACATCCTTTGCGACCTCATGTTCGTTCTCCTCAAGAGCCGTGGCGCCCAAATTTTCCAATCTACCGGTATTACCGCCTTCCATACGTTTGAAAATGGCTTTTTCCTGTCGCAGTGCACTTGCAAACTGCCGTTGCTTTATAAACAGCCAACTCAGCAATTCGTTCCAAATGATATCTGGATTTTTTTGTGCTTTTTGCAGCAGTATGACCCGTAGGGTCTGGTTATTGACATCTTCCGGGTCTGAGGTTATAAAGTCATCAATACTTCTAAGGATATTGGATTTGGATGTTTTGTTGTTCACCAAAAGTTCCAGGTAGGAAGTGTACATTCTTTCTATATCGCCTTGCTCTCCATAAATTCTGGCCAATTGATAATTGTAGTCCAGGGTTGGATTCAATTCCATGGCCTTTTTATAGGCCGCAACGGCCCTGTCCAACAAGGTATACTTTTGGAATTGATATCCCAGTGCATATCCATAGTTTGGATTTTCCTCTATAAAAGCCAGGGCGCGGTCAAAGTAATCATTTGCCTTTTCCGGCATGTCCTGTAGGGAATAATTGTAGCCCATCTCTATCAACAGGGTGGGGTGGGGGTTTCTTTGGTCTAACTGTTCCAGTAGATAGGCCTCAGCATCGGTATAGCGTTCCAACTGTTGATAACATGCGACAAGACCTTGGAGGTAGTCCGTTCTTCTGGGATTTTGTTTGGCCAATTTTTCGTAAAAAACGACCGCTTTTTCAAAATCGCCATCGGCAAAATATTGCTTGGCCAAAAAGTCCTCTTGGGCGCTAATGGATAGGGACAGGAGTATAAAAGTAAAAAATCCAAGAAGCTTCATACTTGAAATTTATCAAATTTAAGCAAGTACTCCCAAAGAATCTGTTAACCGAACCATAATTAGGTCAATACAACGCATTCACCTAATCGGTTTCAATGCAAATCATACAGATTTACTTACAAAGTATAAATCTTTAAATTGTAGGAATGGGATTAAGGCGTAGATTTAAGAAAGGACAATCCAATATCTATCAAGTAATTTATTGCATGGAAACAAGGTTTTTAGCATCAAAAACGAAACGATTCTACTTTAATAACGGGGTAGAGGATGTTAGTTATGTGGTAATTTATGGCGATGAGCTTCTGGTGGAACCGCTGGAGGATAACATAGCGGATAGATACAGAACGGCCATTTATAGGGGTCGTGAAGGAAAAATAGCCACCAATGCCAAACTGATGACCAAGCGGAGTCTGGAGTTTTATTTTCTGGATATTGGGCAAGGGGATGCCTCTTTCACGGTCACACCGGATAACATAAAAATATTGGTCGATGGCGGATTAAAGGACAGGGCCCTTGGATTCCTTATTTGGAAGTATCGGTTGGACCAGCCCGATACCAGCGTAACGATTGACCATTTGTTTTTAAGCCATGCCGATAAAGACCATATTGATGGTTTGGCACCGCTAGTTGAACACCCAAGAATTACGGTCAAGAATATATACCACAATGGTATCGGTTTGTATGCCGATGGACACAACACGGAAATAGGTACCATGGAAAACAATCGATTGGGAACCATTCATGACTCGGTACAGGATCTGGAAAATGAACATCTCAAAAGTGATTTTAGCGAATGGATCGATGCCGTTAAAAGCTCAGGAGCTACCTACCAAAGGGTGGACGCTTCCAACGGATATTTGCCCATTGGGGATGCCAGCGTACAGTTGGAAATATTGGGACCCACCCTGGAACCGGACAATTCTTTCAAGTGGTTTGGTGGAAAATCCCATACCATCAATGGGCATTCCCTAATCTTTAGAATGGATTACGACTACGTGCGGGCTTTTTTTTCGGGAGATTTGAATGTGGAGGGAAGTGAACATTTGTTGTCCAAACCAGGGAATACCCTTAAGGTAAATGCCCATATTTTTAAGGCACCACATCACGGGAGCCATGAATTCTCGCAAGATTTGTTGAATCACGTAAATCCTATGATTACGGTTGTTTCCTCAGGGGAAACACCGGACCACGGGCATCCAAGAGCTGTTTTTTTAGGAGGATTGGGGCTGGCCGGCAGGGGACGAATGCCACTTATTTTTTCCACGGAACTCTCTGCCCTGTTCGTGGATGCCGGGGACGTTGAGGCCCAAATACATTCTGGTTCCACGGTCACCACCTTGAACGACCTCGATTTTTCAGATTCCTTGGCAAACACAGAAGCCCGTCAACGCTTCAAAAAAGTGTTACCGGGTATTATAAACGTACGAACGGATGGTGAAAAAATATTCGCTTTTCGCAGGGTCCAAATGGGCTACCAATGGGAATCCTACGAATTGAAATATAATGACCTTTAGAAATTAGTATATTCGATCAAACCCACAATAAGGAATCAAAACCTCGGGAATTTGAATACCTTTTTCGGTTTGATAATTTTCCAATATACCTGCCAATACCCGTGGTAAAGCAAGGGAACTTCCGTTCAAGGTATGCGCTAGCTGGCTTTTTCCGTTTTCATCCTTGTATCGTAGTTTTAGGCGATTGGCCTGGTAGGTTTCAAAATTGGAAACGGAACTAATTTCGAGCCATCTGTCCTGCGCCGTTGAAAAGACCTCAAAATCATAGGTGAGGGCAGAAGTGAATCCCAAGTCTCCGCCACATAAACGTAAAATGCGATAGGGCAATTTCAATTCGCGCAAAATAGTTTTTACATGATCTACCATGCCATCCAAAGCTTCGTAGGATTTATTGGGATGCTCCACATGAACTATTTCTACCTTGTCAAATTGGTGCAATCTGTTCAGTCCGCGTACATGGGCGCCATAGCTACCCGCTTCCCTTCTAAAACAAGGCGTATAACCGGTATACTTTATGGGGAATTCGCTTTCCTGAAGTATAGTATCCCTAAAAATATTGGTTACGGGAACCTCTGCCGTAGGTATCAAATAAAGGTCGTCTGCGGTTATGTGATACATTTGACCTTCCTTGTCCGGTAATTGCCCGGTTCCATACCCAGATGCCTCGTTCACTACATGGGGCACCTGCATTTCTGTATATCCAGCTTCGGTATTCCTATCCAAGAAATAGGAAATCAGTGCGCGTTGCAGACGTGCGCCTTTTCCTTTGTACACCGGGAATCCGGCACCGGCAATCTTGACCCCAAGCTCAAAATCAATAATGTCATATTTTTTGGCCAGTTCCCAATGGGGTAGGGCACCGTCCACTAATTTGGGAATTTCCCCTTCCCTAAAAACTTCCTCATTGTCCTCATCAGAACTTCCGGCGGGCACCAATTGGTTTGGAACATTGGGAATTTGGTATAAAAGCGCTTGCAGCTCTTCGGCGGTATTCGCAAGGTCTTCCCCTAATTGCTTGGATTCTTCCTTAAGGGTTGCTGTCTTTTCCTTTAAAGCATTCGCTTCTTGGGCCTTACCTGATTTATATAGCATGCCAATCTCTTTGGACAGTTTATTGGATTCCGCCAGGATAGTATCCAATCGAGTTTGGGTGGCCCGTCTTTTCTCGTCCAAAAGCAGTACGCCGTTCAACATGGATTCGGCATCAACATTCCTTTTCTTAAGGGCTTTTAAAACGTTCTCCTTATCCTCTCGTATGACCTGTAATTGTAGCATCGCTCTATATAATTTGGCAGCAAATTTAAGGGAAAGTTATCATTTAAAAGGTATACTTTTAACTCCTAAAATAAAGGTTTATGATTTTTGAGCATTTTGCGTTGAACGTTACCGATATTGGGCAGGTGGTTGATTGGTATTGCAAGAATTTGGGTCTAACCATCGTAAGCGAGCAAAAGGCCGCCCCCTTTATGACCTTTTTGGCGGATGGGACGGGAAGGGTCGTTTTGGAACTTTACAGTAGGGACGATGCCGCAAAAAGGAATTTTGAAGCCGAACATCCCTTGACGTTTCATGTGGCATTTGTTTCTGCCGATGCCCAGAAGGACAAGGAACGCCTAGTGGCTCAAGGGGCCACTTTTTTTGAGGAAGTTCACAAACCGGACGGAAGCCACCTCATAATGCTTAGGGACCCATGGGGAATGCCCTTGCAACTTTGCCAAAGAACGGAGAAATTCTAATCGTCCAATTGGGAGGGTAGGATCCAGTCACTGTGCTTAAAGGGCGTCCAAGGGATATTCGCCAAATCAACGTTTGGGTCAATAAAGGGTGCAGGTGGCCTACCATTGATACTCACTTTTGAATTGATCAGGTATACCGATAGTTCTTCGCCTTCCTGTTTTAGATCCTGTTTTAGATACTGGGCAAATTGCCATGCAAAATCGGGATAGGACAAGACTTTTCTTTGCTGTCCAATAGTGAGGAACTTATGGATATCGATAAACAGTTCCTTACCATTGCTTCTTATTACCTTAAATTGGCCTGTTCCACTTCTTTCCCTCAGCATCATTCTCCAGCTCATTCTATGGCCTTCTTCTGTCCAAAGAACATTGTCTTTTATAAAATAGTGCCTGATAGGTAGGATTAACTGGAGCAAAAAATAGATACCGAACACTATCAGGAATGGTTTTTTATAGTTAGGGACTACTGTTTTTTGCAGGCTAAAAGGGATTTTTCGTTTGAAAAATAACTTGCGGATGGTTTCCGGTTCAAAGAAGAAAACTGTGAAAGCCAAGGACAGATACGGGAATATCCCTATCTGAAAAATGATGGAATTGAACAGGTGGAAGAAAATGGAGGCGATAAAGGCGCCTTTTCTTGTGGGCTTCCAAAGCAGGGCGGGAATCACCAAAAAATCAAAGAGAATACCAAAAGATCCAATGATCTTATGTACCCAGGCCTTTTGTAACAAATTGCCCACCAAGGGATAGTCCAACTTTGATTTCATAAGTATCTCGATCATGCCAAAATCCAACCAATCACCATACAGTTTTGCAATGGAGGCGTAGGTATATACGATGAACAATTGCAGGACTATAATCCACTTTACATAGCCGTACATGGAATTTTCCTTTTGAACTTTTCCCATGCGAACATCCAAGGAATAATCCGTATGGGCGGGGAAGAGGCACATTAGGGAAGACACTAGAACTAGCAGGTAATAATGGTTGTTGTAAGCGGTTTTTTGCATCAGGTAGCTGCCGGTCCAAAGTATGGTGAACGCCAATATCGAGAACCTATATTTAAATCCGAGTGCTATACATATTCCCAAAATGCCCATCACGGAAAAATAGAAATACATTCCCGGTCCCGTAAGCGGTTCCAACCATACAAAATCAATAAAGGGAAAGGTGTACTTGGGTTCTACAATATTCCTTTTGAGCCAGCCCGTGGCTATGGCACCAAAACATTCCAAAGATACCAGAAGGCCAAAAAATATTCGGAAAATGATAAGCGGGCTGTTGTCAATTTTCTGAAATAACAACCTGTTTAGCATTATCTATTGGATATGAAATGAAGTGATCTCTCCTTGTCCTTTGCCAATTGCAATTTCAGGTCCTTCAACGAATCGAACTTTTGCTCGTCCCGGAGTCTGGATAGCAAATCTACTTGGAGCTTTTGGTCATAGAGGTCGTTGTCAAAATTAAAAAAATGAATCTCTATGGTTTTGGATGTGCCGTTCACCGTTGGGTTATAGCCAATATTCATCATACCATAAACCTCCGTTCCCTGAATGTGGCTTTTTACAATGTAAGATCCGTTTTTGGGAATGAGTTTATAGGATTCTTCTATATGAAGGTTTGCCGTTGGAAAATGGATTTTTCTACCTAGCCCTTTTCCTTTTCTAACGGTGCCGGTAAGCATGTATTCATAACCCAGATAGGCATTGGCCGTTTCTATTTCCCCATCCTCCAAAGCCTTCCTTATTTTGGTGGAACTTACGGATACCTCATCGATCTCTTGTGCGGGGATTTCTTCTACTGAAAAGTCAAGGGCGTTCCCAAAAGCGATCAAATCGGTTATATTGGCGTTCCTGTTTCTGCCAAAGCGATGGTCGTAACCAATAATGATATTCTTGGATTTTAATTTGTTGACCAAGAGGTCCCGTACAAATTCCGTTGCCGATAGACGGGAAAATTCCTTGGTAAATGGGTGGATGACCAAAATGTCTAGACCCATTTTTTCCAGAATGTATTTTTTTTCATCTATGGTATTCAGAAGCTTTATATTGGCATCCTTTTGCAATACCATTCGTGGATGCGGAAAAAAAGTAAGTACGGCCGATTTTAAATTGGAGTTCTTGGCACGATTTATGACTTTTTCGAGTATTTTTCGGTGACCTATGTGTACCCCGTCAAAGGTGCCAATGGTTATGGCGACAGGATGTTCTTCATCGTATTTGGAAATGCTTTGAACTGTAATCAATTGTGCTAGAAAATAAAAAGAACTATATTTGATTTGGAGATAAAAGCCCCACAATGACCGCTAAATTACGTCTTGTTTTCTCAATTACCATAGCATTTCTTTCCTTTTCTGGGCTTGCACAGACCAAATATTGGGGCAATGTGGATCTCAAAAATCAGGATAGGCAGGTAACATTAAAGCGATTGGATGTCCGTAAGGCCAAGGCGTTCACCTTGGATGAAGCGGCTTTAAAATCGGAACTTTTAGGGGTGTCCAGCGCTAAAAGTTCTACCAAGACCCTTTTTTTTCCTGATGATGAAGGTATTTTGATTCCCTTTCAAGTAGCGGAAACCCAATTGTTCGCCCCGGAATTGTCGCAAAAATACCCTACTATAAAATCCTACAGAGGAAAGAGTCTACAAGCAGATGGAAAAAAAATATTTTTCAGTCTTTCTCCCAAGGGACTGCAGACGATGATCATGGATCCAAAAAAGGAGGGAACCGTTTATATGGAAAAGGGAGCCAGCGGAGATTATATCATTTACAATGCAAAAGATCATTTGACCCAGAAATTGGATTTTGTCTGTAAAACGAGTCCTGATTCCTTTACTTCGTCGTCCGGCCCGTCCACCGCCAAGTTGGTGGATGACCAGAGTTTAAGAAAGTTTAGGGTCGCCATAGCGGCATCCGGGGAATATACCCAGTTCCATGGGGGTACCATTGCCGATGCCCTTGCGACAATCAATGCCACTTTAACAAGGGTGAACGGCGTTTTTGAAAGGGACCTTGGCGTTACCTTGGAGTTGATTGCCAACACGGATCAGGTGATTTATACCAACCCGGATACGGACCCATTTTCGGGTGGGCTTAGTTCACAGACACAGAATACCCTAACTAGTGTCATTGGCGAGACCAATTACGATATTGGCCATTTGTTCAACCAACAGGACGGTACTTTTGATGGCAATGCCGGATTTATTGGGTCTGTATGTCAGGACAACAGAAAGGGCAGTGCCTACACTACTTTGTTCGCACCACAGGGAGACCAATTTGATATCGATTTGGTGGCCCATGAAATGGGGCATCAATTTGGGGCGAACCACACTTTTTCGCATTTGTCCGAAGGTACCTTGGTTCAAGTGGAACCTGGAAGTGGAACCACCATCATGGGATTTGCTGGAATTACTGGAGCCAATGACGTCGCCACCAATTCCGATGATTATTTTCACTACGTAAGCATTGTGCAGGTGAGGGAATATTTGCAGACCATTGGCTGTGGTGAAACCATACCTTTGGCCAATAACGCCCCTATCCTAAATCCGGTGAGCAATTATACGATTCCCATGGGAACGGCTTTTGTTTTGACCGGAAGTGCCAGTGATCCTGATACCACGGATGTTTTGACCTACGATTGGGAGCAAATAGACAATGGTATCGTCACGCAGGCTACCTTTGGACCCAACAATCCCACAGGGGCCATGTTTCGTTCGTTGCCGCCGTCCATTTCACCTGAGCGCTATTTTCCAAGATTGAGCAGGGTGGTGTCAGGCGATCTTACCCAAACCAGTCCGATCGAGGGCGGTGCATGGGAAACGGTTTCCAATGTGCAGCGCGACCTGAACTTTTCGCTTACCGTCCGTGATAATGTTTTGAACGGAGGACAATCCGCTTCCGATGAGGTTACTGTTACGGTATCCAGGGAGGCAGGTCCTTTTGTGGTTACCTCCCAAGAATCGTCCGTTTCTTTTATGGCGGGCGAGACGGAGACCATTACCTGGGACGTTGCAAATACCAATGTACTTCCCATTGGCGCGCAGAACGTGGATATTTTTCTCTCCACGGATGGGGGCCTCTCTTTTCCAAATTTGATTGCCCAAAATGTAACCAATGATGGTAGTCATGCCATTGTTATTCCGGGGGGATATAGTACCACCTCCGGTAGGTTTATGGTAAAGGCGGCCAATAATATTTTCTTTTCCGTGAACCAGGCCGATTTTTCCATTACCGAATCTGAAGTAGTTCTTAATTTTGACAACCTCAATTATGAGGTCTGCAAACCGGACGATTTGATCGTAAGTTTCAATTATGAAACATATTTAGGGTTCACTGAGGAAAGTAATCTGAGTGTTGGGGGACTACCTGCCGGGGTCACTGCGGTTTTTTCGCAGGATACCGTTTCCGTTTCCAATACCACGATTGATCTTAATATTTCGGGAACTGAAAATTTGGCCATCGGTAGTTATCCTATTGATGTAATTGCCACTTCGGCCAGCGTCCTAAAAAGTATATCCTTGCAATTGAACGTGTTCGACACGAATTTCTCGGAAGTCGTACTTACCGCTCCATCGGATGGAAGCCTGGACGTATCAAAAGATGTAGTCCTGGAATGGGAACCGGATTTGGTGAGTACCTCCTATGATGTGGAAATAGCCACAGATGTCGGTTTTGCAACTATTATTGAATCCAAAACGGTAGCTACAAATTCCTACCAGCCTAGCTTATTGTTGAACGAAACCCAATATTTTTGGCGGGTAAAACCCAAGAACACTTGTGGGGAAGGAGTTTTTGGGACAACGTTCAGCTTTACGACCATACAGTTTAATTGTATTACCAAGGCTAGCAATAATGTCCCTATCACTATTTCACCCGTTGGCACGCCAACGATAACTTCGAGAATTCTTTTCTATCAGGATTTGAATTTGGCGGATATCAACGTAAACCTGGATATTGAACATACGTATTTGTCGGATTTGGTCATTAGCCTCACTTCACCAGCAGGAACTACGGTGGTGTTGGTTTCCAGTGCCTGTGGTAACAATTCCAACATCAATGCCATTTTTGACGATGAGGCAGCCAATGCCTTTACCTGCTCAGGTTCTCCTGCCATTAGCGGTACCGTGAGGCCCATTGGTACGTTGAGTTCCTTTTATGGGGAGTCCATTCTTGGGGAATGGGTCCTGGAAGTACAGGACAACGCCGCCTCCGATGGAGGAAGGCTAAACAATTTCTCCTTGGAAGTCTGCGTGGAAGGCGACTTTAGGCCCGATGACGACGAGGACGGAGTTTTCGATGATGGCGAGGACCTCTGTCTCGATACCCCACTGGGGCAGGAGGTTGATGCATCTGGTTGTGCCATTTACAGGTTTACCCAGGAAAACTTTAATGTAAGCTTGGAGAGTGAAACCTGTAGGCCCAATAATGACGGCGCCATAAGGATAGTGCCCAAGGTATTCTTGGACTATGAAATAACCATAAACGGGAATGGGGTCAACATTACCGATAATTTCACCAATAGTTTCAATCTAACGGATTTAGGTGCGGGAACCTACGATATCTGTATTACCGGAACCGATGGCACCATTAGCTATGAACCTTTCTGTTTGGAAGTGGTCATAACGGAACCCGCGCCACTGAGTGTTACGTCCAAAGTTTCCTTACAGGCTTCCCAAATAGTTTTGGATTTGCAAGGAGCAAAAGGATATTATGTAGAACTTAATGGTTATACTTCCTATACAGCGGGCGACCAGTTTACGGTGGATCTGTCCAAGGGAATCAACTTTTTAAAGGTGTACACCGATATTCCTTGCCAAGGAATATATGAAGAGGAAATAGTTCTTTCCGAAGGTCCTTTGGTTTTCCCTAACCCTTTCCACGATTTTATTGAAATCTATTTTGACGTACCCACGCAACGGGCTACGATGATGTTGTTCAGTTTGGATGGTAGGTTGTTACGAACAGATAAATTACAGGATGGCATATCCTCCAAGGAATACGATCTGAGTATTTTGCCCGTTGGTATGTATTATTTGCAATATAACAGTAGAGGAACGAAAAAAACAACTAAGATTTTAAAAAGATGATGAGAAAGATACTACTTCTTGTGTGCCTTTTTGCGGTGTTTGGTTGTAAAAAGAAAGACGACCCCAAACCTCCGGGGCAGGTTCTGTTGTTGTTCCCCGAAAAAAATTCTGAATGCACCACCGGGGTAGATCAGGATTCCGCTACTAGCAGGGTGACCTTTCAATGGCAAAGATCGGACAATACGGATAGTTATGAATTGCGGGTCACAAATATAAGCTCCAATACGGTCCAGACCATCTCAACCCAAAGCACAACGGCCAGTCTTCCCTTATTAAAAGGGCAACCATATTCATGGTTGGTAAGATCTAGGAACAATCAGGTAGATAACACGATTTCTAGTGAACAGTGGAATTTTTATAATGCGGGGTCGAGAACCACCTTTGCCCCCTTCCCCGCTGAAATATTGGCACCTAGCATGTCTGAAAGGGTATTTAAGGATATTAATAATGAGGTGACCTTGTCTTGGTCCGCATCGGATTTAGATGATGACATAGAGAATATCGAGGTGTATTTTTCAGAGCAGAATCCACCTTTAGATCTTGAAGCTACATTGTCTGATGTTGCCACCACTTTGAAAGTATCTGTCGCATCAGGAACTACGTATTATTGGAGTGTGGTCACAAGGGATTCTGAAGGCAATGCAACGAATTCAGGGATTTATAGTTTTACTGTCCTTTAAGCCCCATTAAATTGATTCATGGTCCTTGATACACCAGACAGTACAAAGGATTCAATAAGCGCTATGGATTTTTCCAAGCGCTCTTTCATTTTGGCGTTCTCCTCTTCGTTCCATTGACCCAGGACATATTCAACCTGTCTGCCCTTTCCAAATTCAGAACCTACACCAAATCGGAATCGATTGTAATTCGTGGTTTGCAGTATCTGTTGAATATCCTTTAGACCGTTGTGTCCGCCATCGCTACCCTTGGTCTTTAATCTGAGCGTTCCAAAGGCAAGATTAATGTCATCCGTTATTATAAGGAGGTTTTCCAAGGGGATTTTTTCTTTATCCATCCAATAGCGCACCGCTTTGCCACTTAAGTTCATATAGGTGGATGGTTTTAGGCAAAGGATGCTTCTGCCTTTCAATTTATAGATGGCCACATCACCAAGCTTTTGGGTTTCGAAATTCAGCTCTTTTTGATGTGCAAGGGCGTCCAAAATTTTAAAACCAATATTGTGCCGGGTTTCGGCATACTCATCACCTATATTGCCTAGGCCTACTATCAAGTATTTTTTCATGGTGTCTACCTTTTCTAAAAATTGGTCTCTAAAGCCTAAAAGCGCTTTAAAATATGTAAGCATGGAATATCCTTTAACGATCTCCTAAAAATACAAAAGCACCCCAATAATTAAACCGGGGCGCTTTTTGTTTTTGTAAATCAAATTTATTCTTGGGCAGCTTCTTCCGCTGGGGCCTCTGCTCCATCGGCACTTGCTTCTGCACCTTCTGCTTCCTCGTCCAATTCTTCGTCATCGTCATCGGTCATTACGGCCGTACGTGCAGTTTTAACCTGTACTACCGTTGTGGAATCTGGGTGAAGAATTGTAAAATCGTCGCTCAATAATGAAGAAACGGCAATGTTCTGGCCAATTCTAAGTTTGGAAATGTCCACGTCAAAGAAATCCGGTAATTTATCCGGTAATGCCTTAATGGCAAGTTTTCTTTTCCTGAACAATAGACGTCCACCATTTCTAACCCCTGGGGAGTTACCTTGCAACCTAACAGGAATGTTCATGGTTACAGGTTTGTCCTCGAACAACTGATAGAAATCGATGTGCATGATGCTATCGGTTACGGGGTGGAACTGTATGTCCTGCATTACGGCGTTCACTTTGGCCCCATTGTCCAATTCAATTGCAACTGTGTGCGCATTGGCGGTGTAAACCAAATCCCTGAACGCTAGTTCGTCTGCTGAAAAGTGCAATGGTTTATCCCCTCCGTATACTACGCAAGGAACCTTTCCAGCATTACGTAGGGCCTTTGTCGACTTTTTGCCCACGCTTTCTCTTTCTGATCCTTTAATTGTAATTGACTTCATTATATATATTAAAATTAATAATTCAAATTGTCGCCATTTCGCCGATTCGTTACATCAAAAATTTGGACGAAATGGAATTGTTATTATGTACTTTATGCATGACGTCCGCAAACAGATCGGCACAACTGAGTACTTTTACTTTATCACTCTTTATTTCCAAAGGAATGGAATCGGTAATGATCAATTCCGTTAGTTTGGACTTTTCAATTTTCTCATAGGCATTGCCGGACAGTAAACCATGTGTTGCAATAGCCCTTACGCTAACGGCACCTCTCTCTATCATCAAATCTGCCGCCTTTGTCAATGTGCCGGCGGTATCCACCATATCATCCACTAACACTACGTTCTTTCCTTGTACATCCCCAATCAATTCCATGTGAGAGATTACATTTGCCTTTGCCCGTTGCTTGTAACATACAACAACATCACTATCCAAGGCCTTGGAATAAGCATAGGCCCTTTTTGAACCACCCATATCCGGGGAAGCTATCGTGAGGTTTTCCAACCCTAAATTTTGTAAATAAGGTAGGAACAAGGTAGAGGCAAACAAATGATCTACGGGTTTTTCAAAGAACCCTTGAATCTGGTCTGCATGCAAATCCATGGTAATGATTCTAGTGGCTCCGGCGGTCTCCAACATTTTAGCAACAAGTTTCGCAGCAATGGGTACCCTAGGTTTGTCCTTTCTATCCTGTCTGGCCCAACCAAAATAAGGCATTACAGCGGTTATATGACGCGCGGAGGCCCTTTTTGCACCATCGATCATCAACAACATTTCCATAAGATTTTCAGGTCCTGGGTGGGTAGAACCGATAATAAAAATTCTAGTACCCCTTATGGACTCCTCAAAGGAGGGCTGAAACTCTCCGTCGCTATATCGTGAAAATATGATGTTGCCCAGTTCCACGCCAAAGGCCTTGGCAATTTTTTCTCCTAAAACGGTACTTTGGGTGCAGGCAAAGAATTTAGGTTCTGGAACGCTGTATGGCATGTCTATATTATTGATTCTCGATCCTTATGAAGAAGGGACCTTAAAGTGCCTACTCCGTCTGCGCAAAGCACAGTTGTTTTCTAAGGAGGTGCAAATTTAGAAATTAATTTGTCTTGCTGAAGGATAATTGTTTAATTTTTTGGTGTGGAAATAAAAATATTTTATAGTTTTGCAATCCTATTTTACAAGCTCGAGTGGCGGAATTGGTAGACGCGCTGGATTCAAAATCCAGTTCTTTCGGGAGTGTGGGTTCGATTCCCACCTCGAGTACTTATAAACCCTGTTAATCATTTGATTTTCAGGGTTTTGTGTTTTTTGAAGTGACGGTTAAGTGACGGTTTTTTAAATATAAACCTAATTTTCACCTTTTATTTTCCTGAAAGAAAGATATGAAAATTGTCGCTAATTATAGGTGTTTTATTGAATTCAACTTGAGAATGGTGCCGATAACTATACCATATTAAAGCACCTTAGGCATCGCTAATTGCAAACAACCGAATTCTTAACAAAGATTATTGACAAGAAAATAAAGGCACCACAAATATGATCCCTGAATTGGAGATGAACATTGCAGTATAAAATAGCCTACCAGATGTATCTAACGGAGTTTCATAAAAGGTTACTTAAAAAGACAGATAAAAAATCGAAGTCCTTTGGTTGATAAAACAATTTCTACTCAGTGCTTATTTCCTCTATTGGATTTTTTCTGGTCGCTTTTATTGTTTGCATACTTAAAGTCAACACAGAAATTAATATTACGATAAGGCCCGATAGAATAAAAATCCATATGCTGAGATCAATCCTGTTTGCGAAACGTGTAAGCCATTGATTCATCAAATAGTAGCCCATGGGGATTGCTATTATGAAAGCTAGAAGTATACGTTTGCTAAATGCGTAAGTCAACAAATTCACAATATCTTTTGTCGAGGCCCCTAGTACTTTTCGAATTCCCATTTCTTTAGATCGACTTTGAGTAACTGCCCATGACAAAGCAAACAAGCCGAAACTTGCCAATATCATACTTATAATTGCAAAAGTCACAATGATATTATAGAAAAATGTGTCCTCTTTGTACTTCTTCATGAGTTCTTCTTCAAGAATTATGTAAGAAAAGAAATAATCTGGAAATAGCTCTTTCCATTTTGTTTCAATTTCTGGAAGAATTAATCCTAAATTGGTGCCTTTGTAATCAATGAGCAATGAAGGCCCATCCTCATAGTAAGCTATTATGACTGGCGGAATCTCCTCTTTAAAAGAACCACATGTAAAATCTTCCACAACACCAACAATTAAATCCTCAGTACCGGGCACTTTTTTTCCAATTGGATTACTTAGGTCAAACTGATGGATCAATTTTTGATTGACAAGTTTACCGTTACGTACTGCTGAAGGCAAACTGCCTTCGATTAAATTTAAATTAAGCGTTTCAATGAAATCTTCATCACCTCCAAATAAAAAGGGTGTATAAAACTTTTCGTTTTCAAGCTCATATCGCACCATTCGATTTCCGGATATAGGGTTTCCACCACTAACGGTTACACTTTTGACATTTGGCAATTGACTAATTTTCTGTTTGAGGACAGGAAGAACTTTCGAGTATTTCGGGTCGGGGGTATCAAGTTGAATAATTTTTCGGTTGAAACCGAGTGGAGCATTCTCAATATAGTTCATTTGTTCAATAATCGAGATGGAGCATATTGTCAGTGTAATTGAAATAATGAACTGGAAAGTGAAGAGAAATCCACTAAAGGTAACCTTGGAGGATTCGTTTTTCATTAAATTGACAGGTTTCATTCTCCATTGTTTGGATACCGAAAATATTACTACCAAGGCGGCCGAGAAAAGAATCACTAAACCTATATATGAAGCAACCTCTATATTCAACAAATACTCCGGTGATAGGTTAGCCTCAAAAACAGAATTGAATACAGGAATTGTTAGAAGTGTTATTATAAGCGATAATAAAAAACTAGTAATAATGTAAAATCCTGCTTCTGCTATTGAGAAGTAGAACAATCCTTTTTGAGTAATTCCAAGTGTTTTTTTAATGCCCATTTCCTTTCTTCTATCCTGCCAAAAAAGCAAGAATAGATTTATGAAATTAAAGCTTGCAATAAAGAGGATCAAGCCGCAAACAATATACCCGACCTTCAAAAAGGTAGGGTTTCTTGTTTTCATGTATTTCATTTTATTTTCAGCGGTGAAATAAGAATTACTTAAGGGCTCAAAGAAGTAATCCATTTTGCCGGGGCCAAGTAATCCGGGTCGTATAGTATCTGCCCTGATCTTGCTTTGCAATGCTTCCGTAGAACTATTACTGGTTATTAAAGCATAGCTGGGCCCGCCGTTCCATCTGTTTTCAAAATCGGAATGATGCACTAAAGCATCAAAAGATAAATGACTATTTGAGCTCGACTTTTTTGTAATAGCCGAAACGGTCATTTGCTGGATAGTATCGGGAGTAATTAAAGACACAGACTTACCGACCGCTTCCGATTCCCCAAATAAAATAGCAGCCTTTTCTTGTGTGAGTACAATATTACCAGGTGACAACCCCCCACTTTTAGTTCCTTGACCAATAGGGAAATCAAAAACTGAAAAGAATGACTCATCGGCCAACAAAATATTTAAATCATGGAAAACGGTTTTTTCAACCTCAATTGAAGCTTTATCTAAATTTCCAATCTGACTTACATCTGCAATTTCTGGATAATTGTTGGTTAGATAATCATAAAGAAACTTGGGTATGTAGGCAATGCGGCCGCTTTCGCCAAATGGATCATTGCTGAATATCTGGAATATCCTTTCATGCTTGGAATGAAATTTATCCGTATTTGTTTCATAAACAAGAAATGATATGAGAATATTGCAACATACAAAAGCCACTATTAGGCTCAATAGAATAATAGAAGTATATATTTTATTCGCCCACAAATTCCTGATTATAAGTTTAAGATTATGACGTAGCATAGAATGTTCAATAATTTAAAATATCGTATAATTAATGCTTGAAGCATAACTCGCATTAATTATATACTTCTTTATTAAAAATAACAAATCCCTTTTTAGTAACATATAGCAAGGAATAAAATTAATCTAGTGCTAACTTCACAGCAATGAGCTTTGTTCATTTCGTGAAGTTCTATTTAAAGATTTTGACTCCTGCTATTAAGTCGATATAGTAATCGGTATTGACTAGAAAGAAAATTTCTTTATTTCTTTGGTGCCAAGAAGCAAACCTTTAATATAATAGGGCAGCATTCATCGTAATAATAGAAAGTTTCTTCAAATAACAATCATGCAATGGACTGCTCCTAATACAATATAATCGACGCTTTTAAAACCAGAATTTTCATATTTGGCTATCTTAAATTGTTGATAACTCAAAATTCTTCCATTTTTAACAAAAATCAAATGATACCATTTGAATCCATTTGAAACCAAATCTAAATCACCACATTACATTTGATTTCATTTGAATTCATTTGATGTAACTTATTGTATATCAGATTTTTGTGAATAACTTAAATCAAAAGATTAAGCTTTACCCCTTCCTTTATTTTACCTTTATCCCAAGAATTCTTTAAAAGAAAACAAAAGCGCTTTTGCTCATTTCGTAACCCTAAAAAGAAACAAATGGACAATTTTTTAATCCTTGAACGACTTGATCGTTTGGAACGGCTTTTAATAGCCCATAAGGAAGTACTCACCTTTGAGGAAACCTGCGACTATACCGGAATATCGAGAAGCTATCTGTATAAACTGACTGCCTCTGGAAATATCCCGCATTCGAAACCCAATGGCAAGATGCTATTCTTTGAAAAGGCCAAACTCAATGCGTGGCTTCTTCAGAATAGCAGGAAGTCAAATTGGGAAATCGAGACCGAAGCCTTGAACTACACCTTTAAAAACAGGCGCAGATGAAAGGGGAAGAAATAAGCTGGCAAAAAGCCCGTGCCATGTGCATCGTGAAAACGATGGCAAAGGCAGGGCACTTTCCCCGCAGGGAAACAAAGAAAGAAGCTTGGTTTCTAAGTCCGTTCCGGCTAGAAACCCATGCCTCTTTCAAGGTATCGAAAATCAAGAACCTTTGGTTCGACCATGGGTCGGGCTTCGGTGGGAACACCCTCGATTTGGTCATCCGGCTCTACGACTGCCGTTTGCTGGATGCGCTTGACTTTCTTTCTGACATACCGCCCTCTTTTTCTTTTCACCCGCAACCTTTTGAGCCAGCTAAGAATGATGGTCTAATTATCAAAGGTGCCCGTCCTATTTGGCATTACGGGCTAAAAGTCTACCTAAAGGAGCGGAATATAACGCTGGAAACCGCCAATAAATATTGTAAAGAAGTCCATTACTCCTGTAAAGGAAACCATTACTTCGGTATTGGACTAAAGAGCGATTCCGGTGGTTGGGAACTTCGTAACATGTACTACAAGAGTTCCTCTTCCCCAAAGGACATTACCTATTTTTCAAACGGATGTATGCAGTTAGTCGTAACTGAAGGAATGTTCGATTTTTTAACGGTCACTAATTTCTGCCACGACAACATGTCTTTTCTCATTTTAAACTCGCTTTCCTTTCTTAAAAAGGCGATGAGACATATAGAATTTTTCAAGGATGTTAAGCTGTATTTGGATAATGATAGAGCCGGAAATGAAGCTACAGAATGGTTGATGCAAAACCATAAAGGATGCATCGATAAATCCTATTTATATGAAGATTACAAAGATATAAATGAGATGTGGATAGGGACAAATCGAGGATACGGAAGGTAGGTTTGGAAATGCGTCTGAGTGAGAATTCAAGATGTGTCATTGTCATGACAAATCTTGCTTTTTCTCCCGTTGGTCGCAAAAGGATGGGAACTGTTAATTGCGTTTTCGATGTGCGATTTGAAATGGGGTCTCTGACATAATTATTTTAAAAAAAAAGACTTGTTCATATCAAAGAAATACAGAAAGTGAAAAAGGAGTTTGTACAATTTCGATGTTCCATTTATGAAAAGAAGCTGCTCAAGATCAAGGCCAAAAAGAGCGGACTTTCGATAAGTGAATATTGTCGTCGTGCTGCCTTTGATCATAGAATTGTCGAGCGGTTTTCCGATGAACAAATCGATGTCTACAAATTACTGGTGCAGTATCAGGTCAACTTTAAACGTATCGGGAATATGTACCGAAAACGCAATCCGAAATTGGCTGATGAAGTCGTACAATTGGCAAATGAAATACGGAAACATCTTTACAATTTCAAGAAATGATAGGCATGGGAAAATCCATATCGCATACAGGAGCTTCCATGGGTTACGGTTGGAACGAGGAGAAAGATGCCAAGGTGGTCTATCGTGAACATCTGGCAGGAGACAATCCCAAAGAGCTAACACAGGAATTCAAAATCATTCAAACACAAAACCACCGATGTAAAAAGAACACCTTGAGTTTCGTGCTTAGTCCCACAATTAAAGATGGACAGGAATTAAAAGAAAATGAACTAAAGGAAATTACGGAAAGATTCATCAAAGAAATGAAACTGCAAGAACGACAGGCAATCGCTTTTGTACATCAAGATAAAAGTCATCGACACATCCATTTATACGTAAACCGCATCGGTTTTGACGGCAAAGCATATAAAGACAACTATATCGGAAAACGAAGCCAACAGGCCGCCGAAAAGGTTGCCAAACAAATGGAATTGACCACGGTCAGGGAAGTGCAACAAGAAAAATTGAACGAAGTAAAAAATGTACGCCAGGAAATAAAGCAGATTCATGAAAAGGTTATTGCCGAAATGAGGCCCAAGGATTTTGACCAATATATTAAGTACATGAAGCAAAATGATGTAAAGGTTATTCCAAGCATCAGTAAATCGAATCAGCTGAGAGGTTTCAGATTTGAATACAAAGGCAAAAACCTAAAGGGAAGCGAAGTACATCGTTCCATGTCAATGGGGCGAATAGCGGAGCGAATCGGTTTTGATAAAAATATGGCTCAAAAAATAGCCAAAGAAAACACGTTAACAATGCTTGGTAAGACTGTAGGTCTATCCCCCAATTTGGCAATAAGTATTGCACAAAAGGCAATCAAGATAGCCGTTAAAAAAACAATAGGATTAGGAATGGAAATTTAAAATTATGGCAAAATTAGACGAAATAGCAGAATTGATAACCGAAGAAATTAAAGAGTTCGAAAACTCGGTCAGCCGCTTGGAAGAGCTGCAAGCTTTTTTGATGAACTACAAAATCAAGCCCGACACCAAGGACATTGACTTTATCTTAAGGCGATACAATGACGACCAGAAGAGAACAATCCAAGACCAACACAAACTGATGGCGAATGTGGTCTACTACATTAAGAAGTCGATGACCATTCCGAAATGGGCGGTAAAATTGTTCGCGGGGTTACTGTTCTGTATCATTTTGGTTCTGGGCTTTTCCGTTTATAAGGTTTCACGAATCTCCGACATAAAGCTGGAAGCTTATGGAAAGGGAGAAGAAGAAGCGGTCGGGCATTTCAGGGCTTTCTTCGAGGCCAGCCCAGAGGCAAGCGAACTCTACCATGAATGGCGAGAACCCCAAAGCAAAAAGTAGGGTGCGCCCTATCCGCTTTTTGCTTTACGCTAATCTGCCGGAATCGCTACAAAAACCGGACAGGATCCACGCGCAAAGTTTTTGGGTAAGATTTGGGTTTCACCTGTGACTCATTTGAATCATCCACTTTAAATTTCAATAACAGTAAAGATTTCTTACTTTATATTTAGTAAAACGTACGATTTTTATTATAAATAAATATCTTTAAAGGCAAACTTAAATAACAGCCAAAGCTAAGTCTGCACCAAAACAGACTATCTAGTTCGACCAAAAATTGAAGTATGGAAATAACCGAAAGGTTACTAATAGAGTTACAAAACCGACTAAAGGTTGGTAGCCGAAGAGGTGTTCATCTAAATGCAATACCTGCACGTTCGAGGTATAAATTTGACTTAACCAGACTTTCCCATATTGACGAGAATTTACCAAATAATTTCATCAATTCTTTATTGACAGAATTACCCTTAAAATTTAAAATTAGCTGGAAAGATAATGTCCCTGATTTGAACTCGCTTTTTGAAGAAGACCAAACCCAATTGGTAAAAATCACAAAATCGTTTGAGAACCTAATCAACCAAACAGATGCAATAGAATCGGAAAAAGGCCTCAACACTTTTGGTTTTGGTTTTCCATTGCTAGTAAGGAGAGACCAGTCAGACAACAAATTAACTGTCGCCCCGATTTTAATTTGGTCTTTGCGAATAAGACGAACAAAGGAGTTTAATACTTGGGAAATACTGAGAAATGAGGACGACCCAATTTATATCAATGAAGTATTAATCAACCATTTACAAAATGATTCAAAAATCGAAATCGACCAAATCTCTAGCGAACATTTGGATGACGGCTTAATTGATAGAAATGAGCTTTTGGATATTTGTGTAAACATCATTGAAGCCATAAACAGCACAACCCCCAACGACCTACGCGAAACATTTGAGAAAAAGCTTGACGAAATAAAATCCATTCCAGACAAAAAATACTACGAAAAACTACCATTAACTTCGAATAATTCATTCATTGACTTTGGTGGCTTGTTTTCCATTTTTGAAGTTCAAAAACAGAATATAATTCATGATTATGGAAATCTGCTTGAACTGAAAGGTGCAACTATTGACCTTGAGGATATGGATAAACACTTTTTTCAACCAATCTCATCAGTTGAAACCGACCCATCTCAACAAGGTATTTTACATTCCTTAAAAACATCAAGAAATATTCTTATTCAAGGGCCCCCAGGAACTGGGAAAAGCCAATCATTAACGGCTATTTTAGTAAATGCACTTGAAAATCAAAAAAAGACAATCGTTGTTTGCGAAAAACGAACTGCCTTAGAAGTCCTGTATAATGCTTTATATGAAAAAGGACTGAATTACCAGTCTATTTTAATTAAAGATATTATAAAGGACAGAAGACTTGCTGTAGATTCAGTGCGAGACAGGGTTGATAATTCTTCTTATCGAAGATATCGATACACCCATTCCAAAGAAACTTTGGACAACATTATTCAAAAATCTAAGGCTCTAATTGATGCAATTAACAAAAGACATCAGAAATTAGATAAAAAATTGATTGGCAATAAGAATTGGACTAGCGTTGTTGGCTCTTTACTTTCCGAATTAAAGGACAATTCAGAAGAATCCAATCTAGACTTGGCAAAAGATACTTTTTCTTATGAGTCCACTGAACTCAATAGACTTCTTGAATTGATTAGAAAGGGGCAAAATCTTTACAACGAATACAAACTTCACAAAAATTTATCCTTTTTAAACTCTTCAAAATTAATTGGAGATAATCCTTTCATTATCGAACAGCAAATACAAGAAGACTTTTTGTACTACAAGAAGGAACTTGAAGCGATTGGAGAACAATTTTTGGCGTACGAACAAGAGTTCTACAATATTAGAAAAGAGCAGTTAAACCAACAAGGAGACGAAATTGATAAAATTTCTAGCCCACTTTTGAAAATCTTCTCGAAATACGAGAAAGCAGACGACTTTTATGATGAGGAAAAAACCAAAAGCTTTATTTATAAAGGTGTTTCTATTTTCTCCAAAACAAAAAAAACAATCATTCATGACCAATTGAAAGTAAACACTTCTTATGCAAAAATCCAAAATGCAACAAAGGCAAGCAAAGACCTCAAAACCATTATTTATGCCAAAACCATTGCCGACAAAGAATTAAGCCTTGAAAAATACAAATCAGTTATTGAGAGCACCAAAAAAGATTTTCAAAGAAAAATTGAAGCCGAGTACAAGGACATAGATATTCTTCAACCTCTTACGGGAGAATTTGAAACCGAGTTGTTACTTTCTATTAAAAATCAAATTACCAGTTTAACAACAAAAATTCTTGAAGATAATTGGAGTACTATCGAACTCAATCAAACATCGTACAAGTCTTTTGTGGAGGCTGTTGAACAATTGATTGAATCCAAAGAATCTTTCTTTGGAAATGAAAACGACCTTTTTTCCATTGAATTTAAATGGTTTCAGTATTACAATTCTCTTTCTGCAGAAGACACACTAATAATAGACCAACTGATTGAAAAAGATGATTGGCGAAAAATATTTTTAATTTTCTACCTCAGTTCACTGCTCGTAAACTCGGCAAATATGGACTTGCCAACCAACGATAACGACCACGTAGAATTAGAAAAATCATTGTCCGAACTTGAAAGAGAACAGATAAAATATATTAGGGAATATTGGTTTTCCAAACAAATTGATGCCACAAGGGATTTCGATAACAGAAATCCAGATATAGCAGTTGAAAATCTATATAATAAAAGGGCAAGCAACAAGCATAAAAGATTGTCCTTGCGAGAAATCGTAAAGTTGGATATGGATTTGTTCACTACGTTTTTCCCAATTATCCTAACCACACCAGATGTGGCCAGCAATCTCTTTAAAGGACAAAATCAATATTTTGATATTGTTATGTTTGACGAAGCCAGTCAGCTAAAATTGGAGGATAATCTGCCTGCACTACTAAAGGGAAAACAAATTGTTATTGCGGGAGATGAGCATCAAATGCCGCCTTCAAACTATTTCAGCAAAATATTTGATGGAACAATTGATGATGAAGATGAATTTGAAGAGGAAGAAGACAGGATTAAGAATACTTTGGGCAACTCAATGTTAGATTGTGAATCGCTACTTGATTTCGCATCTATTCTAGGTTTTGAGAAAAAACATTTGGATTTTCACTATCGTTCAAGACATCCTTATTTAATAGACTATTCCAATTATGCGTTTTATAATCAACGCTTAAAACCACTTCCGAATAGTTTTGATTACATTCCGATTAATTATGTTCCGGTAAATGGCACTTATTCCGATAATTCAAATGATGCAGAAGCTGAAACAGTTTTATCGATTATTGACAATAACATTTCTCGATTACCTGATGGCAAATATCCGACTGTAGGAGTAGCAACCTTTAACATCAACCAGCGAAACCTCATTTTAGGAAAAATCAATGAAAGGCGAAAATTTGAACGATTCAGGGATTTTAACGAAAAAATCGTTGAGCTAGAGGAAAACGGATTTTTTGTAAAGAATCTTGAAAACATACAGGGAGACGAAAGAGACGTTATAATTCTTTCCACTACCTATGGAATCAACAAAGAAGGGAAATTTGCCCAACGTTTCGGCTCCATTAACCACCAAAAAGGTTACAAGCTATTAAATGTCATCATTACTAGAGCAAAATATAAGGTATATGTTTGTTCGTCAATCCCGCAAGAAGTCTTTTTAAACTACAAAGAGCATTTGATTACCGAAGGTTCAAATAACAGAAGAGGAGCTTTTTATGCTTATTTGGCGTATGCAAAAGCAGTAAGCGACCAAGATAATGAGGCAAGAATTTCCGTCTTAAATACATTGGCAGAAAATTCAACAAAAAGCACGTCTATTGACAATTTCAATGAAGACCTCGAATCTCCATTTGAAGAAGAAGTTTACGAAGCCCTGACCGAACATTTTGACGAAAGTAAAATCGTCCCTCAACTCCAATTTGCTGGTTTCAGAATCGATATAGTTTATGACACTAAACATATAGGATTACCTAAAATAGCAATAGAATGCGATGGTGCAGAATATCATTCCAGTCAAGAAGCCTATTTACACGATAGACATAGACAAAAGATTCTTGAGGGACACGGTTTTGTTTTTCATAGAATTTGGAGCACAAATTGGTGGAGGAATCCACAAAAGGAAACACAAAAATTGGTGGACTTCATAAGGAATATTGAAAATAGTAATCCTTCAATCTTTGAAGATAAATCGAGAACAGGTCTTGCATTTACGGACAACATAACCATTATCGAAAATGAAATCGCTAAAGTCGCTCCGAGCCTGCAAAAAGACCTAAAGGAAACCGTTAAAGCCGTTACCCAAAAAGAAGATTTTCAAACTGAATTATTTAAGGAAACCATTGACTTAAATAGCAAAGTAAAAGTCAAGTACTTGAATATCGATAAAGATCTGAAAGTCCATTTAGTCGAGCATACTGTATCAAAAGCAGAAAAATCAAATGGATTACAGAAAATTAATATCAAATCTCCCTTGGGTGCAGCACTAAAAGGAAAAGCCGTTGGAGATACTGTAAAAATAGGAGACTTGGATAAGTATGTTAGGATTTTAGAAATTGTTAAATAACACCTAAGCTTGAAGCTGACCAAAACTGATTTCATCCATTACCTCAATTGTCCAGAATCTTTATGGCTTTTGAAAAATAGACCTGAAGAATATCCAAAAGGGGAATTCTCTCTGTTTATAAAGAAATTAATAAAGGATGGATATGGAGTTGAAAAATATGCCCAACAATTGTTTCCTCAAGCAATACAGCTAAATGAATTGGGGACACCTCGTGAAACTCTACGCGCTCTAAAACACAAAAAAAAATCTTTCTTTCAAGAAGCTTTTGAGACTGTGACTGGTGCCTTTGCCCGTATCGACGTAATGGAACGCTTAGCGAATGATACTTGGCATTTATATGAAATTAAATCTTCCAATGAAGTAAGTACCAAAAAGAAGCATAATCACATTTTAGATGCTTGTTTTCAAAAATATGTACTACAAGAAAATGATTTGGAGGTTTCCAAGGTTTCTATTATTCATTTGAATCGAGATTACATTAAGCACAATACTGGATACTTCGGTTCGTTTTGTGCCATCCATTTCGGAGTTATAGTGCCAGGCATTTCGGTTTGATCTGTGCCACTTTTGGCCATCGGCCCGATCCGTTTCGGTTCGTTTTGTGCCAGTGATATCGGTTCGATCTGTGCCACTTTGAAAGATCAAGTAACAATTACCTTGTCGCTTAAAAACAA
>NZ_MDGL01000062.1 GCF_002742265.1 Maribacter sp. 4G9
AAGGCATGGCTTAGGGGGATGCACCACCACGTGGGGGACCTACAGGACTATCTCGACGAATATTGCTACAGGTTCAACCGCAGCTTCATGAAGGAGGGCATATTCGACAACCTGATGCTCAGGATGGTAAATACCCCGCCATGCTATATCAAAAATATTAGTGGTTAAATGCCTAAGTCAATAAAGTAAATTACAACTAACTTTGAAAAAGGAAAGTCCTTTCCAAAGTAAAAAAGTTTAAGCAATTAATTTTATACGGTGTTGGCATACGTTTTTGTTTGTTAATCGTTATTTATTCAGATGTTAAATTCAACTAAAAAGGAAACGGATTTTGAAAGAACTAAAAGATATTTTTTAGAAATCAAAAATAGTATTCCGAAATTTACAGATAATTTAGAACTCATTAGTCAAAATGTTGATTTACTTAACAATAAAGATATTCAGTCCGCAATCAATTATCTTATAGTTGGATTCCGATTAAGCGAGCTTGATTTAGATGAAATTCGTAAGAATTGGGACTATCTCATAAAGTGTGTAAATAAAAAAATAGCGGGGGCATGCCCCCGCTATTTTTTTAACTTTAAATTTTCACACCATTATGAAGAACGAGGAATTATTCGACGACAATTTTTTTAAACAGTTCAAGACCGGTGACGAGCTCAACGGTTTTTTGAAGGCACTCCAAAAACGCGGCATC
>NZ_MDGL01000063.1 GCF_002742265.1 Maribacter sp. 4G9
AAGGCATGGCTTAGGGGGATGCACCACCACGTGGGGGACCTACAGGACTATCTCGACGAATATTGCTACAGGTTCAACCGCAGCTTCATGAAGGAGGGCATATTCGACAACCTGATGCTCAGGATGGTAAATACCCCGCCATGCTATATCAAAAATATTAGTGGTTAAATGCCTAAGTCAATAAATCTATTTATGATATCCTCATCGCGTGTCACTTGTTTAGTTCTTCTGTTCCTATCTACATACTACGTAACATCCCAACGTTTAGAAGTAAGTTCCAATAATCGGTATTTGGTCACCCAAGAGGGCGAACCCTTCTTTTGGTTGGCGGATACAGCCTGGGAATTATTCCATAGATGTAATGAACAACAGGCGGATCTATACCTCAAAAAAAGGGCAGAGCAGGGTTTCAATGTAATCCAAGCGGTGGCGCTGGCCGAACTGGATGGTTTGAACGACCCAAACCCCTATGGTGAAACCCCATTGTTGAACAACGACCCTACCACCCCCAACAAGGCCTATTTTAATCATGTGGACCTCATCATCAAAAAGGCAGATTCCTTAGGCCTGTACATTGCCTTGCTACCCACTTGGGGCGATAAGGTCAATACCAAGGAATGGGGCGTTGGACCTGAAATATTCAATCCAGAAAATGCATACACCTTTGGGGAATGGATGGGAAATAGATACAAGGATTTCGATAACATCATCTGGGTCATTGGGGGCGACCGAAACCCCCGTGAAGATAGTAATGATGTACTCATCTGGAACCAAATGGCAGAGGGTGTGGCCAAGGGTGTGGGAGGCTACGAACAAACCCTTATGACCTATCATCCCCAGCCAACGGAACAGGGCGGTTCTTCCACTTGGTTTCATAACCAGAAATGGTTGGATTTCAATATGCACCAGACCGGTCACTGCGCCAACAAGGGAACCTATAACCATATTTTCCATGACTATGCACTAACACCTGTAAAGCCCGTTTTGGACGGGGAACCCCTGTATGAAGACCATCCCAATTGCTTCAATGCCAAAGAGCTTGGGTATAGTACTGCCGATGATATTAGAAGAATCATGTATTGGAACGTGTTCGCAGGCGCCCTTGGGCAATCCTATGGATGCCATGCCGTTTGGTAAATGTACACTCCGGATAAGGAACCTATAAACCGACCTTTACGTCCGTGGACTGCAGCCTTGGACATGCCTATGGCCAATCAGGTGAAACACATCAAAAATTTATTGTTGTCCAGACCCTTCCTGTCCCGCGTTCCCGATCAGGATATGATTCTTGGGGACCAAAAAGAAAACAATGATTATAAAATTGCTACACGTGACCAAAATGGCAGTTATGCCATGGTGTATATGCCTTCTGGCGGAGCCGTTCATCTAAATTTAACATCCCTTTCTTCCAAAAAATTTACTGCTTGGTGGTACGATCCAAGGACGGGAAATAGCTATCCGGCCGGTGAAATACCTCAATCAGATGATGTGAAAATTGAGGCCCCTACGACTGGAAAGGGACACGATTGGGTACTGGTACTTGACGCAAACCCTGGGGCGTTTCCCGCTCCTGGAAAAGGAGCATCCAAGCAACATTGAAAATATAGGACCAACTCAGTATTTTTTCCTAACTTAAAAATCTAAAAAATTTAAAATAGTGGATTTAAAAGTAGCCGATAATCCGGCCAAAAAAAGATATGAGGCTGTCATCGAGGGCCACACGGCCTTCATAGAATATATTAAGGCCAAGGAAAAAATATTCCTGACGCATACGGAGGTACCTGCTGCCCTGGAGGGTAAGGGAATCGGTTCGGCACTGGTACTTCAGGTTTTGGAGGATATAGAAAAGCAGGGCCTCACCCTCGTACCCCTTTGCCCCTTTGTGGCCATGTACTTAAAAAAGCATCTGGAGTGGCGAAGATTGGTCATGAAGGGCATCAATATAGCATAAATAACTATGGATAAGGAAATAACCAAAGAGTACACCAAAGAAGACTTGACCATTGTATGGAAACCGAATAAATGTATCCATTCCGGGGTTTGCGTAGAAAAATTGCCGGAAGTCTATAAACCGAAGGAAAAACCGTGGATTACCCCTGAAAATGCCAATATTTCAGACCTGCAATCACAGATAAAAACGTGTCCCTCCGGGGCCTTATCCTATTACATGAAAGGTGAGGAAGATACTCAAGAAGGCAATACCGATGAACAATATACCGAAATCAAGATTTTGGCAAACGGCCCTTTTCGCATATTGGGCAAAGTAAAAATCGAGACAGCATCTGGGGAAACGATCCACAAAGACGGACCTATGAGTTTTTGTAGGTGCGGGGCATCGGAAAACAAACCTTTTTGCGATGGGGCCCATCGGAAAATAGCATTTAAAGGATAAGTAACACACTAATATAGAATTAAATTCATGGAATTAGCCATACACAATTGGATGCGTGCAGAATCATTGGAACATACCCTCAACCGTATTTCAAAATTCGATTACACGTATCTTGAAATTCAGGGAGCACCCGAAAGTTATGATGCGCAAAAGGTCAACCTGCAAATGGATATATACGGTATTAAATGTTGGGGTTCCGTTACCTTGATGTTGGAGGAGCGGAATTTATTGGCCAAGGACCCCGCCCAGCGTAAAATGTCCGTCCAATACGTAAAGGATGTCGCCAAGATGGTTTCGGATTTGGGTGGCTCCGTCATTTCCCTGGTTCCCGCCACGGTTGGTAAAATAATACCAGATGCCACTCCAGAACAGGAATGGGAATGGGCCGTTGAAGGTGTCCGAGAAGTTTACAAGTATACCGAAGAATTAGGAGTACGGATAGGTATAGAACCCATTAACCGTTTTGAAACCTATTTCATTAATAGAGGAGCGCAGGCCTTGGCCCTGGCCGAAGAAGTTGGACCCAATTGTGGCGTCTGCTTGGACACCTTTCACATGAACATTGAGGAAGTGGACATGTTCGAGACTATGAAAAAAGTGGGCGACCGCTTGGTGAATTTCCATGTAGCCGATAATAATAGAATGGCACCCGGCATGGGTCATTTAAACTGGAAAAAAATCATTCATACCTTGAGGGAAATCAATTACGACAAAGTGCTCTCCGTAGAGTTTTGTGCCCCGTTGGACAGAACTCCGGCTAACCCCTTTCCAAACTCCATTGAAACCGACCCCAAGGAGTTAACGGCAGAACAAAAAAAGTTTTTGGAAGACCATGGAAGTTCTGCCATTACCGACGAATTTTATACCATGCTGACGAAAAAATCTATGGACACCTTAACTGAACTACTTAAATAATCAGAAAAATTAAACCGTGAAAATAACCAACATAGAAGCGTTTTGGCTTCGTTGCCCTATACTCAAGGAGAAACAGCATTTTAGCGATTACGGACTCCTCACCAATTTTGATATGACCTTGATCGTTGTTACAACCGATTCCGGTCTTCAAGGATTTGGGGAAGCCAAAGCGGCCGTTGGCTCATCAGGATCTTGCGCCAGCATCGTCAGTTGTGTGGAAAACGAATTAAAACCCCAACTCATAGGTCAGGATGCCCGAAATATTTCCCGTATTTGGGAAATGGTCTATAATGGCACCCGGGACCACTATTCGCTGTCCCGTGGTCGAAAATTTCCCATTTTGGGACGTCGGGGCCTCACCATTTCGGCACTCAGTGGCATCGACACCGCCCTTTGGGATATTAAGGGAAAATCCTTGGGAGTTCCAGTAGTGGAATTGTTGGGTGGAAGCTGTAGGAATAAAATGGAAGCCTATGCCAGTGGCGGATGGGCCAAAGTGGATGCCATTGGAGAACAATTAAAAGGCTATACCAGCAAAGGATTTTCCGGAGTAAAAATGCGCGTAGGCATTATGGATGAAACCGTTAAAGCCAGTGTAGAACGTGTAAAGGCAGCCCGAGAAGCTTTAGGGGATGATATCAAGTTGATGACGGATGCCCATGGCACCTTCAGCGTACCGGAGGCCAAACAGTTTTGTCGCGGCGTGGCCGATTGTAACCTGTATTGGTTTGAGGAACCCATCAATCCGGATAATAAAATAGGTACTGCGGAAGTTCGCTCGCAAACCGATATTCCCATCGCGGCAGGTGAAAGCGAATATACGGCCTTCGACATTCGGGATATGATTTCGGAACGAGCCTTGGATGTGCTGCAACCGGATTGTGCCATTATTGGTGGAATTACGGAAGCCATGCGGGTCTCGCAATTGGCACACACCTACCAATTGGAACTGGCCCCGCACTGTTGGGGTTCCGCGTTTTCCTTTATGGCCGGACTTTCAGTGGCCTTCGCCTCGCCCTCGGCAAACGTCATAGAATTCTCGCTCGGCGGAAATCCAATGATGTACGATTTGGTGGAGGAACACATACGAGTGGACGATACGGGGATGATTTCGGCACCGGATAAACCCGGATTGGGGGTAACCCCCAATTGGGATTTTGTAAAGGATTTTAAACAATAAATATCATGGCAAGAGCAGTAAAGATTAACCATGTGGCATTAATAGTAAGCAATTTGGAGGAAGCTTGTAAATTCTATGAGCACGAATTGGGCCTGGAACCCATTCCCGCCTTTTTGTTCGATTATCCTACGGCCTTTTTCAAGTTCAATGAGGAACAACAATTACACCTGACGGAGTGGGAGGACACCTATTCCTTTAGGGGACATCTGTGCGTCACTGTAGACGATATCAATGCGGTTTTCTTTAGGATGAAGGAGCTGGGTGTCATCGACATTAACCCTTGGGGCAAGGTACGCCAACTTCCGGATGGAGCGATCCAGATGTTCGTTAGAGATCCTTCGGGAAATTTGGTGGAAATCTCTTCGGACCCTGAAGATAAGGATAATATAGACCCTAAAATTTTTGAGGACGAATTATACAAAGAAGGTATCTACGTATCCGGCAGAAATGACTTTAGGGGCTATAAAACCAAGGATGCCACGCTATATCATAATAAATAAATGCCAAAAAACATCCTTTTATTGGAAACCGTGGCCGACGAAGCTATGAACGTATTGGAATCGGCCCAGGATATGAACATCCTTACCGGATTTGATGAAAGTTCACTGCAAAAACAGCTATCCGAAAATCAAATCGATGCCATTATTACCCGTGGAAAAGGTCAGGTAAGGGCCAACTTAATGGATGTACTTCCCAATCTAAAAGTGATATCTAGATGTGGGGTTGGTTTGGATAACATCGAAGTAACCGAAGCCACCCAGAGGGGTATCAAAGTAGTGAACGCACCCAATTCTAATGCAAACACTATTGCGGAACATACCATTTCCCTTCTCTTGGTATTGCAGCGCAATCTATATAACGCCATTTCCATGGTCAAGGAAGACCGATGGCAAGATCGTAGCGGTTATGTGGGCGACGAAGTCAATGGGAAGACTTTGGGTATTTTGGGGATGGGGAACATAGGAAAAAAGGTAGCGAAAATTGCAGATGCCTTAGGGATGCATATTATCTACTGGAGTGCCAAGGAGGAAGCCGTCCCCTACCCTTTTTTGGATTTGGATACCGTCCTAAAAACGGCCGACTGCATCAGCCTACATTTACCACTTACAAAGGAGACTGAAAACCTGATAAATGCCACAGCCCTGGCAAAAATGAAACCATCGGCCCTAATCATAAATACGGCCAGAGGAAAGATCATTGACCAAACCGCTTTGACCGAAGCGCTCTACGCCAACCGGTTGGGTGGATTTGCCTCGGATGTACTATCCGAAGAACCCCCCAAACCGAACGACCCTTTATTAAAATTGCCCAATACCTATATCACCGCCCATGTTGGAAGTCTAACAAAGACAACCTATGACTTTATGTGCATGTTCACGGTCCAAAATACCTTGGCCATTCTTCGTGGAGAAGCTCCGGCAAACAACTGTATTTATAACTTAAAAGAATTAAACGAGCCTAATCGATAAACATGAAGTATCTACCCAAACTAACGTTACTATACATATTCACTCTTTTTACCATTGTTTCTGGGCATTCACAAGTATCCGTAAACCAAAACCGATTGGAACAGCGCATTTTCGATTTGGCAAAATTCGGACTTCAGGAAAATGGCGAAACGGAGCGGGTCGCCTTTAGTGATGCCAATATTGAAGCGAACAGATGGGTCATATCGGAATTGAACAAAATGGGTTTGGAAACGCATACCGATTTTGCAGGTAACATTGTGGCAACTAGGTCGGGTACTAAAAAAAACATGAAACCCATAGTTTTCGGGTCGCACATAGATCGTGTCCCAAACGGGGGCAATTACGATGGTTGTGTGGGCTCCATGGCCGCTTTGGAGGTCATCCAAACCTTGAACGAGAACAATGTCAAAACAAAACATCCCCTTCAAGTCATCATTTTCTCCAACGAGGAAGGTGGCGTTATGGGCAGTCGGGCCATTGCCGGGCATTTGGGAAAAACCGCTTTGGGCGTGAGAAACTCCACGGGGTATTCTATGGGTGAAGGTATTATGCGTTTGGGAGGCGATACCACCCGCATCGCCGAAGTCGCAAGAAAAGAAGGGGATGTTGCCGCTTTCTTGGAACTTCATATTGAACAGGGAGGCACTTTGGAAAAAGAAAATATAGAAATTGGCGTGGTTGAAGGTATTGTTGGACTTAAATGGTGGGATGTTGAATTTACAGGTTTTGCAAATCACGCCGGTACAACACCTATGAACGCCAGGCAGGATGCCCTATTGGCAGCGGCTAAATATATTGTAGCCGTAAACGAGATCACCAATAGTTTTGAGGGCGCCCAGGTAGGTACTGTAGGACGAATAAAAGCGGAACCCGGTGCCCCAAATGTAATTCCCGGAAAGGTGATCGCAAGTCTTGAAATTAGAGATCTTTCTTCTGAGGTCATTGAAAAGGTATTCAATGCCATCAAAGCCAAAACAGAGGACATAGCGGAGGCTTCCAATGTCAAAGTCGAATTCCATCCCCTAGATACTACGGCCGACGCGGCCATTATGGATTCACAAATCCAAAAAATCATTGCTACAAATGCCGAATCCTTGGGGCTTACTTATAAATATATGCCCAGTGGCGCAGGACACGACGCCCAGGACATGGCACTTATTGCACCGACCGGAATGATTTTTGTTCCCAGCAAGGGCGGCATTAGCCACTCGCCAAAAGAATTTACTTCTGCAAAAGACATGGCCAATGGGGCCAATGTGCTCTTAAAGTCCCTATTGGAGTTGGACAAAAAGATGAATTAAATCTGTCATAGCATTTCTCATTAAACGTTTAATCGCTAACTTGAAGCCTTATTTTAGAAACTACCTCAACATGCAAAGACAATTACTGCTTACCCTGTTTTTAAGTATCGGTTTTATCATAAACCTTAGAGCACAGACTACAGAAGAAATCGTGGCCGCCATTGAAAAAGAAGGTACTGAAAACTCACAACTGGAAACATTGGCCTATCAGCTTATGGATTACAACGGACCCCGATTGGTGGGTACCCCGGAAATGAAATCGGCACACGATTGGGCCGTAAATACATATAAAAGTTGGGGCATTGATGCCGAAAACCAGCAATGGGGAACTTGGAAGGGTTGGCAAAGGGGCATTACCCATGTGGATATGGTCTCGCCCAGAGTGGCCTCGTTACACGCCACACAATTGGCATGGAGCCCAAGTACGGGCAAAAAAGGGGTTACGGCAGCATTAGTTACCTTACCCACAGTGGGGGATTCCATGGCATTTGCCAAGTGGCTTCCCTCCGTAAAGGGGAAAATAGTCATGGTCAGCATGATGCAGCCTACAGGAAGACCGGATGATAATTGGGAGGAATTCGCTACCGAAGCATCCTTTGCCAAAATGAAGGAAGAGAGGGAAGCAATGGAAAAAGCATGGGATGAAAACATGAAAAATACCGGTTACTCCAGTAGGACCATCAACAAAGCTTTGGAAGACGCGGGAGCGGTAGCCATAGCACAATCCCGATGGTCACGTGGATTTGGGGCGAACAAAATTTTTAGTGCCGGAACCGATAAAATTCCCGTGATGGACATCTCCTTGGAAGATTATGGAATGTTGTATAGAATGGTAGAACATGGGGCGAAACCTGAAATAAAAATTGTAGCGGAATCGGAAGATTTGGGAGAGGTACCTGCCTTCAATACCATCGCTACCATTCCCGGAACGGAACTACCCGATGAATATATAATACTTTCCGCGCATTTCGATTCGTGGGACGGGGCTACTGGAGCTACCGATAATGGTACGGGAACCATTACCATGTTAGAAGCCGCCAGAATTTTGAAGAAAGTGTATCCCAATCCGAAGAGAACTATTCTAATTGGTCACTGGGGAAGCGAAGAGCAGGGGTTAAACGGGTCCAGGGCCTTTGTGGAGGATAACCCAAAAATTGTGGAGGGACTTCAGGCACTGTTCAATCAGGACAACGGTACGGGAAGGGTCGTACGTATTTCAGGTCAGGGATTTCTGCACGCGTATGATTATTTGGGCCGATGGTTGGAAGCGGTTCCTGATGCCTATAAAAATGAAATTGAAACTACTTTTCCAGGAACTCCTGGTGGAGGAGGTTCCGATTATGCATCCTTTGTAGCGGCCGGTGCACCGGCATTTTCCTTAAGCTCCCTAAGCTGGGCCTATTGGAACTATACGTGGCATACCAATTTGGACACCTATGACAAAATTGTGTTTGACGATGTCCGAAACAACGCCATCCTAACGGCCATTTTGACCTATATGGCCTGTGAGGACCCTGAAAAAACATCGAGGGAAAAAGCGGTATTGGGTATCAATCCAAGAACGGGGGAACAACGGGAATGGCCATCACAACGAAGCCCTAATCGTAGGGGTGGATTGGATTAATAATTTGGTGCTTTTTTTTAAATAATCTCTTGAATCTGAAGGAACTAGGAAAGCAAGGCCGCTCGAATCGTACGGCTCCAAATGTCATACCCGGCCTTGTTCAAATGTAACCCATCGGACATATAGATTTCAGGCATTGGTTTTTGGTTAGGCCCAATCATATTATTGAACACATCTATGTACTGGGCCCCAAGTTCATGGATAACGTACTGTTTCAATAAGCGATTGGTTTCCTGAATTTCCGGAATCATCCCTTGTCTGGCCAGGGTGGGCTTCAAGCTGATTACCGCAAGTTCAATCGTTGCATCCTTTTCCTTGATTTTTTGTACGAGTTTTTTGAAATCTGCCAACACCACCTCGGGCGACTTGCCTTCGCCCAAATCATTCTCCCCTGCATATAGAACAATTTTGCTAGGATGTAAAGGACCAAATACCTCATCAAAATAATGGGCACACCAAGCATAGTTGGAACCACCAAAACCAAGATTTACAACATTCAAGGGCGCTAGGTCATTTTTCATATGCACCCATAGCCGTATGGAGGAGCTTCCATAAAAGACAATTAGGTTTTCCTGTTGATCCAAGGTCCGCACCCTTCTTTTGAGTCGGTTAATCTGGTGGCGCCAAAAATCGTACGGGTCTTCTCCGTCAATCTGTGATATTTCAATTGTTTCGGTCTGAACCTTATCGGCAGCCCCGTTAAATCTCAAATATTTCCAAACATCGGCAATTACTGATTTTATTCGCACTAGATATTCCATTCGGCTAAAAAATTCTAGGCAAAGGTACGATATGCATACTAGTATATGGATGTAAGACCATTTCACCTCTTGATAAATAAAAAATACATTCTAGATGAGGTAACCTACTAACGCGAAATCCCCTCCAAAAAAAGTTTTCTTTAAAAAAAGCTCCCCTCCCAGAGCAGGGAGGGGTGTTTCGTGACAGCGAAACGGGGAGGGTCGGATTATGATGGTTTTTCCGTTTGGTTGCTGGGTAAATAAAGATTTGTTCTTCGATACTTTTTCCATTGCCGAAAAAGTATCCAAAAAGGCTAGGCTGATTTTGGTGCACTTGAAATCCAAGAAGTCCTCGGGCCACATCGCCCAGGTCGTTTCCGATTACATCGGAATACTATTTGGGCGATTTCCTTTTGGCCAAATCCAAGTCCTTCCGGATTTACTACGTATCCCAAAATAGGCCGGTTATCTCAAAAATAGTACACCCTAAAAAAAAGCTCCCCTCCCTGGTTAGGGAGGGGTGTTTCGCGATAGCGGAACTGGGAGGGTCGGACTAGGATTTTTGTGCGTTTACTGGGATTATCACTTTTAAACAGAAAATAAATACCATTTCATTATCTTCATAGCCCTAAAACCGTCCATACCCATGATACAAAAACTAAGCTTGCTTATTGCCCTACTCTTTATTTTACCAGCAACGGTAGAATCACAACGCAAAAAAAACAAAAACCAATCGGACTACGTAAAAGTTCAGGACTCCATGTTCACCAGCCTAAAGTGGCGTAACATAGGACCGTCCAGAGGTGGAAGAAGCGTAGCCTCCACAGGTGTGGTCGGTGAACCGATGACCTATTACATGGGAACCGTAGGCGGTGGCATCTACAAAACGACCGATGACGGAATAACTTGGAAAAATATTTCGGACGGCTTCCTAAAAACCGGAACTGTTGGAGCCATTGCGGTGGCCGAAAGCAACCCTAATATCGTATTCGTTGGCATGGGAGAACATGCCGCAAGAGGGGTGATGACCTCCATGGGTGATGGGGTTTATAAATCTACCGATGCCGGAAAAACATGGATCCATGTGGGCTTGGATGAAACCCGGCATATCTCTGACGTTATTATTCACCCTACCAATCCAGACATTGTTTTTGTTGCTGCCCAAGGGGCGCAATACGGTCCCAGTGCGCAACGAGGTATCTATCGTTCAACCGATGGGGGTGCCACTTGGGAAAACGTGCTCTTTGTGGATAACAACACCGGGGCCTCTTCCCTGTCCATGGATATGAAAAACCCCTTGATCTTATATGCTGCCATGTGGCAACATAGAAGGTATCCTTGGGTGATGGAATCGGGAGGAAAAAATTCCGGAATTTATAAATCTACAGATGGGGGTACCACTTGGGAGCAGTTAAAGGAAGGGCTGCCCGAGGAAATGGGAAAAATTGGAATATCCGTTTCGAGAGCCAATCCGGAGAAAGTATTCGCCGTTATAGAGGCAGAAGGTGAAAAAGGCGGCGTATATCGGTCCGATAATGCCGGTAAAAAATGGACTCAGGTCAACAAGGACCGTATCAACATTGCAAGGGCTTGGTATTATATGGAGATAGTTGCAGACCCTCAAAATGAAAATATCGTGTATGTTTTGAACGCCCCCGTTACCAAGTCCATTGACGGAGGAAAGACGTTTACCCCAGTACCTACCCCGCATGGTGACAACCACCATTTATGGATAAACCCCTATGATAACCAGAAAATGGTCAATTCCAACGATGGGGGTGCCAATATCTCCAACAACGGCGGCAAAAGCTGGAGTACACAAGAAAATCAGACAACCGCCCAATTTTATAGGGTCATTACGGATAACCTAGTTCCTTATAATGTTTATGGCGGACAACAGGACAATTCCACCGTCGCCATTGCTTCAAGAACCAACGATTCCGGTATCGATTGGAAGGATTGGTACGCAGTTGCCGGGGGAGAAAGTGCCTTCTTGGCCTTTGACCCGGACGACCCTAAAATTATTTATGGAGGCACCTATCAAGGAAATATTGACAAATGGGATGCCGCAACCAAGGAATCAAAACCCATAAAGGAATATCCAGAACTTGGACTTAGTATTGCTCCCAAGGATGCGAAATATCGGTACAACTGGAATGCCCCCATCATTACGTCGCCCCATAACAGACAGACTATTTACCATGCCGGAAACGTGGTCTTTAAATCGACCGATGAAGGGATCAGCTGGACACCTATTAGTCCGGATCTAACCAAAAACGAAACCGACAAACATGGCCCTGGCGGAACCCCGTTTACCAATGAGGCCGCCGGGGGCGAGAATTACAACACCCTAACCTACTTGGTAGAATCTCCACAGGAAGAAGGTGTGCTTTGGGCAGGCAGTGATGACGGACTCTTACACGTAACTCGAGACGGTGGCAAAAACTGGCAAAACGTAACCCCATCAGGAATCCCCGATGGTATTGTGAACAGCATTGAAGTTTCTCCCCATGACCCGGCAACCGCCTATGTGGTCGTGATGCGTTATAAGTCGATGGACCTTAATTCCTATATATTCAAAACTACGGACTACGGTGCTACCTGGACCAAAATAGTAAACGGCATCACAGGAGATCATACTTTTACGAGGGTCGTTCGCGAGGACAAAAAAGTAAAAGGCCTGCTCTATGCAGGTACCGAAACCGGACTTTTCATTTCACTCAACGACGGACAGAATTGGCAGCCTTTGCAGCTGAATTTGCCCATAGTGCCCATCAACGACCTGATCATTCATGACAATGACCTCGTTGCCGCCACGGCCGGAAGGGCCTTTTGGATTTTGGACGACCTATCCACCCTACAAAACATACAGACCGAAAAACAGGCCGTTACAATATTTCAGCCCAAGGATACCTACCTGTTCTTTGGTGGCTATAGCGAAAACCCTGGGCCGGGAGAAGGTTCCAACCCAAAAAGTGGGGTAACCTTCGATTATTATCTGGAATCAAAACTGGATTCCACCGAACTGAAATTGGAGGTGTTGCACAACGGTAAGGTCATCCGCACCCTAACCAACCAAAAACCTAAGGATTTCAAATCCTGGCCTGGAGGTCCTTCAAAACCGGAAGTCCTGCCTTCCAAAAAAGGCTATAACCGCTTTACATGGAATTTTAGAAAGGACCCCATTGTGGCCGTGGACAAGGTATTCGTTCTGGGAGGCGACCAAGGCTCGACCGTGGCCCCGGGAACCTACATACTTCGTCTTTCCATGCCCGGAACCACTTCCGAAACGGAAGTCAATATCTTGGCAAACCCGAACGTAAAGGCAACTCCGGCCGACTATGCTGAGCAACAGGAAATGTTGAACACCATTGATGAAACAGTCGTGGACATACACGAAGCCGTCAATGCCATGCGCTCTGCCAAGGATCAACTAAAAAGTTACAAGGCTTTACTGAAGGGCACTGAAAGTGCATCCGAACTTATAAAACAAGGGGACTCCATTGTAGAGAAAATCACTCGATGGGAAGAGAAATTGATTCAGCCAAAGCAGAAAACCTTTCAAGATGTTATCAATTTCAAGAACCAACTCAATGCCCAATTGCTGAATCTAAAGGGTTATGTAGATGTTGCCGAACCTAAAGTTACTGCAGGTGCCAAGGAAAGATTGAGGGATTTATTGACTGCTTGGAGCAGTTTAAAACAAGAACAAAAGACCATAATCCAACAAGAAATGGCCAGTTATAACAAACTCTACAAAACACTTGAACTTCCGGCCATTATCATGGAGAAATAATTAATTTTTAGAAAATGACCGATTTTATCTGCGACAAGAACTTTAAATCCAAGGACTTTACGCAAATACGATTGAAAAGGGCAGAATATGAAAACTGCACCTTTGAAGGCTGTAATTTTTCCAATGGTTTTTTGGACAACCAAAACTTCATGGAGTGCTCTTTTACGGACTGTAATCTAAGCAACGCCAATTTGACCAATACCATTTTTAAAGAAGTGGACTTTAAGCATTGCAAAATGATGGGTATGAAATTCGAGGACTGTAACGATTTTTTAATGGACTTTTCTTTTTTGGATTGTACCCTAAACTACACCTCCTTCTATGGATTGGATTTAAAAAACATACAGATTATTGATTGTAAGCTTGTTGCCACGGATTTTACGGATTGTAATTTGTCCCGCTCAAAATTCGATAACTGTGATCTTGATAAGGCCATATTCGTCAATACGAACCTTTCCAATGCAAATATGAGTACTTCGTACCATATTACTATGGACCCGGAGCAAAACAAATTGAAGCATGCACATTTTTCACTGGCAAGTCTGCCCGGATTATTGGCCAAACACAAAATAAAGGTAATTTCCTAATGCTTTCCAAGGTCCATCATATCGCCATTATTTGTTCCGATTATGAAAAGTCCAAAAATTTCTACACCCAATTTCTGGGACTCAGCATTATCAACGAAAGTTATAGGGCAGAAAGGGCTTCCTATAAATTGGATTTGGCCCTAAACGGTGATTACATCATAGAACTGTTCTCCTTCCCTAACCCTCCAAAGCGTACTTCCAGACCGGAAGCTTGTGGATTGCGACATTTGGCCTTTCAAGTTGGGAGCATCGAAGAAATGGTCACCCATTGCATCCAAAACAATATTGAGGCAGAACCTATCCGGATAGATGAAATCACGGGAAAGAAATTCACATTTATTTCCGATCCGGATAATTTGCCCATTGAATTTTACGAATACTAATTTTAACCGTTTGTAAACGGATATTTGTTACCTTGTTGTAAACTAATCACCTATGAGACTTTTCTTGTTTTTTTCCGTATTATTTGTTCAGTCAATGGTTGCGCAGAACACCATTTCTTGGGAAGAAGGGATGACTTCGCCCGATGCCTCGCTCAAACATGTGGAATGGATGACCGGGCATTGGAAAGGAGAGGCTTTTGGAGGTATTACCGAGGAAATCTGGAGTCCGCCCTTGGGAGGAACCATGATGTTTTCCTTTAAACTTGTAGTGGAGGGAACCGTTAGTTTTTATGAACTGGGACATATTAGGGAAGTCGATGAAACCCTCCTATTTCAACTGAAGCATTTTGACGGTGACCTTTTTGGATGGGAAGAAAAGGAGGAAACTATCGATTTTAGATTGGTAAAAATAGAGGGTAACAGGGTGTTTTTTGATGACTTTACCCTCGAGAGGATTTCCGATCAGGAAGTCAATATATATGTTGTCATTGAAAATGACGATGGCACCCAGGAAGAGGTGCGGTTCAATTACAAAAGACAATAAAGTGGAAAAAAGAAAATGTTTGGAATGCGGTACTGAGGTCAAGGGTCGCTTGGACAAAAAATTCTGCAACGATTACTGCCGTAACGCTTACAACAACAAGGTTAATAAGGACAGTAAAAACTTGATGCGCAACATCAACAATCGCCTTCGAAAAAATTACCGGGTGTTGGACAGTTTCAAACTTACGGACGGTAAAACCAAGACCACAAAAACCCGACTGATGGACAAAGGTTTTGATTTTGAATATATTACCAATCTATATACCACCAAAAAAGGAACCACCTACTATTTTGTGTACGACTTGGGCTACCTGCCCTTGGACAATGATTTTTACATGATCGTAAAGCGGGAATAAAACTAACGAACTCCCTATAAACAAATTTTAATATACTATGCAAACAATTGTATCGGCCACTTGGCTCCATCAGCATATAGAAAAATCCAACTTAATCATTCTTGATGCCAGTATGGCATTCCATGGTCTGGCCATTCCCCAGGCACGTTTATTTGACCTGGACCATGCTTTTGCGGACACTTCCAGCCCCTTCCCCAATACCGTTCCCAAACCGGAACAATTTGAGATGGAATGTCAAAAACTGGGCATCGACCAAGATTCACAGATTGTGGTGTACGACAACAAAGGTATTTACACCAGTCCGCGGGTGTGGTGGCTGTTCCAAATCATGGGACATAAAAATATTGCGGTTCTGGACGGTGGCCTGCCCGCTTGGTTTGAAAATGGCTTTGAAACGGTATCGGAACATTTCAAACCGACAAAAAAGGGAAATTATAAGTCGGAATATCAAAAGGATATGGTGATAACCTTTGACCAAATCAAGGCGAATATCGACCAACAAAAATTTGTGGTTGTGGATGCACGGTCCGCCGGAAGGTTCAATGGGACCGTTCCAGAACCCAGAAAACATTTAAAAAGTGGCAGTATTCCAAATTCGGTAAATCTTCCTTTTGAGGATGTACTTGACAGTGGTAAATTCAAGTCTGAGGATGAGATAAAAAAACTGTTCCAAAGTATCGTCAAAGACCACCAAGAGTTAGTATTTAGCTGTGGCTCCGGCATTACGGCCAGTATCATTTTGTTGGCCAGCGTGATTGGATATAAAAATAGCTTGAAACTTTATGACGGCTCCTGGACGGAATGGGCGGAATTGAACAAATTAACAACTAACTAAGCATAAATCAAAAAAAAGGCCCCCTTTCGGGAGCACCTTTATTAACTAACTTGGTTTAAAAATTTATTTCCAATTGTGGCCACTCAGTTTTAGTGCCGCAATGACGATGTCCTTTCTACTGATCTGCCCCACCAAAATACCGTTGCGCATTACGGGAAGTCTTCTTCTGTTATGCTGCGCAAAAATACCGGCTGCATCAAATATTGAAATATCGTCGGGGATGGTTTGCACATTTTTGGTCATAAAGTTCTCCACGTTCTTTTCTAAAATAGGCTGATTAAAATACCGGCTTTCGGAAATTTGCTTCATACAATCCGCCTCGGAAATAATACCTACCAAAAAACCGTTATCGTCCAACACGGGACCACCCGAAATATGATGTTTGGCAAACTTCTCCATAACCTCTAAAATGGACTGGTCCGGCCTAAAAGTGATTAATTTCGTGGTCATATAATCCGCCACCAATATAGGGGCCTCAAATTCCTTTTTAACGGTCTTCCGTATTCCTTGAAAGCTTTTGATTCCCATAAGTATGTATTTAGTGATTGACTACTAAATATATTAAAAAAAAATCAATTTGATAAAAAAAATAGATGTATGGTGCCAGCTCTTTAATATTTAATAAATTTAGACAGAACCGAAACCCAATGAAAAAGACTGCCTCCGTACTTGTTTTACTCCTATTGACATTGGCCGTTTACTGGAGCATTACTTCCTTGATGCCGACCTATTCCCCTGATATGGATAGCAACGAGACCGACTTTTCCACGGACAGGGCGCTGGCCCATGTGGAAGCCATTTCCAGCGAACCCCACGGGGTTGGATTTCCCGCGCATAAAAAAGTACGTTCCTATATCGTTTCCCAATTGGAAAAAATGGGCCTGCAGACCCAACTACAATCGGGATATACGGCCGGGGACTGGGCCAACCTCAGCAAGGCTACCAACATATTGGCCAGAATCAAAGGAACGGGCAATGGCAAGGCCCTGCTATTGTTGAGCCATTATGATAGCAGTCCGCATTCCTCCTATGGGGCCAGCGATGCCGGCAGTGGGGTTGCCACTATTTTGGAGGGGGTAAGGGCTTTTTTGGCAAAAAATGAATCACCAAAAAATGACATCATCATCCTAATTTCCGATGCCGAGGAGTTGGGCCTTAACGGTGCCGATTTGTTCGTAAGGGAGCATCCATGGGCCAAGGACGTTGGATTGGTGATCAATTTTGAGGCACGTGGCAGCGGTGGTCCCGGGATTATGCTGTTGGAAACGAACCGTGGCAACTATAATTTGATACAGGAGTTTACCAAGGCCAATCCGCAATATCCGGTAGCCAACTCACTTTCCTATAGCATTTACAAGTTGTTACCCAATGACACAGATCTGACCGTGTTTCGGGAAAAAGCGGATATCGATGGGTTCAATTTTGCTTTCATCGATGATCATTTCGACTACCATACCGCCAAGGACACCTATGAACGGTTGGATAAAAATACCCTTGCCCACCAAGGCAGTTATCTCAGTACCCTGTTGGATCATTTCAGCGCCTTGGACCTGGCTAAGGTTAGGAGCTTAAAGGAATCCGTTTATTTCAACATGCCCTTCTTTAAAATGATATCCTATCCCTTTGAATGGATCTGGCCCATGCTCTATTTGGGCATTGCCCTTTTTATTGGGTTGTTGGTATTGGGCATACAAAAAAAGGCCCTGAACGGAAAGGACATCCTTAAAGGTTTTGTCCCCATGCTATTGGCCCTAGTCATCAACGGAATTGTTGGGTACTTTTCATGGGGCGTACTAAAATCTGTATATCCAGCCTACGCGGATATCCTGCACGGCTTTACGTACAACGGCCATACCTACATCCTTGTTTTTGTCTTTTTCTCCTTGAGCATCTGTTTCTACGCCTATCACAAATTTCAGGTGGTTAAAACCCCCAATTTGTTGATTGCGCCCCTGTTTCTATGGTTGGTGATTTGCGGCCTCCTTTGTTTCTATTTGAACGGTGCGGCATTTTTCATTATTCCCGTTTATGCCTGTTTAGCGGCCCTTTATATCCTTATCAATCAAAAGAGCCCCAACGGGTTCTTATTATTGTTCCTGGGCTTGCCGGCCATTTTTATTTTTGCTCCCTTCATCCAACTCTTTCCCATTGCGCTGGGACTTAAAATGATGGTGGCCAGCACAATTTTTACGACCTTGACCTTCCTTCTGTTGCTACCCTTGATCATACGGTTACGGAACAAAAGGGGCTTGGCCTTTTTGAGTTTTATATTGTTTCTGGGCTTCTTTGTATCGGCGCATATGAATTCCGGTTTTAATGCCGATACTCCAAAACCCACCAGTTTATTGTATGTATGGGATGTGGACAAAAATGAAAGTCGCTGGGCCACGTATGAAAAGGTGTTATCGGAATGGACACAGCAGTATATAGGTGAAACCAAGATGCGTCCCCAAGATTTGGCAGAAAACACCATCAGCAGTAAATACGGTTCGGGATTCAGTTATATTTCAGAAGCCCCAACAAAGAAAATCGCCGCGCCAGTCATCGAGGTACTTTCGGATACCCTAATAGGCGCACATCGGTCCATAAAACTTGTGGTAATTCCCCAGCGAAACGTAAACCGATTGGAAGTTTTTACCAATGATATTCCCATCGATAAGGCCATTGTAAACGATATTCCGTTATCGGAATACTATATTAGGAACCGAAGCAAGGGAAAATTGGTTACGCATTACATCAGTGATAACGAAACGACAACGCTACAGCTTGAGTATCCTGCGGAAGCGGAACTGGAACTGACTTTTTACGAGGCAAGCAACGACCTATTGGAAAATCCTTTGTTCACCGTCCCAAAACGACCAGAGGATGCCATCCCGATGCCCTTTGTCCTGAACGATGCCGTACTAACCATCCAAAAAATGAAGTTTGAATAAGGTACTAGGTGTCATAGGCTGTGGTTGGCTGGGGCTTCCCTTGGCAAAAAAACTCGTGGAACAAGGTTTTAGGGTAAAGGGTACCACTACCTCCAAGGAAAAAATGTCGGTACTTTCCAAATTGGGCATAGAACCCTATTGGGTTCAAATCTCCGAAACGGAAATCTTGGGCGATATCCTTGACTTTTTGGAAGGCGTGGATACCTTGGTGGTGAACATTCCCCCAAAACTAAGGGGAAAGGGACCTAAGGAGAATTATGTACGTAAAATTGGGCTGTTATCGACCGCAATCGAATCTTCCTCGGTAAGGGAGGTTCTTTTTGTAAGCAGTACATCGGTGTATGGGGATGATCAAGGGGAAGTGGACGAGGAAACCATCCCTGAGCCGACATCGGAAGCCGGCAAACAGCTTTTGGCCACCGAAGAACTCCTAAAGGAAAACACACTTTTTAAAATGACGGTCGTGCGTTTCGCGGGACTTATTGGTCCGGACAGACATCCGATCACCATGTTATCTGGCCGAACGGATCTTAGTGGGGGCAACGCCCCGGTAAACCTCATCCATTTGGACGACTGTATTGGCATCATAACGTCAATAATCCAAAAAAATGAGTGGGGCCAAATTATAAATGGGGTCTACCCTGTACATCCCACCAAGGAATCCTATTATACGCAAAAGGCCCTGGAGAAAGGACTAAACCCGCCCGGATATGCCAAAAAAATCCTTGAAAATCCGAAAAAAATCACATCTTGTAGTCTTTTTATTACTAAATACTACAGATTTTCTACCGCTATTTAATCCTTTTTCACCACATATTCTTGGTATTTCACAACAAAGTAGTTCAATTTATGTTAATAAAATGTTGATTTTTAATTAGTTATCGACGAAATACATAACTTAGAGTAAACTTTAAAACAATATATCATGAAAAATTCTAAGCTTAACGAAGGGATTATCATGGAGTTGGAACGCTTGATCGCACAAAGCTGCGGGGACGAGCAAAAATCAAGGAAGTTTACACAGCTACATGTAGCCTTGCTAAAGAAATACTATAATGCCGCCGATGTCTCCATCGACTATCACAGGCATCGGATAAAAATGGATGTCCTAATGGATGACACCTCCTACAGCCCGGGCAAACTAAATATCAACTTACCCATCTTGCACATCAATCTTTTGTTCGATAATCTAAAGAGCTTTCTTCGTAACTGTATAGATAAAGACAGCAAAAGCCTAGGTTTCTATGCTCAACTGTTGAAGAACTTTAAACAAAAGGAAACGGTCTATTCCCTGGCTTAAGGAATACGATATACAAGAAATCAAGGACGCCCAAGGGCGTCCTTTTTGTTTTAAATGTAATTAAAGCTTTCATTAACAAGTTCATTCGGAATAATTTAATAGTTTAGCGCACCAAAAAATAATCAAAATAGTGATGAAAAAATTAGTTATGGTGCTTGTGTTGACCGTAGGTCTTTATGGAACGGCACAGACCAAAAGTGAGCTTCAAAAGCATTATGAGGAATTTTATAGCCAAATGCGATTACAAGGGGATGTAGATGGCGTTATCAATGCCCTTACCCACCTGAACGTGCTATCACCTTCCAAGGAACGTATGGATACCCTGGCCTATATCTACGCCAACGACAACCAGCACTTACAGGCACTTAATACCATAGGGATTGAAAAATTGGATACCGATTCTGATTTGGCCGTTCAAGTGAAGGCAATATCCTTAAAAGCATTGAACCAGCCCAAAAGGGCCTTGGAACAGTTTGAAGTACTGTACCAAAGAAACCCAAATCCGTACTTGGCCTATGAATTGGCCGATCTAAAGATTCAGGTAGGTGACAACGCGGGTGCATCTACCAATATAGAATATGGGATTACCAATTCCAAGGACGATATGCGCTATGCCTTCTATGAGCGCCAACAACCCTACGATGTTCCCTTAAAAGCCGCATTCCTTCATTTGAAGGGACTGGTACAATTCAATACCGACAAAGAAAATATCGATGCCGCCATAGCTACTATTGACGAAGCCTTGGCCATTGATCCCAACTTTAACTTGGCCAGTTTGAGCAAGCAGGCACTTACCGCAAGAAAACAAGCACCCGCGGAAGAACCAAAGCAGTAGTATCGCTAAGAAATAAAACAAGACCGTTTGAGAACTATGCGCTTGAACGGTCTTTTCTTTTTGGCTACGTTCCTGCTACATTTGGATGCCCCATAGGCGAACGGTCGTTACACAAGGCAATACCAAGTTCCTTGGGCCGTCTTAAAGCTACAATTCTCGCTTCTATCTAAATAAGGTTGGGGATTCCTTAAAGGTGATTGACCGTTTTTGGATGCCTGGGAATCTGTAGAATCGATAGCTGTGGTTATTGAACCTAAAGTGGGGTTGGTACGTTTCCCAATGCCGGGCATCCCGTGTTTCAGTAATTCCCTATTTCCATGGCCCTTTGAATTTTAACCCGGATTATGTATTAGAGGGGCGTCGTGAAGGTAAAAAGCGCAATAAAATAAAGCGGTTTGGGAATTTTAGCATAGCACCGCTATGGTGAAATTGAAAACACATCAAAGCGTTTTATTTTGAAGGGATTTTTAGCTGTAACAGCTTTTCTAGTGCATAATCAGGGTTTAAAGACAAGTGCCCACAAAAACAATGGGAACTAGAGCTCGTTAGTCTCCAATAATTCTGCCGGTAGGGTATTGTTTACCGTGACATTAAATTGATCCCTTAAGGCATTGTAGGCGGTAATCAGTTCCTTGATGGAGGTTTCCGGGTTCAAGCGATATTCCAGATCGCCCTTTGTCTTCAAAATATAGGTTTTAACGACCTTCTGTCTCCCCTTTATTTGCGGAATATCGAACTCGGCAGGATATTCACTATTTTCCAATGCCTTTTGCTTTTCCACCAAATCATCAATGACCAATACCAGGTCCTCCCTAGTATCAATGGTATAGATGCGTTCAAAACCCTGATGAAACATACTGTAGTCCTTCCACCCGTCTAGAATAGCTTTGGCCTTGGCGTTCACTGAAACGACTTTTGGCAATTCGTTGGCCATGGCCCCAAAGCTGGATTCCTCCACGATGGCCGTCTCTTGGACACCCTCCTTACAAGAGACCAAAATCAACAGCAATACAAGAAAATACCCGAATTTTTGCATAGATCGAAGGTACACATTTTAAGAAAAGCTATCTTTACCCATTAGGTCATTTAACTTCATTTTTAATGGAAAAATACATTTTGATTATTGGTGCCTGCGGACAGATCGGAACGGAACTCACACTCACTTTGCGGGAACGCTATGGGAATGACCGTGTCATTGCCAGCGACATCCGCGAGGGCAGCGATAGTTTGATGCACTCCGGACCTTTTGAGATTCTGGACGCCACCAATTATGATGCCTTGGAAGAGGTGGTGGCCTACCATGACATCAGCGAGGTCTATTTAATGGCCGCCATGCTAAGCGCCACGGCCGAAAAATTCCCCATGCGCGCATGGAATCTTAACATGAACTCCCTGTTCAACGTATTGAACCTTGCCAAAGAAAAAAAGATAAACAAGGTCTTTTGGCCTTCCAGTATTGCCGTTTTTGGTCCCAATACCCCCAAGGACCATACCCCGCAGCATACCATCATGGAACCCAGTACCGTGTATGGCATTAGTAAGCAATCCGGGGAACGCTGGTGCGAATACTATTTTAAGAAGTTCAACGTGGACGTACGAAGTCTTCGCTACCCGGGTCTTATCAGTTGGAAGACCATGCCGGGTGGAGGTACGACGGACTATGCCGTTGAAATCTACCACAAAGCCCTAAAACAGGGACAGTATACCTGCTTCTTGAAGAAGGATACGATACTGCCCATGATGTTTATGGACGATGCCATAAGGGCGACCTTGGAATTGATGGAGGCCGATGCCGAACGCATTAAGGTCCGTTCCGCCTATAACCTGGCCGCCATGAGTTTTGACCCGGAGGAAATGGCCCGAAGCATTCAAAAGCACCTGCCTGATTTTACCATCGACTATGATCCTGACTTTAGACAGCTCATTGCCGATTCTTGGCCCAAAAGTATTGACGATTCCCACGCCCAAAACGATTGGAACTGGAAGCCGGAATTTGATTTGGACCGCACTACAGAAACCATGCTGGAAAATTTAAAATCCTAGCAACACCCTACAACATGGTCCCGCCGGAGGCCTCTATACGTTGCCCATTGATCCAACGGGCATCATCTGTACACAAAAACGCGACCAGTCCGCCAATGTCCTCAGGTTCCCCTACCCTTCCCAGGGCAGTTACGCTCGATACCATTTTTCGTTTCTGTTCATTGGTCTTGTTCTCCCCGTTACCAAAATCCGTAGCTACCGCACCAGGCGCTACCACATTGGCCCTTATTTTAAGCTCCCCAAGCTCCTTGGCCAAATAGCGTGTAAAGACCTCCACACCGCCCTTCATGGACGCATAGGCCGAGGACTTGGGAAAGGTGAACCGGGCCAAACCGGAGGAAATATTGATAATGCCACCGCCATCGTTCATACATTTTAAGGCCTTTTGGGTCAAAAAATAGACGCCCTTTAAATGAATGTTCATCATTTCGTCAAAATCCGCTTCGGTGGTTTCCACAAAGGGTTTGTAAATGCCCGTTCCAGCGTTGTTGATGAGAAAGTCGAAGTGGCTGCTCCCCATGGTTTCTTTAAGGCCTTCTTCCAATCGACCATAAAAGGCATCAAAGGTGGAAACATTGCTAGTGTCAAATTGTAGGGCAAAAGAATTCACCCCATATTTTTTTACCTGTGCCACCACATCCTCTGCTGCAGCTGCGTTGGAGTGATAGGTAATGACGACATCCAAACCCTTCCTTGCGATCTGAAAGGCCATATCTCGGCCCAATCCCCTACTTCCCCCAGTGATTACCGCTATTTTTCTTGTGCTCATAGGTATTGTTTTATTTTTTTACAAAGTTCGAAAAGATAGATCAAAAACCGTATTTAAATCCTTGGATACCAAAACCTAAGCCGTGTTTCGACCTAAAACAGGATCAATCAATATCTCCGTCAGCCAAATCATCGGGCTCTATATGGATGAGGACATGTTCCAAATTGGGCATGACCGACTTGAGGTGGTCCTGTAACCTGTGTGCAATGTCATGTCCATCCCGCACGGAAATATCAGCCTTTACCATGGCATGCAGGTCAATATGGTACTTCATGCCGGCCTTACGGATGTAACACTTTTCCGTTCCTTCTATACCTTCAACCTTCAGGGACTCGACCTTGATTTTTTCCAAAATATCATCATAGCGATGTTCGTCCATAATTTCGCCCAAAGCCGGTCTAAAAATAAGATAGCTGTTATAAAGGATAAAGCCCGATGCCAGTAAGGCCGCCCAATCGTCTGCCGTTTCGTAGCCCTTGCCAAAAATCAGGGCAATGGAAATCCCCACAAAGGCCATGACCGAGGTAATGGCATCGCTCCGATGGTGCCAAGCATCCGCCTTAAGTGAGGAACTATGGGTCTGCTTGCTTTTCTTTAGAACAATTCTATAGGAAACCTCTTTCCATAGTATAATGACACCCAGTACGATCAAGGTCCAAGGCTTGGGCACCTTATGGGGCGTACGGATGTTCTCGATGCTTTCATAGGCAATCACCGTGGCCGAGGTCACCAAAAAAGCAACCACCAAAAAGGTCACCAAAGGTTCAATTTTCCCGTGACCGTAGGGGTGGTTCTCGTCCGCCGGTCTTTTGGCATAGGTAAGCCCGAACAATACCAATAGGGAAGAAAAAATGTCCGTGGTGGACTCAATGGCATCGGCAATGAGGGCATAGGAGTTTCCAAAAAATCCCGCCAATCCTTTTATCAAGGCCAAACAGGTGTTTCCTATGATACTGAAATACGTGGTTCGTATGGCGCTTTGTTCGTTGGACATATTGCTTTGGATGCATCCCTCTAGACTATTGCAAAAATACCACCTTCCCTTCTTTTAGAGACCGCTTTACGTTGATAGTTTTAGGTAAAGGTCTTTGCCCTTTCCGATGTCGCTATTTTTAAAGCCCATAGGCCTTTCTGGCACTTGCGATCTGTTCCTCTTCCGTGGTTTCCGGATACAGGATATATTTGGGTGCGATAATGGGTTTTACATGTTCCACGCTTATTTTCGTGATGGTCGCAAAGGGAAATTTTCCTTCGGTCATTTGGGTGAGCAGGTTTTCCATATCGGGGAAATGGGTATGGGATTTCGTAAGAATTTCGGCCTTGCCCTTTACCTGAAAGCCCTTTTGTGCCAGAATATCCAAAAAGCTGACACATACCTTTGGATTGTGCTTTATGTTTTTTACCGATTGGGGCGAGGCGATATTCGCCACTATAACACAATCGTCGTTGTAATGGGTGAAAATCTCCTTGGGGGATACGTTGGGTGTATTGTCCTTGGATGTAGTGGCCAACCAGCACAACACACTTTTGTCCATGCACCGTTTTATTTCTTTGGATAGTTTCATGTTGAAAATTGACTATTGGCAAGCCAATTTACATTGAAAACAATTAAAAATCCCTTCATAAATAATTTGGGCTTAAGGTTTACTAAGTTCCTGAAACAAAACATATCTGGGCGGTCAGCGTCATCCGCGTCACTTTAATTCCAATAGCTCGAACAAATCCTTTTCCGCTATGGTTTCACCAATGAAATAGAAATAGCGCCAGCCGCCCTCAGGGGTATCGTTGTCCACCTCCAACCGCTCCGTTGGGGTCACGATCTTAAAACGCCTTCTTTCCGTATTGATGTAGGGAATTTGCAGACTATCCAGCACTTCCATCATCTGGGCACTGTACCACATGAGGTCGTCCATGGCGGTAAAAAAATCCTCTTCGCCCCATTTGAATTGCATGGCCTCCAACTGAAGGGAATCTGGGGAAACCCCCACCACGCTTCGTTCGTTCAGCTTTATTTCGTACAGCACTTCCTCTGGCCAAACGGTCTTGAACATTTCACAGACCACGAGCATATCCTCGGTTAATTTTTGACCACTTTCTTCCAAGGTGTTTTGAAAAAATGCACGGTGCGCCTTCTTCCATTGGGCCAGCGCGTCTACTTCCGTGCCCGTGTCCATGGCGGCATACGCAGCCGAAATCTGATTGAAGGGTACCGTATCCACCTGTATGATTTCAATGATGGCCTGTGCCGTACCGTCAAAATTGGTGATGATGCTTTTGGCGCCCACAGCGGGCAAATCTGCCCCGGCCTCCTGATACCAAGCATATAGCCCAGAAGAGGCCCTCTTTTTCCCGTTTATAACCAGTGCCACCAAGCGATCCGCGTCTTTTTGGTTATCGTGAAAAAACCAAGATTCTGGCATTTCATTGCTTTTCGCTTCTGGATGGGCTTGGCCATAGTCCTCCCACATGGCATATACCGTGGGGTCTATTTTTTGTGGCGCGGCAATCTGGGTTTTTGGATCGGGTTTGCAGCTAGCCAAAATGAATAGTAAGATAAAAGGAAGGTTTTTCATTTATTTATTATCACCGTTTGAGCTATGATTGCGTAGCGGACTTTCCCAACGGAAAATATCCGGGAGAAATCGTGCCCTGTTAATGTTCGATAGTTTTAAATTTAGCGAAAATGCAGCAATAAATTATAATAGCCGGTATTGGCTGCAGGTATTATTTATTATGCCATATTTGGCGCTTCAATTATTTCCCAAACATCTCTGTCTATTTCACTTAGAAAATTGTCAAATCTGTCTTTTTCCACAGCTATACAAAGCAAATCAGTTGGTCGTGAAAAACCAACATAGGCCATTTTAACTGAACTCTTATGACGAACTCTGTTGTCATTGAAACTATTTCCTAAGAATTGATTTGATAGTCTTTGAGATTCATAATTGCTATGATAGTAGGATTCCAAATACAAAGTCGCACAATGCGTTTGTCCTTTTACTGCGTGAACGCTGGTAATTTCAATTTCAAGTCCTTCTTCTTTGTAATGGTTAGTGGGTGCTAAAACTTCGGCATTGTCATTAGGAATATCGGCATTGTCAGTATGGATAAAGTCCGAACTTGCATAAATTGTTTTGTCAAACAGTGCAAGCATAATAGGAACGTATAATTTTATTCCGGTCCAAACATCTTCTGTTTTTTCTTGGATTATTCCGATTGACCAATTGTAAAGGTTCAAATTGAGTTCATCAAATTTTTGAATATCTTTGTCGTGAATAAAGTCAATGAGTTTTTTCTTTGTGAAAGGTCTGTCGTCTAAGGTGTTGATATTTTCTAAACGCAAGATTTTTAGAAAAGCGTTTAAAATGTTTTTACGCAAAGGTTCTAATGTTTGCTTTTTGTCGTAATACAGCAAATAACTTTTTAAGTTATCATAGTCTTGTTTGGGCTTTCCTTTTTCTTTCTTGAAGCCTTTATGATAATCTTCTAAACGTAGTTTTGTTGCATCATTTCTGCTTGCTTCATCGTCTTTCCACTCTGTATTCCAACAAACAACTTTTATCGGTTTTTCGGAATTTTCAAGTCCCTTTTCTTTTATAATTTGAGCAAAACAAGGAATAATGCTGCCGATGTTTGCAGTTTCGAAAACTAAAATATGTGGTTTTATTTCACATTCGTATTTTCCGACAATATCAAACGTTGCATCGCTGTACAAGGCAAATTTTTTTACTACATCGGCAATAGGTTTGCTAAGTCGTTGGCTACCATTTAATCGTAGTATATCTGCTCTGTCTTGCCAAACATCTGTTGCTTTTACAGAATTATAGATTGCTTGGTTTTTGTCGCCAATTCTTTGAATTTTTGAAAAGCTGTTTCCTTCATCATAAAATATCTTTTCCAGCAAATTGTACTGGTGTGTGTCCATATCTTGCATCTCATCTACAAAAACTAAAGGAAATCGTTTCTGCAAAATGGTTTTGATATTGGGTATTTCTTTCAAATAACATTCCGCTAAAAAATATGCATCGTCATAATTCAAAACGCCCGATAACAAAATTTGCTGTTTTATCGTTTTGAAAGTTTTGTATGATGCGGAATTGCTGTTACTTCTTAATATTATATTACCGTTCATTCCGTTTGTCAAATTCAAATCAATGTCAAAGCGGAAATTCTTAAATAAATTTTCGGGGTCGTGCTGATTATTTAACCAAGTTTTAGCAGCGGAATTTGGAAGATTGTTATAACGTTTCGTTGCAACTTCATTGTAAATTTCATGGTCAATTCTGTTTGGTTTTTTCTTGCACTTATGAATGTAAAATGGAATAGCCAAAAACTCATCAACAAAACTTTGTATTGTGCCAATAAAATTTGGATAGGAAAATAATCTAGGACAGTGTTTTTGAATTTTTTCTTTTATCTCGTCAATTGCTGCGTTGGTATGCGACAAAACCAAAATGCCCGATCCGCCAGCAAAAGGAAGTTTGCGTTCTAAAATAACCAACTTTGCCAGCAAAGCTGTTGTTTTTCCACTTCCTGGAACGGCCTGTAAATCAATTGTATTGAAATTGCGAATAAATGCTTTGCGTTCATCGTCAAAAGTTTTTCCCGCAGGTAACAGCAAACCTTCAGCATATTGAATTTCTTCGTCTGATATGTTAATTACCTGTGGCATATTTAATCGCTTTTACAAGGTAATGAACCGTGTCAGTTGTATCATCAACATTCAGAATTGTGTGAACTTCTTTTATTAAATCTTCATCAATAGCGTTTGCTATTTGATATGCAATTTCAGTTTTCTTTAATCCTTTATTGATTAGCTTTATTGCAAGTGCTTTTTCAAAATCGGTGTTCCAATCCGTTCCTGTGTGAATCGTTTTTACGGAGGTTTCAAATGTCGTTTTTAAACAGGCTGATTTAAACAAAGAATACTCCAAAGTCCAATTTGGTGCAGGAAAATATTTTACGCATTGCTCTGCTTTTCCGTTTATAGTTGCTAACTTTTCTTGTGTTTCCTGTTGTACGGTTTGAATTTCTCGTTTTACAAAATCATCTCCGTTTTTTTCATATTCTCTAATGTCGGAATCAGTAATTACGGCAACAGGAATTGTCATATTGGGTTCTCCTTGTCGCAAGTAAATTTTTGAGTAGTGGTCAAAACCTGTGTGTCCAATATTTACAATGGAAACGCCTTTTTCGGTTAAGTTTATTCCGATTGCATTTGCTATGCTGGGCAAAAGAATTTCTTCAGCCCAACCCTCCACTAAAATTACGCCTTTGGCAAAAAACAAATTGGCTTTTGTAGTATCTAAAAATTTTTCTAAAAACTTATAATTGTCTTTTCCCAACTTTGTGTAAGAATCGCCCATTGGAAAAGCGTTTGCGTTATTGCAAATAATCAAGTTTTCCAGTTTGAGTTTGGAAGCCAAATTCGGGCTGTGTATTGTAAGAATAAGTTGTATAATTTTTTGTTTTTGAAATGCTTCAATGACTTGCATTTGTGCCTGTGGGTGCAAATGTGCTTCCAATTCTTCAACCAAACCTAAACGTAAACCTGACCAATTTGATTTGGTTAAATGAAGTAATTCTGCAGCCATAAACAAACGGTTCAAAGTTCCTAAGCCCGGATTTGGTTCGCCCTTCAGTGTTAAAGAAAGTTTTTCAAGAATACTTTTGATATCAGTTGATGTTGATTCAAATTCGCCTTCGTTATCCTTGCTGTAAAAACTTTTAATGTAGCTGTCAATTTTATCCTTTATCTGTTTTCCCTCTGTGGCTTTAGGCTGACCTGCATCATCAATCCCATTGAAATAATTTTCCAATTCTTCTTTTAAACCCGAAAAGATTTTTATCAGATCATTGTCTTTCTCTTTTCCTTTAAATGCTTCATCGCTCAAAAGAATTTGTGACAAACGTGAATTCCGCTTGGCAATCAATTCGTTTTCGGCATCACGCAATGGTTTTAAGTAGGTTGCTTTCAGATATTCTTTTGCTTCTGCCGTAAGTAAATAGCCGTCTTCATCAATGCCAGCTTTTACATCGGTTGGAAATATTTTATTTGCTTGGCGTTTTACATCGTAATTGAGTTTTAAAAAAGGTTTTGCTTCTTCACCTGTTCCATTCCAACCCAACCATTCTGTAAAGTTTTTTGCTTCTTCGGGCACTAAACCTTCAAAGGTTAATTCTATACGAAAACGATTTGCTTCTTGGTGAAAATCTTTATCATTTACGCGAATATATTCGTAGCTGTGTGTTTTTAATACTAATTTGATTGCATCAATAATTGCAGTTTTACCAGAATCATTTTCTCCAATGATAACATTCAATCCATTAGTTAAGGTTAAATCTAAATGTGGGTTTGTTTGATAATCAGTTGAATCATCAGATCCGAATTTTCTAAAGTTCCAAAGTTTTATATTCGAAAGGTACATTCTTTATCTATAGTTGTTTATTTCGAAGGTTTTTAACTTGCTGCCAACAATTGTCTATGCGTACAATTACATTAAATGTCTTTTTTAGGGGAAGTGCCTTAAAAATCCTACAAATTATTGATTGGTGCAAATAAAGTTTTGGTATTTGGAGGGATAAGGGTAATTTGAGATTCTTCCTTCTGGCTATGCTCGTCATCAGAATGACAAAAAAGGGGTGTACTTAAATTCAGTTACTTTTAGCACCCCAAAAAAAAGCTCCCCTCCCTGAGTAGGGAGGGGTGTTCCGCGACAGCGGAACGGGGAGGGTCGGGATTTATAGACTATACTTTTTCCATCGCCGAAAAATTATCCAAAAAGGCTAGGCTGATGCTAGGATACTTGAAATCCAAGCAGTCCTTGGGCCACATCGCCCAGACCGTTTAGGATTATATCGGAATAGGTTGCAGGGCGATTTCCTTCAACAATCGCCAAGTCCTCCAGGATTTACTACCTATCCTATCATAGGCCGGTTTTGACTAAACACGTATTTGTGTTACATCGCCGCTACCGCCAGTTTGCAACTGGCGGCCGTAACGTTAAGCAGGCAAACCTAACCCATAAAACCCTTTCGTCAATTTTTAAAATCATGTGATTCCACGACGTTGCTGCCGTGGTTATGGCCTGTATTTCTTGTTGGTACGCCACTAGTCACAGACTAGCGGGAGCAGGGGGCATTTCGTTATTTTTATTCATTCAGTAATTTCTCATCCGTCATTATTCTAATTGCTTTTTCGGTTTCATTTTGTCCGTCAGTCATTGAGCCTGGAAGCATTATTAGTCTTTTCTTAATTTTCCCGTTATCATCTTCAAATAGAACTTCAAATCGAGAACGAGTAAGTCCGAATATTGCTTTTTTCAGTTTAATTCCTTTGATTTTATTTCTTTCAATTATCGGTGTTGTTGAATTGTTCAGACTTTTAAATATTCCGAAAATTAAAAACAAACCAATTATTCCGTATAATACCGAGATAGAAGTCTGTCCTTTTTGAAAACTACTAAATGCAGAGTAAAGCAGGAATAAAGAAAGTCCACCGTAAATTAATAATATTCGGCTGATATTATTTCCGACAGTCACTTTTGCTACGTTTCCAATTATTCCGTCTCTTGTTAGAATAATTTTGTCAGGTAAAATATGGCAAAATCCTGTTTTGGTTTTAAATGTATTTTTACTATCCATTTATTTTTTCAAAATCTTTAAAGGAGTCAAATAACTCTTTATGGTTATAGTCTAATTCATCTCTTTTTTCTTTAAACAGATTGACAACTAAAGACCAATTTTCCTTTTCTTTTTTCCAATAGTCGGCTTCACTTGTTAAAACACTTTTTAGTAAGTCTCCTTCATAAAAATCTCCTTCAGCCAATATGTTCTGCTTTAATTCTTCAACCGCAAGAGGAATTAGATAATTTAAGCCAATGTTCTGTCCAATCATTATCCTTAAATCTTCAATATCAAAATCTTTTAGTTGCTTTTTTCTTAATTTATGGCAAGTTGTTACTAAATGACTTGAATATTCAGATTCACTCCAAACATCTTTTTCAAGATTTTCCAAAGATTTATTTTTCCAATTATTTTCTAATTTCATTTAGTCTGTCTTAATGAATGCCAACGTATTCGTGTATGATTAGTTGCGTGTGTAAGTAACTAAATTAGCAAAAGAAAACGAACCAGAGGAAAATCCGTAAGATTTTCCAAGTAAGCGATAATCAAGCAATTGATTATACACGTCTTAAGTTTGATTCTCTTTAAATTGATGTGTTAATCAGAAAGAACAAAAGAGAGAATTAAGGTTACTATACACGGTGAAGCTTACGACTTCGACAACATTGATAATCCTCTCTCTTTTACTACTTAAATCACGTTCAGTTCTGTGAGACTTTAGATCTCGTTTTCAAGTTGTTGTGATACCAGTAGCTAGTTCTTTCATAAATCTTTTCTTATGAATAAATATAAAGAAACTTATGGAGTTGACATCAGTAAGGATGTCTTTGATGTACATGGTAGTAACAAAGGTCACGACCAGTATAAGAACGATGAAACTGGATTCAAGAAATACCTTAAAGAATTACCTGAAGGTTCATTGGTGGTAATGGAAGCTACTGGTTATTATCATTAC
>NZ_MDGL01000064.1 GCF_002742265.1 Maribacter sp. 4G9
AGCCCCGTAAAGAGGCTTGTACGGATCCATTTTTTCACGGATTAATATCTTGTGCAACGGTTACCGTTGTTGTAACACGTTTTTATTCACTAAATACAATATTCCGCTTACAATTATTAGTGTTATAATTATATCTAAAATTAAATTATTCAAATTCCAACCGTAATTGGGATTTGGACAATCTATCATAAATTCCTCGTAATATTTGAATGGAAAACCAATTTCTAAAGATTTATAACCAACTGTTCTATTAATCGGTGAAGTCAAATGACTAAACACAGTCAAAAATGAAGTTGATAAAAAAACTAAAACTGACATTAACAAAGTCAGAAGGATGTATTTGAGTCTAAACATTATTCGTCTTTGTCTTTTAAGTATTTGAGTAAGTTTACCAAGTGTTGTTCAGAATGATTTTTCATTAAAAACACAAATTGATAAAGTCCATCTTCTTCGCTGTTATTTTCCAATCTCCATTGAACTTCTATTAAGTCTTTTATAATGTCAGTCAAATCATCAATTGAATCTTCAGTAACCAAATCTGCATCATCGTTAATCTTATGACTTTCCCAAACAGAATGATACCAACCGAAATCTGGGAAATGTTCAGTTACTATACTTCTAATTCCGTCATAATCTAAACTTATAGGTTCTTCGTAATCAGTCTCGTCAAATTTCGTTTCTACTTTCAGATATTCAGCGTAAATTCCAACTAATAGTCTTTTGATTTCGAGTGTTTTATTTTCGGATTCAAGTTTTTCATTTGTTCCAAATTCAACAATTCTATCTATTAATTCTTTTAATTTACTCAATGTTTCTTGGTTTGGTCAAAATGTGTTACAACGTGTTTGTGTATGATTTCGTTGCGTGTTTAAGTAACTAATTTAGCAAATAAAAACCGAATAGAATATTCCGCAGGAATATTCGTAAGTAGGCTAGAACTAGCAATTAATTTTACACGATGTGCCTGTTGCACAAGTTATAAAAAAAGGGGCATTTCGATCTTGCCGATCCGTAAAAGGATCGTAACTTTAGGTATGCAGGGTAAAAAGGATTATCAAGAGAAGCTTTTCAATAATTTCCAATTAAGTGACCGGGTACCGCAGACGAATTTCTACCGTCGTTTAAAAGGCGTTTTGGATCTG
>NZ_MDGL01000065.1 GCF_002742265.1 Maribacter sp. 4G9
ACCTATACGATGAAAGATATGCCGTGGAAAGGGCGAATGCATGGATGGACAGCTACCGTTCCCTGCTCAACAGGTTCGATACGACCACCGAAAGCTGGAAAGGATTCAACTATTTGGCATTCATTGCGATAGCGTTGAAAAAATTCAAGAAAAAGAAAAAAATAAAAGTTTAAACCACTTCATTACATACTTTAGTTCATACACTTTATTGGCTTGCCATACCCAAAAGTTTTCTAAAGTAGCCAAAATTATTCGATGGCTGAACGGCAAAACTTGGTAGTTTTACTTTTGAGTATACATTAGGAAATTACTTTAACAATTTTGTTATCTAGGCCGTCTTAAAAGAATTACTTTCTAAATTGAATGGGAACCTTAAACCACAGTTCTGGCCTTACTCACTTCCCTTTTGAAGTACTTACCAACATTATTTTTGCTATACCCCTTTCATTTTGGAACTTTAGGGTCGAAAGTACATGCATGCGGAAAATTTTATTAAAAAAGAAACATGATAATCCAAGTAAGCAAAGACATATTTTGTTTTTTGCAAGCTTCCTATTGTTCTTAGGCCAGATAATGGCCCAAACGACCTTTGCAGATAATTTTTCATCTATATCCTACTCCAACAGTGATGGAAATACCCCTTGGGCGACCGATTGGACCGAATCAGGCGACAGTAATCTTGGTCCAACGGCACAATATATCCGTATTCAGAGTCAACAACTCTATATGTATTGGCTTTGGACCGAAGAAATTCGGAGAACGGTTAATCTTACGGGAGCTACCTCCGCAATACTGAGCTTTGATTACACCAGCAATAGTTTGGGAGGAACCAGACAACTTGGCGTCTATATTTCCAGTACAGGCGGTGCCCCTTACACCCAAATAGGAACGCTTTCTGGCAATGGTACATTTACCCAAGATATATCGGCCTATATTTCGGCAAATACCGTCATTCGCTTTGCAAAATCTAATGCCAACTGGAATTCCGATGACAACGCCAGTATTGACAATGTTCTGATAAGTGCTATAATACCTGTGGATACGGACGGTGATGGTATAGAGGATGTGGCCGATCTTGATAATGACAATGATGGTATTTTGGATTGGGACGAATGTACGTTTGTAGCGACCACCACGCAGAATTTTACAGCTTCGGGTGGGACTTCCGTTACCAATACCGCCACCTCCGGATTCGGTAGTATGTACATAGATTTTATCTCCATTGATAATTCCTTTAACCTTACCGTAAACGGAACCAATATTGCCACGGAATTTCAGTTTCAGCCTGGGGCTCCCGGTAATTTTGCCCGGTTCGATACGGGTTTTACCTACGGGCAAGCAGGTGTCCCGCAGCTTTGGTCCATGACCGGTACATTAGCCAACCCCATGTTGCGGGTCATTGTGGATGCCGATGGCAACTTGAAGCTTTTTGGGGCGCAATCTCCGGGAGGTACATTGCTACCCTTGACCTTGGACACCCCACCAGTAACCGTTCCTTGGAATCCTTCAGGAACGAATACGATTACCATTGGACAGTTGGTAACCGGTCCTACGAATATGAACGGTCAACTCAGGTTTAGTGGGGAATGTGATACGGATGGCGATGGTATTTTTAACCGATTTGACTTGGATAGCGATAACGATGGTATCTACGACGCGGTGGAAGCTGGACATGGGCAGGCCCATACTAACGGAGTGGTCAATGGTGCCATTGGTACGGACGGGATTCCCAACTTGGTTCAGACCGATCCCAACGGAGGAAGTGTTAATTACACCTATAGCGATAGTGATGGCGATGGAATTTTGGACTCCATAGCATTGGATTCCGATAACGATGGCTGTAACGATGTCCTGGAAGCCGGATTTACGGATGATAATACGGACGGGCTATTAGGTCCCAATCCCGTTACTACAGATGTTAATGGTGTGGTAACATCAGGAACGGACGGTTATACGGTTCCAGCGGATGGTAACTCGGATGCCGTTTTTGATTATAGGCAGGCCGGAGCACCACCCAGTATAACCACACAACCTACGAATACCATAATTTGTCCCGGATGTAGCGGTAGTTTATCGGTATCGGCCACAAATGCCGACCTCTATCAATGGCAACGATTTATAGGAGGTGTTTGGACGGATATTAGCGATAATGCCATGTTCAGTGGGGCAAATTCGGCGACCTTAAACATTTCCAACCCTACTCCTTCGCAAAACGGGGAACAATACCGTGTGGTCATGGACAACTTGGCGTATACATGTGCACAGACCACTAGTACTATAGCCAACCTACAAATTCAGGTAAATACCATCATTACCAACAGACGCATAACCTACAGGGTTCAAAAGAACTGATCAAGTTAATACCGAACTATCTCGATTTAAATCGCCCTTCTAAGAACTATCCGTTCATTTTTTCACCTATTACAGCCCAAAAAGTCAACTTCTTCATCTATTTTTGCCCAAAAATTAACGTATGGCATCTGGATTTTTTGCAGTATTGGATGATGTAGCTACCCTATTGGATGACGTAGCATCTATGAGTAAAATAGCGACCAAGAAGACTGCGGGAATTTTAGGGGACGATTTGGCCGTAAATGCTGAAAAGGCTTCAGGATTTGTATCCAAGCGAGAAATACCTGTACTGTGGGCCATTACGAAGGGTTCCCTGCTCAACAAAATTATCATCCTCCCCATAGCCTTCTTGCTAAGTGCCTTTTTGCCCGTAGCCGTTACGATTATCCTGATACTTGGAGGGCTTTATTTGGCCTACGAAGGTGCCGAGAAAATATATGAGTTCTTTTTTCCGCATACACATGATGTACCTACCCTAAAAGAGGAGGCACCAAGTAAAAAAGATATCCTGGAGTTGGAAAAGGAGAAAATAAAGTCCGCCATATTAACGGATTTTATTTTGTCCGTAGAGATAGTCATTATCGCCTTGGGCACGGTCATCAAAGAGCCGCTTACCACGCAGATTATAGTTGTTTCCGTTGTTGCGCTTTTAGCTACTGTGGGGGTTTACGGAATCGTAGCCTTGATCGTACGTATGGATGAGTTTGGGGTGCGACTTATCAATTTGAATGAACAGGACAATAGTTTTTCCGATAAAGTAGGTAGGTTTTTTGTAAACGCCCTTCCAGTAGTCATCAAGTCGCTCGCGGTCATTGGAACGATTGCGCTTTTATTGGTTTCCGGTGGAATCTTTGTGCATAACGTCCCTTTTTTACACGACGTGCTGCCCAATGTTCCATCCATATTGTTAGAATTCGCTATGGGACTTGTCGTTGGTTTTATAGTATTGCTACTGGTCAATGCAATAAAGAAACTTTTTAAAAAGTAGGTTTATTGCCGCTTACCTATCGTTGATTTCCACCAACTTATCCTCATTCCACTCCCCGCTGGCCACCACATCGCCTTCAGAATCGAAAAATTTACCGGAACCACTTCGTTTGTCCTCCTTCCACTGACCCGCATATTTTTCTCCATTCGGCCAAAAATAGGTGCCAAAACCGCTACGAAAATCGTTCTCGAACTCGCCGGAATAATATTCACCGTCTGGCCAATAAAAAGTACCCTGTCCATGGCGCTGATTGTTCTTCCAATTTCCCTCATACCTGCTACCGGTATCCAATAGCGCAATACCATAACCTTGGGCCTTTCCGTCCTTTACCTGACCAATGTAATGTAACTGGTTTCCCTTCCTGCTCTTAAAGGTTAGGTATTCACCAAAGGATTTTTGCTGGAGCTGCCTTTTGACACGCTCCAGTTGAAGCTTGGTCTTTTGAAGATCAAAGCTGAGGGAATCGAATTGTCGTATTTGGGCTTCTTCGGATAGGATATCGGTTTTTAGACTGTCGGTATTTAGTTGGCTACTATCCTTTAATAAATTGGGGTTCTTGTTTTGATTGAGCAGCTTTTCCGCTAGTGCGATACGCAAGGGAATGCCCATTTTAATTTCCTTGTTCCTATTGATGGAATCGCTATAGGATTTAATGGCAGACTCATAATCTCCCTGCAACAACAAGGAATCCATTTGGGCCAAGCGCTCAAAATCCTCCAGATTGTCCATAATGACTTCCTTTTCTTCCTGTAATTGGCTGATTTGATTATGTAGTTGGACCGATTTATAGAGCAACAGCATAAAACCCAAAAGTGGAAGGGCCATGGCCACGAAAAAGAGTACTTTTTTAGACTTCATAGTCAATTCGTTTGGTATAAAAGTACTTACGTTCTAATCCGTCATATGGATTTCGGGAAGTTTGTTTTTTATACGTCTGAAATCCGGGGAAAAGTACATATGGAACCGCAAGGTCCAACCTTGTTTATAATCACCGGCGTTTATGCGGTCCTGTCCCTGGGAATACATGAGTCCGGCCGCAAAAGTAAGCCTTGGCGTGGCAATGTAGCCCAAGGTAGTGGTCAATCGCAGGTCTTCCATGGGGCTGGCCACAACGGCCTTACCACTTTGCATGATGAGTTCCGCTTCTGGGGAAATGTAATAGGTCTTGGGTTTTAATTTTGTATCGTTCAAGGGAATTTTAGCACGGAACATATAACGCCATCGATTCCTGAAAATATAGTCGCTATTTTCCGAAAACCCTTGGGTCCATCGATGCTCGATCCGTATCCTGTGGTACAGCATCGCCGAATATAAGGGCATGGCAAACTGATATTGATGCCAAATACGCCACTCGGGAACTACATTTCTGTCCGTGGATTCCTCATCGGTATTGAAATTGATGCGCACTACCCCACCCAAACTAAAATTGGTTTTCTTATCATAGATATAGCCGATGGCGTGTCGGTTATAAATTTGTGCCATCTGCCCAATGAAAGGCGTATTCACAGTTTCCTCAAACCTGAAATGGGTCTGTGCGTCCCAGAAAAAACGCTTGCCGATCCTAATGTTCCCGTAGGTGTTGAACCACACCTTGGATACGGGCTCCTTATATTTTGACGCTTCGGGAAGTACAACGGGTTCCGATTCCTGTCCGTAGGCAAAGGAAAACATCGCCAAGACAAAAACAAAATATCCCAAAAAAAAGAAATTACCTTGCCTCATGCCTATTCTACTATGGGGATTTGTTGTTGGAACAACTTCAAGACCTCTTGCGCGGTGCGTGCCCTTTTAAGTTTTCGTTCCAATTTTCGGGTTTCCTCGTTTCTCAAATCGACCAATCTGTTATGGGTGTAGATAATTTGTTCCCGTATCACAACAAACTGTTCACAATCCTCTGTTTCCGATAAACTCTTGATAAAATGGGGGATTAAAATGCCCGTATAGGCCTCCACGATGCGCTTTTTAACCTCTTCCTCCATGACCGTCGCCATGAAAGGATTCCAGATATCATCCGTATAGAGCGATTTAACTTCTTCCATCTTATCTGGAAAGTTGGACACAAGGGTAATCAGGGAGTTTAGGTCTTCAAGGCAGGATTTTAGATTTTGGCCAAAATCCAATTTTTCACTTGGGTTGGAGATTTCTGCATAGGTGGCCAGTTTCCGATTGGCGATTTCACCCAAATTTTTGTAGGCCTCCCCATAATCTACCAGAAGCATGGGCGATAGGGTGTCGATTTGTGCTTCGATACCGGTATTTATGGAAATAAGGTCGTTTTCCAATTCTTTTAAAGATTGTATCTGGACATCATCCGATAACTTATCGGATAGTTGGGACATGATATATTCCATACTTTCATAAGCGTAAAGACTTATTTGCTCCAGGGTCGTAAGACTACTCCCCGCAAAGTTGAAACCATCCGCATCGGGTAGTTGAAATGGTTCTTTGTAGCCCATTACTTGTATGCTTTTATCCGGTTTACCACCCGGAAAAATTCGGCCTTCCAAAGTGGTTGGCTCAACAAACTCAAAAATTTGATTTTGGTAGAGTTTCGCATAAATTTTCATCGGATCAAGGAATTCCGATTCAATTTTCTCGGAAACGGAATACAAATAATTTGCATCTGTATCCGTTCTTCTTATAATATTGAGGTGATTATTGGAACGTATGGTTTTTGATAGTTCAGAGGCCTTTTTTAAATGTATGGATGTCCTTTCCAAGGTCCTTTTTTGTAGGCTGTCCAAGGCAAATAATGGAACCTTCACCTTTATATTCGTACCAAAGGAGTGAGAACCCAGATTGGTAAGTATGCCATTGATTTTTTGGTATTCTTCCCTGTTTTTGGACAACAAGCTTATGGTGTTGCCCTGACCCACCTTATCCTGTAAGTTATATCGTAAAAGCAATAGGAATCGGTCGTCCAGGGGAATTGTTTCGTACTGGGTTGCTTCCGTATCAAAGACCAGGATTTGTTCACCCGTGGTATCAATATCAATTTTTTTCAAAAACCCTTCTTCAAAATGCCAAACTTCATCCACTTCCAAGGCATTGCTTCCATAGCTAGTCCATGCGTCGTGCGCAAGGCCATTTCTTAAAAACCTACCCACCAGGGCACTACTATCGCTTTCAATCTTGAAGCTTTGTTGGGGAACACCCTTTTCAAAATTGAATTCACTTATAAAGCGGATCTTTGTTACTTCAGAATTTTCCACTTCCTGAATGCTTATCTCCCAAGCCCCATTGGGCACACCTTCCAATAAAACGCCACTGGCGGTTTCCTGGGTTCCACTGACCAATATCCGGTATTCAAAGTCCACGACCTCGCTCTTACTGTCCGAAGTGTATTTGCCAAATTGAAATTGCCACGGCCCATGCGCCAAAGCTTTATTAAAACTGCCCCGGATCGTAAAGGAAGAGTCTTGCTCTTTCAATAAGGTCTCCAAATTGGACTTTTGAAATAAAAAGGCGCCGTCCAAGACAGTATCCGTTTCCAAAACAGCATATTGATAACGTGCATTGCCCGTATATCTCCCTATTTGAAACGGGCCTTCATATTCGCTTCTTTCCTGTGCAAACAGCACCAACTGAAAAAATAATACGAAAAGGAATGTGAACCCTTTGAATCTAAACCTATACATGCGGCAAAAATAGCATTTAAGAAAGACTTACGGATTATAAAAAGGTATTGGGTTCAAATTGAGCCTTTTGGGGTCAAAAAATCGTGCGAAAGGATTAGCCTAGGCTTTCCAAAACCTGTAATGCACGGTCTATTTCTTCTTTGGAATTATAGATATGGACGGAATGGCGGATCATTTTTTCACCGACCGACCTAGGTTGTAACCGTTCCTGTTCCCACATGGTTTTTTGCAAATCTGGCCCTGATATTCCAGCAACGCCGTAGGTAGTGATGCCTGCGGCCATTTCTTCGTTGGTAGAGGAATAAATCGTCACATGGGATAGTTGTTTTAATCCATCACGTAAGTACATGCCCAATTCCTTGATACGCCCCAACCAATTTTCCGCACCAATGGTATTGAAGAAATCGACCGCTGCCTCATAGCCGGCTAGAAGTCCGGCGTTACCCGTTCCGTTTTGCATCAATCGGAAGCCATGGTCCTCTTGATTGTCCCAGTTGTAACTGGCAATGGTAGACCAAATATTTTCGGCCACCTCCTTGTTTATATATAAAAGCCCACTACCAGCAGGGGCCAGCATCCATTTGTGCAAACTGGAATAATAGGCGTCGCAACCAATGTCCTTGACATCCACGGGAATTTGCCCCACACATTGGGCTCCATCCAAAACCGTGAAAATGCCCCTGTTTTTAGCTTCTTGGCATATATCCTTTACGGGCATGACCGTACCGAATCCAGATACCATATGGGGAATAGCAATTACCTTGGTTTTTTTGGTTACATGTTTGAATATAGCGTCCACAATTTCTTGTGGGTCGTTTGCAGGTTCGGGCAAGGTGGCTTGTTTGTAGACACAGCCCTTGCGCTTTGCCAGCAATTGCCAAGCTCCAAAGCCTCCACCGTGTTCCTGATTGGTATTTATGAGCTCATCCCCTTTTTTGAGGTGTAGCCCCATACCCACGTAGTTCATGCCAAAGGTTGCATTCTGTATCAATGAAATTTCCTTGAATTCACAATGGATGATCTGCGCCAGTTTGGTTCTCAATTCCTCGTAAGGAAAATAGCCGCTCAAAAGCTTGGGACCGGAATTGTTTTTATAATCGATGGTAGCAGCCTCCACATTATAGTGCAACATGTGATGCATCATTTTATCCAAAACGTAACCCGGTGTTGGACCCATGGTACCGTTATTGAAATAGGTCTGACCTTCCTTTAGCGGGAATTGTTTTCGAATCGATTTCCAATAGGCCTCATCATAAAAATCCGTTTTTAAAACATCAAGTGACCATTCCTTTTTGGAGTCGAACGACATTAGTGGAGCCGAAAGAACGGCCATGGCCCCCTGCCTGAGAAATTTTCTTCGATGCGACATAAAACTTCGGTTGGTTAGTTTTGGTATTCCATTATAAATCGACTTGGCGTTTGGTCTGATTGAATAGCTCCTGCAATTCCTTAAATCGTTCTATTTCCTCGTTACCGGGTTTTTTATCGGACCCGCCGATGATATTGGAGAGGTAGGAAATTTGCGCTACCATCATTTGCTGGGGATAGGCTCCTTCATCATTTTTGATTGTTTTCAGTACATTTTCCAATTTTTCCTTTTCTTCCTTGTTCTTGGTTTCCTTTATTTTCTTCTCTAAGTCCGACTGAAATTTTCTGGCCTCGGATAAAAGCTGATTGACCTGGTTTTGAAGTGCCAATTGTTCCTTTATGGTTTCCAAGGAAATACCTTCTTGTTCTAATCTTGGATCCATCAGGATTTGAAAAGGCTGTTCTAAGGTTTTCCCATCAACGGTCAATTTAGCCGTATAGGAACCAGGGGGAACCATAGGACCGTTTTTGTAGCTACGGCTCTTGTTGCTGCTCCATGCGCCTTTTTCCCGCAAGTCCCATTCGAAACGGTTGATGCCCTTTTTCGTTTCCAACTTGGTATCCACATACACAAATACCATACTTAGCCCCATATCTTCCACCTGTTCCTTGGTCGATTTTAATTGGGTGGAATCGCTGACAATCTTAGAAACCGATTTCCCTTCGGCATTGAAAATCTCCAAGGAAACCCCACTTTTAAGTTCCTTGGGCAAATAATAGTCGATGCTTACGCTTGTTGAAGGATAATTTGGAAAATCCCCAGAACCCCAAGGCGTTCTATATCTATAGGTATTTTCTGGTTTAAAAAGTACTGGTTCCTCGGCTAAAGCGTTTATTTTTGAATCCCTGAGGGCACTTATATTGTCCAAAATCCAGAATCCACGTCCCATGGTACTTAAAACCAAATCGCCCCGGTTTATAATAATATCCGTTATTGGGGTCACAGGTAAGTTCTGCTGAAACGCCTTCCAAGTTTCGCCGTCGTTGAAGGATATGAACATGCCAAATTCGGTTCCGGCATACAGTAATCCTTCCGTTTTTGGGTCCTCCCTAAGGACCCTTGCGCTATAATCCGATGGTATTCCGTTACTTTCCGTACTGATCAAGGTCCAATTTTTACCATAATCATCGGTTTTATATATGTAAGGCGTAGTATCGCCCAATAGATGTCGGTCTACCGTAATATAGGCTTTGGCCGGGTCAAATTGCGAAGGTTCTACAGATTCCACCCTACCCCCTTTGGGCATTTTTTTTGGAGTGACATTGGCCCAGGTCTGTCCGCCATCTTGGGTGACGGAAATAACACCATCATTGGACCCTGTCCAAATAAGACCGGGTTTGATTTTTGATTCCCTTATAGAATAGAGTGTGCTATAATACTCTTCCCCTGTGATATCACGGGTAATGGGACTACCTGAAATCACTTGCTTATCATCTTCGTTGGCCGTTAGATCTGGGGAAATGGTTTGCCATATTTGACCGTTGTTCCTTGTTTTATATAGGTACTGGGAACCCATGTAGACTACGTCCGGATCATGGGGAGAGACGTGAATGGGCGCTACCCGTTGAAACCTGTATTTTAAGTCTTTGGGATTGTGCCCGTAAATGTTTGAGGCCCCAATGGAATACTCCCGATCCGTTCCAGTAATCTTATTAAATACGCTAAACCGACCTTTACAGTTGTTATATACCACATTAGGGTCACCCGGTTTTGGGATGGCAGGACCGGTTTCACAGCCGCCCACATCCATCATGATCTGTGTACCTTGCGGACCACTGGCTGTCGGTGCCGAACTCGGGATAGCTATGGTGGTGTTATCCTGCTGCGCCCCATAGACCCAATAGGGATATTGGTCGTCTACGGCCACTTGATAGATTTCCGCCGTGGGCTGATTGAACTGTGTTGACCAAGTCTTTCCACCATTGTGTGATATATTGGCTCCTCCGTCATTACATTGTATGAGCAAATCCGGATTATTGGGATTCAGCCAAATGTCATGGTTATCACCGTGTGGTACGCTCATGCGTTTCCATGTCTTACCGCCATCCGTCGATTTTAACAAGGGATTGGCGTTGGAATAAACAATATCCGGATTGGTTGGATCCAATTCTATATTGGTATAGTAAAAGGGCCTATTGACCAAGCCTTCATTACTGGAAGTTTGGGTGAAGGTTTTTCCTTGGTCTACCGATTTATAGACGCCACCTTCCTTTCCAGGTGCTTCAATAACAGCGTACAGAATACTGGAGTCCGTAGGGGAAACGGCCAAGTCTATTTTTCCTATGAGGCCTTTGGGCAACCCGTCTTTCAATTTAACCCAATCCTTGCCGCCGTTGACAGATTTGTAAATACCTCCTTCTTTATTTTCACCTCCGGAGATAATTGTCCAAGGTGTTCTTTGCGCCTTCCATGCGGCCGCATAGACCACATTGGGATTACCGGGTAAAAGCTCCAAATCGGCAAAACCTGTTTCATTGGAAATAAAAAGCACCTTTTCCCAAGTGTTTCCACCATCCATAGTTTTATAAATACCACGTTCTTCATTGGGCTTAAAGGCATTGCCTATCGCCGCGACCCATACAATGTTACTGTTGGCGGGGTCTATTTCAACGGCTCCAATCTGACCTACATTTTCCAACCCGATATGCGTCCAGGTTTTTCCAGCATCGATGGACTTGTAGACACCTTTTCCACTGATGATATTGCTTCGGATACCATCGGAACCTGTTCCAACATACACAATATTGGGATCGTTGGAAGCCACCTCTATGGCTCCAATGGAGGGTGTTTTAAAATATCCGTCTGACACATTGTTCCAAGTAGTACCGTAATCATCGGTTTTCCAGACACCGGCCCCGGAAGCACCAAGATAAAAAGTACCCGGAAGTAAAGGTGTTCCAGTGACAGTTGTTACCCTTCCGCCCCTGTTGGGACCAATGGTACGGTACTGAAACGCATCAAAGTCTTGACCTAAAACTGAAAAACCCAGAAGTAGATATATGGTGGATATGAGTAGTTTTTTCATGAATATTGATAAATGAATGTTGGTTTCTCTAAAATTAAGCAATACCATAGTTTTACCCATTACCCAAGGCCTATTTTTTGCATTATCGTAATTCTTGGGGTATTGTGATGTAAAGGTCAGGGTAATCTACCCTGATTTCCATTATAGTGCTATTTATGCTGCTGGGCCAGCCATTCCATAATGGTTAACGGCCTATCATTAATTAATACTGGCCTTCCATTATAATCAAAATCGGCATCATTGTCATGGGAATAAATCCAGGACCAATGTCCCGGAAAATGATAATCCTCTCCTCCATACATCCCATTCAAGTCAATGACATGGTTGTAAAGAGAAAGATGAACGTTGGGGGCTCCTACTTCAATTAGTCTTTCGTATAACGGAATTACCGTTTCTTCAGGAATGGTGGTGGTGTCATCTTTGGAATGTACGAACCATATGGGAATATTTTTAATGCTGTTCAACTGTTCATCGGATATATATTCATTGTGATAGGCCAGAGCACTGATATATCCGGCGGCAAAATAATCGGGATGGTTCAATAGGAGTTTAAGGCTCATGTATCCTCCGTTGGAACAGCCTCCAATATATAATCTATCGGAATCTATTTTCGGATTGTTCTTTACAAATTCCTTGATCAAGGCCATCAAGGCTTCGTTATAAATATCATTGGTGTCCCCCCGTGTATATTCCCCGGATGCACTTTGCATCCAAAAGGTTGGTGTCTGTGGAGCCAATACATAAGCTCCCTTGAAAATCTCCTGGATTTCTTTGGAGGCATAATTGGTCGCTTTATTGGCAATTAGTGGAATACTTGGGTCAGTACCTCCTTCGCCGCCACCATGTAGCCAAATGATCAAGGGAAAACTTCCATCTCCTTCCGGCGTAAAGCTTGCATAGGTTAGATCTATGTTTTTATGGCTGAAGCTTCCGTTTAATTCGAAAATATCCAAATCGGGGATTATTCTTCTTCCTTCTTTGTTCCATGTAGTTCCCGAAGGCACATAGGTAACATTTAATTCATAGTCTATCCATTGGTTGCTGGACCTTCCATTACTGCTACGATAGTATTTAATAGGTGAACTTAATGCATCATTGGGCGCCACCAATAAAACAAGGGTGGTAAATAATCCATTTTCATCGCGGTCCCCATCTGCATTTGATGGATAGGCATAGAGTACCTTTCTTATTCCTTCGGCCTCACCAGATCGCATTTCTACATTTTCCTTACTGCGTTCGACCTTTACCTCAAAATCGTTATGGCTCAGCCTATCTTCAGTGTTCGGTTTTGGTACAATAACCTTATTGACACCGGGCCCCCAATCATAGGCGTCTATAACTACGGTATAGGTACCATCCGCAGTACTTTGTGCAGACGTTGATAAAAATGGTACAATCAGCAGGGCAAAGAGAATAAAGTAAAGTCGTTTCATACTAAAGTTGGTTTGATCGTTCAAAGTAATCGATTCTCTCGAATATACAAAACCATTTTGCCAAGCGATCATTGAACGCTTAATTCAATTCCCTTTTAAGCGATGAAAAGCTTCCTGTAACTTTTTGGTAACGGGACCAACAGTATAATCAGAATAATAAAAATGATCATTGATCTGCTGTATGGAAGCAATTTGGGTGCTGGTACCTGTGAGAAAGGCCTCGTCCATATTGTAAATTTCATGCTCGGGTATAGCCTCTTCCTTTAGTTCCAAGCCTAGTTCTCCACAAAGTTGAATTGCTACCAATCTCGTAATGCCATTTAAAATGAACTCGTTCGCGGGATGTGTATAGACCACATTATCCTTCACAAAAAAAACATTACAATGCGACGCTTCCGTAATCACACCGTTACGACATAGCACCGTTTCATAACACGCATGCTGCATGGCCTCCTCATTGAGCATAACGTTTCCCAAAAGCGAGGTCATCTTGATATCGCATCGGGACCACCTAAAATCTTCTCGGGTAATTACCTTGGCATGTATCTTATTAATATCTGGTAGCACCTTGGGCAAGGCATACATGAAAACCGTAGGTTGAATGTCCTTTGGAAATGAATGTTGCCTGGGAGCTACCCCACGCGTGATTTGGATATATAGGAAACAATCCTTTCCTATTAATCCGGTAGCCTGTAAAAGGTGATTGATTTCCTTTGGAATCTGACTGACGGTATACCGAATTCCGATTTTGGTAAGTCCCTCTTCAAGCCGACTCAGATGCGCCTCTTGATAGAAAAAGGATCCATTTATTTGTGCCATGGCCTCATAGATACCATCACCAAAAATAAACCCTCTGTCAAAGACCGAAACTTGGGCTTTTTCAGAGGGTAAAATTTCTCCGTTCAGATAGACTTTATCAGGATAATTCGACATTTTTTTACTTTGAGGCTACTTGAGTATCGGAATAGGTCACCCTATAGATGGCGTCACCATAGTCATCAGATATCAACAAAGACCCATCTTTCATCCAAAGCAGGTCTACCGGTCTGCCTGTTACTTTCTGGGTCTCGTCATTCAACCAGCCATCAATGAAGGGCTCCGTACTCTTTACTTCGCCATTTTCTATATCGGCCAGCATTATTCTATAACCTACTTTTTTACTTCGGTTCCATGAACCGTGCTCGGCGATAAATGCTTTTCCATTATAGGTGGAAGGAAACATATTTCCCGATTTAAATTTAACGGCCAAAGGTGCTACATGTGCTCCCAAAGCTTTTGCCGGTGGCACAAAATCCGAACAAGGACGTTGATCTCCGAATTCAGGGTCCTTTACGGTTCCTCCATGGCAGAAAGGATAACCAAAATGCTGACCGGCCTCAGTAATATGGTTCAATTCACAAGGAGGAATATCGTCGCCCAACATATCCCTACCATTGTCCGTAAACCACATTTCGCCATTGTCGTCCCATGTAAAGCCTACTGAATTACGTACGCCGTGGGCATAAATTTCGCGATTGCTGCCATCTGGATCCATTCTGGTAATCGTTGCAAAACGTTCATCTTGCGTAGGATTACAAATGTTGCATGGTGCACCTACAGGTACATATAATTTCTCATCAGGTCCAAAAGCAATATATTTCCATCCGTGATGAAATTCCGTTGGGTAATCGTCGTACACCAATTCCTTGTTTAGTGAATCCCCTAACTGACCTTCTATATTCGGGTATTTCCATAGACTTCCTACTTGGGCAACATACAGGTCACCGTTCCGCATGGCGATTCCGTTTGGAACTTCCATCGTATCAAGCACCATGACTGTTTCTGCATTATAATCCCCATCTTTGTCCTGTATGGCGTACACGGTGTTCTCATTTCTTGTGCCCACGAAAAGTGTTCCACTATCTCCCATGGCCATGGAACGTGCATCATCCACTCCCCTAGCATATACCTTTATGTCAAAACCATCAGGTAGGTTAAGATCCAATAAGGCCAAGTCCGTACTATCCATGGGTACTTCCTCTTTGACATCAACAGTTTCCTCCTTCTTGGTTTCCTTACAGGAAAATATACTGAGTACGAATATAACAGCACAGGTAATCTTTAAAATTGATATTTTGTTTTTCATTGTTTTTCAGTTTGCAGCTAAGATACTGAAGCATCCTTACAAATTGAAAAATTTTCATCCATTGACATTGAACTGGAAAAGGAATTAGCTTTCCGGTAAGGGTTTAAAAACCAAAAGCTAAAACCTGTATGGATTTTAGCTTTTAGTATTTGTTTTATGAAATGGCTAAACCTTCAAATTGCCTAATTCAAAAAATTATTCATTCTCACCGGTTACTGTTTCCACATGCTATTATTAAAACATGAATTGTTTTTCCGATGCGATTATCCTGCTTTTAATCAAAATCTTCTGTAATAATATCCTTTTTTGGAACATCCAATTCCAACAAGGCATTATATACACTATCCATCATGGGAGGTGGTCCACAGAGGTAAAACTTTTTATCAAGATTCTCGGTATGGTTTTTTATAAATTCCTTGTCAATATTCCCATGGGGAAACTTGCCGCTATGCTCATCGGAAAGTATATTGATAAAATCTTTTCCCAGCCACCTTTCAAAATCTGATTGAAGGATAATGTCCCGTTCACGTTGATTACCAAAAATCAATCTATTGCCCTCTAAATTTCCTTTTTTGGCCAAATCCTTAATAATCGCAATAAATGGCGTAACTCCTGCCCCACCGGCCAAGAAAACTCCAGGTCCTTGATAGGAAATAGCTCCCCATGAATCACTTATCAAAAGTGTGTCCCCTTGTTCTAAAGTTTGTAATTGATCGGTCACCCCATCGTGATTTGGATATACTTTAATGGTGAACTGTAAGAACCCATCATCCGGTAAACTGGTAAAGGTAAACGGTCTTTTCTCTTCCTTCCATTTGGGTTGGTCAATAGACATTTCGCAAGCTTGACCTGGGGTAAAATCATAGTCCGAGGGCCTGTCCGTTTGTATTTGAAGTACATTATGTCTTATGAATCCTATATCTTGAATTTTTATTTTATGTGCCATTTCATATTGTCTTTTTCTGTTTGTTCTATTTTTTTTTATTCTATAAATGAAACCCTCATCGAGGGACTTGTTATGGTAAATTAAATACCTTTACCAGAGGAAATGTCTAAAAATCAAACTATTGACCTAATTTTAAACGTATAAAAATCATTTAAGAAACGGAATCCAAAGCCTTTCCAATCAAGGTCTCACCTTCCAAAATTTCAAACGTTTCGTTAGTTCCTGCATCTTCATGTAAGGAATGAACTAGGGTTTGGGCAACGTCATCACGGGTAATGGAACCCTGTTCTTCAAAATGCTTTTTTAAGTTGATTTTACCTGTGCCTTTTTCATTTGTCAATGACCCAGGCCGAACGATCATATACTTTAAATCGCTCTGTTTGAGGTATTCATCCGCATTGTGTTTTGCTTGTAGATACTCTTTTAGGTCTTCGGCTGCCTCCGGATTGTCAGCTCCCATAGAACTTAGCATCACAAATCTTTTTACGTTCGCTTTTTTGGAAACATCGATTAAGCTTTTAGCGCCCTCTTGATCCACAGCGACCACTTTTTTTCCACCTGATCCTGCAGCAAATATCACCTTATCAATGTTCTTGACAGTATGCGAAAGATCTTCTTCCAAATCGCCTAAAACGGTATCTATTCCTTCATTTTCAAATTGCGCCAATTGTTCTTCCTTTCGAACCATCGCAACGGGATTAAAATATTGAGATGATTTTAATAAGTGAATCACCTTTTTTCCCGTGGTACCATTAGCGCCTGCTACTAAAATATTTTCCATAATGTATATCTTTTTCATTTGTAGTAAGATAGTTGGAAAGAAGGACGAACCTTACCCTATATAGAGTAATTATTAGCTCTAATCCCAATACAATTTAATGCATGCCAGTATTTTGAATACAGCCTATTTATGTTGGATTTAGGTCAATCCTAGGAGTATAAAACCGCTACCTTATCGGAGCATTATTAATCTAAAATTTAGAATATGAGTAATCAGAAAGAGAAAACCTATAATTCAGCTATTACAAAAGAGGATTTAAACGCTTTGGGAGAAAAAACAAAAAATTCGAGAACCGATCAAGGTGATGACCAACAATTACAGGAAAGAGAAAAAGATGTGGATTTTGCAGGTTCGGATTTGGATGTTCCGGGACGGAATCTACCAAAAGACAAAACCAAGAAAACGGTTAAGGACGAAGAAAATCAATTGTATAGCCAAGGAGGTTCAGGTAATGAGGATTTAGAACGGAACAGGGACCATATTAAATAGGCTTTTGAATTTACCATATAAAAAAGCAGCCATCTAGGCTGCTTTTTCTCTATAATGTGTTTTTTATTTCTACGCTAAACTGGCATTTAGTTCAATTTCTGTATCCAAAAGTTTGGAAATGGGACAAATATCCTTTGCCTTTGTAGCAATCTCTATAAATTCCGAAGCTTCAATTTCCGGTACATCACCCTTTAAGTCCAAGGTCACTTTTACAATCTCACCATCCTTAAAAGATACCTTTGCACTAACGTCAAGCGTATTGGGCGTATAATCCGCTTCCCCGAGCAAAAAACTCAATTGCATGGCAAAGCATCCGGCGTGTGCCGCTCCAATAAGTTCTTCCGGATTAGTACCTTTTCCATCCTCAAATCTCGTATTGAAGGAATATTGGGTATTTTCCAATACGGTACTATCCGTCGTTAATGTTCCGTGTCCTTCTTTTCCACTTCCTTTCCATTGTGCTTTCGCATTTCGTGTAAAATTCATTCTATCTTTTTTTTATTATCACTAATTAATTAAATCTTTACTGAACCGACTCTTCTTGCTTGTGGATTTCATAGTCTATATAACCCGTTTTACCCGGTGTGTAAAAAGTGTCTGCATCCCAGTCGGCCAGTTCCCAATCATTTTTAAACCGTTCGACTAAATCGGGGTTGGATACATACAATTTCCCAAAAGAGACCAAGTCTGCATTTCCACTTTCTATGACTTTATTTCCCGATTCCTGGTCAAAACCGCCGTTTATCATTAAAGTGCCATTATACAATGGTCTAAAATGTTCCGCTATGTTCTCAATTGCATATGGAATTTCTGAAACATCGGTAAAGGGTTCGGAGAGATGTATATAAGCAAGGTCATATTCATCATCCAATTTTTTAATGATATACTCAAAAGTTGGAATGGTTTCCTCATCCATGGTCATTCCAAACATTCCATTTAACGACGGGTTAAAACGTGCGCCAATCTTGGATTCGGGAATAACCTTTTTGACTTCATCCAATAATTCAAAAAAGAATCGCGCCCTTTTCTCGATACTGCCGCCATATTCATCCGTTCTCGTGTTGGAGGTTGCATTAAAAAATTGATGAAAAAGATACCCGTTTGACGAGTGAATTTCAATTCCATCGAATCCTGCCTTTACAGCATTTTGGGCAGCATTTTTAAAATCCTGGATTGTTCTGGCAATATCTTCTTTGGTCATGGCCTTAGGGGTTACCGTATCCTTAAAACCTTCAGGAGTATAGGATTGTGCTTCTGGGTTAATTGCCGAAGGCGCCAGTGGCAAATCTCCATCATGAAAATCAGGATGGGACATTCTACCCACATGCCACAACTGAATGAAGATGGTACCATTTTTTTCATGAACGGCCCGGGTTACCTGTTTCCAACCCTCTACCTGAGCTTCAGTGTGTATTCCGGGTGTATTTATGTAGCCTACCGCTTCTTCGGAGACTTGTGATCCTTCGGTAATTATGAGTCCGGACGAAGCTCTTTGCTTATAATAAATATTGTGAAGTCCCTTTTCAGGTTTTTTATTTTCATTGGCGGCCCGGCTACGGGTCATTGGTGCCATTACTACCCTGTTTCTCAAGGATAGATTTCTTTCTTTATAGGGCTCTAATAGCGCTTGTTTTTTCATACATTTTTTTTGTTTTAACAAAGTTCCATGGAATAGCGGAATATCCTTAGCTCTTATGGCTAAAATAGTATCTGTAACAAAATCGGTTTTGGGGAATTTCTAGGAAAGACATTTTCTTTGCGCAGTAGGTATCACCTATTCAAATCTACTATGCTTGTTTCAAAGCTACTTGTAATCACTTGGGAGAAGTTTACATGAATTTTAGCTTATTTTTTGTCCAATGGAAAAGTATCCTTTAAAAATTTAAGTAAGTTGCAGCTCCAACTTAAACTCAATGAATATTAACATATGCGCTATTGTGTGCTTTCTTTTATGTGCCCATATTTTGCAAGCACAAAAAAAGAACGGTAATTACCGTTTGCACATTAAAAAGACGAATTTTCCCGTAGAAATTAATGGAATTGGAGATGACAGGGCCTGGCAGGATGCCGAAGTCGCCAAGGATTTCTACAGGGTGCTCCCCATGGACGATGGTTTGGCCAATGAACAATCTGCCATAAAAATGACCTATGACGACAAGCATCTATACCTTTTGGCCACTTTTTACAATGCCACGGAAGCCAAATATTTTGTAGAATCCCTTCGCAGGGATTTTTCCTTTGGGAGGAACGATAACTTTTTGCTCTTTTTGGATCCGTTCAACAATCAGACGACAGGGTTTTCATTTGGGTCCAATGCCTATGGCGCACAATGGGACGGCACCATGTTCGATGGTTCCAGAATCGATTTGAACTGGGACAGCAAATGGATATCCGAGGTCACCCGTGATGACGACAAATGGGTTTTTGAAATGGCGGTTCCCTTTAAATCCATTCGCTATGAAGCGGGCGTTACCGAGTGGGGCATTAATTTTAGTCGGTTAGATCTAAAATCAAGCGAAAAGTCGAGCTGGACCCCTATTCCAAGACAATTTCCCACAGCGGCCCTTGCCTATACGGGAACCTTGGTTTGGGATGCCCCACCTCCTGCCCCGGGCACCAACTTTTCCATTATACCCTATGTATTGGGAGAGGTTAATAGAGATTTGGAGGCCAATGAAGATAGCAAGACCAATGGTAAATTTGGAGGCGATGTAAAGTTTAGCCTCACATCTTCCCTGAATCTAGACCTTACCGTAAATCCCGATTTTTCACAGGTCGAGGTAGACCGACAGGTGACCAACTTGGACCGATTTGAGCTTTTCTTCCCCGAAAGACGACAGTTTTTTCTGGAGAACGGCGACCTTTTTGCAAATTTTGGGTATGAGACCATACGTCCCTTCTTTTCCCGAAGAATCGGACTAGGAGTGCCCATACAGGCCGGGGCCCGTGTCAGCGGTAACCTAAATGAAAAATGGCGGATGGGGCTCATGGATATGCAGACCGCATCCGTGGATGAAACCGGTTTGCCCAGTCAGAATTTTGGAGTACTTTCCTTACAGCGCAAAGTCTTTGGACGAAGTAATATAGGGCTTATGGTCGTAAACAAGCAGTCTATTAATTATCCGTCGGAAAACGACTCCATCAATCAGCAATTTGCAAAATACAATCGGAACTTGGGCATGGAGTACAACTTGGCGTCCTCCAATAACATTTGGAACGGAAAGGCCTTTATCCTAAAGTCCCTTGCCCCAGATGAAAGTGGTAGAGGGATTGCCCAAGGGGCCCACCTACAATATAGTAGCAGAAAATGGCTCTGGAGGGTGCAGCAGGAATGGGTAAGTAACGATTATACGGCAGAGGTTGGATTTGTACCGAGGACAAACTATGTGAATTTTTCCGGTAAACTGGGACACTTGTTCTTTGCAAAAGGCGGACCCTTAGTAAGCCATGGACCGGAATTGAACGTCACGTGGTTTTTTAATGAAGCATTCAGGGAAACGGACCACCTTGCCTATGTGCTATATCGTTTTGATTTTAGGAACCGAAGCAATGCCTTCTTCTTTATATCCGATGATTATGTAGAACTATTGGATCCCTTTGACCCCACCCGATTGGGCATTGCAGAATTGGCGCTGGGCACTGAACACCAATGGAACGCCTTTGGTTGGGAATACCAATCCAAACCCCAGAGCCTATTTACCTATTCCTTGGGCGGACGTTTGGGGGGCTATTATCAGGATGGTAATCGCACCAGCTTAACTAGCGAACTTGGATACCGGTTTCAACCTTATGTGAGTTTAAGCGCGAATCTGAACTACAATCACATCGACCTCCCCGCACCTTGGAACACCAATGAATTTTGGTTGATCGGAGCTGAAGCGGACATCACTTTTACCAATAAAATCTTTTTTGCAAATTTGGTCCAGTACAATGAACAGACCGGCAATATGAACTTGAATTCCAGGTTTCAGTGGCGCTATAGTCCGGCTTCAGATTTATTCTTGGTATATACGAACAACTATTTTGTAACCCCTTTTGAAACAAGGAACTGGGGATTAACACTAAAGTTTACATACTGGTTGAACAACTGATGCCTATCGCCTTTCAATAACTTCCAAAACACCTTTAGCCGCCATTTCCCCAGAAATCATAGCGGCGTTCAAGGAGCCATTTAATAGATAGTCACCCGCTAAAAAGATGTTTTCCGTTATTCGGGTTTCAGAAGGCATTAATGAATACCTAATATCCGCTAACTTAGGTAAAGCCTTCTTAATTCTATAGTGTTTTAGATAGCGATCGGTAGTAATTCCACAGAATTTTTCCAAGTCCTCCTTTACCCGCTGTACCAATTGATATTCGGTTAAATCATGCTCTTTTACAACGGTAACGGAAAGTAGTTCCGCTACTCCATTTTGGGCCGTTTCCAGCGCCGTATGGTAAAAGATATTATTTATCAATGCCTCTTGGTCTGCAATCAAACCAATGAGTGGTTTATTGATTTTTCTGTGCTTTGTCGTGAAGTATAACGTATCCGATGTATGCCAATCCAAATGCTGCTTGCGTAAATTTGGCACCAGCGGCGAAGCATCGGTAGCGATAATCTTATAATCGAAAAATGCCGTTTTACCATCGGATAAGGTGATTTTTTCATCCGTACAACTTTCTACGGGACAATCAAAAATGAATTTTGTGGCCTTTAATTTTTGTTGCAATTGATTGGGTATGGCACCAATACCTGCCTTGGGCAATACGGCCAGTCCTGCACCGAACATTTTATAAACGAACTGAAACATCCTTGAGGAGGTAGCCAAATGAGGTTCCAAAAAGATACCGGAAAAAAAAGGTTTGAAAAATTGGTTGATTATTTCTTCGGAAAAATTAAGGGATTTTAGATACTCAATTGTAGAAGTTTCCGGTTCCTCAAAAATTCCCTCCACCGTTTTTTCCTTTAACAATGCATTTAATTTCAACACTTTTAGCTTATCTCCAAAAGTACCGATACCGGAGGCCAGTGTAGGGAACAATAGAATAAGGTTGCGAAGTGGATCACCTATAATGGCACTTTTACCCTTATGGAACACTTGGGCTCCCGGCAAAAATTTTTGTAATTCCAGCTGTCCATAATCCAAATACTTTTGGGCCATTGGGTAGGCATCCAACAACACCTGAAAACCGTGGTCTAACTGATATCCTTCCAGAATATCCGTTTTTACGCGTCCGCCAATACTATCCGATGCCTCAAAAATTGTAGGAGCAAATCCCTCCTTTTCCAAGGTAATGGCTGCAACCAAACCGCTGATTCCTGCACCAATTATGGCGATTTTAGTAAATTTCTTTTCCATAGGGTAAAGATAGGAAACGAAAAGTGCCTACTTAAGAAGCTTATTATAAAAATATATCGATGATTAATCCTCAGGCGGATGCCCGTAAATATCCTCGTAAACGGAATCAAAATTTTCCCGTAAATAAGCATTCAATTTCTTTTGATAATCGTCCTTTAACCAGCTTAGGAAATTATGGGTGCTTTTACTGATACACTTCGCATACACATGAATGCGGTTGTCTATATCCTCCTTCAACAATTTGGCCAAGGCAAGGGCATCGTAAACATCCTCACTATTTTCAATACAGATATAAGCATGCTGCTCAATCGACCTTTCCAAAACAACCTTTGAAGATTCACCCGCAAACGTTGCCTGTTCATAGGTCTCCCTGATATCGAAATAGGTTTCCTTGGAGTTTTTGAACTCCTCCTTGAGGTCGTCTGACAGGTCATGCTTAAAATCCGCCTCGATGTCCTCATCATCACGGATCCTGTCCATATAATAATTGGGCGATTTAAAAATCGCCTCCCAATCCAAGTCGGCACCCCAAGGTCCAAATCGGTATATATTGTTACCTAAATCAATGACCGTAAATTTCGATTTGTTGTTCAAAACCCTAGAACCCCTACCGATCATCTGATAATATAGGGTCAAGGATTTGGTGGCCCGGTTAAGGATAATACTTTCAATGGTGGGTTCGTCAAAACCGGTGGTTAAAATACTTACCGATGTCAATATGGCGTTAGGTGTTTCCTTGAACCATTTTAGGATTTGTTTCCGCTGTTTTTTTGTGGCCGTATTATCCAAATGCATGATGGGCAACCCGGCATTCCTGAAGGTATAATATACCTGAATGGAAGTTTCGATACCATTATTGAAAATCAGTGTTTTTTTATCTTTTGAGTGCTTGGTATAAGCTTCCAAAAGCTTGTTGAGCATGGCAGGACTCGTATAGAGGTCTGCCGAGGATTTTACGGTATAATCCCCATTGGATCCGACTTCCAATGAGGTTAGGCCCATATCATATTGATAGGTTTCGGCCTTGGCCAAAAAGTCGTTTTCAATAAGGTTTTCAATGGATTCCCCCGGGATGAGCTCATCATAATTCCCGTTCATTGGGGTTTCCTTGTTGGAGCTCAGAGGTGTCGCAGTTACTCCAAGGATAAAGGAACTTTCAAAAAACTTGAATAACTTGGTAAAGGAATTGTAGTGGGCCTCATCGATAATCACCAGCCCCACATCGGAAATATCCAATTTATCATCATTAAGCCTATTGTTCAAGGTTTCCACCATGGCCACATAACAGCTGTACTTTTCCTGATCGTCTAGATTGGCCTTGCTGTTCACTACTTTGTTCACCACCCCAAAACTGGTAAGCATGTCCGAAGTTTGGTTGCAAAGCTCCACCCTATGGGTCATGACCAAAACCTTTTTAGTATGGTTCTTTAGGTACTGACGAACAATTTCGGAGAAAATGACGGTCTTACCGCCTCCTGTAGGTAATTGATATAATAAGTGGTAATCGTCACGTTCGTTATCAAACTTTTCAAAAATCTGTTGGATGGCACCCTGTTGATAACTATAAAGCTCTTTATCTGTCTTTTTTTCCTGCAGTTCGTATACGGTCTCTTGCATGTAATCCTTTTTCCTTGAAGGGTGCAAAGGTAACACCTTCAAGGGCCTAATACTAATTCATGCGATAAAAAGGGTATCTTTCCGACCAATGAAACCCTCATAGAGGATATTTGTTAGGCAATCTAAAGGCTTCCATAAAAGTGAATTTTCAAATAAAGGACAATTGACCTTAAATTTAATGAATGAACTTATGAAGCTATCGCATCCCTAATGAAAAACCATACACATTTTAAAATCTTCAAACCTTTTGGAATACTTAGTCAGATGACCTCTGGTGAAGAAAGGCAATTGCGAAAAAAAAGATTCCTGACAGAACTTTATGACTTTCCCCAAGAAATCATGCCCATTGGTCGTTTGGATGAAAAATCGGAAGGATTGCTTTTGATGACTACCGATGGCAAATTGACCGATTATATCAACAATGCGGGGATTGAAAAGGAATATTGGGTACAGCTGGACGGTATCATTGACCAAAAAGCTTTAGAAAAACTTGAAGCCGGCGTTACTATCGGAATTTTTGGGAAGAATTATATGGCCAAACCCTATATAATCGAAAAAATGGAAGAGGCCCCTACCCTGCCCGAAGCGAGTCCCAAACTTCGCATCGGACTTCATAGACCAACTTCATGGATCAAGATTGTTTTAACCGAGGGCAAATTTCGACAGATACGCAAAATGACCGCAGCCGTTGGATATCCTACGGTTAGATTGGTACGGGTGCGTGTTGGCCCTATTGCAATAAAGGGGTTAAAAGAAGGCTCCGTACAAGAGCTACCTGATTTACCTACTCTATTGTTTGGAGGTGAATCTAGAAAATAGTGTCAGCCTTTTCTTCGTATTGATAAAATACACGCCCGTGAGCAGCACCAGAGCGGCAATAGCGGATTGAAAGGTTATTTGCTCGTTTAAAAAATACCATCCTAAAACCATGGCGATTACGGGATTTACATAGGAAGAGGTAGCTACCTTTTCTGGGGATACCACTTTTAGCAAATAATTAAATGCAGTGAAGGCGACAATACTCCCAAATAAGACCAAAAGTATCATGGACCATAGTACGGGCACCGTCCAATTTAAGGGCGAAATCCACTCCTCGCCTATAACAGCACTGATTACAAAAAGTAAAATACCCCCGGTAACCATCTGATACCCCGTATTTACGAAGTAATTGGGCGGTAAGTCCGCCTTGCCAACGAAAAGACTTCCATAGGCCCAACTGAGCATGCAAAAGAAAATAAGGACCATTCCAAGAAATGCTCCTTCTTGGGAAATAATCTGTTTCTGACTCACCAAAAGATAGATTCCTATCATACCCAGTCCCACACCTACCAAGGACATGGGTTGTATGCGCTTACCTTGAAGTATCCTCATTAGTAGTAGTACCACAAGGGGTTGTGCTGAAATTTCAAGTGCGGCAAATCCACTATCAACGTATTTTAGAGCCCATACCACCACGCCATTTCCAAATGTAAGAAAGAGAAAACCGGCTATTACGGCGTTGAAAAGCTGTTTTCTGGTAACTCTAAGGGGTATTTTTAAAAATTTGGCAATCAAGAAAATAAGACAACCCGCAGTAACAAACCGAATACCGGCCAACATAAAAGCCGGCAACTCGGTTACCGCAATCTTGTTTAATAAATAGGTAGAACCCCAGATGACATAGATAGAGAAGAACGCCAATAGTATGAGAAGTGTATTACGTTTTGCCAAGGTCATCTGAAGAAATAAGCCATATTAAAGCCTCTTGACCCTTACTGCGTTCATTCCCTTCATTCCCTTTTCAAGCTCGAAGGAAACCTTATCGTTTTCAAAAATCTCATCGATCAGCCCGCTTACATGCACGAAGTACTTCTCATTATTTTCGGAATCAATGATAAATCCAAACCCTTTTGAAGAATCAAAGAAAGAAACCTTACCATTTCTAACGGGATCAAATTCCTCTTCATCGCCTTCCTCTTTTTTGGGAATTCCCAATATAATGTCCTCTACCTCAATTTCCACCTTCATTGAAGGATCTGGTGGAGAATCGACCAGGTTCCCATTATAGTCAACATAGGCGAGCGGAATACCAGTAGATCCCTTTTCCTTGGAAGCTTGTTTCCGTGCGTCTTTCTTCTTTTGCTTATCTTCCCGTTTCTTTAGTCTTTTTTTTACTTTCTCAGTTTTATTAAAAGTTTGCTGTGATTTTGCCATTCGTAATTTTAATGTTTCTAATTTATTTTAAATACATAAAGAACAGATGTTCAAGTTTGACTTTTACGAAATGACATGGACGAGGGCTAGCACAAAAGATTCGTTTTTGTCGGAGCAAGATTCTACTCTTTTCTTTATGTAAAGGACAAAGATACTGTATGTTTAATAAAGTACGATTTGCTTTCCAAATTATTTGATAATTGCCGATAAAAATTGATTTAGGAAATTATATTAATTTTAACATTTTTATAAATAACTCATAATCAAATAGTTATTGATTATTATTTTATATTTAGTACCTTTTATTACATAGTACTGTAACAAATAGAATGCCTTATCGTCTTCTAGATATAACAATTACTTGTTAATAGTTAGAATTTAAATCATCATCAATCAATCAACCCGATGCATATCGGGACAAAAAACGAACAACATGAGAACTTTTATCAGACAATCACCCACGGAAGCCAGAAGACATTCATTCTTCAGCAATTTCAGAAACAGTAAACGCGTGCAATGGGCCGAAGTTAGAAACCACACGTATTAAGGAGCTAGTAACTAGTAGTTAGTAGTTAGTAGTTAGTAGTTAGTAGTTAGTAGTTAGAAATTAATTCATCAATTCATCATCAATTAATCAACCCGATGCATATCGGGACAAAAAACGAACAACATGAGAACTTTTATCAGACAATCACCAACGGAAGCCAGAAGACATTCATTCTTCAGCAATTTCAGAAACAGTAAACGAGTGCAGTGGGCCGAGGTTAGAAACCACACGCATTAAGGAGCTAGCAACTAGTAGTTAGTAGTTAGAAATTCATTCAATTCATCATCAATTAATCAACCCGATGCATTTCGGGACAATAAAAACGAACAACATGAGAACTTTTATCAAACATTCAATAACCGAAGCAAAAGGACTGACCAAAGGTAAAGTACGTTGGGTAGCTGCCAAGGAGGTAATGGCCTTGATATAGGGAAATCAAGAAAACAAAAAAGGATAAGACCTCATCAATCTTATCCTTTTCTATTATATCAAGTTCTGTTGTAAGCTACCTTAATCACGCAAGGTAATCTCCTCTTCTACTCCATTCGGATAGGTTATAGTAGCAACATTATCACACGTACTATCGCCAAAGTCAACATTTACGGTAAGACCATTTTTGGAAACCGACATGTCCCCAGCGGCTATATATCCACAGGAAACACTGCTGGTCAAGGGAGCGTTCACGGTTACGTTATACGTATTTCCATCATAAACAACGGTCCAGGTTCCAGCAATACTGTAAGTTGTCGAATCAAGTGAATCACCAAAAGTCAGGGTAAATGACCTGGTACCTGCGTCGGAAATTTCGGAGCCATCCGCCATTTCAACCGTAAGATCACTTGTTACCTCAAAAGAGACGCTACCCGTCTCACCATTGGTACTTAACTGATAAGATCTAGTGCCGTTGATTTTGATTTCGCCTACGTAAAAATCGACATAGCTAGCGGAAAATGAACCTTGCTCGCCGTCGGTGTCATAGGTTACCGTCAAGGTGCCGTTAATGTTCTCGGTACCATTCAGGACACAATTGTTAAATGTGGCCACATATCCCGTATCCGTATACTGGGCACTATAACACTCGTTCACCATGGTTTTCCCCGTGCTACTTCCATTGTTGTAAAGTTCGAACAGGGCGACATCGATTCCGCCAGTAATTTCGTCTGTTTCCAGTACGGCCTCAATTTCCGCTTGGGAAAGGACAATGTTGGTATCTTTATCGGTATCCTTGCTACAGCTATAGGCAAAGACCATTACAGTGGCCATAAGGCTTACATTTTTTATTGTGCTTTTCAAAATATTCATATATCTATGATTGTGGGTTACAGCATTAAAACGTGAATCCGCACTAATTATTTTGGCTACCGTGGATTTGAAGGATGCATTTCAGCGAATTTTTGGCAAGTACGGCACAATATTGAATCCCTCTTCATAGTTAAAATCATATACGATATATTATATTTGAAAAATGATCCAAAAAATCAATCTTAGGGACCAGGTGAGGGATTATCTTCTTTCCGAAATGAAACAAGGGAAGCTGACCATTGGTAAAACCATCAACCTGGCGTCACTTTCAAGGGAATTGGGAGTAAGTGTGACCCCAATCCGAGAGGCTTTGACCCAATTGCAACAATCGCATATCATCAAGGCCGTACCCAATAGAGGCTTTATCATAGCGGAATTGGACGTAAAGGAGGCCGAAGACCTTTATGGACTTGTGGCCAGCCTGGAGGTGATGGCCATTGAGAATTCCGAATTCAATGAAGACCATATAGAAGCGCTTAAGAATCAGCAACATGTTTTTGAAAACGCCCAAGATGCCATAAGCCGTATTCAGGCCGATTTGGAGTTCCATCACCTTTTGACAAAAGGCTATGAAAACGATTTGGCCTTAAAAATCCTGCAAGACCTACGAACCCGAATTTTCTTTTACGAACGTGCCTTTACGGCAGATGATTCCTTTTACAATAAATCAGACAATCAACATGATGCCATCATCTCAGCCATTGAAGAGGATAACGTTCCCACCGCCTCCCTCCTATTGAAGATGAACTGGATGTTGATCCTGAACTATATCCAAAAAAAGCTTACGGAGTAAACTACCTCGGGGCAAGCCCACGAGGCATTCGCAGGAAACAAATTTTTAATTTCGAGGCAAGCCTCGGAGTATTAAACCCTTTGGCGGTGCCAATAAATCATTCCTCCAAGTCCCTCAAAAGCGTTTCGGCAGAATTTGTTAGTTTTTTATAGCTTCTGTAACCCCAGCGGCTTACGAATACCATTAGAAGTAATACAAATACTATGGCCATTCCCTGTTCAGGTCTAAGTTGCGAAAGAATCAAAGTCTTGTCCCTGAGTAGCTTTAAGGCAAGGGCCGGCGTGAACAGTACGGATAAAAAGCTAACAAAAATCGCAATTTGTTGCAGTTGTAATAGCCTGTTTTTTTCCTTGGTATATCTGATTAGGTTTTCCTTATAAGATCCCTGCAGAATATCCAAGTTTCTTATCCTTTTCAGGGCACGCAATACCAAAGTAGGGAGCACTGTTAAAAAAGCGATGGTTAAAACACCGGAAAGCTTAAGATACAATGTATCCAATTTCCCAAAATTAAGCACTATAAAACCTGTCAGGATATAACATATGACAGCCCCTACGGTCTCGTAATTAGTGAGTTTACTGAATTTGTTCCGATAATTGTTCCGGGTCATTTTTACAATGATTTCGTTCGTTAATTTTTTTTGATTTTCCAATTCCTGGCTCATGGCCACCCAATTGGCCTGTAGTTCCTCTAATTCCATCTTCCTAAGATTTAACCATGTTCTTTCTAAGTTTTTCCTTGATGCGGGATATCCTGGTTCCAACATTGGACGGATTTAAACCAGTGATTTCAGCAATTTCCTGATAGGGTTTTTCCTCGAGAAGCAAAAGCATGATGCCCCGTTCCAAAGTGTTCAGTTGTTTTATATGCCGATGAAGTAACCGGAGTCGTTCCTCCAAAACCTCGTCCTTATTTTCCGAAGCGTGTAATAGGGAGTCCGAAATAGGTTCGGTATGGGGATTCCGTTTTGACTTTTTTAAATGGGTTATGGCCGTATTCATCGCTACCCTATACATCCAGGTCGTGATTTTGGATTCATTTCTAAATGTGTCAAAATACTTCCATAATTGATACACCACATCCTGAAACAAATCCTCCCGATCTTGTTCGTTATTGGTGTAGATAGCGGTGACCTTGTAGAGAAGTCCCTGGTGTTCCCGTATCAAATCCGCAAATTCGTCACTATTCCGCATGCAAGTTTCGATTCATTTTCCTATAAGTACCCACAGTGTCAAAAAAATCACATGAAACGGTAAATTTTTTTTTTACAATAGATTTAAATTGCTGGTCCGCAACAAATAATAGCTGCTGCCGTTTATTAAAAAAACTAGCCATGCAGTATTTGAACAAAGAAATAGAGGCCCTGACAAAAAAAAAGAAATCGGCCTCCTTGGTAAAAAGGGAAATATCCTGTGGTGTTTTTCAAGATGTGGAAAATCTGCCACAAAAAGACCTTGAAGCCCATCCTTAGCAGACCTATTTGAATAAGGACCTGTCCAAACCTGGTATAAGGTTCAGGGCATTTTCATAATAAACTTTCCTAAGCACTTCATCCGGAAGGTCAAGACCGTACATGGCCCAAAAGGCATGGTACTTTTTATAATACGGAAAATATTCGTCGTTACTTTCCAGCACTCTAAAATACGTGGGGAATTCATCCGGGTTCCAACTGTCCTTTCCAAAAAGTATCCTATCCTGATATTTTATAAAGAACTCCCTGGCATGCTGCGGTTGCCGGCCTAATTCCGCTATCACGGCCGATATTCCCACGTTCATATTGGGCATTTCATCTAACAATTCGCTCAGTTTCCCCAAATTGTTCGCGTGCCATCCCATATGGGCATTGATGAATTTTGTCTTGGGATGCTTTTTAAATACATTGTGCTGTTCCTGAATGATCTGTTCCCAAGGAGCGGGATCGGTATAGGACCTTTTTCTTCTGGGATGCGTTTTTAATTCCAGCCATCGTTCGTTGTCACTGTCCATATCGTCCCAAAATGATTTGGGGTCCGCAGCATGTATCAAGACCGGTACGCCCATTTCCGCACATTTGGCCCAGATAGGGTCCAAACGCGGGTCATCAATGGCCAATCGCTTTCCGGAAGCATCGGCATTGCGAAGGCCAAGACTTTTAAAGACTTTGAGTCCCTTTGCGCCATTCCGTATATCCTGTTCCAATTGTGCAGCGGCCTTTTTACCCCAATCATTGCCATCAACGCCCTCAAAGTCTACATTGGCGAACACCACAAACCTATTGGGATGGCTTTTTTGGATATTCTCCACTTTTTCCCTGAGACTTTCACCGGAACCTCCACTAAGATTCACCATAATCCCCTCGTTCAAGGACTCCATATCCTTTAACAGGCTGCCAAGTTTTTGAACGGACATGTCTCTTTGGTGGCTATGTACATCGATGAATTTGAATTTGGCCCGTTTTATTTCCTTTCCTGGAACGACTAAGGTCGATTTGGGGTTGTACTCCTCAAAGCTCATATCTTGCCCATAAAATTCTTGGGGCAGGGCACTACAGAAAATTGCGATTGCAACGAATGTATACTGGATTTTCATAAAATTCTCTTTATTGGTGGTGGTTTTGATTGTAAATGTCTTCATAATCTTCGGGGGTATCAATATCGGCTAAAAAACCTTTGGCCTCCATACCCAAGATAGAGGTCTTATACTTTTCAAGTATTACCCTGGCACCAAAATCGGAATTCAAATTCAAAAGTTCCGGATATATGCTTGGGCTAAAAACAGCGGGTACCCCCATTCGTTTCTCGTACTTGCTGGCAACAATGGCGACGTCCTGAGTGGTAAATTCCAGCAACAATCGGCCTAAATACTCCTTTGTGACCAAGGGCTGATCGGCAAGACAGATAAGGATGCCCTTTGGTGGGACATCGGACGCTAGAATATGGCGGACTCCAACCGAAATACTGTTTCCCAATCCGTTTTTCCAAGTTGGGTTTTCGAAGATTTCCGTACTATTTGCATCAATCTGCAATCGTTCTTTTATTTTTGATGCGTTGGCTCCCAATACTACACTAATTTTTGTTGGCTTTATTTCCTCTAGGGTACTCAGTACATGTTGCAAGAGAAAAGATCCTTTCCAGGGCAACAGTAGTTTTATATCCTTCATTCGGCTGGATTGCCCCGCTGCCAAAACTACGACCGCTATTTCTTTGGGATGTGTCAATTATGGATGCCTTCTTTCTTGTTCTTTAACATCATAGGCTCCTGATTGCGAATAACGGCAAGAATCTCGGAAAGTATGGCAATTGCGATTTCTTCCGGTGCTTCGGCACCAATATTGATTCCTGCCGGACCGTGTATATTTTCGAAAAAGCCGTAATCCTCATCGGGATATAAATCGATATACTCATTGAACAATTTTTCGCGTCTTTTGGAAGGTCCCAATAGTCCAAAATACATGGGCTTGCAATTTTTGACGGCATGCAGGTACTTTAAATCGTTCACATAACTATGGGTCATTAGCACCAAGGCGGTTTGTTCGTCAATTTTTTGAACGGGCAGATCCATGGGTTCCACGTTCCAAAGTTCATCGATACCGGGGAAATCGGCTAAGGTCTTCTCCTCGGCCGGCACCACGCTGACCGATACCTCCCACCCCATCTCCAGGGCGATTTTAGATAGTTTTACCGCATCGTGCTCACCGCCCACAATGGCCAATTTATAACAAGGTGCCAAGTTCTGTTCGTATTTTGAAAGTCCCGAATCCTTCACTGTAGTACCTAAGGGTATAGCCTTTCCATCGAATAAGAATACAGAACCTATGTTGGCGTATTCGCCATATTCCTTGATGAAGTAGGAAACAATTTTAAACGGCGCCCTTGATTTTATCGCCGTGTCAAAATCCTCCAAAAGTGCCGCGTTGGGTTGGAATGGCTCTATTAAAATATACAGGATACCCTCACATCCCAAACGAAACCTACCGTCATAGGTCATCATTTTGGGCACCCCAGTTTTAAAAACGCTCGCTGCCTGAAAAAGCACTTCCTTCTCCACACATCCACCACTGACCGCTCCTACCATGCTACCGCTCTCACTGATCAGCATACGCACCCCGGGTCTTCTATACGAAGATCCATCCAAGGCAACCACACTTGCCAATACCGTTTTAAGGCCCTGTGCCCGTAAGTGGTGATACTCCCGGAATATTTTTTTCAGCTCGTGCGTCATCCTAAGGTTTTTGTGGGTATACTTTTACCCACATATTAGTGAAAATTACCTATTCCCTTCTGTTTTTTAAAGGCTTCCTAGTTTCTTTAACAATCTTTAACATAATTTTTTTAGTCACTCATAATTTATAGACGGAAAGACCGTTCTGCTTGTTGAACTCAAAATGTACAACTATATGAATTTGTTCTTTAGAATCTTTGGAATTTTATGCGCGATTTTCCTTTTTGTTTCCTGCGGAAATGCCGATGATGATGTAAACCTGGACCTAAATTTTGGCGATGGCCTTGGAAAAGGAGTACCTGTAGATGATTGTTTAGGATTGGATGAAGGCGAATTGGTGTTATCCATCCAGGATCAATATACGACCCTACCCGGTAAGGTCTCCATCTTTTTTAGGGTTTCTGACACCAACGGAAATCCAGTGCCCGGTTTAACGGCAGAGCAATTTACCATTTACGAGCAAGGTAGGAACGACGATTGTTTCAATACGATTTCCACGTCGGAATCCTTTGCGCGAATTTCCCCAAATTCACAGATTTTCTCCAATAACGCCCTTTTGGTGCTGGATTTGAGCAACAGTGTTTTGGAGAGCAGTCTACAAGAGCTTAAAATGGCCAGTGCCAGTTTTGTGGACAACGTTATGCCCGATGCCGAATCGGATTCTTTTAAAATGGCGATTTATTGGTTCGATGGTGAAAACGAACTTCACCTGTTGAACGAACTTACTTCCTCCAAGAATGAATTGATCACTTCCATCAATGGAATTACCGATGACATTAGTACTGATCCTTCCACGGATTTGTACGGAGCGGTAATCAAATCTACCGATATCGCTACGGACATCGTCAATAAAACAACGGCAGGAGAAAAAATTGGTGCCGCTTCCGTAGTTATTTTTACGGATGGTACGGATCAAGCCTCCAGATTTACCGAAGAGGCCGCGCTTAAAAAAGTGAACGATGCCAATTCCAACATTTCTTTTTTCAGTATTGGATTAGGTAGTGAAATAGACACCCAAGTCCTTATGGACATAGGGAAGACTTCCAGCGTATTTGCGAGTAACAAGGACGATTTGGAAGATACCTTTAACGAGATTTCCGAAAAGGTTTCGGAGCGGGCGAACAGCTTCTATCTTTTCGAATACTGTAGCCCAAAACGGGATGGTAGTGGTGAAAACAACTTGGCCATTGAGGTGAATACAGGTACCAGGCAAGGTGCTGTACAGACCAAGTTCAACGCCAATGGATTTACCGGCGGTTGCGAGTAAAAAATATACCGATTGATTTAAAAAGAGGCATTTATTGCCTCTTTTTTTTTACCCAATTATATCGCCCTAAACCTTTTTATATCAACAATTTAAAGCCTCTATAGAAGTGTTGACTTCCAAAACAATGCTATTCCAAAAAATCCATTCCAGAAAAATTCCCGTAGATGTTAGTGAAAGATTATTAACTAAATATACGCTTGAAATGAAAAAATTATCAATAATCGGAGTAGCATCCATCGTACTTTTATCTTCTTGTGTTTCTAAAAAGAAATATGTGGCATTAGAGGACAACTTGGCGCAGACCCAAAGTAGGCTGACCAAGACTCAAGTCGAAAAAGAGGAGTTGGAAACAAAAATGTCCAAAATTGAGGCCCGTGTAGAAGAGTACAATTCCAAAATAAATTCCCTAAAGGAAATCAACGATAGTCAATATACCACTGTAGACGATGTTGCCGTAATGAGCAACAATACCAAGGCGAACATGAGAAAGACACTGGAAAATGTTGACCCCGCCAAACTTGCCGAGGCAAAGACCTTACAGGATTCCATGAACCTAGCGGTTTCGTATAAATTGAAACAATCCATTGCGGACGAAGGGGAAGATGTGGATGTGAGTATAGACAAGACCGTAGTAATGATTAATATTTCGGACGAATTGTTGTTCAATACGGCTGGATATAGGGTTAGTAGCAAAGCGGACAATGTTCTTAAAAAATTGGCCGATGTCATAAATTCCGAACCCAGCATGGAGGTCATGGTAGAAGGCCATACGGATTCCAGAACCATCAACACTCCCTTGTTTGAGGACAACTGGGACCTTAGTGTCAAGAGGGCGACTTCCATTGTTCGTGAACTACAGAACGAATACAATGTAAATCCAAAACAGTTGATCGCTGCCGGTAGAAGTAGCTATCTTCCTTTGGTAGAAAACGATAGTAAGGAAAATATGGCCAAAAACAGAAGGACAAAAATCGTTATCCTTCCTAATTTGGACAAATTCTTCGCTTTGATGGATGCCGATACGGCCAGCATTGACTAAAAAATGTTAGAATGCATTTTATTAAGGGTGGCTTTGGCCACCCTTTTTTATTTCAATAAAGTAAAGTAGGGTTTTGTGGTCTAATAATTGTTTATATATTATAACGACCCCAAAGTTTACAATACTTATCATCCTAAAGGCTATGCGAAAGTTTAATTCAAAAAATAAAAGTCATGGATGTACTCAAAGAAATTTATTTGAAAAGTGCCTTGGGCATTTTACCAAACCCTGTTAAAAGCCTGGTTTTACTAATCTTTACGGTAATTGTAGCCATTTTGTTCACCATGTTATATTTCTTGTTGAAACACGGACACTATTTAAATGTACAATTTGGTTATTAGATTCCTATCTAAAAATCATGGCATTGGGAATACTGATGTCCTCGGCGTTTAGGTCAATCAAAAAGCCGTTGATGATCGCATAGGCATACTTTCCATCCTTTCTAAGAAAAAAAGTGGGATTGATACCCGGTTGTAGTTGTAAATCCGGTGCCTTAAAATTCTCGCCCACCAAATGTAAGGGCATAGGCGAATTCAATTGTTTCAACGGAATATTGGAAACCTTTACGTACCCAAAACCTTCGGATAACAATTTTTTGGCATCCAACTTTTTCGCCTCCTCCAAGTTGGCAAACGTTTGACCATACACCTTAGCAGCAACAATTTCATGCCCTGTGGCATCCAAGGTCTCGTAAGCATAATAGGTAGATAAATCGCCTTGATCCCAAATCCTGCTGCTATACCAAAAATTCTCATGGTCCTCATAATCCACCTCCACCTGATTGATGCCCACATCCAAAATATAGGACTCACTCATCAGGTTATAGGTCGCCCCAACAATCTTTAGGTCGAACAGCATCCGGTCGTTTTCAGGTATTTTTTCATATTCCGAGATTTCAATTTCCTTAAAATTTTCCTTGGCAATGGTATATATGGCCGACAAAATGGAGACATAGTTCAATTTTCGGATTTCCTGCTTTTCCGGGTCTTCAGGATACCCACCCGATTCAATCAAAATAGTGCTGGTACCCCATTTTTGGATGTTGTCGCCAAAAGCCCTAGGTTCAAAAGCATCGTTATATCGTCCTACTTGTCCTGGAGCATATTTTTGAAGGATGTTGTTCATGAAAACGATGATTTTCATGGCATTTCCACGCACCTCGTTAATATCCTTTTCATAATTGAAAGCTGGTGCGAGATAGGAAATGGTTGCGGGCTTGTCCGTCCGTTCTGCATTGTAATAGGTGCTTTGATCGTGCAGATTGAACCCAAAATCCGCCTCCAAACTATCCCGTACCCTTTTCAATGTCTGACTTTCTGGAGACTGTAAGCGCAGGGCATCCCTATTGATATCGATTCCCAAAAGGTTACGACGTTGAAAGAGTTCCGCCCCATCGGGATTGAGCATGGGCAAAAAATGGATGGTCAGGTTGGAAAGCATAGCTTCCTTTTCTTCCTGAAAATCGGGACTATTCAAAAAATTGAGAATATCAAAGATTGCCTGGGTTGCCGTGGGCTCGTCCCCATGCATCTGGGACCACAAAAAAACATCGGTTTCACCGCTACCAATACTGACCAAGGAAAGCGATTTTCCACCTATGGAGGTTCCGACCCTATTCACCTTGAACTTTGGATTCCTTCTGAATTTCTCCAACAAAGGCTGTAAATCGGCATGCTTTATTCTCCTTTTCCCAAGCGTTGGCTCCTTATATTTTTCATAGGTCTCGTACAATTGTTCGGTAATATCCTGCGCATGGCTGGTAAAAATTGTCAGGATTAAGAAAGCAATGATCACACAATGAAATCTTTTCATCTGTTTAATTCTATAGTTTTTCATAGGTCAGCTGTAATTCGCCAATATCTATCTCGGTGGGTATCAAGATTTGTACTGGCTCATTTCATTCGTTTGAAATTAGGTTAATAGCTTGGTTTTTAAATATTTCCTTTTGTAGAGGTATTTAACTTTCCATATAAAACCCCTCGATGAGGGTTTCATTTGGGGATGGATTTAAAGTTCAGGTCCTTAACGGCATTTCTAACGTTTTGCATAAAATCGGTTCCCGGGTCGGTCTTTTGGGTTCTATAACCTTCATCCTGCTCCAACCATAGGGGATGGTCCTCAAATTTTGTGTACTCGTAATGACCTATCAAATAGTCGATATCATACTTATCGGCCAAATAACGGACCAGCCAAATATTGGATTTTAACTGTGCCTTGGTCAAGGGTTGGCCGGTATCCCCGCCCACATTTTCCACGCCAATAGCGCAATGGTTCAATCCTATGACATGTCTGGCCATGGTAGTTTCCGGCATCAATCTAAAAATGGTACCATCTCGGTCCACCATAAATTGAGAGGAGACGTTTAGGGCTCCGGCAGCGTTAATATCGGGTCTGGAATTGGGCAAGGTTGGAGGGTCAAAAGCGTTGAAGGACGCTTCAAAAGTGGGAATCACGGTCCAATGCAGCACGATCATTTTCGGAACAATATCCGGGGTATCCTTTTCCAAACCATAACGGTCCTTCATATAATCCAAAGTCAATATCCGTCGCTCGGTATCAAAGGTAATAGGTTTATCCACTATTGTGCGGGTCACTGCACAGGATGCAAGGCATACAAAAATGGCAACTGTTTTTATAAACTTCATTTTTGATTTTCGTTTAGGGTTTCCTTTACTTTTTTTACCGCATATTGAATTTCTACCTTTCGTCGTCCCCACTCCTTGGCCTTTTTACGGTCCTCCCCCATGTAAATATCGATTCTATTGCGCCATCTGGGATGCATTTTATCCTTTACGATATAGATACCCTCAAAAGTATCGATTTTCACCAAGGTATTATGCCTCAATCCTTTTCTTAAAAGATCCCGTGATACGGCAATCCACTTCACCCCGGGTTTAATGGAGTCGCCCCAGGCCGTTATCTCTGGATGCTCAAAAGATGTCTGTCCAGGGAAGGAATTATAGGCCGTGGCCGTGACCGTCAAGGGCATCCAATCATAACTGTCTTCAATCCTAGATCGCTCCTCGCAACCGATGATAGAAAAAATCACCAATATCCCCAGAATTCGATACATGACCTTCAATTAAAAAATGGAATATACTAATAATCCCTTTTTGTCAATATATATGATATCATCCTTTTTCTCTAAATTAGAAGCCAATAGATTCCGTATGAAGAAACTTACCTGGGCCTTTGCCCTCGTGTTGGTGGTACTTTTGGTGTTCGGCTACCTTAACTACCCCAAACTGAACCTTATCTCTGGATACGCCTCAAAAAACTTGGCTTCCAATGTCTTTCTTGCCCAAAGGGACGCCTATTTCGTGAATGTGGTAGACCACGATATGCCACTGATAAATCTGGCAACTGCGGAAGCCGATTCGGAAAACAAATCCGCCAGTGCTTCCGTATACGGACTCATGGAACGGATATCGGTCTACAAAGAAGGGCTGGGGGCCGTTCTGACCAATACCGAGCATCAAAAACACAACTTTTCCATAGTTCCGGAACGACACCAAAAAAGGGACACCTTACCATTTCCATACGGAAATCAGGGGGTCAAGGATACGCTGATGGCCAATGTGGATTATGATGCGCTGGAATTTACCTTAACTAGGGCCATGCAGGATTCCGTTCAAAAGACCAGAAGTTTACTGGTGGTCTATAAAAACCAAATTATTGGGGAAAAATATACTGACGAATTTAACAAGGACACTAAAATTTTGGGCTGGTCAATGACCAAAAGTATTCTGGGAACCCTGTACGGTATTTTGGAATTTGAAAATGGGGTTTCTTTGGAGTATCGCCCTTTTGAAGTGCTTTATAATACAGATGGGCCAAAATCCAAGATAACATTGAACCATTTACTGCGGATGCAAAGCGGATTGGCCTGGGACGAGGATTACTTTAAAATTTCCGACGTGACCAAAATGTTGTTCCTTGATTCCGATATGACCCTGGCACAAGCCAATAATGTGGTCATCGCCCCACCCACGGAAATATGGAACTATTCCTCAGGCACCAGTAACCTGCTTTCGGGAATTTTGAGAAAACAGTTCGCAACGCATCAGGAATACTTGAATTTTCCCTACGCCAAACTGATTGATAGAATTGGCATGCACTCCATGCTGATAGAAACCGATTTAGAAGGAAATTTTGTAGGTTCCTCCTACGGATGGGCAACCACGCGGGATTGGGCCAAATTTGGACTGCTCTACCTACACAGAGGCGATTGGAACGGTGACCGAATTTTTTCCGACAGTTGGGTGGACTACATCACCAAACCCACTGAACATTCGAACGGTACCTACGGCGCGCACTTTTGGTTGAATGCGGAAGGAAAATATCCCGATCTGCCCCGGGATCTCTATTCCGCCAATGGATTCCAAGGGCAACGTGTGTTTATCATTCCCTCTAAAGACATGGTAATCGTACGGACCGGACTCGAGGAACAAACGGACGAGCAGTTCAATACCTTGATTTCCGATATCCTAAAAACTATCCGATAGGCCTAATTTTCAAAACTAATTGTACGATTTTTCGACCAAACTACAATTTGTAAGCGGTTGACCACAAATTTGCCTTGGGAGACAACAATAGTTTCCCCAAACCCACCTTCCTAACTACTTTTACAGTGTTACAAAAACGAATAAATTTTTTTCATTTTCATATAGTGTTCTCGTAAAAGAGTCCGGTCTTTGTTGATCGGGCTCTTTTTAGTTTGCGGCAATTTGCTCAAAAAGTCAATCAAGGCAGCCAATTGTTCTTCCCAAAGTTGGGCTTTCTTTTTTCCAAAAAGGCGTTCCTGCCTTCTTTCGCTTCTTCGGTCATATAGGCCAGACGGGTAGCTTCACCTGCAAATACCTGTTGTCCTACCATGCCGTCATCCGTAAGGTTCATGGCGAATTTGAGCATTTTGATGGACGTAGGTGATTTTTGTAAAATCTCCTGTGCCCATTCATAGGCCGTATCTTCAAGCTTTGAATGGGTTACCACCGCATTGACCATACCCATTTCAAAAGCTTCTTGCGCGGAATAGTTCCTTCCTAAAAAGAATATCTCACGGGCCTTTTTTTGACCTACCATCTTGGCCAAATAAGCGGAACCATATCCGGCATCAAAACTGGTAACATCCGCATCGGTCTGCTTGAAAATGGCGTGTTCTTTACTGGCCAAGGTCATATCGCAGACCACATGTAGGCTATGTCCACCGCCCACGGCCCAACCGGGAACTACCGCAATGACCACTTTTGGCATAAACCGGATCATGCGCTGTACTTCCAGAATATTGAGTCGGTGTTGGCCGTCTTCGCCTACATAGCCCTTTTCGCCCCTGGCCTTTTGGTCGCCGCCGCTACAAAAGGACCAAATACCATCCTTGGTAGAAGGACCTTCCGCAGAAAGCAATACTACCCCAATGGAAGTGTCCTCCTGGGCATCGTAAAAAGCTTTGATCAATTCACTGGTGGTATGGGGCCTAAAGGCATTTCTAACATTGGGTCGGTTGAACGCAATGCGTGCCACCCCATCGCTTTTTTTATAGGTAATATCCTCAAATTCCAGAGCGGTTTTCCACTGGGCTACTTGCATTTCTAATCAATTTAATTTATAGGTATAAAGATAGCTGTTCCTAGGGAAGTGTACCAAAAGGAAATGAAATGAGTTAGAAACCTTGCCATCATTGCCCTTCAAAATCCATTTTAAAACTTAAATTTAGGGTATATTACAAAATTGCCTATGAAGAAAGCGGTTTATAGCATTATAAAGTTCATACGGACGTTCCTATCCGAAAAATTTCATAATGAGGACTCCCGTTTGCCCTATTTCATTACCGTTTTCATTTCACTGGCCATCGTGGTAGGCGGAATCAATCTGTTCATAGAACTTACGGAAACCCTAAAAACCGAGACCCTTGCCCGATACGACACGGCCATTACCGATTATATCATCTCTTTCCGGAATCCTTCGTTAACCACATTTTTCAAGTTCGTAACGGATATTGGGGATGTCACCGGATATTTGATCGTTTTGGTTCTTTTTGTCATTATTTCCTGGCGCATTATCAAAAGCTGGAAATATGTGCTTCAATCCGTTATAGTTTTATTGCTTGCTACCCTTTCCAATATGGCACTTAAGCGGTTTGTGGACCGTGCCAGGCCGGGCATAGAACATTTGGTCACCGTAGAAAGCTTGAGCTATCCTAGTGGCCATGCCATGGGCGCCATGGCCTTTTTTGGGTTTTTGATTTACCTGATATCCAAATTAAGGATTCATAAGGGCTTACGGTATTTTATAATGTTCCTGTTTGCCTTGTTGATTATTATCATTGGCATCAGTAGGATATATCTTGGGGTCCATTATCCCTCGGATGTGGTGGGCGGCTTTATCGCCGGATTTATCTGGGTGGTTTTCTGTGTCCTGATCTTTGATGTGATACAGATTTTTAGAAGGGACCCGGAAGTTTAAGATTTTGAATTCCTATTCTTCTCCTCGATCCATTTGGACAAGTACTTGGTACTTTGTACCGTATGGTGCTCCAGGATCCTGCCCATAATATTTTGGGCGCGATGGGTTTCCAAATCTAATAACAATTGGGTAATCCTATCCATAACTCCTTTTTCCAAAGAGAACCGATTATAAAGTGCATCAATGATTTTTAGACCATTCTCCTGTGCCTTTTGCCACATCGTTTTGTCAGAATATAGTTCGATGGCCTGCCTGACAAAATCCTCTTTGTCATCACAAATAAAACCGTTCCAGTCCATAGCTCCGTGCATGCCTTCCGCTCCTATCGCCGTGGTAATACTTGGTGTGCCGTTCAGCATGGCATCCATCAATTTGCCCTTGATGCCTGCACCAAATCGGAGCGGGGCCAGACAGACCCGTGCCAGTTTCATTACTTCCGATACACTGCTGGCCCTTCCCCGCACATAAAATCCCTTTTTTGGATTGTGAAGTTTGTGTATGGCATCGGGGAGGTACGCTCCGTACACATAACATTTCGCGTCCGAAATTCGCTCCCGGATTTTCGGCCAGATATCCTGTTCCAAATACGCTATGGCGTCCACATTGGGCGAATGCCTACCCCCACCAATGAACATAAAGTCCCTACGTTCCTCAAATTGGGGCCAATCCGGTTGTTGGGAAATTTTATCGTACATAAAGGGTAGATGCCATACGATAGAGGTGTCAAGCCCCACCGATTTTCGTAAAAGCTCCATTTCAAAGCTGGAGATGACCAAGCTAAGGTCGCTGCGCAACATACTCGCCAGTTCCCTTTTGGTCTTATCGTCTGCCAGCCAACGTGCTTCGGTGAAGGGAATACCCTTTTTAAAACAACGTTCCCTAACATGCCGCAACGAATGTAAGTCCTCGGAATCCAAAATTCGTAAAGCATTTGGACACTGCTCGGCCACACGCCACCCAAACTGTTCCTGGGTGAGAAAACGGTCGAACAAAACGATATTTGGATCTAGGTTTTTGATGAAGGTATCAAAGGAAGAACTGTTCAATTGTACGGAATGGACGGCAATCCCCATAGCCTCCAAATCTGTCGAATGTTCCATTTTAGTAGCCGATGAGACGAAAATAGTCTCATATTCATACCTAATGAACATTTCAAGCAATTGCATCATACGGACTCCGGCAGCCGTAGCCGTGGGCTCTGGCCATGTGAGCCCGATTACCAATAATTTTTTGGATTTCAGTTCCATTGATATCCTAGAGAGTTTCCCTTCAATACAAGGGGTTGTACCCAATATCGTCCACCACTACGACACCTTTGGGACTTTGGTCAAATAGCAAACGAATTCTGTTTACGGCTTTCGGGTCAAACCCCGATGCTTTTTTTTCAAACTTCGTTATCGGGATATGAAAGGTTTGTAATTGCACTTCCCAAGCGTCGCCGATCATATCCTTATCCAAAAACTCGAACTTGGTGAATTTCGATTTTAGCGGGGGCATGATATTTTTGACATCACTTATTTTAATGGTGGCCGTGTGGCCCATACTATCCTCCAACACCAGGCTGAAATCATAACCAAATTTTTTGTCCCCAACAATATCGGTAGCTTCCTTGGTTTCTTCGGTATCGGATTTCAACCATTTTGGGTCGTCACTACCAATGGTAAGCTGTAGGCTTTGTATGGTATCCCTCCAGAATAAGGAAGCCGACTTTATTTCATAGGATGGCCTTGTATCGGCCAAGGCACTGTCGGCCACATTCCAACCCAATAGCACTGCATTATTGTCCTGTTCCCCCTTATCTCTTGTCACCAGACCTTGCTCCTTCCAAAGGTCTAGCAGATGGCCTTCCACCGTAATACTATCGGATACGGTCGTAATATCGATATCCTCTTCAAAATCGACCAGCTTTACAAAATCAGAAGTTTCAAAATGGGTCATTACATATTCATCGGGCAACCAATCCTTGGCGAATGCCGAGTTTTTAAAAATGGGCAGGTAGGTGTCGTTCCCTTTTACGACGGACTCCGCAAAGGCACTGATGTACACTTGGGCCACCTGCTGCTGTTCTTCAGCCTTCAAAAGCGGTTTTAGGTTCAACAACCACTTCATGGGCGCACCAAAATCAGATTTTCCCCATGTGGAATTGAACTGCCCGTGATTGGCATGGTGGACATATACCCCGGCTTTAAACCGACTCACGGAATCCGTAAACTGCAACCTCCGATACGGCCGTAGACCCCAAAAACTGGCTTCATCCGAATCATAGGAACCCTGTAGGCTCAGATAGTTGACATCCTTTAAAACTATCTTACGATCATACCTATAGTCCGTAGGCGCAATGGATACAATGCCCTTGATGTTGAAATTAAAATCGAAGGGCACCTTGGCATTGTCTGGAAAAAAGGGGAGTCGGTTATAACCCCCTGCTATGGTTACGGCCTCCCCTCCCCTGGAGTGCCCCATAAGGATGATCTGGTCCATATCGACTTTGCCAGAAAGCGGGTGTTCCACCGCTCCGTTCCATGCTTGCCATTGTTCCAAATGCTTTAATAGCAACCAGGCCCTAACGGGCATTTCCTTGCCCCTAAAATCGCCGGACCAATGCCCGTTGACAAAGTTCTCATCGATAGAGATGGTAATTATGCCCCTACTGGCCAAAAGGTTGCCCAGATAGCCATAGCCATCGTCTGAATAATCGATCATGCTATGATTGCCATGAACAATCAGTGCCAATGGAAAAGGGCCATCGCCCTTGGGCATATATACCCTCCCGTTTAACGGAAACTCCGTAACGCCAAAGCCCCAAAATTGCTCCCGCCATTCTTTCTTTTTCCCTTTCCATTCCGGCAATAAAAGGGAAGCGTCCACGGTTACCGTCTTAAACCTGACACCGCCTCCATATTCCTTTCGTTTTGTATCGTTGCCACTGCCGTAGGTAAAGGCATCTACTTGGAAATTACCTTCGGATGCCGGATTTTCAACACCAACTTCTTTTAAGGTTTGATCCCCTTTTCCCATGGAAAACTTGGGGAAATCATTTTGGTAAGGTTCCGTTCCCGTATTTGCCAAAAAATAAACACCATAGCCCAGACCTATAATACCCATGGAAACCATCAAAAGGGAGAACAAGGATTTCGTCCTTAAAAACCACCAAAGGCAAACTACCGCAAGTAAGGCGGTACCTGCAAGGGCGTAATACAGGACATTTGGCCAGCCAAAACCGAACAATTTGAGGGAAACCAGGGTGGAAAGCCCACTGAGAACGGCCACTATATAAAAGGCATCCACACCCTTGAACAGAAACCGTATCAGTTGGAACAACAGATAGAAGAGTATCTGAACCACAATTCCGGTAAAAATGGCCAAGAACATCATCAATATGGGTGAAAGACCGGTTAAAAAATGGTAGCCATAAATCCCGGTGAGAATTATGGTGGGGATAAAAGTGAGGAGAAGCTGACGGTTTTTCATTCTAATTGGTTGGAGTTTCTTTACACCCTTAAATTAACCAACTCCCTTCAATTATGAACTGTTTTGGGCGATTTTTAGGAATACCCTAAATTCTTTGTCCTTTTACAATAGCATATCAATAATTTAAAGCTGAAAAACCTAGGAATACAACAGGTTCGTTTAGAAATCCTAAACTTTGAAATGTAGGAAACAAGCCCATTAAACGACCAAAGGAAAGCCGAGATAAATGCTGTAACTAGTGGGATTACATTTTGGCGGCGAACATCTTGGATATTTTTGACCGAAGCTTGCGTTCGTAGTCCTCCTCCAACCACTCTTTGTAATTCTTGGTATTGTTCATAATGCAATAGGAATATTGCCGCACCCGATACCGGATTTCCTCCTTCAATTTTTTGGCAAGGATACGGGCATCAAAAACGTCCTCCGCATTTTCAACACAGATCTTGGCATGCTGCTCAATACTTTTTTCCAGCACCAATTTGGATTTTTCGCCATTGGCAAAACTCTTCTTGTATTCTTCCTTAATGTCGAATTCGATATTTTCGGATTTTGAAAATTCGTCCCTCAGTTCCTGCGGCATTTCATAAACGAACTCCCGCTCGATTTCCTCATCGTTTTTGATATTCTCGAGAAAGAAATCCGGGAAATGGAAAATTTCCTGCCAATCTATCTTGGCGTCCCACATACCAAAACGGGCAATATTGTTACCCATATCTATAACATTGAACTCTTCTTTATGCGGCAAATATCTGGAGCCCCTACCGATCATTTGAAAATAAAGGGTCAACGAGCGGGTTGCCCTGTTCAATATGATGGTCTCAACGGATGGCTCATCAAAACCCGTAGTAAGAATACTCACGGAGGTTAGTATGGCATCTGGGGTTTCCCGGAACCATTTAAGGATTTCCCTCCGCTCCGAAGCATTGTTCTTATTGTCCAAATGCATGATGTTGTAACCGGCCTTTTTAAAGAGGTCGTACACATATCTGGACGTGTTGATGCCATTGTTGAAAATCAGTGTTTTGGTCCCTTTTGCAATCTCTTGGTAGGCATTCATCAGTTTGCCCAGCATACTATGGTTGCCATAAAGCTCGTCCGAGGACTTTACAGTATAATCCCCATTGATACCCAACTTTAAGCTTTGGAGGCTCACGTCATAATTGAACATATTGGCCTTTGCCAAAAACTTCTTACCGATCAGGGATTCTATGGACTCCCCAATGATCAACTTTTTGTAGTTGTCTTTCATGGGAAGTTTAATATTGGAGCTCAAAGGGGTGGCGGTGACACCAAGAATTACGGATTTATCAAAGTATTTGAATAGTTTTCTAAAGGAATTGTAATGGGCCTCGTCAATAATGACCAGCCCTATATTATTGATTTCTACCTTATCCTCCTGTAGCCGGTTGTTCAAGGTCTCCACCATCGCCACAAAACACTTGAAATCGTCTTGGTCCCTTAACTCCTTTACATCGCAATTGATGATTTTATTGTGTACACCAAAACCGCTCAGCATTTTCGAAGTTTGGTGGCTAAGTTCTATGCGATGCGTAAGCACAACGACCTTTTTCCCTGTTTTTTCTATGTACCTTCTAGCTATTTCTGAAAAAATGACGGTCTTGCCTCCACCGGTTGGCAACTGGTACAAGAGATTGGAATTGTCAGGATTATCCTCAAGATATTCGAATATTTTCTTAAGGTCTTCCTCCTGATAACCGTACAATGTTTTTTCAGTTGTGTCTTTTGCGGATTTCAAAAAGGCAAGAAAATTTTAGTTAGGTTAAAATTTCGAAACCTTAAAATTAGAGGATTTTTATCGGTAATTAAAATATAAATTCCGCACGGGCCTTTATTCCATAAAGAATTTATGAACGATACATGTTAATAGCCTTTCTTTCTATTTACAGTGTTTATGAGTTCCTTTCCTTTTCTAAGTCGCTCATAATTTTCCAGAATTTGGGGCACTACGGAATCGGTATCGGATACGCTTGCATAATGCGGGGTCATGAATATTTTAGGGTGCGTCCAAAAGGGATGATCCTTGGGCAGTGGTTCTTGGTGGTAAACATCCAGACAAGCACCGGAAATATGTTCCTTGTCCAAAGCTTCCAGCAAATCGCGGTCTACTACATGTCCGCCCCTGGCCACATTGATTACATAGGCATTCTTTGGTAATTTTGAAAACACATCATTGTTGAGGATTCCTTCCGTTTCTGGGGTCAAGGGCAACAGACAGACCAATATTTCCGTGATTGAAAGAAAGGCTTCCAGTTCACTTTGCCCCGCGAACGTTTCCACATTTTCCAAATTCTTTTTGCTTCTGGACCATCCCTGAACGGTAAACCCGAATTTTACCAAATCATTTGCCGTCAATGCACCCAATTCCCCAAGGCCCATGATTCCTACCCTTACATCCTTAATCCTTCTATAAATCCTGGGGTTCCATTCGCTCGCTACCTGTTGCAGTTTATAGGTATTGAAATTTTTTAGCTCCGCAAGGATTACGGCAAGTACATGTTCAGACATGTCGCTGGCCAAATACGGGTCAACTACCCTGGTAATGGGAACAGTGGATGGGGCCATCGCATCCTCGAAAATATAATCCACCCCGGCCCCGGCTGAGGCAATGCATTTTAAATTGCGGTATGGGGCCAAACTTCCTTGGGGATGTTTCCAAATTAGGGCCATGGATATTTTTTCCTTGGGATGGTCTTCCAAATAACTATACACTTCGATCGATGGATTCCGTTCCTTTAGGGCCTTTTTCCAAGCCTCAATTTTTGCGTCCTGTCTAATGATTACTATCGCCATAATGTTTTGATTTAGTCCAATATATCCAAGGCCTTTGAAAATTCTTCCCCATAGAGCCAATTCTTGGCCTGTGTATGATTATAAATCGTAATGATTCGCTCCTTAAATTCCTCCAAAATACCATGTTGGGAAATAAAAGTAGTCATCTCCGAAAAGGAATTCAGCATACTTTTATAAAAGGCGTCCGGAACGTTGCGCTCCATTGAAAACGATTGCGCAATTTCCAGGTTAAAGCACATTAGATCCGCTACCATGGCACTGTCCACGCCCAGTTTTATAAAATGTTTGATATACTTTTGGGCGACCGACCGCCTAGCCTTGGGACGTTTTCTTTTGACAGGAAAATACTCGTTGGAAATTTTGGTCCTGGCCTCCTGTATCAACTTGTCCTCCTTGGGGTTAAAGGCAAAATCGTAGTAGGTCTTTACCGAAGGAAACTTGTCATACAGTTCCATGATCTGCCCCTCAAGCTCCTTTTTCTTTAATCCGGACAAATACGTTTTCAACGCCCTTTTGCTCATAATAGGTCAATTACATCAAAAATAAGCTTTGTTGGAACAACGACCTAAATCCTTGATAATTTACGGTATAGCTAACAAATTTTGGAAAACATTATAGGTTTCCCTTTGGAAAAGACGTAATAAAAATGTATAATGAGAACTTGGACAAAAATTAAATAATAAATACACACATATATGAGGCAACTAAAGATTATCAAGCAAGTAACCAATCGCGAATCAAAATCATTGGACAAATACTTGCAGGATATCAGTAAGATTGATTTAATAACAGCCAACGAGGAGGTAGAACTTGCCCAAAGAATACGTGAAGGCGATCAGGTGGCACTTGAGAAATTGACGACCGCAAACCTACGTTTTGTGGTATCCGTAGCAAAACAATACCAGAACCAAGGTTTAAAATTGCCCGATTTGATCAACGAAGGAAACTTAGGCTTGGTTAAAGCCGCCAAGCGATTTGACGAAACCCGTGGGTTCAAATTTATTTCCTATGCCGTTTGGTGGATCAGACAATCAATTTTACAGGCCTTGGCGGAACAGTCCAGGGTGGTTAGGTTGCCTTTGAACAAAATAGGTTCCATCAATAAGATAAAAAAGACCTTTTCCTATTTGGAACAGACGCATGAGCGCCCACCTTCTGCAGAGGAAATCGCCAAGGAATTAGAGATGACCGTAACGGAGGTCAAACAATCCTTAAAGAATTCCGGAAGACATGTATCCATGGATGCCCCGTTACGTGAAGGTGAGGATTCCAACCTGTATGACGTGCTAAGATCCGGGGAGTCCCCAAGACCGGACAACCATTTATTACAACAATCCTTAAATACGGAAATCAATAGGGCCTTGGAAACCCTTTCCCCCAGGGAGGCTGACGTTGTCAAACTCTATTACGGTATTGGCGACCAACAATCCATGACACTTGCCGAGATTGGTCATACGTTTGATTTGACCAGGGAACGCGTACGACAAATCAGGGAAAAAGCAATCAGAAAATTACGCCATAATTCAAGAAGCAAACTTTTAAAGACCTATCTGGGGTAAATCTCCAAAATAGTCTCATGCCCCATGGGCCATGGGAAAAGTACCCGTCATATGCCTATGCAATATAGTTATGACCCTGCAGTAGTGCATTATAGTTTACCCTTGGTTTATGACAATAAAAAAACGCCCTTAAAAAATAAAGGCGCTTTTTTTATAGTACACAATATACACTAAGAATATGTTAGCTTGTTGATGTTAGAGTCTACAAGAATATTGTTTAAACTTTCAATAAAATTATGATAGGACGCATTGTCGTTGCCTTGATTTGCCATACTGTTTTATTTTAAGGTTAAGGGGTTTTCAATTACATATAATCCAATTCCGCTAATTCATTAAGGCTAAGAATTTCATTTAGTTCCTGAAGAAAAACCAAGTATTCTTCACCGTAGGTATCGTAAAGCATGTTTGGGGTTTTTTAGGTTTATAATTTCGATTTGGTTACTCTTTAAGTATGGTCTAAAAGTAGCTGCTACTCCCTTTTTTGACAATTAATTGTGGTAAACCCGTCCATTTATGTTGTAAAAAATACTGTTGCTATAGGTCTGTTGTTTTTATGTTGTCGCAAACCCCCATTCTACTTGGGCTGGAACACATTCCGTTCGTCGATTATTTATAATGGTTCAACGGAATTTCACCTGATATGCGATCCCTGCGGTAACCGATACAAAGAAATTTCCAGAGCTAAAGGCCAATTCTTGTCGGTTTACTCCCAGATTGGCCTTGTATTGATTATTCCCCTTTTTGTTAGTAAACTGATATTCCAATCGTAGCCTTTGCGATTCCAGGTACAGCAACGTTTCCGCCAATAACTGTCCGTTGACGATGAATTGGTTCAATTCCGTATCAAAGCCATATACCAGGTTTACGCCCCAATAATTGTTTCCATCCTTCAGGTATTTACGAACCAACAAATTTCCGGAAATACCAAGGCCTTTTCTGGCATCGGGCACCATATAAGGTCTAAGGACGGCATAATAATTCCCCCGATACAGTCCAAACGTTCCCGTAAGGATGGTGGCCGCATCATTTTCGAAAACCAAATGCCGGAAACCTAAAGAAGCTTCCATGGCCTTAGGCAACTCTTTTACCAACTCCCCTCCCATTCTGTGTTTCGGAAAAATAGGGTCCCCGGAATATCCATAGTTCAAGTAGCCGCTCAAGGATTTTGAAAATCTAGGATAGGCATCCACTTCTGCCTGTACTCCATTGATGTTAAACCTACGGTTATAATTAAGCCTAGGTATAAGAACCCCCCATTTCGTCTTTTTTTGATATTCCAAGGCACCGTAGTACATTGGGTCCAATTCCCTGTCAAAGACCTCGGCCTCTGTATAGAAGGTGAAGGCTTGGGTACTTTCATCTTCCAGTTTTGTGTCCTTTAGCCTATTCTGTAAAAGTTGTTGGTCCCCTATTTGTTGCTCGATCTCCTGCTTGAGTACCGCCAGTTCTTGGTTTTCTGGCAAATACATTAAGGCTTTGTTTGCCAGGCCCAAGGCGATAAGGTAGTTTTTGGCATACTGCTCGTTCTTAATGGAACCGATCCAAGCCTCTGAATTTTTTCGTTCCTTACTCGTAACCCTGTTGAATTCCAATCTAGCAGCATCGTATTCTTCGTCCCAACTGTAGGTTTTTGCCAGTAAGTTCCGAACATCAGCATAATCCGGATATTTGGCAAGGATCCTTTTTAGGGTATCCCTAGCCGATGCCCTATTGCCTGCAAAGGCCAAATCCCTGGCCGTAAAGAAGGACGCATCCGGATCGCCGGAATAGCTGGTTTCCTGCCCTATGGAATGAAGGGAAATCAACACTAGAAATATTAGAAGTAGCTTTTGTATCATTTTCTTTTAGAACCTATTTCTACGGTTTTTTGCTGCATGGACTGGCCTCCTTCCTCCTCTTCCTTATTAACGATCAGCGCAATGGACCTTTTGAATTTTTCGTCCAAAATTTTATCCTGTACCCCGTTTTTCCGCGATAATCGTTGAATTTCATATGTGCCGCCATTTTGCCCGGACCAGAAATAAGCATCCATTAGGGCACAATAGCCATCCCCGTATTTGGGATACTTTTTAATTACCCGGTTCAGTATTTCTATAGCCTTATCATAGTTACCCTTCCATGCATGTATTCTACCAACAAGAATTTCAGTATCTGCGTGCCTGGGAATTTCGCTCAGAATATATTCACATAACAATAAGGCCCTACCATAATCCTTTTGGAACGCCAAGCGCTTTGCGTTTGAATAGGCATTGTCAAAATCCTTTCCGTTAAAGACACTTTCTATCCAAATCATTTCTTCCTTTGAAAATTTGGGTTTTCTATCCTCGATCAGCGACAAGGATCGTGGTATGATCCTGTTCTTTGTGGTAACATAACGATTGATGGATTTAAAGTTTTCAAACTTTTGTTCGATGGCTTCCACATCGGTCTTATTCCCATCCTCCAATTCCTTTAGGTTCAAATCTTGGTCCAATTGATACATTTCTCCATCTGAATAGAAAAAATCGTCCACGATAAAATCATGCATTTTGTAGGCACTCCTCAATAAGGGTATCTGTCTATCGCCCTTCTTGATGAACTGTTTTACCAAATCGCCTCCTAGGAAACCCAATTGACCCGGAACCTTAACGGGTCGATTTGCCGAAAGCAAAGCGAGCAGGCTGGGCGCTATATCCGCATGGGAAGCCACTTTTTCAATCTCGCCAGGCGATTTCAATAAGGGACTGAAAATCAACAAAGGAACCCGATATTTGGCCAAGGGGTTGTCCTGTGAAATTTCAGAGAGCTGGTGGCTTCCAGTTAATATATAGATGGTATTGGAAAAATGTGGAGACGAACGCTCCATTTCCATGAATTCAGCCAAAGCTTCATCGGCATAGACAAAACTGGAAAATAATGCTTCATTACGTCTTACAAATCTTTGGGCCGAACCATCCAAATTGGATTTTTCCGCAATTTGGGCCACCCTATCCCTGTATTTGTCAAAATTAGGTATGTGGAAGGGGGCTTTGGTGCTCAAGGTCATAAATACATCGAGCTTTGGTCCATGGAACTCCTTTGCATTTTTATGGAAATTGGAAAACAACGCACCATCTGGGTATCCTAGCGTAATACCTGCCGCGTCCTCCTCCTGTAGGCTGAATTCATTTCCGAAGTTGTTTCGGTCAAAAATCAGGTCCACTTTTTCCTCTTCCAAAAACCGATCCATATTGAACAATGCCGTATTTCCCCCATAACTAAAACTTGTTGCATAGCCATTGTCCTTTAAAACACTGTACAAGGTGTTTCTGTAGGTGAAATCTGGAAGTGTCGTAAATCCGGATTCCCCAAAGGGCAAAGAACCAATGACCGTTGGAAAGGAGGCATGACTTTCACCTGTATTGCTCAAAAAATTCTTCCAGCTCAACGACCGTAGTTTCAATTCCTGTAAATGGGGCATAAAATTCGTGAAGCGTCCGTTTACAAAATCATTTCCCAAACCGTCTACCAGGATAATCTTAATATGCGGTAGGGAATCCATGGTACGAAAATAGGCGGAGAGCCCTGTTTCCTTTTGAAATGGCCTTAACAACGGATATTCCTCCGCACCTTCGTAACTGTTCCATTGCAGGAGGCGCTCGGTAAGGTGTTCTGCCAAATACTGGGTCTTGTTTTCGTTGACTGGCTTTTTATCTGAATATAAGGTGGCAAGGAAAATACTGAAAAACACTATTGTAAGCGGATACATTCTACTGATAACCGTGTACAGGGACGCAATGTATTTGTAACAAATAAAGCAGACGGCCCCTGTAATGAGGGATGCCATGGAAGCCTGCAATAGGGAAAAGCGTATTTCCTTAGTGCTAAACAATCCAAAAATATCCGAACCCAAAGGTTCAAAATTCTGAATGTAATAGGTAATGAGAACGGCCTCCAGTACCAACAAAAAGGGTATGGTGATTTTAACTGTGCTAAGACCAAGGCCCGGTTTTTTGTTCTCCAGGAGATTGAAAATAAAAGCCAAAAAAAGTGAAATGACCGAAGCAAACCCCAAATGGTGCAATAGGTATAGGAAGAAACTACTATTGAAAATACTGTCCAATACACCCATAGAGTATAGCATCGTGTTTTGGTAGATGGAAAGAACGGCCAAACCAACAAAGAAGGTCAGTACCACAGGAATAAAATCCCGCAGTTTACGCTCTTTACTTTCGATATGTTCATCCCTGTATTCCAACATGGTCAACTAGCTTTTGCAAATCCTTTTCGGACCTGGGATCCCCAACCCGACTTGATCTTGAACAATTTTTTATAATTACCCCGTACCGCGGACCATACCACCAATGGATGAAAGGTTACAGGTTCTATGATGGCACAAAACATCAAAATGAGGATATCCTTTGTTTTCTTATACTCATTATAGGAATACACGTCCCAAAGTATGGCGTAAAAGGAAAACATAATTGAAAAAACGTAAACGGCCGCAGTAATTGCCAAGAAGAAATCCCAATTCAAAATGCCCAACCAATAAAAAAGTATAATGGTAAAAAAGCCGAAAAACTCCAGTAGCGGGGCCATCCATTCGTAAAAGAACCAATAGGGGTAACTGAGCATACCCAACCTACCAAACTTAGGATTGAAGAACATGTCCTTATGTTTGAAAAGTGTCTCGAGGTTTCCCCTTGCCCACCGGTCTCTCTGATTGACTAGGATTTTTGGGTCCTCAGGCACTTCAGTCCAACATAAGGGGTCTGGGATATATTCCACCGTGTAAGGCAATTTACGCTCATGCATATAGCGACGCATCTTAAATACGATTTCCATATCCTCGCCAACGGTATTGGTATCATACCCACCAACTTCCAAGGCAATTTCACGGTCAAAAAAACCAAAGGCCCCGGAGATGATCAACAAACTGTCTATACGTCCCCATGCCATTCTTCCTAAAATGAAGGAGCGCGTGTATTCCAACAATTGAAAACGGGCAAGCCAATTGGTGGGCAAGCGAATTTCCTCCAATTGCCCCCCTTGGATGATACAGGAATTTGCCACCCTTATGACACCCCCAACGGCAATTACCTGTTTTTCCGACCGTTGGTAGAAAGACTTCACGACATGCAACAACGCATCCGGTAATAATAGACAGTCCACATCGATGCAGCCCACATATTGATTGGTGGAAAGGGCCATCCCCGTGTTCAAGGCATCGGATTTTCCGCCGTTCTCCTTATCAATGACCGTTAACTTTGAAAAGGCCTTATGGGGGGATTTATAGATACCCCTAATAGGCTTGTTCTTCCAATCCGGGTCTATTTCCTGATCTATTTTATAGAGATCATAAGCGTCGATCATTTTTTGCAAGGTATCGTCCTTACTTCCATCGTTGACCACCATTACTTCGTAGTTCACATACCGCAAGGACATGAGCGAGCGTATATTTTCCACAATGGTAAGTCCTTCATTGTAGGCGGGCGCTATAATGGTGATGCTCGGGGCTAAGGGGGAAGCCATCAGCTTGGACATGTCCCCAAAACTATTTTTGTTCCTATAGTGAATGGAGTTTCTGGTGGACAAATATCCCATGATGGAAAACATGGAGAACAGGACCACCGTAAACACGAAGAAAACGATGTTGATATACTCCATCAATATGTCCAGAAACCCGTTAGCCATTCCTTTTGTTATAAAATTTGGTGGACATAGAGCAAAGATGATCGAAGAGGGTATTCCGATCCCCGGTATTTGAAGGCCCCTTGTATTTTCTTTCCTTCGTTTTTTCTATCGTTTCCGTTGGTTCAAAGTTCAATTTGAAGAAATCTGGGTCGTCCTTTTTTATGATTTCCTCAATGGAAATGGAAGCATGATCATCTTGAATCCCGAATGCCAAAGCATCTTCCTCCAAGCGATTCTGCAATGCATGGAGAACCTTCAGCGCGGTCTCCCTTATAAGTTTGTTTTCATCAGAAACCAGGGTATGGAGCAAAGGCAGCTCCTTGGCATCCCCCAATTGTGCTATTTCGTTCAATAAAAATAACCTTGTCTCTAAATCCCCTTTGTATATCAATTCCTCAAAAACACTGTATTCCTTTTCGGATTCTGAAGTATTTGACACCTCCTGCTTTTTGTAAACGGAAACAAAATGGTCCAAAATACTTCCAATTCTCTCTAGAACAGTGGGGGAGCTTTCGGTTTCCATTAAGGATTTCAGGAATGGGATTTCCCTTTCATCGCCCAGTTCCTCAATATTTTCGAGAAGTGCCATTGTTTCCAATTCCTCATGGAATTTTGGTTTGGGGATTATTGCGTCAAGGGATACCCTATTTTCGTTGACTTCCTGCTCCTCAAATTCCACCTTATGGTCCCATGTTTGCTCTTGGAACAGTAGTTCGAAATCCACGGGCCAGTCTATATAATCCAATACTGAATCCTTTTGCCCTTCTACGTGCTCCGAGCTTTTTTCTTCCGATAGGCTCAAATCCGAAAAATCGAGCAAATCCACTGGAGACGCTTCGGAGGTCTTAGCATCTTCTGGAGCAAATACCTCTTCATATTCAACATGCAGGGATAGGATGTCTACAGGCTTCTGCTCTTGAAAGGCTACGACCTGCTCATATTCCACATGCAGCGATGCGATATCCCGGGTCCTTTCTTCCTCCATGGCAAACACCTCTTCAAATACCACGGGTATCGTTGCAATATTCCTTATTGGTTCCCTTTGGGGCTCTACGACGAATGGCAAAAAACTGTAATCAAAGTCCACGGGAATTCTTTCAGGTTTCAATTCCTCAAAGACTACCTTTATATCCACTAAGGATTTCCCATTGGCTTTGGTGGAGACTGACAACGTTTCCGTTTCCGTGTCGATAATCAAGGGTAAAAATGCAATTTCTTCGTCGGTCAGTTCCAAAGCATTGTTGGTATCCAAAATATCAACTCCATCCAGTTCAATCGCTTCCACCCTAAGCTCCAAAGTTTGCTTCTCCAACGGATTTGCATCGGACTTGTGAGATACACCCGATGCTGTATCGGTCAATTCCTGATTGGGCTCCAAAGCGTTCATATTGGATTCTGGGGTATCCTTTTCTTTATGGGATACCTCTGGTACATCGGTTTCAACAACCTCTAGCGTGTTTTGCTCCAATGTTTTTTCAGCTTCCAATATATCGGCTCCGCTTTCAATGTCCTTGGTTGGAAGAATAGCTTCCGGTTTTATGGTGTTTATGGCCCTAACGGCCTTGTTCTTCACCATGAAACTATAGTTTTGGTCTTCTATATTTTCCAAAAATGGAAGGTCGGCCTCACTTCCAATTTCCGCTATGGTATCCAGAATATGCATCCGTATATCCGTACTATTTTTATCAAAAACCGATTTCAACACGGGCAGAGCCTCTGTAAGATTGAATTCCTTGATGCAGTGAATGGCCTCTCGCTTGATATAATTACTTTTATGATTCACCAAAGTAATCAATGAGCTGTTGGCGTCATTTTGGTGGTAATGTTTTATAAGCCTTAGGGCCAAAAGCACTACATGGTTGTTTTTTGAGGTCAACCAAAGCCTAAATGGCGGCGCAATATAATCCTCCTTGTTTCTAACCACATCCAGAAGCTTCAATTGTTGCCATTCTGATATTTTGTATTTGGTATGGTCCAAAAAGAAAGTGATACCCTCCCTTTTAAGGCTTACTACCGCTATTTCGGCTTGTTTTCTTACCGTAGGACGCCTGTCGTTGATAAAACTGGTAATGGGCTTGTAGGCCTCTTCCACGTGCATTTGGGTCAACTCGAATATTCCCTTGGATACGATTTCCCAACGCCAACTTTTTAAGTTTTTAAAGGCATCTTCATGTAATCCCAAATCCTGATAAATATGGAATAATTCCTTTCGCGTAGATCCAGAAACATCTTTTCGTAAATCCATCAGGATTTCGGTAAGTACCTTGCGGTCAAAGGGATGTTTGATCAGTTCCCTTACTTCAATTTTTAGCCCTATATAGTTTATCTTCTCGATCTTGTCCCCATTTTCGTCATAGAACAAAAACTCACTGACTATAGGTGAAAGTTCCTTTTTCTTCTCCCTGATTTTTTGGGCCTCCCTCGTAATCTTGTTCCTAAAGTAGAACACGGAAATTAGGTATACCACCGCCAGCCCCATAAAAAAAGAGGATAAACCCCATAGCAAATCCGTCGGGATTTTGGGGCTTGTGATCAAGGTCGTTATTTTATATGTCTGGGGGACTATGACTATATTATTAAGTTTTTTTCAGTTCACGTGCCAGACGGACCATAAGCTCCGTCGGACTAAAGGGCTTCGAGATAAAATCGTTAGCACCCAGTTCAAAGGCACTTAATACATTTTCTTCATTTCCTGCTGAGGAAATAATGATTATTGGCGTATCCAGGGAAAGATCTTTTCGTACATAATTGATCAATTCGATTCCGGAGAAATAGGGCATCATGATATCGCTCACGATGATATCGGGTCTATTGGTTTTTAAATATTCCTTTACCTCCTTGCCATTGGAGGAATGGTGTACGCAATACCCACCTTTTTTTAGTCTAAACCCTAAAAGGGATGCCAATAAATCATCGTCATCCGCCAATAATACATTCATCATCAGTCTTCCTTTTGCGTTTTTAGTATGGAAAGGGATGTATCGATCTCTTTTTCATACTCCGGATACCGTATGAGGAAATCCTCGAAGAGGGCACGAACCTTTATCTCGTTGCCTTCCTCACTATTTGTCTGCATATCCATCATAATGTTCACCAGATTTTCCAGTTGCAGCATTTTGATACCTGCCTTTAATTTATGGGCCGCAAAGCCTATTTCCTTGAGGTTGTTCTGTTTGAGATTGATTTTTACCGTACCAATAAACTCGTATACATTTTGTTTGAACAAGCGTATGAGTTCTTCCAGAACGCTGATTTCGCCACAACAATCTTCCAAAACTCCTAGTAGGTCGACTGCGGCAGAAGCCTTTCCCGTAATTATGCTCTTACGCAACAGGTCCTTGCTATTTTTTGAAAGATCGGTTTGGTTTTTGGCCTTTAAGAGCTTTTTCAGCAATTCGTCCAAGGTATAGGGTTTCAATAAAAAGTCATCGATACCGGAAGCAATGCATTTCTCTTCATCCGTAGCGGTATAATCCGCACTTACGGCAATGATGGGCACTTGTTCTATATACGCATCGCCCCTAATGATTTCGGATATTTGAAAACCGTTAAGGCCGGGCATCTTCAGGTCCATCAAAATCAAGTCTATTTGCTGGGTCCTCAATATCCCTAAACCGTTGTCCACATTGGAGGTTACATAAACCTTGCAACCCCATTTATCCAATTGCTCCTTAATCAAATGTTGGTTCATTGTATTGTCCTCAAACACCAATATTTTGGTGCCGCCCAACATTTCCTTTCCTTTTGAGCGATCAATGGTGTTTAAGGATTGCTTTGGTATATGCTTGGAACTTCCTTTTTTATATGGGATGGTAAACCTAAAAGTAGCACCTTCGCCAAATTGGCTTTCTGCGGATATTTCACCTCCCTGTCTTTCCACCAATTCCTTTACGATACAGAGTCCAAGGCCCGTGCCCCCATATTTTGGGTAAATGTCACTACTCGCCTGTTTAAAGCAATCAAAAACATGCTCTAACTGCTCCGCTGACATACCAATACCTGAATCAGCTACAACAAACCGAAGCCTACAATCGTCATTGCCTAGGTCCAATAGGGAAACTTCCAGCTTAATGAAGCCCTTCTCCACGAATTTTATGGCATTGCCCAATACATTCAAAAGTATTTGCGACAGTTTGGAGGGGTCGCCCATTAAGGTTCCCGGTATTTTTTCATCTATTTTTAGCCGTAGGTCTATGTTACGGTCCATCAACAACGTCTGGCAAAGGAAAATGACATCATTGATTAATCCGCGGAAGTTAAAATTGACGGATACAAAATCCTCCATCCCTGAGGTAAGTTTGGAGTATTCCAAAACCTCATTGATGATTTCCATTAAATTCTGGGAGGCCATATGAATGGCGTCCACTTTTTTGGATTGGCTTTCGTTCAGGTTATCCTCGCGCAAAAGATTGGTAAAGCCAATGATTCCATTCAATGGCGTTCGTATTTCGTGGCTGATATGCGCTATGAACTTCGTTTCCTTGACTCGACTATCCACCGCTATTATTTCATCCTTGGGGTTCTTGGCCATCCCAACCACTGATACGTGGCTATTGGGATTTTGAATTTTTTGCTCCAAAAGATCTGAAAATGCTCTAAAGGAACTTTTAAGCGAAGCTGCCTCCGAGACATTTAACGATTCAAATGAAAAGCTGGATAAGCTTGATTCCAAATGTTTTAACTGATTCAGTAAATTTTCTGTTTGTATACCGTCCATGTATGGATTGTAGTTTTGGGGTGCATTATGTTACAGGAAATAAAATTGGCCCTTTCACGCCCCTTGCACAATTAAATGTTCCCTAGGCTTCCTTTTTTGTTGTGAATGACCTTTATTTGTAGGTATAAAATCTTACAAAATGAAGCGATATATTTATATTTTGGGCGTTTTGGCCGTGTTCGCCTGCAAAGAGGAAAAACCTCAGGACACGGAATCCTTGGAGGAAAAAGCATTGAGGATCCATGAAAAGGTAATTACCTTGGACACGCATGACGATATCAATGTGGCGAACTTTACGGATAGCATCAACTATACCCAACGACTTAACACACAGATAAATCTGCCCAAAATGGAGGAAGGCGCCCTGGATGTTGCTTGGTTGATCGTGTACACAGGCCAGGATACATTAACCCCGGAAGGGTACGCAAAGGGCAAGGAAAATGCCATGGCCAAATTTGAAGCTATCCATAGGCTGTGCGAAGAAATTGCACCGGATAAAATTAACTTGGCATTGACCTCGGAAGATGTACGGCGTATCTATGCCGAAGGAAAAAAAGTGGCCATGATCGGGGTTGAGAACGCCTATCCCGTGGGCGAGGATCTAACTGAATTTGAACGCTACCATGAACTTGGGGCCAGATACGTTTCACTGGCCCACAACGGGCATAGTCAATTTAGTGATTCCAATACGGGAGAACAGGATTCCGTATGGTTACATAACGGTTTAAGTGAATTAGGTAAAAAGGCTGTTAATGAGATGAATAGGTTAGGTATTATGGTAGACGTTTCACATCCATCAAAGGAAGCCATGAAGCAGATGATTGCCTTATCCAAGGCACCGATAATCGCATCCCATTCCTCGGCAAGGGCACTTTGTGATCACAGTCGAAATCTGGATGATGAACAGTTGATGCTGATGAAGGAAAATGGCGGGGTGGTGCAAACCGTTGCGTTCAGTTCCTATCTGAATACCCAAAAGCATGAGGCCCGGGCCGCTTATATGAAAGAAGTGTATGAGCAGATTGCCGACTCACTGGATATTGAATGGTACGAACGCTCCCAATTCAGAAGCCTTACGGACGAACAAAGAGCGACTTTCATGGAGAATTACCCCAAGGTTACCCAAATGGGACAAGAACTGGTCAAAAGTCGGAAGGATGCCCCTGAAGCTGTAAATGTTGCCGACTTTGTGGACCATATCGATTACATGGTGAAATTGATAGGTATAGACCACGTGGGTATTAGCTCCGATTTTGACGGTGGCGGGGGAATCGATGGGTGGTCAGATGCTTCGGAAACCTTCAATGTTACCTTGGAACTTGTAAAACGTGGATACACCGAAGAAGAAATCGCCAAACTATGGAGCGGTAATCTACTTCGGGTATTGGACGAAGTACAGGCTGTCGCCAAAACCATGTCCTAGTCTTTTAGGAAGTCTCCGAAGCTGCCAATCGGTCTTTCACGAATTCAATCTTTGTTTTGCCATGAGGGGCGGGTTTTCCATCATCCCCAAGGTTTACCATGATGATATTGTCCACTGTAACAATGGTCTCGTGGTTCATTTTATTCCGAACTTCACAGTTCAAGGTTAGCGAGGTTTTTCCAAACTTTACGACCTGTACGCCAATCTCAACGATGTCGCCCTGTTTGGCAGCGCTCATGAAATTGATTTCAGACATATATTTGGTGACTATCTTACTGTTTTCTAGTTGTATAATACTATATAGGGCGGCTTCTTCATCGATCCAAGCCAATACTTTTCCACCAAATAACGTTCCGTTGGAATTCAGGTCTTCCGGCTTTACCAATTTTCTAGTATGGAATCTCATATCGTATTGTTTTATAGTACAAAATTAGTACGAAAAAACAAGGCGATTATGAGCCTTTACCATATTTAACAGATGGAATTATGAAGATGAAAAATGTAGTGGCGGGCAAGTTGATTATCGTCAATAAACGAGGGGAGAATTTAGGATAATCGCTATTTTAAAAGCCCTTCCGCCTACTTTTTTAACACTTAATTAGGGTGGATTTTGAACTTTTAAAATCTTTATGGGCACACTTAAAACTATTTGGGTATATAAATACAGTAAAACCATTAACGCGCAAAAAACAAGTATTGTTTATAACCCCGTTAAAAACTAATAGTGGGGCCCAAAAAGACGCGGATTATAATGGCTACCTTTATAAAAACCGCACAAGATGAACGACAGGTCCCAAAAGTTGCTTCAAATTCGTCCCGAAATTCCTTCCGCAAAAATTCTTCCCGACATGAGCGACGAAGAACGCTTTCAAAATGAAACCTTGCGGCCCATAATCAAGCTTCAAAACGATTTATTGCTGGCCTCTTTTCAGAATTACATTGTCAAGGGAAAAAACTCCTTCTACAATTTGGATTTGGAGAATCGGTTAAACTTTATTTTGAATGCCATTCAGAAGGATGTTAAATTCAGGAATTCGCTAAAGGGCATGATCATAGGTCAATTTACCTGGGAAGAATACGAGGGGTATATCAAAAATTCATCGGCCCTGAACAAAAGAATGATGAACATGGTTATCAAAAGACTTCAAGACCAGATCCAATATTTTGAGGACAAGGTACTAGTCTAACAAGGATTCCCCATTTAAATCGGTCGTCAGGATGTTGCTCATCAAATCAAAAAAAGGACGGATGGCCATAAAGGATTCGTTGATGGCATCCAGAAAATTGGGTGACAGTACCTCCTGATCCGTAAACTTTCTCATGAATATGTACTGTTTCCTTCTGATAAGGTCTATGTTAGGGTCTTCCTTATCAAAACCCTTTGGCGCTGTTTTAAGCTCCTCGCCTTCCAGACTTCCCCATATTTTTTGAAAATCGTGATTTTCCATTATACTCCTGAATTCAATGGCATCTACCTCCAACTCTTTTCGTATCCTATGCAAATCCTCCTTTTCAGGATTCCAGAACCCTGTGGCTATAAAGCTGCCTTCAGGTTGGATATGCACATAATAACCGCCCCTTCTTTCGGCGCCCATTCTGGTATAGGAGGCTGAGAAATTGAACTTATACGGTGTTTTGTCCTTTGAAAACCGGATATCCCTATAAATCCTGAACATCTTCATCCGCTCTATTTTGTCGTGCGTGTTCAGTTTTTCCATAACCTCCTGAAAAAACTTCTTGACCCCTCCCTGTTGCTCCTTGAACCGCTTTTTGTTATCCTCGAACCAATCCCTATTGTTGTTCTTCCTCAGCTGGTTCAAAAAATCGAGGGTATTTTTAGTAATTACGGTTTGTGACATACGACTACAGTATTGTGATTTTAAGCTAAAGTTAACCATTTGCAGGGAAGACCTTTTGAATTAATGGTTAATTTTGATAGATAAACCAAGCTGATGAGCCACCCATCCATCGTTGAGAAGATAAACCTTCATAAGAAGCAACCCAATTTACGTTTTCGTCTGAAAAAGGATACCGAAACCTTTACGGACCTGCTGTTCTACACCTTGTTCGACATAGAAACCCCTGTTTCGGAAAATTTGGACAAACTTGAGGCGCAATTCGATAATCTGGTCGATTTGGCCTGTTGGGAATGTCAAAAACCGTGTAAAAAAATTTGGGGCAATTACGTACAAAAGCTTCCGGCCATTCTGGAGAAATTGAATCTTGATGCGGAAGCCACCGTAAATTGCGATCCAGCTTCCCTATCCATTGAGGAAGTCTATATGGCCTACCCTGGATTTTATGCCATTGCCATCTACAGGCTAGCCCATGAGCTCTATACCATTGGTTTTCCCTTGGTACCCCGATTAATGACGGAATATGCACATCGCCAAACCGGTGTGGATATCAATCCCGGGGCCCAAATTGGGGATTCCTTCCATATAGACCATGGTACGGGCGTCGTTATTGGTGAAACGGCCATTATCAAGAACCACGTAAAAATCTATCAGGGGGTGACCTTGGGCGGATTGTACGTTGCCAAACACTTGCAGCAGACCAAAAGACATCCCACTATTGAGGACAATGTAACCATTTATGCCAATGCCACCATTTTAGGGGGAAATACCGTTATAGGGGCCAATAGCATTATTGGCGGGAATGCCTGGTTAACGGCTTCTGTACCTCCCAATAGCACAGTGTACCATTCACCTGAAATAAAAATAAAAACCCAGACCGATGTCTAATTCCATTATTGACCTTATAGGAAATACCCCGTTGCTGGAATCCCGGGTATTGAACACCAATCCCAACGTAAAACTGTACTTTAAAATGGAAGGCCATAATCCAGGTGGAAGTGTAAAGGATAGGGCGGCTTACAATATGATCAAAAGCGGACTGGATAGCGGTGCCCTAAAGCCTACGGATAAACTTATTGAAGCCACCAGTGGAAACACGGGCATTGCCCTGGCCATGATTGCTGGGGTGTACGGGTTGGATATTGAACTGGTCATGCCCGAAAATTCCACTAAGGAACGCGTACAGACCATGCGCGCATATGGTGCCAAAGTCACTCTCACCCCTTCCGACGTGGGTATTGAGGGTGCCCGTGATTATGCCGAAAACAAAGTAAAGGAAGAAGGATTCGTAATGATCAACCAATTTGCCAACGATGACAATTGGAAGGCGCATTATAACACCACCGGACCCGAAATTTGGAAGGACACACAAGGGAAAGTCACACACTTTGTTTCCGCCATGGGTACGACGGGTACGATTATGGGCACTTCGACCTTCCTTAAAGAAAGGAACAAGGATGTTCAGATTGTAGGGGTCCAACCTACGGACAATTCAAAAATTCCAGGGATACGCAAATGGCCCAAGGAATATTTGCCAAAAATATTCGATGCCTCCAAAGTGGATAGCGTGATGGAAGTCAGTGAGGAAGAGGCTATGGCAATGGCAAAGCGATTGGCTAAGGAGGAAGGTATTTTTTCCGGAATGAGTTCAGGGGGAGCAGCTACGGTTGCCTTACGATTGGCGTCGCAATTGAGTAGCGGCGTAATAGTTTCCATTGTGTGCGACCGTGGGGATCGCTATCTTTCATCCAACTTGTTCGATTGAGCACACAAGATGCTAAAGCCAATTCTTTCTTTTGAAGTAGACCATCATACCTATAAACAGTAGTATCATAACGACCCAGACCACAAAATATCCGTATCTGTATTGTAATTCCGGCATGTGTTCAAAATTCATACCATAGACGCCCACAATAAAGGTAAGGGGTATGAAGATGGATGCCATTATGGTCAAGACCTTCATCACCTCGTTCATTTTATTGCTCATATTGCTCATATACATCTCCATAAGGCTCATGCTCATTTCACGATAAATCTGCAGGGTCTCGTTTATTTCCAAGGAATGGTCCAAAGCATCCCGAAGGAATAATTTGGTGTCGTGTTTGATCAAGGGGCTATCCGAATCGATGAGCCTGCTCACCAATTCCTTCACGGGGAAAATCCAGCGTCGGATTTTCAACACCTCCTTCTTTAGCTGTTGTATCTGATGGGCCACTTCCGGTTTGGGATCGGCATAGACTTCGTCCTCCAGTATTTCAATACGATGATTGATATGTTCGAGGACCAGAAAATAGTTGTCGATGATGGCATCCAACAGGGCAAAGAACAAATAGTCCGCTCCCCTACTCCGTATGCGTCCAGATTTTGCATTGATCCTATTACGCACCCCATTGAAAACATCGTCCTTCACCTCCTGAAAGACCAAAACGGAATTTTCCATGAGCACCATGGCCATGTGTTCCGGTACGATTTCCTCGTTTTCATTTAAATAGAGCATTTTAAATACCCCAAAAATATAGCCTTCGTATTCATCGATTTTAGGGCGTTGGTCCGTATCCACCGTATCCTCCAAAACAAGATTGTTCAAGGCAAAACCCTGTCCCAATTCCTCTATAAAACCCACATCTGTAATTCCTATGACATTGATCCACGAGGTTCTTGGATCCTTTTGATATTTAACGATGTCTTCAAAGTGTTTATGCTCCTCGGTTTCCACCGTATTGGCATCGTAGGTCGTTATAAAAACAAGGCTTTCCGACTTCTCCTTAGTTCCAAGATAACTGACCGTTCCTGGAGCGGCACCCACCTTTTCCCGAACCCTGGATACTTTTTTCTTTCTTTTGGGCAATCCTAATTTTCTTTTCACCATACACTAAATTTGTTTAAAGATAGCCAATACTCCGAAGCCGATTCAATCGAATTTTACCCCGTTCAACAGGAGTCCGGATCCTGGCGCCACGGAGTTCAGTTTTATCTTTCCATCGGGATGGAGGGAATCCAAAATGTCCTGTTTTTCCAATTCGCCCTTACCCAATGCTATCAAGGCACCCATGATCATTCGGATCTGGTAGCGCATAAAACCCTGTCCCCTTACCACCAATTTAAAACTCTCCTTGGGAAAAAAGGACGCATTTATTAGATCGTTTTCCAGAATTTCACAGTAATCAACGGTCCTTACAACGTGTGTGTTGGGTTTCAACCGAGCGGTGTAGGAAGAAAAGTCGTGGGTTCCCCTAAAACAGGGAGCGACTTCCTTCATCAATCCTATATCCAAGCGTTCGATGACATTGTACAGAAACGGGGCACAAAAAGGATGGTTCTTCTCCCCAATGGAAAACAGGTACACATACTCCTTGGATTTGCTGTTTTTGATGATATTGAAATCCTTGGTTACAGCTTCTATGGACATCGCCCGAATATCCGGCGGAAGGTTTCTGTTAAAAACAACCAGAAAGGTGTTTAACTCCGGCAATGGCGTATTGTCCACGAAAAGTTCAAAAACTCCATCCAACGCGGAAACCTTGGCGTCTGTGCGCCCGGAGCCCAGAATTTTAAACTTGGTTTCGGGCAGGACATGCTTGAACGTTTTGGACAACATGCCCTCCACGGTCTTATGGCCGGGCTGTTTTTGCCAACCGCTGTATCTAAATCCCAAGTATTGGATACGAATCAGGTAATAATAACGTGTTCTTTGCATACTAGCGTATCGATCTAAAATAAGATTATTCCTCCATTCAGTGTAACTTTTTTGTAATTTAATCACAACTAATCAAAACCAATAATTATGACAACGGAAACTAAAGTTAAACCACCCGTGTGGTTTTGGATCGTAAGCGTTTTGGCCCTATTATGGAATTTGGCCGGAGCGATGGCCTATATTGGACAGGCCTATATGTCCGATGAAGTACTTGCCACTATGAGCGAAGCGGAGCGAAATCTCTTTGAAAACCAACCCGCTTGGGTCACTGGGGCCTTTGCCATTGCCGTTTGGGGCGGTACCTTGGGCTGTATTTTCCTCCTTCTTCGTAAAAAATGGGCCAAACCCGTATTTATTGTATCCTTGCTCGGGCTTATAGGACAATTGAGCTACAACTATTTTTTAAGCGGGGCATTTGATACATTTGAAATTGTGGATATGGTAATGTCCGTTATGATTCTGGTCATATCCATAGCGCTGATTGTGTTCTCCAACAAGGCCATTAGGAAAAATTGGCTGACCTAAAGCCTTGAAAATAAGCATATAGGTAAAACTAGCTTTATTTCAAAAGAAGAAACTACCGTTCATCGAATTTTTAGAATAAAAGAAAGTTGTACCCGTTTTAAAAGAAATCATTCGTATCCAAAAGCAAAAAATCAAACATGCTCAAGTCCATTAAGGGAATTTTTTCTTGGAAGCTTACGCTTCTACTATCCTTGATCAGTATCATTATTCTTAACGTGTTCAGTTTTTATGGACTCTACACGAATAAGTTCTATTTTTTTAAGGTGGACAATTATATTTTTCCCATCCTCTCCTTGGTGCATCTAGTATTCCTATATGTGATGTGGTTCAAAATAGAGGAACGGGAGCTCAGCGATGTACCCATGCGAAATTTGGAATATGCCCTTTATGTAGTGAGCCTGGTCTACCTTTTTAAAATTATTGAAACGGTAATTACGCTATTGTCCTATGGGGATTATGATAACCATTTAATTCCGGAAACCTTCCTACCAATCGGAATTATAATGTTGGTGCTTTATACCTTATTGTTCGGCATGACGTTCCTTACCTATAGTTATCGCAAACAATTGGTGGGCACCTACATATTTGACGATAGAAACCAGCATATAGATACCTGGAACTCTTAAGAAATAACCATTACCAATCAAACTAAAAATCCCTTACCATACTGAAAGGGATTTTATTATATGTCCTTTAGAAAACTGCCCCGCACTGCGATGTTTGCAACTTCGCAGCCCAGAAAAAAATAGGCCGGTTTTTCTCCTAGTATCATTTTATATTACTTCCTTACTTTTTGAAACCCAAAAGAGGCTCCCCTCCCTGGTCAGGGAGGGGTGTTTTGCTTTAGCTAAACGGGGAGGGTCGGGTTTTTGTTTCCGATACTTTTTCCATTGCCGAAAAAGTATCCAAAAAGGCTAGGCTGATTTCAGGATACTTGAAATCCAAGAAGTCCTTGCGCCACATCGCCCAGACCGTTTCCGATTGCATCGGAATACTTTTTGGGCGATTTCCTAATTGCCAAGACCAAGTCCTTCCGGATTTACTACGTTTCCTGAAATAGGCCGGTTTACTCATAAATAGTATACCCAAAAAAAAGCTCCCCTCCCTGGTCAGGGAGGGGTGTTTCGCATTAGCGGAACGGGGAGGGTCAGATTTAAATCCCACTCAAATTGACTGAAAAAGAGACTTTCAATACAACCTATCTTTCATATATCCTTTAAAAAACTACTGTACAGATCTTTGAACTGATAGCCTTCGGAAAAACGATGTTTGTTGAGTTTTTTATGTGAAACCAGTCCCCAAAGCAGCAACTCCTTCAAAAAATAAACATCCTCTTTTGGGAAGTTGGGCTGATAGGTTTCTATCACTTGGTTGAGTGGCGGAATACCGTCCAAGGCCCTTTTGTATTCCTCGTCCGTAAAATCGTCCAATAATTCAAAGCCTTCACCTTGAAAAAACCAATGTAACAGTTCATCATAGGGAGTTTCCACGTCCTTACGTTGCAGCTTGTTAATTTTTGGGGAAAACTCGGGAAACAGGGACTTTACCGCTTCGTCTATCAAGATTTCCGCGACGGCATCGGCACCTTCCTGTTCGCCTTCATAAACCAATTCAATTTTACCGGTAATGGCAGGAATAACTCCTAAAAAATCACTTAACCGAACCATAGTAGTCTCGGCGCCGGTCAATAAGGCCCTCCGTTCCGCCGTACTCAACAAATTCTCGAAAGCGGTAATGCTCGTACGGGCACTGACACCGCTCTTTGCATCTACATACTCACTGTTCCTGGCCTCAAAACTAATCTGCTCCAATAAATCCTTGGCCAAATCCGGAACATACACGGCATCGGATTGTCTTTGGTCCAAATTGGCCTCTTGCTCGGTGATCCTTCTGGCCGTTTCAATATCATCCGGATAATGGGTGAGAATTTGGGAACCAATCCTATCCTTCAACGGCGTCACAATGCTTCCCCTATTGGTATAATCCTCCGGATTGGCCGTGAAGACAAACTGTATATCCAAAGGCAGTCGGAGTTTAAAGCCCCTGATCTGTATATCACCCTCCTCCAAAATGTTGAACAGGGAAACTTGGATACGTGCCTGAAGATCGGGAAGCTCATTGATCACAAAAATACAGCGATTGGCCCTAGGTATCATTCCAAAATGGATCACACGATCATCCGCATAGGACAATTTCAAATTTGCAGCTTTGATAGGGTCTACGTCCCCGATCAAATCGGCCACCGTAACATCCGGTGTTGCCAGTTTCTCATAGAACCTTTCGCTTTTGGGCAACCAATCAATAGGTGTATCATCTCCTTTTTCGGCTATTAGTTCCTTGGCGTAGCGGGACATGGGTGCCAAGGGATCGTCATTGATTTCCGAACCTTCCACAATGGGAATGTAATCGTCCAACAAATTCACCATCAATCGCGCCAGTCGTGTTTTCGCCTGACCCCTTAATCCTAAGAGGTTGATGTTATGTCGCGAGAGAATCGCCCGTTCCAGTTCCGGGATTACGGAATCTTCATAACCCCAAACCCCCGTGAAGGTTTCCGCTCCCGACTTTATACGCTCACGCAGGTTTTCCCTTAACTCGTCCTTAATGCTTTTCGATTGATAACCGGCCTTTTTTAAGGCTCCCAATGTTTCTATTTCTTTATAATTCAAGCTCATATTTTTTTCGTTGTTCGTTTTTAGTTGTTGGTTATTCCCTTCGGCTTACTTCGACATAGTTTACCTTGAGCGAAGCCGAAAGGCTCAGTACAGGCCGCTCAGGGCAAGCGTTGTTGGAGGTCGCTTTTCTCCAAACGCTCTACCCCGTACACTTAATTATTAATTGCTTACTGCTAACTGTACACTGAAAACTGACCACTTATAACTTTTCACCTTTAACTCTTAACTTTTAACTCTTAACTTTTAACTCTTAACTCTTAACTCTTAACTCTTAACTCTTAACTCTTAACTCTTAACTAACGTAGCTTTTTCCTTCGGTTCGACTCATAATCCTCGAAAATCATTTCTCCCAATCCCTTTAATCCGGTAAAAAAAGCCTTGCCCTTGTTGGCTTCCGTAAAATGACGGATAAACTGCATTAAATACGGGTCTTGCGCAATCATAAAGGTAGTAATGGGGATATGGAGTTTTCGGGCCTGCCGGGCCATATTGTAACATTTTTCCACAATATAGTCGTCCAAGCCGACGCTGTTCTTATAATAGGTTCCATCGGGCATGCGCAGGCAGCTGGGCTTTCCATCGGTAATCATAAATATCTGTTTGTTCGTGTTCCGCTTTCGGCGAAGCATATCCATCGCCAACTGCAATCCTGCCACCGTATTGGTATGATAGGGTCCTACTTTCAAATACGGTAAATCCTTTATGGGAATGGGCCATGCGTCGTTTCCAAAGACCAAAATATCCAAGGTATCCTTGGGGTATCGGGTGGTAATAAGTTCCGATAGGGCCATAGCTACCTTTTTCGCCGGAGTAATCCGATCCTCCCCGTACAGAATCATACTGTGACTGATGTCGATCATTAAAATAGTACTCATCTGGGCCTTGTATTGGGTATCCTCCACGACAAGGTCCTCCTCGCTCAGGTTAAAACTACCTATGCCATGGTTCACTTGGGCGTTTTTAAGGCTTTCCGTCATGGAGATGTGTTCCAGTCCGTCGCCATAGCGGTATTCCCTAAAATCACCGGTATGTTCGTCGCCTTGTCCCGATTTGCCCGTTTTGTGGTTTCCCGCCCCGCTGCGTTTTAGTTTCCCAAAAATTTGGTCCAGCGCACGCTGACGAATAATTCGCTCCATTTTTGCCGTAATGGAAATATTTCCACCGCCGGAACCTTCGCCATCCTCGCCATCTTTCCCCATTTCGCCGCCGCCGTCCTCAAATTCTTCCTGAATATACCCTTTGGCCTTCAAATCTTCTATAAAGTCATCAATGGTATAGTTCTCATCGGTGAGCTCATATTCTTTGTCCAATTCGCGTAGCCAATCTATGGCCTCGTCAAAATCGCCTGAAGTATGGGTGATGAGTTCCTGAAAAATATCAAAAAGTTTGTCAAAAGGAGATTGTTCCGGAGCTTCATAGGGCACAAACCGAAATCCTTTTCTTGTATTCATAGCCATACTATAAAATTAACATATTTGAACGTGATGTGAACGCTTTTTAGGAAATGTTAACGCTTGTTGGTTATTGGTTGATGGTTGATGGTTGCTTGTTATTCTTTATTGGCGGTTGGATATTGGCTTTTGGGATTTGAGATTTTGGTTTTCTAGTAATTGTTTATTGTTAATTGTAAACCAACTATTAACCAGAACTTCAAACTTGAAACTAGAAACTCTTAACTTGGAACTCTTAACTCTGAACTATTATAGCTATTGGCTTTTGGTTGTTCCCTTCGGCTCCGCTCAGGGCGAGCGTTGTTGGTTGTTGGTTGTTCGTTGTTCGTTGCTTGTTATTCGCTGTTGGCGGTTGACTTTTGGGATTTGGGATTCTTTTTACTGATAATTGACAACCGTTAACTTTTCATTTTTCATTTTTAGTTTTTCACTTATAACTTTTAACTATTAACTTGAAACTATTAACTTTTAACTAACCTCCGTGTCCACTCATTTAGCCCGACAATTCACCGGATTTCTAAACACTCCGCCCCTATGGAAGAATACCCAGTTTGGGATTACCCAGTTTGAATTTCCGGAGGTGGAGATGTCCGGGGTCACCCCCACCCCCATTCCCCAAAAAATACGTCTTGGTCATCAAATGGAACATGTGTGCAAACAATTATTGGACGCCTCCCCTGACTATGAAGTCTTGTTGTACAATGAACCCGTAAGGCAGGGCAAGCGGACCTTGGGGGAAATTGATTATATCCTTCGGGAAACAGCTACGGGACAGATCATCCATTTGGAGCTGACCTATAAGTTTTACATCATAGACACCCAGATTTCCGAACCCATACACCAGCTGATAGGCCCCAACCGGCGGGACATGTTCTTTACCAAAATGGAAAAAATCAAGAACGAGCAGTTTACCCTGCTCCACGCCCCATCTGGAAAAAAAGTGTTGGCTGAAAACGGTATTCCTACCGAAAACATCCAACACCAAACCTGTTACAAGGCCCAGTTGTTCGAACCCTACCAAAGTAAGGCAATCAATATCCGACCCTTGAATCCCCATTGCATTATGGGCTATTGGCTTAGATTGGAGGATTTACGGGGGTCCGACTTCCAAGCCTATGAATTTTACATTCCCTATAAAACGGAATGGGTTGTGGCACCTCACGAAGACGTGGCTTGGATGTCTCATTACGAAACCCTTTTGGAGGTCAACATGCGTCTCCTCAAAGAAAACGCTCCTATGCTTTGGGTTAAAAAAGGGCCTGACACGTTTGAAAAATGTTTCGTGGTCTGGTGGTAGGGTTTTTCTGATGGTATAGTTGATAACTCTAAGTAACACAAAAGTTCTCTATATATTTTCAATAGTTGGAAAGGAGTATCTTGTTCCGTATATGAGAGATATATAAATCATATGATTTGTATTCCTAAGTTGGCAAACATTTGATGAAAGAGAGAATACCGTATATGCTGATAGGGTCAGGTTTTGGACAAAAAGCAGAAACCCCACGAGAACCTTCATTTTTCTTCCCTTCCAAAAAAGCCCAGGTGCAGGTGGTTGGCACATTCCATATGTACTACCCCAATCTTGACGTGGTGAAAATATCCGATGTGCAAAAAATAGATGTTCTGGAAGCACCCAAAAAAACGGAACTAACCGAGGTGATACATTATATTAAGACCTTTAAGCCAACCAAAATAGCCATTGAAGCCTTTCCTAGTTGGAACGCGACCGAAAAACTAAGAAAGTATAAGGAAAATGCCTACCGAAATGAACGGGACGAGCGATTTCAAATCGCGATGCGATTGGCGACCGAACTTGGTCTGGATACCCTTTACAGTATTGACGCGGAATCATTTGACCCAGAAATAGAAAAACTCGATTCAATTTTCTATCAAAGACTCATTAAGGACTTTGATTTTGAAAGCAACGACCCATACCAAAAAATGTACATGGATTTTTATGACTATAGTAATACCGTGGTCACCAAAATGAACATGCTAGACTACTTCAAATATATCAATTCCAAGGAATTTCATAAAGTGGAATACGGTGGCTATTTAGTTGGTGATTTCAAACTTGATAATTTCAGGGGAGCTGATATCCTATCGATTTGGTGGTACAATAGAAATCTAAGGATCTATAGAAACCTTCAGGAAATTAGCACCAGCACCAATGATAAAATTTTGGTCCTGTTTGGAAATGGGCATGCTTCCATTTTACGACAATTGATTGAAAGCTCTTCAGAATTTGAATTTATTAAGTTTAATAATTTAGATTAAATAAAATAATTTAAATTCTTAAATATCAGGTTATTAAAAATATTTAAATTTTTGTTATTACCACTAATAAGTACTACTTTCAAGTTTTGGCGACTCTACGGGCTTGATAGGTTAAATCCCGTTTTGGGATGATACAAAATAGCAAATCATAACACTGCCATACGGGACCTAGCTGTGCGAGGTTTGCAACTTCGTACCTTTCTGAGTAAGGAATAAGAGTGAACGAAAATTGGAAAAGTGATGGCTGCGTATTTCTTGGTAAGCTGCGAAGTTACAAACCTCGCAGAGCGGGGCGCAATATCATTTAGTTGGCAAGTTAAATGCTTGAAATTCATTTTGGTTTTACCCAAATTTTAGATTTCAGGTATAGGGCATTGTAAATTGGAGGTGTAATCCTTAATTCTTTTATATTAAGGCTTTAGGGGATATAAAATGGTATTGGAAGTCTAGATACCACCTTTGGGTAATAAATACATTCATACCATAAGAAATAAAATCTATCTTTAGTAGAATAGTTGCTGATCCAAGCGCTATTAAAAAATCGGTAAAAGGGAACGTACGAAACAAAAAGTGAATTCTATGATAAAAATTTTGATACTACCACTGCTTTTCTTCATGGCAACTTTTTTATCGGCCCAAGTTAAACACCCCAATATCATTGTAATTGTGGTAGACGATATGAGATATGACGAATGGGGCGGCGGTGGTCATAGCTTTCTTAAAACGCCAACCATAGATAAATTGGCAAATGAAGGCACTAGGTTCAGTAGGGCCTACCATACGGTTCCCTTGTGTTCGCCCAATCGTGCCAGTATCCTTACCGGGCAATATCCATCGAGACACGGTATACTGGACAACACCTCTAGAAACCAGGCAAGTTTTATGCTGGACCTTTTCCCAAAATACCTCCAATCAGCTGGGTATAAAACAGCCCATGTGGGCAAATGGCACATGGGAAATAGCCCAAAACCGAGACCAGGTTATGATTATTGGTTGTGCATGGAAGGACAAGGAAAAACGTATGACCCAAAACTCTATGAAGGCGACCAAGAGTATCAGTATGAAGGATACATTACTGATATTTTTACGGAAAAATCCGTGGATTTTATAAAGAAATCCGCTGATTCCCCTTTCTTTCTATACATAGGACATAAAGCGGTCCATCCAGAGGCAGTCCAAAGAGATGATGGCACCACAGATTTATCCGTTCCAAAAGCTTTTATCCCGGCAGATAGACATAAAGGAACATACTCGAATGAAGAATATAAAAGGAGTATTTCGTATTCAGTAACTGGTCTCGTAGAGGAAGGTAAACCAGTTATTCAAAATGCCTTTAAAATTCGCTCAACGACCATAGAAAATGACTCCCTTTGGATACCTGCGATCGACTTGGGCGTTTCGGATACTTCCATAAGGGACAGGGCAGAGATGATGTTGGCCGTGGACGAAAGCCTTGAAAAAATATGGAATACCTTAAAGGAATTGAAAATAGACGATCAAACAACTATTATCCTTACTAGTGATAATGGCTATTTTTTTGGAGAGCACGGGTTTTCATTGGAACGAAGAATGCCTTACGAAGAGTCTATTAAAGCGCCTTTACTAATAAAAAATGCCAGTATTAAAAATCCAGTTTCCGTGGTTGATGGGCTTGTTCTTTCTATTGATATAGCTGCCACCGCACTGGATATAGCCAATATTGAAATACCTAATTCCATTCAAGGAAAATCATTACTCCCTTTAATTAAGGGGGAAACGGAGGCCATCCGGTTGGGTGCTTTCGTTGAATATTACAGCCATGAAAATCCATTCCCTTGGACGGCCCAATTAGACTACAGGGTAGTGGTTGACGATAGGTTTAAATATATTAAGTGGTTGCGTTTTGACGAAGCGGAACTATATGATTTGGTCAATGATCCTTTTGAACAACATAACCTGATCCATCAACCGGCCTATGCAACCATTGTGGCACAAATGCAAAACCAAATGAAAAACCTTCAATTAGAGGCACTTGGATTAAAATAGTGATTCAAAAATGCTATGCAATAGATTCGTATTTTAATTATTGGTAAAAAGGATCAAAATGCTTGAAGAACAACGAATAGATTTTGCGAATCCAAAATTGATTGTAACACTTTTGGTAGGGCTCAATGTTTGAACCCTAATGGGGTTTGTTGGCCTACTTTCTGCTGACGCCTTCTACGAGTGTAAAATGCACGAGGCTCTTTATTCTTTTTTAGTGCACCGTCCATTTAATAAAACTACGGCAGTTGACCCGGTTTTTTTGTAATATTGAATAAAGCGAAGTGGGAGGTAGCATTACGTGGCCAATTTCCCGCAATTTTAAATCCTTTAAATTACATGACAAACGATCAAATTCTTGTAGATGAAAAACCTGCGGATATTGGTCAGTTTACCGTAGGTAGGTTATTGCCCATACGTAAAAAACGCCAAGTAGGTCCGTTTACCTTTATAGACCACATGGGACCCGTTGACTTAGGCAACGGCAAATACATGGACGTGGACCAACATCCTCATACCGGCTTGAGTACCCTGACCTACCTTTTTGAAGGCGAAATAGCACATAAGGATAGTACCGGTGCCAATCAAATCATTACCCCTGGCGATGTAGGTTTTATGACCTCCGGTAAGGCCGTGACCCATACGGAACGCACCCCGGATCATCTACGTACTGGCTCCCGATTTACAATGCACGGGTATCAGGTTTGGGTGGCGCTACCCGAGAAATTGGAAGACATGGAACCTAATTTTCAGTTTATCCCCAAAGAAAAATTACCCCATTGGCAGGACGGTCAAACCCAATATACCTTGGTAGCAGGCACGGGATATGGTCGGCAATCACCTCTAAAAGTCTATTCTCCCCTATTTATGCTGAAAATTGCGAGTCCGGAGGAACAAACTATTAAAATCAATGGGGAACTGGAAGGGGAAATTGCCATTGTGGTGGTTACGGGAAGCGTCTTTGAAAAAGATTCGGAAATCAAGGCAGGACAAATGTTGATTTCCAAAACGGAAGACCATTGTAACATCCATGTAACCAAAAACACCCAATTATTGTTATTTGGGGGCAAACCTTTGGGCCGGGAACATTATTTACTTTGGAATTTTGTATCCTCAAGCCGCGAGAAACTAAAACAGGCCAAACAGGACTGGATGGAGAAAAAATTTCCCAGAGTACCGGGCGATAATACGTATATTCCCTTTCCTGAAATGCGGTTGAAGTAAGACGCATTGCATCTGTTTCTAGTTATACAATGTCATTTCAAACCTGTCAGACTATATATAATAGTATGAAATACGCACTATTATTTCGAACCTGTCAGACTGAGCGCAGTCGAAGTCGACTGCCAGAATCGTGAGAAATCTGAAGATTCAATACGAGATTTCTCAGTTGTTGCCCTCTTTCGAAATGACAGTAATAATCGAATGCTCATTTCTAACCTGTTAAAGCAAGTGTCATTTCGAACCTGTCAGACTGAGCGGAGTCGAAATCGACCGTAAGGAGGGTGAGAAATCTAAGGAACCAGAAATAGATTCCTTGTCGCCCCGATATTAATCGGAGCTCTATCGGAAAGACAATACCCCAAAATCAAAGTTGCCCATGTGCGCGCTATACCCTATTTTTAAGTAGTGACCAAACCGATTTTTAATATCCCTAGTATGAAACCAAAGGTATTTACTTATGCTTTCCTCGTCCTATCCATTTTGGGTTGTAAAAACGACAACAAAGAAACAGCTTCCCTTAAGGAAACAGAAACCATATCCATTTCCAGGGATACGTACAAAGACCAACTTTATGGTTTTTGGCTCGCCCAATGTATTGCTAATTGGACCGGATTGGTCACCGAGATGGATAAAATTGGAAACATTGGTGAAATTAAAACCGGAGATTTCTATACCCGTGCCGATTGGGGCAAACCGGACCAGCCAAGTATTTTTTCGGAGGGAGAACCCAGCGACCTCACCCCCACCATTGACTTTGTATTTCGGGACACTACTGAAATATGGGGTGCGGACGATGATACGGACATTGAATATATGTATCAACATTTGCTTGCTACCCACGAAACCACCCTACTCACCCCGGAACAGATTCGGGATGGTTGGTTAATCCATATTCGTCCCGAAGAGGAAAACTATTTATGGGTCTCCAACCAAAAAGCCTTTGACCTAATGCAAGAAGGGGTTTTGCCACCAGTTACAGGAAGCCCGGAACAAAACGAACATTTTGAAATGATCGATGCGCAGTTGACAACAGAAATTTTTGGTCTCTTTGCTCCTGCAAGGCCGGATATCGCCGTTAAAATCGCCGAACTGCCCATACGAACGGTAGCAAGCCAGGAAGCGGAGGACATTTCCAAATTTTATGTACGCATGTATGCTTTGGCAAGCCAACCATCGGAAGAAAAAATGTCGAATAGGGTTCTATCGATTGCCCAAAAAGCGCGTAAATCCCTCCCCGATACGGAATACCCAGCCAAAATGTACGATTATGTACATCAACTATATGAATCTGGGATTCCTTGGGAACAGACTCGGGATTCTATTTACCAAAGATATCAGGTGAATGAAGAGGATGGGTATGACATTACCTCCCAAAACTTATATTGTAATGGCTGTTTTGCTGCAGGTATCAATTTTGCAGCTAGTTTGGTCAGTCTATTTTATGGTGAAGGAGACTTAAAGGAGACCATTAAAATTGGGGTGCTTACCGGATGGGATTCCGATAATCCTACGGCCACCTGGGGCGGTATGCTCGGTTTTATGTTAGGTAAGGACGGCGTGGAAAAGGCTTTTGGCAAGCAATTTTCCAATATATTCAATATACATAGAACCCGGCAAAATTTCCCCAACGACGGAATCGATACTTTTGAGGCTATTGCGGAAAAGGGCATACAGGTAACCGATAGGGTCGTACAGGAACAACTGAACGGTCGCATCGATGCAGAAAACAATACTTGGATCATTCCATTAAACACTACACATGAATAAAAATAAAATTTTATTGGCACTTTGCGCCATTGGATTCATTTCCTGTAAGGATTCGGAAAAATTTAGCGATACCGAAATTGCAACCCGGTATTTTAATATGCTGGACACTTCAGATTATTCTCAAATTCCAGTGTTGCTAGCCGATAGTCTACAAACCCAGGAAGGGGAATACACGTCAACATATTCGCAAGAAGGCTATAAAGAGCTATTGAAGTGGGACGCGGTTTTTGACCCAACCTACGAGGTTATGGATATTGAACCGCAAGGTGACGGTACAGTAAAGGCACAAGTTTCCAAATTGGACACCCGAATTCAATTTCTATACGAAAAACCTTTTATCAGTAATTATTATCTCTCCGTTGTAGATGGCAAAGTTTCCAAAGTGGCCACCGAATATGTGGATTTTGATGCCGAAACTTTTGGGAACAACAGAACCAAATTGCTAACCTTTGTAAACAACAAGCACCCTGAACTTAACGACTTTTTACAGGACCAAACGGAGGCCGGTGGACAGAAATATTTGAAAGCGCTGGAACTTTACAAAAACCAGCCTCGATTTGATATAGGGAAAGATCTCCTGTTAATGAATTTTGATTGCAAGACTGATGTGGACGACCTACAGGCCGCTGCAGGATTATTGACCTTAATGACCTCTCCCAATTTCATGCACATGCATTATCATGCGGTTGCGGGCACTTATGGCAGTCAAGAAGGGTTATATGTACCCCCCAATGCCCTTTTTAAGTTAGCTTTTGCTACAAATTGGACAGATGCCCACGAACGTATGGAAGCGGCGGCAGAAAAAGTCGCACAATTGGCCACGACCACCTTGGAAGCTCAGGGTGATATCTGGATCGCGGAAGCGGGCCAGTCCGACTTTTCGGCCCACGTGGTCAAGGCACTTCAAAAGAAGTTACCTGGATTGGAAACCACCAAACGAATCCATATTGTACAGCATAGTGACTGGAACGAGGAAGTGACGACACCGGAACTGTTGGATTTTGTAAAAAAGAACACGGATTACAACAAAATTCCAGATGGAAATGCCGTGGGCAATGGAACGCCAGGATTTCGAACCCCTGGGTATACGGAATGGAAAGAAAAGGTGACGGATTCCAAATTAAAATCGGTTTGGGAATTGGCGGTGGAATTGTCCAACAAATACAACGGCCAAGAAGGCCGGTATAATAATGAGGCGGTCGCAGAAAACGGGCTGGACTTTTCGGACCTTTCCGAAGTGTGCTGGATGTTGAAACTGGAGGACATCAAGGATACTGAAGAATTCTTTGAACGGTATGCCAGGTAGTAGTTTAAGTAAAACGTTTTCAGGTCGAAGCTGTTATATCAAGTGTCATTTCGAACCTGTCAGACTGAGCGACCTGCCCTGAGCGCAGTCGAATGGGAGTCGAAGTCGAACGTAAGGAGCGTGGGAAATCTATGATAAAGTTAGATTCCTCGTCGCTTCCATAGGTATCGAAGCTCTGTCCGAATGACAGGATTACAACATGCGTCAATGCGAACCTACCCAAAAAAATGTGAGAACTCCATGAACATAGAATGGGATTACCCAGTCAATGCGCTCATTCTAGACGACACAAGATTATGACAAAATGGGTTTTAAAAAAAGTGTAAAATTCCTTTTCCAAACAGCGTAAATTCCTGCATTTGTATTTATAAAAGATATAATTTTATTCTTTAATCAGCATGGGTATCGAGGATACATCTTTGATTATAACCAACTCATAAAGAAATACTTAAATCCATTATTAAAATGATTCATCCGCATACAGAATTACGCTTTATAAGCAAAGAAATAGGCTACGGTGTCGTGGCCACCCAATTTATACCCGCTGGCACCATTACCTGGGTGTTGGATAAATTGGATCGGGAGTTCAGTCCCTTGGATTTTCAGAATATGGAGCCCATTTATCAGGATATTCTGGACACGTATACATATAGGAACAACAACGGAAATCTTGTCCTTTGTTGGGACCATGGAAGATACGTAAACCATAGTTTTAACTCCAATTGCCTCACCACCCCCTATGACTTTGAGATGGCCATAAGGGACATCCAGCCCGGGGAACAATTGACCGATGATTATGGGTATTTGAATATTACGAGCCCTTTTAGGGGCATCAACGAAGGAACCAGACGCAAAACGGTCTATCCGGACGACCTTTTAAAATATCACAAAGTATGGGACAACAAGATTAAAAAGGTATTTCACAGAATCAAGAAAGTAAACCAACCTTTGGAACCGGTGCTACCTGCAAGAACATTAAATAAAATAGAACGTATTCTAAACGGCGAGGAGGCCTTGGCCTCTATTCTTTCAAACTATTTTGATACTGAAAAAACGACCGTAGCTTCCAACTAAACAAAGGCAAAAGGAGGGCCCATTTGGTAGATATCCGTTTTAAATGGGCTATATTGAAGTTTTATAGAAACAAGAACCCTCTTATTTTTACAATGGTATGAAAATCAAACCAAATACAAAAAGAAGACTTTTGCTTGGATGGTTGGGATTAAGCCCGTTGACGCTCCTTGCTACCAAAATGCCCAAATTGATCCAAGAGGAATTAAGCTTCTCGGATATTTTGATAAACCGATGGGGAAAATCAAGGATATATACCTTGGCCGTATTGGACGCCATGCCCTTGGAAGATTTGGAATTCAGGCCCAGTCCTGAGCAAATGAGCTTTGCCCAGCATTTTTTGCATATCGGGTATACGAACAACATGTTCATTGGGGTGTTGAAAGATGAAAAGACCTATGCCGATTTTAATGCCCTAAAGGAAGCGCCTTTCTTTTTGGAACTGCCTGATCCCTTGAGTGTTTTTAATGCCGATAGTCTACAAAAACGCAGTCCGGAGCAAAACAAGGAATTAATAGGTGCCTATCTCCATGAAACCTTTGATTTTGTATTGGCAAATTTGAAGGGATTAAAAGATGACTTTTTAAAACAGGGAAAGGACAAGGTAAAACCTTGGTATTTGGAGGGCCATACCCACCTAGACCTTATACTTCGTGCCGAAAACCATACCGTCCACCACAGGGCACAGGCAGTCAGCTATTTGCGAATGAAGGGGATTCAACCTCCAGGGTACTCCAAGCATAATACGCTTTAATCTGTAGTTTCAATTACTGGAGCACATATTCCACAATTTCCCGAAGCTCATCTTCCAAGGATAATTTTGAAAAGGGCTTATTTGCCTGTCGGTACCAATAGCCAGCATTGAATCGGTCGCCCTCCTTTCGGTGTAGATAGGCATGGATCCAACTGCCCAGCTGATTATGCATGTCTTGGGCAATATTGTGGGAAGCTTGCCAGTCGCCCTTGGCATCGAACCAAAGAGCCTTAAGTCCTTCCGGCCAATCGGATAGTGGCTGGAAACCTGCTAAGGTTGCTTCAAATTCGGCGTAATCCTTGGGTATCATTTTGAAACTCGTTTTACCAGATTACCAACAGTTAAACCTTGGGCGATGATGGAAAAGACCACGACCACATAGGTGATGACCAAAAACAGGTCCCTATTCATATCCTGGGTCAAACCAAGGGCCAAGGCAATGGAAATACCCCCTCGCAATCCGCCCCAAGTCATGACCAAATTGGTCCCGGGCACAAAATCCAAGCGTTTTTCAAAAAACTTAATGGGCATCAGCAAACTGAGATATCTACATACCAAGACAATGGGAATCGCAATCAAACCAGCTATAATGTAACTGGTTTCAAAGCTGATGACCAACATTTCCATACCTATGAGGACAAACAACAACGTATTGAACAAAATATCCAACAATTCCCAAAATTTATCGACATATATCTCCGTATTAGCGGACATGGCAGAATTTCTCACGGTATCGTTCCCCACGACCAAGCCGGCAGTTACCATTGCCAAGGGTGCCGAAAGGTGAAATTTTTGGGCGACCACAGTCCCCATCATGACCGCGGCCAAGGTTATAATCACCTCAATATCGTAGTCGTCTATACTGCGCATCAATCTGTACGTTACCCAACCGATCAAAAGGCCCCAAAGAATACCTCCAATAACCTCTACCCCAAAAAGCTCAAGTATTTCCATAAGCTCTACAGGTGCCCCTCCCGAGGAAGCCATTTTAAAAATGGTCAAAAATACGACTACCCCTACTCCATCGTTAAATAGGGACTCGCCAACAATCTTGGTTTCTAATTTTTTAGGAGCGCCAGCCTTCTTTAAAATTCCCAATACAGCTATGGGATCTGTTGGGGAAATAAGTGCCCCAAAAAGCAAACAATGGATATAATTCACGTCCATAGAGGTCATTTTCAACAGGTAGAACATAATAGTACCGACCAAAAAGGTAGACACCAAAACGCCCAAGGTAGAAAAGACCAGAATAGGCCATCGTTGTACTTTTAGCTGCTCAAAATTGGTATGAAGCGCACCCGCAAATAGCAGAAAGCTCAACATGATATCCAATAAAACCGTCTTAAAATCGATTTGAGAAATAATATACCTTTCGGCATTTAGAAGGGTGTCGTCCACATACCCGATGACAAAAACGGCCAAGGTAAATACAATCGTTATCAGCATGAGTCCAATAGTATTGGGCAATTTCAAAAACCGGACATTTATATATCCAAAAATTGCCGAAATAAAAACCAGTACAGCGCTGATAATGAAGTAATCCATTCCTTTTATTTAAATCATTGCTAAAAATTCTTGCTCCGTGATGATAGGGATACCCAAAGACTCCGCTTTGGTCCTTTTGCTGGGCCCCATTTTGTCCCCGGCAACCAAATAACCCGTTTTGGAGGATATAGAAGAACCTACTTTTCCACCATTGTCCTCAATCAGCTTTTTAAGCTCGTCCCTACTCACCGTTTCAAATACCCCGGACACTACAAAGGTAGTACCTTTCAAGATATCGGTTTGGTTTTGGAGCTTTTCAGCGGAAAGTTCCATTTGCACCCCTTTTTCCCGTAAACGGCTTATGGCATCCAAATTTTTTGGGTTTTGGAAAAAGTCGACTACGCTTTCCGCAATCCGGTCGCCAATTTCATCCACGGAAATCAACTCTTCTTTGGTAGCGACCATAAGGGCATCAATGGCTTTGTAAGCATTCGCCAATTTTTTCGCCACAGTCTCGCCTACATAGCGAATACCTAAGGCGAACAATACCCGCTCAAAAGGCACCTTTATCGAATCCGCAACACCTTGAATCAGGTTTTCTGCAGACTTTTCCGCCATACGCTCCAAGGGCAACAATTGCTCTTTGGTAAGCTCGTACAAATCCGCATAATCATTTATTAACCCTTCCTTAAAGAGCAGTTCTACAGTTTCACCGCCCAAACCTTCGATATCCATGGCCTTCCTTGAAATATAATGCTGAATTCGCCCTGTAATTTGTGGCGGACATCCGTATTCGTTCGGGCAATAGTGTTTTGCATCGCCCGGAGTACGAATCAAGGAAGTGTGGCATTCCGGACACTCAGATATATATTCCGTGGGTTTTGAATCATTAGGACGTTTAGAAAGATCCACCCCAATGATTTTGGGTATGATTTCACCTCCTTTTTCAACAAACACTGTATCCCCCTCCCGAATATCCAATTTCTCAATTTGGCCCGCATTGTGCAAGGAGGCCCGTTTGACAGTGGTTCCCGCCAAAAGCACTGGCTGCAGATTCGCCACTGGCGTTATGGCCCCAGTGCGCCCTACTTGGTAGGTGATTTCATTAAGTACCGTAAATACCTGTTCCGCCTTGAATTTATAGGCCATGGCCCAACGAGGGGATTTGGCCGTAAATCCCAATTCCTCCTGATGTTGGATAGTATTGACCTTTACCACCACCCCGTCCGTTTCGTAGGGCAGACTATGCCTGTTTACGTCCCAGTGCTCAACAAAATCCATAACTTCTTGGGTGTTCTTGCATAATTTGGCCACGGTTGGCACTTTAAAACCCCATTCTCGGGCCTTTTCCAACATCTCGAATTGGGTACTTATGCCGGTTTCCTTACCCACAATGCTATATAAAAGGCATTCCAAAGGGCGTTGGGCCACCAAGGCACTGTCCTGCAATTTTAAACTTCCGGAGGCCGTGTTCCTTGGGTTCATGTAAGGTTCTTCCCCGTTGGCGATCCGCTCCTCGTTCATTTTGGTAAAGCCCTCAAAAGGCAGGACGATCTCACCCCGAATATCGAACTTCTTTGGATAATCGCCCTTTAATTTCAAGGGAACCGACTTTATAGTTTTTATGTTAGTGGTCACATCATCGCCTTGAAAACCGTCTCCGCGGGTCACCGCTCTCACTAATTTTCCGTTTTCATAGGTAATACTGATGGAGGCCCCATCATACTTAAGCTCACATGTATATGAGACAGGGGCATCCCCTAAATTTCGTTGGATTCTTTTTTCCCAATCCTCCAAATCCTCCTTGGAATAGGAATTATCCAAGGAATACATGCGATGCTCATGAACGACGGTTTCAAAATGTTTGGTCACCATGCCACCTACCCGAATGGTGGGCGAACTTTCATCAAAATACTCGGGATGCTTGGTCTCCAAGTCCTGAAGCTCCTTCAACTTCATGTCAAACTCATAGTCGGATATCGAGGGGTTGTCCAGAACATAATAGTTGTAATTGTGCTCCCTCAGCTCGTCCCTTAAGGCCTTGATTTTAATTTCGATATTCATAGTTTTTACTTCTTGATAGCTTTGATCATTCTATCATTCCCAAACATATCCTTACGTAATTCAATGTTTTCAAAATCATAATCGCGCACTAATTGGCACGTATCCGCGCAAAGGTATTGATTGATTTCAAGATACAACATACCGTTTGGTTTTAGATGTTTCGATGCGAAATCAGCAACCCCCCTGTAAAAAATCAACGGGTCGTCATCCGGAACAAAGAGTGCATTCCCAGGTTCGTAGGATATCACGTTTTTACTCATTTCTATTTTTTCCAATTCCCTGATATAAGGAGGGTTGGATATAATTATATCAAATAATAGTTCACTTTCAAAATTTAGTAAATCGGACGTAAAAAAATGAACATCGACCTCGTTCAGAAGCGCATTTTCCCTAGCGATTTCCAAAGCCTCATCTGAAATATCCAAACCGTGAACAGTTGCATTTTTCAATGCTTTTGCAAGGACTATGGCGATACAGCCGCTCCCTGTTCCCATATCCAAAATGTCCAAATCGGCCTCTTTATCCACATCGGCCAACACCCATCGAACCAATTCCTCGGTCTCCGGACGTGGAATCAAGACTTCGGGACCCACCTTAAATTCCATATCCATAAAATGTGTTGACCCTATGATATGCTGAATAGGTCGAAACTCCTTCAATTGGGACAAGGCCAAAAACAGTTCTGGGTCCTCGTTCTTTTCGATCCTTACATCGGGCTGGACAGCAAGGACAAATCGCTCCAAACCTAGATAATGTTCGATCAGCAAATAAAAAAAACTGGCAACCTCCTCATTGCCGTACAAAGTATCCAATTCGTTATGAAAAATCCTTTTTAACTCCCTCAACAACATGTTACAAGGTTTTCAACATCCAAACGGGGCAGGAATAATGCCCGGTATCGCCCATAGGCGCATCTATATATTCAAAACCGGTCTTCCTATACAGCTTTTGGGCATCCTCCATATACGGCATCGTTTCCAGATAACATTTTTCAAATCCCAATTCACGTGCACGGTCCAAGCAGGCCTGCATCATTTTAGCACCAAGCCCACGCCCACGTGCAGCTCTTAAAAAGTACATTTTTTGAAGCTCACAAACATTGCCAACGTAATTCTCCAATTGGGCCACGCCTGCACAACCTATAATTGCGCCACCATCATCAATGACAAAGTATGTGGCCCTGGGTACATTATAGGTCTCATACATTCGATCAAGGGCAGCATCGGCATAGGCCGTACCCACTTTTGGCACACCCATTTCCACCAACACCTCGCGTACAACCCTTGCGACCTCTTTATTATCGGCAGGTCTTATCTCCCGTATTAGAACCTCTTGCATGACTTTTAAAGAATAGGTTTTAAAGTGCTATTTTTGATTGGTGAAGATACACGAATTGGGCAAAAACCTAAAAAACAGTTTTCAACAAGATTTTTCCTATGGATACAAATTTCAGGAACCCTGAGTCCCCAATCATGGTGGACGAAATATTCATGCGCCGCTGCATTGAAATCGCCAAAAACGGACAGGGTTCCACAGCGCCCAATCCATCTGTAGGCGCCGTTATTGTGCATGAAAATAGGATTATTGGAGAGGGTTTTACCAGCGCCTATGGCGGACCCCATGCCGAAGTGAACGCGATTCGCTCCGTTAAGGAGAGACACCTACTTTCCAAATCCACCCTGTACGTAACCCTGGAGCCTTGCTCCCATTTTGGAAAAACCCCTCCCTGTGCCAACCTAATTGTCGAAAATAAGATACCCAAGGTCGTAGTGGGCCTCAAAGACCCACACGATAAAGTAGCCGGAAGGGGAATAGAAACCCTAAAAAAAGCAGGGTGCTCTGTAACTGTCGGTATCCTGGAAAAAGAGTGCAGGGAGCATCATAGGCGGTTTTTGACCTTTCACGAGAAAAAACGGCCCTATATCATCTTAAAATGGGCGGAGACGGCCGATGGTTTTGTATCCCCGGGAAAGGAACTCAGACACTCCGATCCTGAACCTTATTGGATTACCAATACCTATTCCAGACAATTAGTACACAAATGGAGAAGTGAGGAACAGGCTATTTTGGCAGGTACAAACACCGTGCTGGAAGACAATCCAAAATTGGACACCAGACTATGGAACGGAAGGCCACCAATCCGACTCATCATTGACAGGGAGCTTAAAATACCAAAAGGTTTTCATGTTTTGGACGGCAAACAACCTACAATAATTTATACTTCAATAAAAGATAAATATAAAAGTATACAAAAAATTGATTATCAATATATTAATATAAATAGTAATCTTATTTTAGAGTTGTCTAAAAATCTTTATGTACGAAATATACTGAGCGTTCTTGTGGAAGGTGGCGCCAAGACCATTCAAGGTTTTATCGATGAAAACCTGTGGGACGAGGCAAGGATTTTTGTTGGAAAAAACGTCTTTAAAAAAGGGATAAAAGCCCCTATCTTGCAGGGAGAACTAGTTCAAGAAAAATACATTTTAAACGACCATTTAAAAATAATCCGGAATGATAAAAAATATCATATTTGATTTTGGCGACATTTTCATCAACCTGGACAAGCCAGCAGTGTTTAAAAAAATGGAAGCGTTTGGCTATACCGAATATACGGTGGCGCTGGATATACTATGCAAGGATTACGAAACGGGCCTTATGTCATCCAATGATTTTCTGGCAGACCTAAAGGAAATGTATCCCAAAGCTACTGAAACCGATTTACTGGATGCCTGGAATTCCATCCTGCTTGATTTTCCGGAGTATCGATTGGAATTTATAGAGGAATTAAAGACAAAAAAATCCCACCGTTTATTTTTATTGAGCAATACGAACGATATACACATAGAATATGTAAAAAAGACTATGGGACTGGAACGTTTTGAGCGTTTCAGAAACTGTTTTGAAGGCTTCTATTTGTCCCAACAGATTAAGATGCGCAAGCCCAATACCAATATTTACGAATACGTATTGAACGAAAATTCGCTAGTTCCAGAGGAAACACTTTTTATTGACGACACCAAGGCAAATACGGATAGTGCGCAAAAATTGGGGATACAATGTTGGAACCTTCTAGTCGGAAAAGAGGATATTGTTGAGCTAAACAAAAAGCTGTAATGGAATACTTGGTACTAAGCGTTCTTGCATCCAGTTTAATCTTTGTGATTTTTAAACTGTACACCAAATACAGGATACAGACACTTTACGCCATTATTGTCAATTATTTTGTTGCGTGTTCCGTAGGAATCTATTTCTATACTGGTAGTGTTGAATTTTCAAAGGTCATTGAGCAACCTTGGTTTTTTGGAACGATTCTTTTGGGCGTTCTGTTCATTGTAGTTTTCAACCTTATGGCGGCCACTTCCCAAAAAGTGGGAGTTTCTGCGGCATCCGTAGCGACGAAGATGTCATTGGCGATACCTGTTGTCTTTGGCATGTGGATGTATGGGGAGCGCCTTGGCCTTTTTGAAATTTTGGGCATCCTTTTGGCCTTGGTGGCGGTATACCTGGCCACCATGCGAAAAAAGAATGTAGTCAACCACAGGTACCTCCTATTGTTGCCCGTGGCCGTATTTCTTGGTTCCGGCATCATAGACACGAGCATAAAATACGCCCAACAGGTATCCGTACCCGAAGAAGAATTCCCATTGTTTTCAGCCGTGGTATTTGGATCTGCAGCATCCTGTGGAATTTTGTTCATATTGTTGAAATCTTTTAGGGACGGCTTAAAAATAAATTCTAAAAATATCATTGGAGGTATCTGTTTGGGAGTGCCAAATTTTTTTTCCATATACTTTTTAATGAAGGCATTAGATAGCGAAACCTTAAATAGCGCTTCAATATTTACGATCAATAACGTAGCCATTGTAATGCTTTCCACATTGCTTGGTATATTCTTGTTCAAAGAAAGGATTAGTGGCAAAAATTGGATAGGCATAGGCCTGGCCATTGTTAGTATCGTTTTGGTAGCGCTAGGTAATTCAATACAAAAAATGATGTTCGGATAAACCAAAGCAATGGATTCCAAAATCACTAGATTTAAGACTACGGACAAACCTTCGGGGGAAGTATTGTTCAAGGAAAAGAAAAGCAAGTTCTTTGGATATACCTTTCCTATAACTACCGAAGAAGAAGTGAAACCGATTCTTGACGAACTTCGCAAACTTCACCCTACGGCAAACCACGTGTGCTATGCTTGGCAATTAGGAATTACAGACGTTCAATATAGGGCCAATGATGATGGGGAGCCCAACAATTCTGCTGGACTGCCTATTTATGGTCAGATACAATCCTTTGACGTAACCAATGTGCTGGTAGCTGTAGCCAGGATTTTTGGAGGTACAAAATTGGGTGTAGGCGGTTTGATGACCGCTTACAGGGAGACGGCCAAGTTGGCATTGGAAAATTCTGTGATATCTGAAAAAGTTTTAACGGAGGAAGTGTCCATGTCATTTGAATATGCGGAAATGGATACCGTCATGAGGTTCATTAAAAAGAACCAATTGGAAATACTTTCCCAAAAGCTGCATCTGGATTGTGAAATACGTGTTTCCGTTCAAAAAGATCTACTACCCGGCATTTTGGAACAACTGGAAGCCCATCATAAAATTTCCGTCCAATTGCCTGATTTAAAAAAGTAGGAATTATGATAGTTTTTCCAGAATATAATCCGGACATTTTATAGGCTTTTTCTTATAAGCGTCCATGAACACCAAAACGGTGTTCGCTTCGATCAAAATTTCACCAGCCTCGTTCAGTATAACATAGTCAAATTCTATGCGTACGGACGGTTTGCTTTTTAGTTGGGTACGGACCGTGATAAGGTCGTCATATCGCGCAGGATTTTTATACTCTATTTTAAGGGAAATAACTGGAAGCATGACCCCATGCTCCTCCATCCATTTGTAGGAAAGCCCCAGGGACCTTAGCCACTCAACCCTTCCCATCTCAAGATATTGCGCGTAGTTACCATAATACACAACGCCCATTTGATCTGTTTCCCCATATCTTACGCGAAAAGAAATTTCGTTAAACCCCATTGATTTATAATTAAAAACTATATATTTAAAGCCCCCGTTGGTAGGCAACGAACATGAGAAAAAAAAAGCTCAAATTCAAGAGGCATTGATTTTTTTTTTAGAATTTTTGTTCACATATTTGTCCACTTTACAGAGCTAAAATAACTGTCTCTATTTTTTTTAAATTGTTCGCTTTAAACTAACCAATAACAAGAGCTTTAATTATTATGAATGTTACTGCCGATTCCGTATGGAAAAATTGTTTGGTATTTATCAAGGATAACATCCAACCGCAGGCATTCAAAACTTGGTTTGAACCTATAAAGCCTATCAAGCTTTCCAACAATGCGTTAAGTATACAAGTGCCAAGTAAATTTTTTTACGAGTGGCTGGAAGAGCATTATGTGAAATTACTTAAGGTAGCTTTAACGAAACAGCTTGGTGAAACCGCCAAATTGGTATACATCATTAAGATGGAAAATACTTATGGCAACAAAGAACCTTTCACTGAAAAAATACCCAGTTCCAATAGGGGCAATATGGGTCCCCAAGAAATGGACGTTCCCATAAAGTCCAAAAATCCGGAACTACGAAATCCCTTTGTAATCCCAGGTATTAGGAATATTAAAATTGAATCCCAGTTAAACCCAAACTATAATTTCGATAATTTTCTGGAAGGTGATTCCAATCGCTTGGCGCGCTCTGCGGGTATGGCCGTAGCCAACAAACCGGGAGGCACATCCTTTAACCCCTTGTTGGTTTTTGGGGGCGTTGGTTTGGGAAAGACCCATTTGGCGCATGCCATTGGGGTAGAAATAAAGGACAAATATCCAGAACGTACCGTATTATATATTTCGGCGGAAAAATTCACCCAACAGTACATAGAATCCGTCAAAAAAAATACCCGAAACGATTTTATCCATTTCTATCAGTTAATAGATGTTTTGATTATTGACGATGTTCAATTCCTTTCCGGCAAATCTGGAACCCAGGATGTGTTCTTCCATATCTTCAATCATCTCCATCAAAATGGCAAACAGGTCATTTTAACTTCGGATAAGGCTCCAGTAGATATGCAGGACTTCGAGCAACGCCTACTTTCCCGCTTTAAATGGGGATTGTCGGCAGAATTGCAAAGTCCGGATTATGAAACCCGAATTTCCATCCTAAAGAACAAACTATATAGGGATGGCGTGGAAATGCCCGATGATATCATTGACTATGTTGCCAAACACATCAAGACCAATATCAGGGAACTGGAAGGTGCTATTATTTCCCTTATTGCCCAATCTACCCTAAACAAACGGGAAGTTACCATTGAATTGGCGCAACAAGTAGTGGAGAAGTTCGTAAAGAACACCAAAAGGGAGGTATCCATTGATTATATACAGAAGGTAGTTTCCGATTACTTTGAAATGGACGTAGCCACGTTACAATCCAAAACAAGAAAAAGACATATTGTGCAGGCGAGGCAATTGGCCATGTTCTTTGCAAAAAAATTCACAAAGGCCTCTTTGGCGAGCATTGGTTCGCAAATTGGCAAAAGGGACCACGCTACCGTTTTACATGCATGTAAAACCGTGGATAATCTGGCCGAAACGGATAAGCAGTTCCGTAAATATATAGAAGACCTTACCAAAAAATTCTCCTGAATTTGATGAAGACCAAAGTTTTGATGGTTTGCCTTGGAAATATCTGCAGGTCGCCATTGGCCGAGGGCATTCTAAAAAGCAAGGTTGACATCACTACGGTATATATAGATTCTGCAGGCACTGGAGGATATCATATTGGAAATCCACCCGATCCCAGATCCATTGCAATTGCCAGAAAATATGGTATCGACATCAGCCGTCAAGTATGCCGAAAACTTAAGGCGACGGATTTGGATGATTTTGACATCATTTATGCCATGGATAAAAGCAATTATGGCAACATTATTGGCTTGAGCAGAAATGAGGAGCAAGCGGCCAAGGTAAAACTATTGCTAGGTGAAACAAACGATGGGGAGCTAGAGGTGCCGGACCCTTATTATGATACGGCCGATGGATTTGATCATGTCTTTCACTTGATAGACAAGGCCTGCGATGCCATTGCAAAAAAACTTTCCTAGACATATGGCAGAAGAAATATCCAAAAAAGGCAAGCTCTATTTAATTCCCTCCACCCTTGGAGAAATTCCCCCATTGGAAGTACTTCCCATTTCCATTAAACGGGCGATCGAAGAAATAAACATCTACATTGTTGAGAACGAAAAGACGGCTCGACATTTTATAAAGAAAATTTCGCCCAGAAAATCACAACCCTCCTTGACCCTTTTTTCACTCAACAAGTTCACAGAAGCGTCTGAGATACCTAGTTTTTTGAACCCATGTTCGGAAGGATATGATGTGGGCATATTGTCCGAAGCTGGATGCCCAGGAATTGCAGATCCAGGGGCCGCCGTCGTAAAAATTGCCCATGAGAGGAACATACAAGTGGTTCCGTTGGTTGGACCATCCTCTATCATTCTTGCCCTCATGGCCAGTGGCATGAACGGACAAAATTTTGCTTTCAATGGTTATTTGGCGATTGAAGGCTCAGAAAGGAAAAAACAGATAAAGACCTTGGAAAAAAAATCCAAGGAAGAAAATCAATCCCAAATTTTCATAGAAACACCCTACAGAAACAATAAGCTGTTGGAAGAGCTTGTAAAAACGGTCTCCGGTAATACTAGAATTTGCGTAGCATGTGACATTACCCTTACCACAGAATTTATTAGGACCAAGCCTGCATCTCAATGGAAATTGGAACAGGTAGACCTACATAAACGCCCAACAATCTTTATCATTCAGGCATAAAAAAACCTTAACATTACTGCCAAGGCTTTCCCATTTTCATAGGTAATAGTACTTTATATTCTTGGGTTTTTTATAGGTTTGATCATAGTGATGTCAAATCCTGAAAATATCTTTAAATACGTCGCGATAGTAGTTCCATAACCGTCCGTAACATCTGTCTTACCAAAGGTCCGCAAATACTGTTTCACGTTTCCAGGTCCCGCTAGATGGGCAGCAGCCACGATACCAGATTCGGTTACTTCGATGCCATTGATACGTTTGCCCACAAATCGCTGGATATCCTTTCTTAAAATCCATTTGTTTCGGGCGATATTCTTTTCGAAAACTTCCTCTTGTAAGGCAGGGTTTTCCAAAAAATGAATCGAGTCGTATACACCTACTAGGGCCAACGTATTGACGCCGAATTGGTATTTACCCAAATATCCGAAAGAATTTACAGCCGAATAACTGCCTTGAGACTCCTTAAAAGCCAAGGCTTCCTTAAAACCGATGTACCTACTCCCCAAGAATGGTGGTCGTACATTCATTTTTTCAAAATAAGATTTGTCCTGGGGGAACAAAAACGGAGGGGGTTCTTTTACTTTTAAAGCTTCAGGAACTTCAACATTGTAAAGCCTAAAACTGAAACTCGAAAAAATAAAAATCACGATAAGAGGACAAGAGAACAATATCCATCTTTTCATAAAGTGTTTTTCTTAAGACTTACAGCTATAAAAATCGCTTGCTTAAATTTCTGGTGCAAAGTTAGGTATGTTAAAAACGTAAATTGGGAAGATTTTGTTAAAAATATACACTTTTAGTTAACATGTCTTAAAATGACGATAAGGGCCTACCTGTTGATTTTCTGTTCGTTAAGCCAGCGGATGTATTGTGCCTTATTTCGGTTATGCTGCGCAATATTCTCGGCAAACATATGATAACCAAAGTTCTTTACGTTGGCCACAAAATAGTAGTAGTTATGTTTTTCCGGGTTTAGGACAGCGTCAACCGCACTTATATCGGGCATGGTAATTGGTCCGGGAGGAACGCCTCCGTATTTATAGGTATTGTAGGGCGAATCCATTTCCAAATCCCTATACAAGACCCTTTTTATAATGGTGTCGTAATTACCGGTTTCCTTTTTAATGGCGTAGATAACCGTAGGGTCCGCCTGTAAGAGCATACCCGATCTTAATCGGTTTAAATAGACACCTGCAACACGTGGTCTTTCGTCCACCTTGGCAGTTTCCTTATGGACAATAGCGGCCAAAGAAACCACCTCAGTGGGTGTCATTCCCTGGGCCTTGGCCTTTGCAAGCCTATCCTCGGTCCAAAAACGTTTATACTCCTTTAGCATACGGTCCCGGAATTCTTCCGCAGAAGTGTTCCAAAAAAATTCGTAACTATTGGGTATGTACAAGGCCAATTTAGTTTCTTTATCAAAACCGTTCTCACCCAGAAACTCGGTATCATTAAAAACCTTCAAAAGACTAAGGCTATCCGCTTCTATTTGCTCGGAAATCCTGCCCGCCAGTGAGGCAATATTTTCCTGATTGTTGAAGGATACCCTTACGGGGATGTTGTTTACCCTTAGATTGTTGATAATGTCGTTATTGGTCATACCCTTTGAAATGCGATATTTCCCACCCCTAATATTGGATGCATATCCCTTCCTCTCAGCAGCTTTTTGAAAAGATGGAAGATCGGTCAAAAGTGGCTCGAGCTGTTCCTTAACATCCGCAAAGGAATCGTTGGAACCTATATAAACAAATGCTTCCTTGTTATTAAAGCTGGTATTTGGTGTGAAAAAGGTGCTATAGACCCTATAGGCAAATACACCGGCCCCGATCAGTCCAAGTATCAATATGGCGACCACAATTTTTTTGATGTACATTATCTAAAAATCTTTTGAAATAACAATTCGTTTTTAAAAACGCCTTCGGTAAATATCCAATCCCTTTTGGTTCCCACCAGTTGAAAACCCAGTTTTTTAAACAGATGGAGACTTCTTTCGTTTTCTTCCAAAATATTGGCGTATAGCTGTTGCAGACCCAAGGTCTTAAAGGCATACCTACATAAAATTTCAAGGGCTTCCGTACCAATGCCCTTGTTTCTTTTCCCTTCTTCCGAAATAATGATGCCAACCCCTGCCCGCTTGTTTTTTGGGTCGAAATCGAAAAGGTCTATTAGGCCGATGGCCTCATTGTCCAACGTACAGATCACCAAACGCAATTGTTTGACATCATAAATATCCCTGTGGGCATTTTCCAGATACAGTTTTAAGACATTTCTGGAATAAGGCGCCAGTGTACCACTGATTTCCCAAACTGATGGATGGTTCTCCAGTTCGAAAAGTAAATCCAAGTCCCCTTTTTCCAAGGCCCTTAACTTAATACTATTTCCTTGAAGGTTTACCATGAAATTTCACCTTTAAAAACCTGCTTGGCCTCTCCATTTAAATGGACTTTGCAATAGGTATCGTTTTCAAAATCAAATTCGACTTTTAACTGACCTCCCAAAGCTATTATATGTGCAAAATTATCCTTTAATTTTCCCAAATGATGCATCGCCAGTGCTACGGCCGTAACTCCCGTACCACAGGAAAGTGTCTCATCCTCCACTCCCCGCTCGTAGGTTCTTACCCTAAAGGTATCCCCGGTAACTTGTTCCACAAAATTGATATTGCTTCCCGTTTCCCCATAAATACCGTACCTTATTTTGGAACCCTCCTTGGCAACGTTGAACTTTTCAAGATCTGAGACAAATTGTACGTGATGGGGCGAGCCCGTATTCAAGTACAGGGCATTTGGTTTACTTTTTAATTCCTTTACGTCCTGCATTTTTAGACGTACCCAATTTTCGTTGACCGATGCCGAATGGGGTCCGTCCACGGCCATGAATTGTGTTGTTGTATCTATAATGCCCAAGTACTTGGCAAATGCAACAATACACCTTCCACCATTTCCACACATACTGCCCTCTTTGCCATCAGAATTGTAATACACCATTTTAAAATCCAAGGATGCATCATTTTCAAGAAGAATGAGTCCGTCGGCCCCAATCCCAAATCTTCTGGAACACAAAAAAGCTACAAGGTTTTGGTCCTCCTTAGGAAAAAACAATGACCGATTGTCAATCATAATAAAGTCGTTCCCCGTTCCCTGGTACTTATAAAATGTAGTGGTCATAAGCTAAATTGAACCACAAAGATAGGATTTAATTGAGGCATCCTTGCAGTTAAAAAGTCGTTAAACCATTACCAAAAAAATGGAAATGATGTAATTTTACCTTTAAAAGGTTAAAACAGTATAGATTATGAAGAGAATTGGAGGACTTTTACTCGTTTCCATCTTTGCCGGTGCCATAACATTAGGTACCTATAAGTTTTTCTTTGAGAAACCCAATTACGCCATTGTAACTTCCAATGATTCACAACCCATTTTTAGCACTAATTATACGCCTACTTCGGCTTTAGGCTCTGGAATAAATGAAGTTGATTTCACAAATGCCGCCGAACGTACGGTAAATTCCGTGGTCCACGTAAAAAACCTTACTTTAAGCGCTCGAAGAAGCAGTGTTTTCGATTTCTTCTACGGATCCGGAGGTACCGTAACTCCTCAAGTGGGAACAGGGTCCGGGGTGATTATATCCCAAGATGGTTACATAGTGACCAATAATCATGTTATAGCCAATGCAACGCAGCTACAGGTGACCTTGAACAATAACCAGACCTTTGAAGCGGAATTGGTGGGTACCGATCCAAATTCGGACATTGCCCTAATCAAAATAGATACTGAGGACAAACTACCTTATTTGGCGTTTGGAGATTCTGACAATACAAAAATTGGGGAATGGGTATTGGCCGTTGGAAATCCGTTTAATTTGACATCTACTGTCACGGCGGGAATCGTAAGTGCAAAGGCCAGAAGTTTGGACACACGTTCCAATCAATCCTTCATTCAGACAGATGCCGCTGTAAATCCGGGAAACTCCGGAGGTGCTTTGGTAAACACCAATGGAGATTTGATTGGCATCAATACGGCCATATCGTCGCAAACAGGATCATACGTAGGATATTCCTTTGCAGTTCCCAGCAATATCGCCAAGAAAGTCGTGAACGATATTATGGAGTATGGAAACGTTAGAAAAGCGTTTATGGGTATAAGTCCTGCCCCCGTGGATACCCGGGATGCTATAGAAAGGGGCATAAACAATATAGACGGTGTATACATTGAAAGCATTGAGGAAGAATCCGGTGCTGATGATGCAGGCTTGGAATTGGGCGATATCATTAAAAAGATCGATCAAATAGAGATACACAAATATCCGGACCTTACAGGCTATTTGGGTACCAAAAGGCCAAATGATACTATTAATGTTACCGTTGAAAGAAATCAAGAACTATTGACCTTACCCGTAATCTTAAAGGAAAGGCAATTATTGATAGTACCTGCCATGGGAATGGAAGTAAAGAACCTGACCAAAGAAGATCAAAAGAGATTTAGAACAAAAAACGGGGTGAAAATTACGGGAGTACCGGAGCGTTACAGGGGCTATGGGCTGGAAGGCAAGGTCATCGTTAAAGTAGATGAAAAGGATATTAAGGATATTTCGGATGCGGACACGGCCTTTGGGGCCATTTCTAGGTATGGAAAAACTATTATCACCATGCTTAATGAAAAAGGCGAGAGAGAACGCTTAATTTTTCAATAACTCAAATTTTAAGTTTGGAAAGCATCCGCTGTAAACGGATGCTTTTTTTATGTATAGTTGTTACAAATCTTCATAAAAGGCATAATTTTGACCTTTTATACAACAACAAACCAATATGTCTCGCAAAATATCCTTTGAAAAAGAACTGGCCTTCCAAGCAGATAGAAGAAAGGCCACAACGGAGTTTATAAAGATCATCAGCGACCTATGGTATGATAGGTCCATAGAAATTGTCCTATTTAAAAACCCATTAATTGATCGCAACGTAAGCGATATAATTCGGTTGCACGAGTATGCGGGGGAGTTTGTACAAAAACCCATTTCAATTTTCGATTCCGTTGAAATCCTTAGGGCCATCAATGACCTAAAATTGCCTCCGGCCAAATTGGACATCGGCAAATTGACCTATGAATACCATTCCGATGATAACAATTTTAACAACGTGAAAGCCTTTGTTATCGATAAACTTAAATCGGCCACGGAATATAAAAGCATTAAACCAAAGGATGTCATACTCTATGGTTTTGGACGAATTGGTCGGTTATTGGCAAGGGAACTCATGTCAAAAACTGGAAAAGGCAATCAAATGCCATTGCGGGCCATTGTTGTACGAGGGGACCTAAATGAAGACTTATTGGAAAAAAGGGCCAGTCTTTTGCGAACGGATTCCGTTCATGGTAATTTTACGGGAACGGTCACCGTAAATACCAAGGACAACACCCTGTTGATCAATGGTACGACTGTTCAAATAATTAACTCGAGTTTCCTATTATAGTACTGTTTTTTCAAACTGAAACGCCATCACGAACAGTATCAGTTTGATGATGAACCCGTCCGGGGTCACTGCGTTTATATGCCTCGGCATCAATGCGCAGATCTGGCTTATCGAGGTCTCTATCCTTTTTCTCATGTGTTCCTTGATGAAGGCCAC
>NZ_MDGL01000066.1 GCF_002742265.1 Maribacter sp. 4G9
AATGACACCAGCTTTGGCAAGATGGGCCAAAAGTGCCCTTGAACCGTTGTTCGGTGCTTTTGTAAGGCATCCAAGATTAGCGCTGCCAATCTAAGGCGGACCAAAAAAAGCCCCGTAAAGAGGCTTGTACGGATCCATTTTTTCACGGATTAATATCTTGTGCAACGGTTACCGTTGTTGTGCTTTCGTTATTCTTATTCGATAGCTTGGATTTCATTATTCAGAAAATTCAATTGCTTCTCGATACTGTTTGCTACCCTAATTGCACGAGAAAGGACTTGTTTGTTTTCCGATTCAATTGCTTTCAAAACCTTTGCAAATGATTCATCTTCCAACATCTTTCCATAATCTTCTACAGATATGTTTGCTTGCCAATAATATGTGTTGTCTAAATCAAATTCAAAACTGAAATATTCTAATAATTTTGGTTCGCTGATGTTTATATGAAACATAAACCTTTCCTCTTCATATCGACTATAGTAGGTGTATAGATTTTCGTAATGAGTAGATATAGAATTCCTTAAACTATCATTTGAGATTATGGATATTCCTTTAGAAACCAGTAAGTCATATCCGCTTTTGTTTGGTTGGTAATGTGGCATAACTCTTAATAAACTGGCATTATCGGAAAAATCCTCAGTAAGTTGAATTTTAGTATTGATTGCATTTTTTAAATTAACACAAGCTGTATCCATTATTTGCATAAGTGAAATATCTCCTTGCATTTGGATTAGGTCATCGTTCAAATTACTTTTAATTTCTTTTAGTATGGTTAGTTCAAGTTCTTTGATTTCACTTTCTTTATTCCATTGACCGATTTGTAACGCAATCAAAATCCCAATTACAACAAGAACAATTTCTCCAATAGCATAAAGTAGATACTTACTGAATTTGTTTTCTTTCAGCATTTTTTGGCGAATTTTTCTAAAGAATTTTATCATTGGTTAGCGGTTGGTTATAATGAAGCACAACGTATTTGTGTATGATTAGTTGCGTGGTTTAAGCAACTAATTTAGCAAATAAAAACCGAATAGAAAATCCGCGAGGATTTTCGTAAGTAGGCGAGTACTAGCAATGAATTATACACGTTGTGCCTGTTGCACAAGTTATAAAAAAAGGGGCATTTCGATCTTGCCGATCCGTAAAAGGATCGTAACTTTAGGTATGCAGGGTAAAAAGGATTATCAAGAGAAGCTTTTCAATAATTTCCAATTAAGTGACCGGGTACCGCAGACGAATTTCTACCGTCGTTTAAAAGGC
>NZ_MDGL01000067.1 GCF_002742265.1 Maribacter sp. 4G9
GGCACCTGTAGCCCCCGTCCCACTTTAGCCAGGCCAGATGCGACAGGCAGCTGTCCGTGTCCGGGAATTTCTCCATAAAGTCGAAAAGGGACATGCTCTTGAATCTTTGCTCCATGTTCTTGATGTTTGTTTCCCCGAATTTACTACTTCTATCGTTATTGATTAAGTACCTAAGTCAAAAACCTTAAAAGCACCAATTCCCAGAAATCAAACAGACCCCGATGTCATTGCAGGAAAAGAACTCTTTGAATCGGTACAATGTGCTGTCTGTCACACACCCACGTTGACCACAGGATTTTCCCCAATTGAATCGTTATCCTTTAGGGAATTTCATCCCTACACGGATTTGTTGTTACATGACATGGGGCCTGAATTGGATGATGGATTCACTGAAGGCAATGTCGAGACTTCTGAATGGAGAACCCCACCTCTATGGGGAATCGGTTTATCGGCCAATTCCCAAGGCGGGCAAATGTTCCTGTTACATGACGGAAGGGCTTCGAGCATTGAAGAGGCAATTGAATTGCACGGCGGTGAGGCCGATAATTCAAAAGCCCAGTATTTGTCCCTGACCCCAAAAGAAAAATCACAACTGATAAAATTCATTAATTCCCTATAGGTGCATAGAAAAGATTTTATTAAACAATTTGGATATCTGATTGCAGTCCTGCCAGCTTCCTCCGCTTTACTAAGTAGTTGCGCAGGCCTGTATTATGCATCCTTCGTTGAAGAAGGGGGAGTGCTAAGAGTATCAAAGGGTGAGTTTCAGCAGGTGAAAGGGGAAAAGCAGATTGAACGTGATTTTGTGGTCATCCAGGGTGATTCCATGCGATACCCCATCGGAATTTTCAAAACACAAAACAATGTTTATCTGGCCAGTTTGATGCAATGTACCCACAGGGGCTGTGAACTCAACATTGGCGGCGGCATATTCAATTGTCCATGTCATGGCAGTGAGTTCGACCGTTCGGGCAGGGTTTTAGAAGGGCCGGCCGAAGAAAACCTAAAATCATTTGAAACAACCGCCGATAATGAAAATATCTATGTGCATGTCTCGTAAAATATATGCAGCCCTTGCTTTAATGAACATTTGCGTTTCAACCCTAAGCTCGCAAACTAGCGATAGGGACAGTATCCGGGAATCGATGAATATGGATGCGGTTTATGACCGTCCGTTTTTGACTTTCGATAAATTTCCAGTCAATCTGGGTGGTTATCTAGAGGCGAACTCAATTTACAGTGTTGAGGACGGATTGTCGGAGGGGCTTTCTTTTCAGGCCCGAAGATTGACCCTTTTTGTCTCGGCTTCTATTTCAAAGCGCATTAAGTTTTTGACCGAATTGGAATTTGAAAACGGGACAGAGGAAATTGCCATTGAATTCGCCTCAATGGACATTGCTTTACACCCCTTGTTGAATCTTAGAGGAGGAATCGTACTGAATCCAATAGGGTCCTTTAACCAAAACCACGACGGTCCAAAATGGGAGTTTGTCGAGCGGCCCGATGTCAGCACCAATTTGTTGCCCGCCACTTTCTCCAATGCCGGATTTGGTATATATGGAAAGGCATATAAGGGAGCTTGGACCTTGGGCTATGAAGCATACCTCACCAATGGCTTTGATACAAGCATTATAGATAACGAGGAAGAAAGAACATTTTTGGCCGCAGTCAAGGAAAATTCCTCGCGATTCGAGGAGAATTTTAGCGACAATGCCCTCCTCAATGGAAAGTTCGCCATCAAGCATAGAAAATTAGGAGAATTGGGCATTTCCTATATGGGCGGGGCCTACAATAGGGAAGAAGTTGACGGGCTTCAGGTTGATACAAAATCAAGGAGGGTAGATGTTCTTGCCTTGGATTTAAATACTGCCATAAAAAAAACGGGAACAAGGTTTATCGGTGAGATGGCCTACATATGGGTCGATGTTCCGGACACTTTTACTCAACAATTCGGTGATCGACAAGTTGGTTTTTTTGTAGATATTGTCCAACCGGTACTAAAGACCGAAGTATTGGACTGGGAAGATGCCGTACTCAATCTATCGCTCAGAACGGATTATGTGGATTACAACATTGGCAGGTTTGCCCAGACCAATACGAATATTGGGGATGATTTATTCGCAATTACACCTGCAATAAGCTTTAGGCCTGCGCCACAGACCGTTCTAAGGATCAACTACAGATACCAGTGGCAACAGGATATCCTCAACAATCCAGCTTCAAGAACGGCTACATGGTATTTTGGGTTTAGTACCTATTTTTAATTGGTGGTCACAGCGGAAGATTCAAATGGCCATTGATTTCATTTTTTGATTAATGGTTGTAAAACACTTTCTAATACTAAGTTAATTTTCCTTGAGTATTTTCAAGAGTTAAGATAACGGAGTATGATACTGGGTTCCCATTTTCCAAGCTACGATTTTCAAATTATCCAGGCCAAAAAGCAAAGATGTTTTTAATTTTAGTAAATTCGTGTCTAATGCAAAAGCCAAATAAAATAGCGGCATTTTTCTTCTTAGGCGTGTTTAGCCTAATGATGCTGCATCAGGTTTTTCCGCATCAGCATCATCAGCACGAGCACTCGCATTCCCATTCCCTTTCCCATTCAGAAATAGCCCATACGGGCGAACATCATCATCACGATGATGATTCGCAGGAAAAGGAAGAATCCCCATACGGATTCTTTGGGTTTTTTATGGATATGCATATCCATTCCACGGTGTCCAGCGATATAGTCGTACTTGAAAGGAATACAATTGAGCAACAGACCGTTGTTGAAAAGGATGTTGTAAAAAACTCTCTTGAAACACAAAATATATTCTCAATTGAGTACAGGCAAAATAACAAACCGCCTGTCTATCATCCACCCAATAAACTTTGTAATCCCTACCTCTCATCCCTTGACTTACGAGGCCCACCATCTTTAGGTTAATCATTCAAGAGTACCTGTCTTTGTGATAGGTAATCTGCTATACTTTAAGATTAAACCTAAAATTTCGAACAATGAATAAATACATCGTGTCCGCAATTTGCGGATGCCTGTTCTTTGTTAGTGGTTTCTCACAGGATAAAAATATTGAGGAACTTCTCAACGAAATAGAACAGAATAATACAGAGCTAAAAAGCTATCAATCCTTTATGGAAAGCCAACAACTTGAAAACAAGAGCAACAACAATTTGCCCGACCCACAGTTTACGGCATTTTACCTGCCTTTTGGCGAGCATACATTTGGAGATTATTCCGAATATCAAATATCCCAATCCTTTGAGTTTCCTACGGTATATGGTTCACGCGGTAAATGGAACGAATTAAAGGCGATACAACTGCAAACTGCTTATGCAAAGAAAAGGCAGGAAATTTTATTGTACGCAAAAGAGTTGTTAATAGAACTTATTTTCCTGCAAAAACAGAAAGTTATTGGAACCGAAAGAAGAACCCAGGGCAAGCAGGTTTTCGACCAAATTAAAGAACTTTTCAATAAGGAGCAAGTTGGTATCTTGGATTTGAACAAAGCAAAAATTGCTTGGATTCAAGTACAGTTTGTCGTGGAACAGGTTGATAGCGATATTCAAATTTTGCTGTCCAAACTCAAAACCTTGAACGGTGGCAATGAAATCGATGGCATATCGACAGGAATTGCACTACCTATTGAAGTTGCTGCTGTGGAAGGTCTTTGGCAAGAAAAATCAAAAAAAGACCCTATGCTACAGGAATTAATGGCTAATGAATCTGCGTCGCTTCAAAAAGTCAAACTGGAGAAAAACAAGGTGTTGCCAAATCTTGCTCTTGGCTATAATCATCAAGGTGTTAGGGGTAACAATTTTTCCGGTTTCTATGGAGGTATTTCAATTCCGCTTTGGAACAGCAGGAACAAAGTAAAAGCTGCTGAAGCAAATTACGAGTTTCAGCAATCCAATACTGAAGTTGCCACTTCTCTGCTTTATGCAGAATTTCAGGAAAGCTATAATCGATACGAACTGATGCTCACAAAATATAATGAGTATCAATCCACTATAGGTAATTTAGATAGTGAGCAATTGCTTTTTAAAGCCTATCAATTGGGCGAGTATTCGTTTATGGATTATTACGTGGAGCTTCAGTTTTACCGAACAGCAAAAGATAAAATGTTGCAAATGGAAAAGGAACTGCAACTGCTGCAAACACAATTATTAAAACATCAATTATAAATTTTAAAAACATAAAATTATGAACATTTCAAAAATAATATTCGCAATTGCAATCGCCTCAACTTTTTTGGTAAGCTCTTGTAGGGATACGAAAACCGAAAGTACTGACGACCACGGCCACGAGCATAACGCTGATGGTAGCCATATGGACGATGAAGCCATCGAACAGGAAGAGTATAAGGTAGGAACCGATTCTATGGAAACAAAAACGGATGACCACGGGCACGACCACAATAAAGACGGTAATCATTCGGATGATAATTCCGGAACCCACAAACACGATGATGGTGCAGAACACCACGACCATTAAAAAAATAATAGATATAAAAGATGAAATATATTTTAATAGTGCTCGCCTTTTTGGCAATGTCCTGTAACAACAAGGCACAAGATGCACACGCACACAATGAAGATGGTAGCCACGTGGGAGAAGAAATTCCACGCCTATCCCATTCCCTTTGGACAGATAAAACCGAACTGTTTGTAGAATTTCCAGCCTTAATAATAGGCAATCCGAGTAGATTTGCAGCCCATTTTACGGTTTTGGACAAGCATCAGCCTGTTCGGGAAGGTTCGGTTACCGTCAGTTTGATAAAAGGCGATGAAGGCATTCGCAATACGGCCGAAGCACCTTCATCGCCAGGTATATTTTCGCCTGCCATCCAACCTAAAGAAGCAGGTATGTATCAACTTGTTTTTGAACTGAAAACACCAGACTATTCAGATAAAATAACGATTGATGATGTTACGGTATATGCCAATGCAGACGAAGCCATAAAAGCTTTGGGTACTGCCGAAGATGATGGGAGCATTTCGTTCTTAAAGGAGCAGGCTTGGAAAATCGATTTTCAAACGGCGCCTGTTGTTTCAGGCAAAATTTACGATATCATCAACACGTCCGGAGTTTGGATGCCCTCGCCCGGCTCTGTAAAGTCCTTGGCAGCAAAGTCCAATGGTGTGGTAGATTTTAAAGTAAGCAACCTTACGGAAGGCACAGCGGTTAAGAAAGGCGAGCTCTTAATGAGTTTGAACAGTCAGGGTTTGGCATCCAACAATTTGAGCACCGATATCGCTTCCGCGAGAGCGAAATTCCAACAGGCCAAATCTGAATACGACCGAAAGAAAGAGCTCTACGATTCTAAAATCGTCCCAAAATCTGAATTCGAGAAAGTAGAGAGCAATTTTGAGATTGCCAAAGCCAACTATCAATCATTGGTATCGGGCGTTTCTGGAGGCAGCAAACAAATTCGAGCGCCTTTTGACGGCTTTATCAAATCCATAACGGTTTCCAATGGTGATTACGTAGAACAAGGCGTGGCACTTGTAAATATTGGAACGCATCAATCCAAAGTTTTAAATGCACAGGTAGCACCCAACTACGGACTAACAATGGAGAACGTACAGGGCATTTGGTATCAAACTAGAGATGGGCAATGGAAAAGTGTAACCGAAGCAGATGGCAAAATTCTTTCAATTGGTAAAAATGTAGAACGTGAAAACCCGTTGATTTCAGTTTTTGCGCAAGTAAATGCAGAGGTCGATATGCCAGAGGGAAGTTTAACGCCCGTGCAAATTGCAATGGGAAATGCGACCCAAAATACTATGATTCCTGTGAATGCCCTATTGGAAGATTATGGAAGCTATTCTGTTATCGTGCAACGTTCGGGCGAAAGTTTTGAAAGGCGGCCCGTGAAAATAGGAAAACGCAATGGCGAAAATGTAGAAATAGTGCAAGGCTTGCAAGTAGGCGAAGTGGTGGTAACCACAGGAGCATATCAAGTTAAAATGGCTTCAATGTCCGGTTCTACACCCGCACACGGTCACGAACATTAAAAACGAAGAGAAATGTTAAACAAAATATTATCAATTTCACTTCAAAACAGATTGCTCATTCTATTGGGAGCGGTTGCATTGAGTGTATTGGGTATTTATTATGCCCGAACGATGAATGTAGATGTTTTCCCAGACCTTACAGCACCTACGGTAACAATCCTTACCGAAGCGCACGGAATGGAATCTGAAGAAGTTGAGAAATTAGTGACCTATCAATTGGAAACAGCCTTGAACGGTTCGCCAAATGTAAGACGGATCCGTTCGTCATCAGCAGCGGGAATTTCCATTGTTTGGGTAGAATTTGAATGGGGAACCGATATTTATCGTGCACGACAAATCGTAAGCGAACGCATCCCAATGGTTCGCGAAAATTTGCCCGAAGGTATCGGCGCACCTACAATGGCACCTATTTCATCCATTATGGGCGAAATAATGTTATTGGGCGTAACGTCCGATAGCCTATCACCAATGGAATTAAGAACCTTATCGGATTGGACAATTCGCCCACGAATCAAGGCTATTGGTGGTATTGCCAATGTGGTAGTCATAGGTGGCGATTACAAACAATACCAAGTATTTGCCAATCCTGAAAAGATGAAGCATTATGATGTAAGCCTTTCCGAATTGGTAGAACAGGTTAAGGAAGCAAACACTAATGCGCCTGGTGGGGTTATAAACCAATATGGAAATCAATATATCATAAAGGGTAGCGGTAGAGCGTATGTACTGGAAGATTTACGGGAAGCCGTCCTAAAGCAAGTGAACGGTCAAACCATCAAAATTAAGGATGTGGCAACGGTCCAAATTGGAGCCGCCGATAAGATTGGGGATGGTTCCTTGAATGCAAATCCTGCGGTAATTCTGACCATTTCAAAACAACCCGATGTCAACACGTTGGAACTGACAGACCGATTGGATGAAGCCATCGCCGATTTGGAAAAAACCTTGCCAAAAGGTGTCAATATCAAAAGTCAAATCTTTAGACAGTCCGATTTTATTGATGCTTCCATTAGCAATCTAAATATGACCCTTTTAGAAGGTGCTTTTTTCGTAATGATTATCCTGTTCATCTTTCTAATGAATTGGAGAACGACGCTAATTTCCTTGTTGGCGATTCCTATCTCATTATTGGTGTCCATCATCATTTTGAAGTGGTTGGGCTACACCATTAACACGATGAGTTTGGGGGGTATGGCCATTGCGATTGGTGCATTGGTGGACGATGCCATTATTGATGTGGAAAACGTCTATAAACGCCTTCGCGAAAATATCAGAAAACCCAAGGCAGAGCGTCAATCCACAATTAAGGTTGTGCGAGATGCTTCCGTGGAAATACGAAGTTCTATCATTATCGCTACGCTTATCATTATCGTTTCCTTTGTCCCCTTGTTCTTTTTAAGCGGAATGGAAGGCCGTTTATTACAACCGCTGGGAATCGCATTCGTTACTTCTGTTTTAACCTCATTGATTGTCGCTGTAACCGTAACCCCAATTTTGTGTTCCTATTTATTGAACAATGAAAAATTGTTGAAGAAACAATCCGAAGGAACCCGTGTGGAGCGGTGGTTACAGAAACATTATGGCAACCTCTTGGAACGTGCGACCAAAATCCCAAAAACCATTATTGGAACTACAGTAATTGCCTTTATCACAAGTCTTTTAGTGTTAACGCAATTGGGAAGAAGTTTTCTGCCGGAATTCAATGAAGGTTCTTTGGTAATCAGTGTGGTCGGTCCACCGGGAATGTCTTTGGAAGAAAGCAATAAGACAGGTAAGCTGATAGAGACCCTATTACTCGATATGCCCGAGGTGGAAGTGGTAACACGAAGACAGGGACGTGCCGAACTGGACGAACACGCACAAGGTGTTAACGCTTCGGAAATTGATGTTCCTTTTGTTCTCGAAGACAAAACCAAGGAAGAATTTTTTGAGGAAGTCCGAAATAAATTGAGCATCGCACCTGGTGTCAATATTACATTGGGACAGCCCATCGCACACCGTATAGACCATATGCTTTCGGGGACACGTGCCAACATTGCCATAAAAATATTCGGTTCAGACTTACAACGTTTGTTCGAGGTGGGTAAAAGCGTGGAACAGAACATCAAGGATATTGATGGATTGGCAGACGTTGCAGTTGATCAACAAATTGAAGTGCCACAAATACGTATCAAGCCTAAACGCCAAATTCTCTCGGCCTATGGAATGACCGTGGGTAATTTAATGGAACAGGTAGATATTGCTTTTGCAGGCGAAGAGGCTGGCGAGATTTATGAAGGGCAACAGTATTTTGATTTGGTGGTTCGCTATGAAAAACCGTTTCGGGATAATATTGAAACCATCGGGAATACTTTAATCAGTTTACCGAATGAAGGTCAGACCACTTTGGGCGAACTGGCAACCGTTCAGTCCGTAAGCAGTCCAAACACAATTAATCGAGAAGATGTACAACGTAAAATCGTTGTCGCTGCCAATGTTCAGGGCAGGGATTTGAGGAGTGCCGTGGAGGAAATACAAGAAGTGGTTTCCAGTAATGTGAATATGCCAGAAGGCTACCGTGTCCAATATGGCGGACAGTTTGAGAGTGAGTCCAAGGCATCACAGTTACTTTTGATAACCGCCATCATTGCCATAGCGATTATTTTTCTGTTACTCTATTATGAATTCAAGGATGTAAAACTGGCATTCGTAGTATTGATAAATCTGCCTTTGGCTTTAATTGGGGGTATCTTGATTGTGTATTTCACATCAGGAATCATCAGCATTGCAGCAACCATTGGTTTTATCAGCCTTTTCGGAATCGCTACACGTAACGGTATTTTATTGGTATCACGATATGAAGATTTAAGAAAGGAAGGCAAACAAGGGTTTCTTCTAATTAAAGCAGGAGCTTTGGATAGATTGAATCCAATTTTGATGACAGCCTTTACCACAGGTCTGGCACTGATACCATTGGCCTTAAAAGGTGGCGAACCGGGAAGTGAAATACAAAGCCCAATGGCAGTTGTTATTTTGGGTGGTTTGTTATCGGCTACGGTTTTAAATTTGGTGGTAATTCCTTGTGTTTATCAATTGATGGTTTCAAGAAATAAATAGTTTTGTAGTAATCCTCTTAATCAAAAGGGGGTTGCAACATTAAATATATTTAAGCATTTGCTTAAATAATTATATTAATATATCTTTGTCAAAAATTGTATTATGGCACTTGAATTAAGTTGTACACGCGCCGAGGCCGACCAAAAGCAGCTAATGCGTTGTCGGGAAACCTTGGGAACAAACTCAGAGGCAATTTCCGAAATCAGCAAAATACTCGCGCTGGCCTGTAACGACACACGGTTAAAGATATTATTCCTGTTATATGAGGAAGGTGAGCTTTGTCCCTGCGATTTTGCCGATATACTTGAAATGAGCGTCCCCGCGATCTCACAGCACATACGTAAAATGAAGGATGTGGGATTGATTACTTCGAGACGTGAAGGGCAAACCCTGTATTATTCATTGGTCCAGAATCATAACGAAGTATTGGACAATGTATTTACCAAAATTCAGAAAAACAAAAAGGTAGCATAAAATGGAAACAGGAAAAACCTCGAACAAGGTCGCCTATGCAGGAATATTGACGGCCATAGCGGCATCAATATGTTGTATAACCCCGGTTTTGGCTTTGATTGCGGGAACTAGCGGAATCGCATCCACCTTTTCTTGGGTAGAACCTTTTAGACCTTATCTCATTGGTCTAACAGTTTTGGTGCTTGCTTTTGCCTGGTACCAAAAGCTAAAGCCAAAAACACAGCACGAAATTGATTGCGCCTGTGAAGATGAAGGGAAACCTTCCTTTCTGCAATCAAAAAAATTCTTGCTCGTTGTAACGCTCTTTGCGGCGTTAATGCTGGCATTTCCTTATTACTCCGGAATTTTTTATGCCCAACCCTCAAAGGACATCGTATATGTGCAGCAGGAAAGTATTGTTGAGAAAACCTTTACAGTGGAAGGAATGACCTGTACGGGTTGCGAAAACCACGTAGAGAGCGAGGTCAACAAGTTGGATGGTATACTTTCCGTGAAGGCCAGCTATGAAGAGGGCAGTACAATAGTCAAATATGACAGTACCAAAGTTACCGAGGAACTAATCATAAAAGCCATCAACGGCACTGGTTATAAAGTAACGGAAAACAATGGGTGAGGCCGTGACTAAAAAATTCGATGTCTTTGTTATCGGTTCGGGTATGGCCGGTATGACCATAGCCAACAGATGTGCCTCAAAAGGGCTTTCGGTCGGGATTACCGACGAACTGCCCTATGGCGGTACTTGCGCACTGCGCGGTTGCGACCCCAAAAAAGTGATTATCGGCGCAACGGAAGTGCGTGATTTTGCAAAAAGACTGAAAGGAAAGGGCATTGATGAAATTCCCGAAATCAATTGGCAGGATATAATGGCATTCAAGCAGACCTTTGTTGACGAAATGCCGCCGAAGATTGAGAAAGGCTACAAGAAAAATGGCATCGAAACCTTTCATGCTTCTGTAAAATTCGTTGACAATGACACGCTTCAAGTGGGGCAAGAAACGATTCAGGCAGATAAAATTGTAGTGGCAACCGGCTCAAAACCTAAAGTTTTGGATTTCGAAGGCGGGGAACTTGCCCTGACCAGTACCGATTTTCTGAATTTAAAGAAATTGCCCAAATCTTTATTGTTTATCGGAGGCGGTTACATAGCCTTTGAATTTGCCCATATCGCCGCTCGCTCCGGTGCCAATGTTACGATAGTGCACCGAGGCGAAAGGCCCCTGGAAAATTTTGACCCCGATATAGTTTCACATCTTGCTACGGCAACCGAGGATTTGGGAGTAAACTTGGTTCTGGAAACTGAAGTGACCAAAATTGAAAAAATCGATAAAGGCTATTTAATTAGTGGCACTACCAACGGGAACGTGAATCAATTTGAAGTGGAAGCCGTATTCAATTCGGCCGGAAGGCCTCCCGCTATTTTCGATTTGGAGTTGGAAAGAGCAAATGTCGCCTATTCCAATAAAGGGATTTCGGTCAACAAATACCTTCAGAGCACTTCAAATCCCAATGTGTACGCCGCAGGGGATGCAGCGGAAACGGAAGGATTGGCTTTGACACCCGTGGCCGTAATGGAGGGACACGTAGTATCTTCCAATATCCTAAAGGGAAATTCCAAAGAAGTGGATTATCCCCCGATGCCGACGGTGGTATTCACCTTGCCTACAATGGCATCCGTCGGAATGACAGAAACCGAGGCCAAAAACAGTGGTCTTGAATTTAGGGTAAACTATGATAAGGTTGATGATTGGTTCAACGCAAGGCGTCTGAATGTCGAAGAATATGCATACAAGACAATAATTGACAAAAATAACGGTACGGTTCTAGGGGCACATCTTATCGGGCCACACTGTGAGGAGACTGTTAACCTATTCGCGATGGCAATAAAGACCAAAATGACCGTAAACGATTTAAGGACGATGGTGTTTGCCTATCCGACCATGGCCTCTGACCTAACCTATATGCTTTAAAATTCAAATATGGAAACGATATTAAAATCTACCATTACTTGCCCAAAGTGCAGTTTTAAAAAAGAGGAAGAAATGCCTACAACGGCCTGTCAATTCTTCTATGAATGTGATAATTGCAAAGAAATCATAAGACCAAAAGAAGGTGATTGTTGTGTCTATTGCTCATATGGAACCGTAGCCTGCCCACCAATTCAGGAAGGCTCTGGTTGTTGCTAAATAATTTCAGGATAAATTTGCAGACCACCCCCAAGACAGTTATATATTGACAAAAATTTAAGACCAATGATACCGAGAGATTTAAGTAAAGATATTAAAACAAGGCTTCAGGGCATCAGTGGGCAACTTGGAGGTCTCATTAAAATGCTTGATGAGGATGCCGACCCCGACAAAATATTGATTCAATTTAAAGCAGCGCAAAAAGGACTTGATAAAGCGCACTTCCTTTTATTGGATGAAACCTACCGAAAGGCACTGGCCATAAAAATCTCCGAAACCGTGGAAGCCTGTCCTGGTGATTGTGGTAATGAAGATCGGATTGAATTTATACGAAAACGATTCCCTAATTTGGGACTCGATTCGCTTACCTCTAAAATGAAGGAAATTGATGCACTTCACAAGAGGCTTGACATTGACAAAAATCAGGAACGGTAGTTGGTAAATCCGATCTTCAGCGACTATTTTTGTAATATATTTTGATGAAATCCAAATTTAATCCCAAATAAAGATTGCCTAAAATTTAAGTTGCAGGAGCGCATAGAAGGTACGTGGTAAACTTGGTATGATCCCCGGACCCGGATAACCTGTAGCCCGGCGCGTAAAATAGCTTTCGTCCAAAACATTGTTGATCCCTGCCTCCAGTTTAAACCGATTGTAGGTGTAGGAAAAGGAAAGGTCCAAAATGTCATAGGCAGGTATCTCGCCTACAATACCACTCTGGCTTTCAAAATCCCTGGGTGAATTAGTCGCATCGGTAAACTGTTGGCCCAAATAAGTATATTGCAAACTCCCCAAAAAGTCTTTATAACCAAAATTTAATCCTGTTTTTAGGTTAATGCCGGGAATAAACTCGACTTTTTTACCCCTTACATTATTTTCTTGGGAAGCCGTATATTTTGAATCTGTTAGGGCCAGATTGACAAAAGTACCGAGCTTGATATCATTTTTTTCTGTGGATAGGGTTTCCCATATATTCCAGTCCACAAAACTTTCAACGCCATAGGAAACGGCATCGCCTATGTTCCCTCTAAACCGCTCCTGCTGGATATCACTTACTTCCCTTATTATAACTCCCAAACGGTCTTTGTAACTTAAAAAGAATGCACCCACATCATAGGAAATGTATTTCTTTATCCGCCCGCGAGCCCCTATATCAAAAGTATATCCTTGCTCATCTTTGATGTTGGGGTCTACGGTCAGTGACGGATTGGTAATTCTAATATCGTTAAAAGTAACCGAGCGGTAATTCTGACTTATATTCCCGTAAAGTTCTAGCGTTTTATGAGATTTATAACCCAACCCAACACCCAATAAAACAAAAGAACGTTCAAAATCACGGTTATCCGCCATCTCTTCGTTTAAGATGGGGTTACCTGCAATATCAAAGTTGATTCGCTTAAATGCGCCCCTACTTCTGGTCTTTATATATTCAAACCGTAGTCCGGGAGTTACCGAAAATTTTTCGGAGACCTTAAAGATATTTTCGGAAAACAGGGCAAGGTTCAAGTTCGGAAACCTAAAATCGCTTTGCCTTGGGTAGTTGGGATAGGTCTGTTCTTCAAAATTAAAATTGGCGTTGCTGCCGTTGCTGCCTGGACCCTGCCGTTCCGTATTATTGGATTGGTAGTACTTTCCACCAAAAAGCAACGAATTCTCTTTTCCGAAAAAATTATACCGCGTTAACAAACGGGCTTCTGCCCCCCAATTGTTAAAATTACCTACTATCAATTCCCGTGGAGCCTCCAGATCATCTTCCTGTGAAACCCTGTTTTCGCGAAAACCAACCGATTTCCTATAGGCATCCAGGGCAAAGAGGTTGAGGCTTAAATCGGTTTTATTATCAAAAGCGTGTTCCAAGCGGATTGAGTATAGTTTCCAATCAACATTGAACCAATTACGTGTTCGGTTGCTAAAGCTTGGATCTTGTTCAAACTGTTTATCGGTAAGACCACCTGGTTGTTGCGCTAGATAATTTAAATAGCTTGCTTCAAAGGAAATGGCGGTTCTTTCTGTAAGGGAATAATCCAAATGTGCGTATCCATTGAAGGATTCAAACTGCGAATTGGGACGAAAACTTTTTCCTTTTTTATAGTTGAAAAAGGTATAATAACCGACTTTTCCCAAGGCTCCACCTAAGCTATTAAAACTGGTGAACAAGTTATAAGAACCTAAGGATTGCCGGGATATCCACTCTATTTTCCTGTTGGAGTCGGGTTGTTTCAGCTTAAAATTAATAAGGCCTCCAAATTGTGTCCCGTACTGCAAAGAAGCTGCACCTCTTACCACTTCTATCTGTTCTATTGATTCTGGGGGTGGGGTATAGTAACTTTCAGGATACCCTAAAACATCGGCGGAAATATCGTAACCGTTCTGTCTGGTATTGAAGTTTGCACTGCGGTTGGGGTTGAGTCCACGCCCTCCAATGTTCAATTGCAGCCCGGCATCGTTGTTTTCATAGATATTGAGCCCGACCACTTGAGCGTAAATCTGCCTGGCATTCCCGCTGGCAAGATTAGCGGTAAGGTTACTTACCAGTACCACTTCGTTCTTCTTGCCAGCATAAATGGCAGTTCCCTCAACGTCCCTTAATCGTTTTAGGGCAAAAATGCGTTCTTTCCTTTGGGTAACCACTACTTCAGAAAGTTCTACGCCCAAAGATTCAAGTTCTAAGTGCAGCGAGGTATCACCAGAAATGCCGATTACGTGATCCCGTATGGCAAACTCGTACGCAAATACGGTAATAGTATAGGTTCCTTTAGGGATGTTCTGAAATTTGAAATCCCCAAAATCATTAGTGACGGTTGATTTTCTTAGGGAGGTGAGATACACTTCAGCATTTGGGACGGGTTCGTTGGAAGCTGCGGAAACTACTTTTCCCTGAACTACAAATTGTGCAAGCATCGCGGAACTGGTGAAAGCAAAAATTAGTGCCACAATTATATATCCCTTTTTTAAATACATTTTTCTGAATTGTTTAAAAACCTTTGATCTCATCCTTAAATTCCAATATCCAGTCCTTGGCTCCAAAGGACTCTTCCTGCTCCAATAAATTTACTTTTGGGTCAATATAAGGTTGGCTTAATCTGCCGTTGAGTGCTACATAACTTTCTACATAGACCGCTACATTTTTATGGCCCTGTGCTGTAAAATGTTTTCCGAGGAAATGGGCGTACTGAAGGATAAAATCGGGTTGGGTGCTCATCTGTTTTTCCTGAAATGTTGACAGAAAATCGGTATTGTCAACAAGGAAAGCTGCCTCCTTTTTTTTATCCACAATCTTAAATTGTGCATATCCAGCTTTTTCCATGAGCATTACGCGCCAAGAAAAGCGGTATCCCTCCTCGGTCCAAAAAAGCTCGTTTTTATAGAGCAGATAACGCCAAGGAAAAAGTAACTGAAAAGCAATAAACAAACCCACAATAAGCATTGGAGTCCTGGTTTTATTGCGATAGGTTTTATTGCGTATCCTTGCATCTGCTTTTTCCTTTTTAATCCTAAAAATAGTCGAAAGCGTTTTCAGTATTTTATGGTGGACTCCCGCATCGAAAAAAACGAGTGCGCTCACGATCATCACATAAGGGAACATACCTATGGGAAACAAGATGCGGGTCATCAAATGAAAAAATACCACCAGAGCGAAAGCTGACCAACGGGTGGGTTTATAAAATAACAAAAACGGTATTGCCAGGTCATAGGCCGCACCGCCCCAGCTAAAGGCATAGTGAAGCCATTCCCGCTGCATTAAGTTCCCCAACAGTGGCAGATCATATTGGGCCGGCAACCAAATCTTAAGCGGCATTGCCCGAATTAGCCAGTCGCTGTTCAATTTTGCCAAACCGGCGTAGAGATATACAAGTGCGATCAATAATTTTATGGCGTCAACGGTCCATCTGGGAACCTGTCCATAGGCCTTATCCCTATCCCGATGGGCATCCAATGAAAAGTAGGCATTTGCGGGGAGGAAGATCATTAAAAAACTAAGACAACTAATAAAATAGTAGTGGTTGAGGTAAGTGGTCTTATCCATCAACTCGATATAGGTAAAGCTTAAAAAGAAAAGTATGATCGCTATCCTGTATCGATACCCCAAGGCAACGCAGATTGCCGCAATACCGCAAATAAAGAACAATAAATAGGTGTAACCGCCCAAAGGCCGCACCCATTCAAACCCATAATATGAAAAAAAGAATTTGGGTTGAATGTAAAATTTATCGATCCAGCCATAGCTCCAAAAACGGACGATACCAACAAACATCATCAGTCCAAATAAAATACGGAAAGCCGCCAACGGGGCGGCATCTGTAGTTTTATTCCGGTATGCATTTATACGTGAAACCATGGACTAATCGCCATCGGCGTCTACATAATCCACATTTATGCTCAATGCCTGCAGCATATCCACTTTCAAGAGGATAACGTTGCGTTGTAGCTCATCATAGGTACTTAGCATTTTGGTGTTGTCGGTTTCAATCTGTAGGGCTAAATTATCGTTCAATTCGTTTGCCTGGGTATCCGCCGCATTGAACTGTGCATTGATAAGGCTACCTAGGTCCTCCCCGTTTTTAATACTGTTCAAAAAATCAAGATAGGTCTTAAAGCTTTCCCCGGTAGTATTGTTGTTAGAATATTTTCCGTTGAAAAAATCCTGGCTAGCCTTGATCGCCGTAAGTAACAGTTGTTTGGAAAAATCTTCTTTATAGCGGGCCTCTACATTTTCGGGTAGCGGTTGTTCAGAGAAAACACCTGCGGGTATTCCTACTTTGCCTGCGCGCAACGATTTTTCAAAATAGAAGATATAGTCGTTCGCCATTTTGTCAACAGATCCGGTTGCCGAAGAACTTGTATTTGCGACAAAACTGTCCCTAAAGCCTGCATTCCAATCATCGAGTATCATTGTGGTCAATTGCAGGATAGTTTCCGTTAGGGTGCCAAGATAATTTTTATAGCCCTGGGCATTGCCGTTCGTATTATAGAAGCTTACTATTTCAATATCTGTTCCGGCAAGGCCATTGATGAGATAATCTATAGCCGGAAAACCCTGTGCATCTATTGTTGACGGCAAGGCCAGATCGTAGGATTCGGCTGCTATAAAATTTTCTATTTTTTCGGTGTTTGACGGGTAAATATTCAAGCGGTTCCTGTACCGTATCTCTTCGGCCTTGCCTATTTCGAACATAGAGACCTTTTGAAAGGAAATGTAGGCAGTTGTCCACGAGGCGCGCAAACTCTGTAGCGTTGCCTCTGTCGGCCCATTTGTAAAGGCTGTTGCGGCATTGTTCAAGCTTTCTGCCTCTGTTTTAAAGGAAGTATAAGTGGGGACAATGATGTTATCTGCCCAATTTACGAGCATGGCGCCACGGTCAAAACCAGATTTGGGCGGTGCTATGGTCCCGGTCCCATCATCTTTTGAACAGGCGAATAACAGGAATCCAATACAGATAAAGCTCCAAAGTTTCATAACTATTTTTTTTGATTTTGGACCAACCGATTTGTCCTTTGTTGGGAAATCGGTTGATCCGGTTAATTCAACTTTTATTTAATTTGCGCTGGCTGCCTCGGTGACCGTGAAGTCGAATTTAGCGGCAATAGCTTCAGAAATACCGTCCACTGTTGATGGTTGAAGGTCCCAAAAACCATTGGGGCCATCTGCCAAGAGATCAGACGTAAAACCATCGACCTCGCTTTTGCTGAACAAGGAAGTACCCGTGTCCGGATTTCTAGTGAACCGTAAACTGAAAACAAAACCGTAGCCTTCGGAAAGGTTTTGGAATGCGGCCCCAAAATCCCCAATTGCGAGCAAATCTTTCCCTTGTTGGAGATAATATACGGAACGGATGGCGATGACCTCGGATATTTTTTGCTGTATAATGGCAGCTTGGGCGTCCCGCAGGGCATAATCTTTTGCCACTATGGCGGCACGGCCCAATTTAAAGGCGTCAAAAATGTCAGCAGCAATGGTAGAGAAATCCGGATCCCCGTTTACCGTGCCCACATAATCATTTAAAAAACTATCATCACTCCCAATGGTTGTGTTGGGGCTGGCCGGTTCAACAGATGTTCCGTAAAGATATCCATAGGCCTCGTCCCAATTATGTTCCATCGTGGTGAAGGCCTCTCCTTCTTCCGTGATCCCATTATCATTGTCCGCTACTTTGTTGTCAGCATCAAGAACAGCGGGGCTGAGATAATTGTTGAGCATTTGATCCGCCATGAGGGCGCCGATAAGACTTTTTGCGAAGATTTGCTTGTACACTAGGCCATTGGCGTTAACATAACGGGTTTTGGTACCATCGGCAAGTTGACCGGCACTGCCGGCTGCTGCCAAGACATCCTTATTAGGGAATACCTCATTGACTTGGCCTGAAATATAGCTGTCAAACAAAGCTTTGATCGCTGCCGCTTCTGTGGCATTGGCACTAAAATAATCTTGGGAAGCTGCGGTCTTGCTGCGTACATTTTTATCTGATGAATTTAAAACATTATCCGAAAAATCGGAGTTTCCTTGCTGGTGTGCATACATTGCCTGCAAGGATACTTCAGTCGTGTTTTCGAAATCTGTAAAGGCATTCAGGATTTCTTCGGCCATTAAAATACGGGTGGTCTGGCCGCTAAAATCCACTGTGGATTGTCCGTTTCGCTCAAAGGTATAGTTTGCAGGTACCTCAAGGTTTGATGTTTCAGTAATCGGGTCGTCATCAGAAGAACACGATGCAAGAATAAGGCTCCCTATAATAGCGGTAAAAAACAATTTTTTCATCTTTAAATTTATTTAGACTTAATATAAGTAAGTGATTATTTCGGCGACAAAAATAGAAATCAAAACGGAAAGAACAAACTTTATTTAGATTAAATATAAATAACAAATCATTTTTAACACGTGACGGCAGCAGTGTAAAATGGAACTTTCCAAAAACACTCAAAGTATTTTTCAAAAAAGCTTAAAACCGTATTTGAAAATGAAGGACGCTTTTGTTGACAGCGACGCAATAAACACTTCCGCTTTCGCAAAAGAAACACTGGAAGAAATCCAACTTATTCGGGAATCGGAATTGGGGACTATGGAAAAATCGCACGTTGCTAAAATCAAAAAGATGTTGGGGGCCATTTCCGAGAACGATGACATTGAGAACCAACGTAGCCACTTTGTGTTATTGAATCAGAATATGGTTCCCATTGTAATGAATATTGATAATATAGACCCAAAAGTCTTTATCCAAAAATGTCCAATGGCAAATAATAACAAGGGTGCATTTTGGATAAGTGCAGATACCGAAATACGAAATCCTTATTACGGGGATGCTATGCTTACTTGCGGAAGTGTGATTGATACGGTACAGTAAATCCCTCAAAAAGCATCTAAATAACTATAAAATTATTTTTTTTAATGCGACAGGCCATTTTCAGAATGCCTGCCCCTGTGCCTGCGGAAGTTAAAAACCCTTCGCCTCCAAGCCTGACCGAGCGAGCAAGCTGCGCTGGCTCGCACTCGGTCGTCTTTCCGGCTTCGGCTTTTAAACATCCTCAGCACCGCGCATAAAAGCATGGAGGCGCAAAAAAGCGCTCCATGCATTTATCTTGCCTACGCACAATTAATTTTGGAAATTCTTGTTTAAAATGTGTAATCCTTATTGATATATTTGTAGTAATCCTAGGCCAATTCCAATGAAACCAAATATTTTCATCTTTCTTGCATTCCCGATGCTACTATTTTTTTCGTGCAATAGCGATGATGACAGTGTCGCGGAATCGGATAGAGACCAAGCCTTGTTGGGTCAATGGGAATATGAGGCGATTGATTCCAATACGGCCGTGGACATCAACGGTGACGGTACGGTCAATGTAGACCTGTTCAACACCAACGAAATACGCCAATGCTTAAAGGATAATCTCACTTTCTTCAGCTCTCGGGGAGCTGAAGAAAAAGGTGCTTTTTCTATTAATGAGAACGGACTGTCCTGTGGGGAAGTACCCGCATTTCAAAATGTCGAGGACGATAGTTACGAACTAATTGACAACCGGATTATACGATTTGATAATCGTAACGATTGGATTATCGTGGAGTTTAGCCAAAACCGATTGGTAGTCGACCAAGAGGATTTTCTGGATGATCAGGACGTAGTGATTACCTATACTTTCAAGAGAAGCTAGTTTTAGTTATGTTTAGCTTACTGCATTAAAAGTGCTCTTGAGCCTCAAACTCTGACCACTCTCCCCGTCACTTTATCACTCCATTGGCCATTGGTATCCCTGACCCTGACCTCAAAGTCCTGATCAAGATATTTCAAACGGCTTTCTCGGGGTTCCTCTTCCAACATGAAATATCGATACACTCCACTGCCCGTGGCTTCGTTGTAATTGAACAATCGGGTATCCCATCGGTTGGTACTCCGGTTGAATATCCTGATTTCCACCTGGTCCAGCGTAGCACCGCCATAGGCCTCCGAGCACCCGATATCAAAACAGGTATAGATCCTGACTTGATAATCACAACCGTTCAATCCTCCGCAACTGACATTGTGCTTTTCCCCTTTGACCAATGCCACGGGCCTTCCTAAAGTGTCAACAAATGTGCTTCCGCTTTTGGAGTGTCCTGTTGAGTTCTCCACCTCAAAATCAATGGTAAACGTATTTGGGGTCTCTGGATAGAAAGTAAGGTTGGTACTACCATAATTCAATGGAATTGTTTCCCCCTCATCATATCTATTTCCGCCATAAAAGAAATAACCGACACGGTTTCCATTGAAAGAAAATGTCATTTGATAGGTCACCGCCGGATCATGGGTGCCAATGGCATTGGTAATGACCGTGATGTTAAAGGGTTCTTCTTCCAAACGTTCTCCGGGAGCCTGACTAACGGTTAACTCGAAAGGTTCCTCGTACCTTTCATAGTTGATATTGACATTGGCCGTTTTTTCCACATCTGATGAGGAGCGCACCGTAAAAGTGATGTTATGGTTGCCTTCGGTCATTCCGACATACTTTCCCGAAAATGCCCCAACGGGTACATCAAAACTTTCCCCAGCGGAATAGCTTGTGCCCGCATATTCAAAAGAACCGTTGTTACCATTTGCCGAAAAATACATCACGTAGGTGTCCCCACCGATTCCGATTTCGGAAATATTGAAGTTAACATCCACCTGTTCCCCGATATAGGCCTGCTGCAATGTGCCCGATGCGGTAAAGGTGTAATCCTTGGCCGCAACGTTTACCGTTATATCCACGGTTTTCTCCAATCCGGTATCGTTTCGGACCGTGAAAGCCATTCGAACGGTACTTTCATTGGTACCTTCGAGCGTCCAGTTAAAGTTGCCCGTATTAACATCATAACTGTTCCCAGGGCTTACCTCTATACCATTGTTGTCCCTGATGAGCGCATTGCCGTTCATACTGAAACGCATCGTGTAATCCGAAGACCCGACACTTTCCGAAATATTAAAATTGAGGCCAGTGGTTTCCCCTACGGTTATGTCCGATTTTTGGGTGCCCCCGGTAAAGGTAAAATCGACCTGGTCAAAAGTGATGGTAGTGTTGGCCGTTCGGGTAACGTCCGATCCCGATTCGACACTGAGAACGATATTATGCTGTCCGGGTTCCGATCCGGTATAGGAAATATTGTTGACCCCGGCACCCAAAGGAAATTGTTCCCCCGGACCATAGGTTATACCATTAATGGACATCGACCCGTTTTGACTAGAAGAAAAGAAAGCCGTGTAACTGTCGTTCGCTCCGTCGGGAACTTCGTCGATATCCACGATCATACCCACCGGAATGTTGGAAAACTCAGTAGCCTTGGACGGGGTCATATTGACCGTAAAGTCGTTGTTGCCAACGACAACGGTAACCTTATCTTCAAGAATCTGACCGTTGCTGTCACGAAGCAAAAAAGTTATTTCGTAGGTTCCTGCCTGGTGCCCAACGAAATCATACGCAAAGCTTCCCGGACTTACCGAAAAATATTGGCTAGGGATTATGGGCGAATTCCCATTGTACAATTGTGCGTCACCACCTGAAATAAAGTAATTCAGTTCATAGGAAACTCCATCGTAATCCCCTTGTTCGATAAGGCTCAATGAAATCGTACCACGCTGGCCTACCAATACCTCGTTGCTATTGGCCGAGGCATTGAATTCCAGTTCAAGGGGATTGGCATCCAGATCGATCTCCACAGGTCCGACCGCTTGCCCGTAATTGTCCGTAACGAGAAAATTGATGCGATGCGGGCCCAAGGTTTCCGGCGTATAAAACAATGGGAAATTACCCAAGTCGACCGGATAGTCGGTATTGTTCCGGATCGTATTTCCATTGACCCCAGTAACCCTTCCGTTTCCTTCTTCTAGGTCATAGGTCAGGAAATAATCGATATTGGATGTGTTACCGTTCGATTTAATGTTGAAATTAAGCTGTGTCCGTTGGTTTACGAATACCTGGTTGCTTTCCGAATTTCCGCTAAAAGTGAAGGGAATGTTGGCAATCTCGATCTCGACACTGTCCCTTTTCCTCTGGCCATTGCTGTCTCGTATATCAAAATAGATTTTGCGCTGCCCCAATTCATCGTCCTCAAAAGTATAGTTATAATTGCCGGGATCAATGCCGCGAAAAGTCCCGGGGTCCATGACCCCGCCATTCTGGTCCCGTACGGTTCCCGCGCCTTGGCTATCGGAAGAAAAGGAATGGCTAATATCATAGGTAACTTCGCTTTCCCCTTCCTGTGTCTGCAAATCGATATTGATTGCCAGGTTGGTGTCCAGCTCCACCTGTGAGGATGCCGCGGTTGCCCTAAATGTGAAATTGACATTTCCCACCGTCAGCAGCAACTCGTTCATCAGGGATGCCCCATCGGGAGCCTTCGCAATCATGGTCAATTTGTGCTCGCCCAAGGTTTCTGGTAAGTAGCCAAATTCGGTAACGCCCTTGGGCAACTTGAAGGGGGTTCCAGCATCGTAGGTAACATCGTCCAAATGGAGTTTGCCCGAACCATCTTCCAGTTGGTAGGTAATCTCAAATTCTTCGGTCGAATCCCCATCCGGAGCAACCGTGTTCTTGTCCCGTAACAAGGTTACATTGACGGGGTTCCGGCTATTGATAATGAAATCCCCGGTACCCTTGCCCAAGAGAAAGCTGAAACTGGCGTACTTGACATTGTAGGCCAACTCCAACTCCTTTTGCAATCGGTTTGAATCCCAGGCTAATACCTTGACTTTGTGCATACCCGTATCGATGGGCATATAGCGGTAAGAAAGGTCAAAATCCTTGACGGGGATGGTATCGTTTTCGCGGATGGTATCGTTTTCCGTACCTAAATAATAGCCTTTTCCGTCAAGGATATTATATTTCATGAAATAGGAAACGGTAGAGACCATCCGTTCGGGTTCCAAGCTGAAATCCGTTCTTACAGCTTCAAATACAAAGCCGTTTTCCTCGTTCGTGCCATGAAAAGTAAAATCAAAGGAATCCTGCACTATTCCTTCAAAGTCCTTGCTACAGGCAATTATAAATATCATGCATAGCGAACCTATGGCGGCTATGCGTTGTGGGGTATTGAATTTCATAACGTCGCTTTTTAAAACAAAAAATACCGTAGGCCGACGCCGACATACGGATAAAAATTTCCCACGTCCGAATTGACATGGTAGTATTCGTTGGCCTTGACCAATAGCGAAAAATCGTTACTTAGGCCTATTTCCATTTCCGCACCGAGATATAGGCCGTAAATAAATTGGCTTTTGCCATTGATAAGCGCACCGGTGGGCAGTTCATTGCTTCCGTTGTTGATGACCTCGTATCCGAACAGCCCACCGCCACCAAGGAAGAGACTAAAATTTTTTCTTCGAGGCGCCATGAATACACGATAGTACAGCCCCGGCTGGATAGTGAAAATATTATAGGGAATATTTTGGGCACCCTTGTCCTCGGCAATTGCGGCCAAAACACTTATCTGAAAATATTGGAACCGATTGGGATGAAAATTAAACGTTCCCATAATACCATAACCATCCTCGACATAGCCACCGCTCACGCCGACCGAAGAAGCAAGGTTGCCCCGCATTTGGCCTGAAACGGATGAAGCCACAAGACAAAATAGTACCGTAATGAAAAATAACTTTGTTCTCATCTATTTAAAATTTAGCCAACCAGTGATGACAGCCTTTTTATTATATCGGTTGGAGTTGGTCATTATCTTATAAATGCGCATTATGGCCTTTCATAATTTAAATCCTGATGGGTTATTGATGACAAGTTGGTCTATATCCAAGGATAGGTTTCTATTGCCCTTTTCTTCATCTAGGTCCACTACGAGGGACTTTCTCCGGTCAAGGGTAAACTTATCGAAGACCACCATAAAATAGTTCTCGGAATTCCCCTCGACCTTTTTGGGAACTTTATACCTGAACAAGGGCTTGTGTTCCGTCTTGACATTGCTCGAACTATTCTTGTAGTTGGTGGCGATGCTGAACCTTATAAAATTGACATCATAGTCTATATGTTCCTTGTTCTCCAAGCGAAACTGTAGGTATATTTCGTTATTCTCATAATACACGTTCTCCAGCCAGAGAAATACATCATCGTATTTGGAAAAATATCGGATGATCTTGCCCTTGTTGAACTGGTTGTAATAACATCTCCGCCGTATATATTCCATTCGATCCAAGACATACAATTCCTGGGTAAGCGGCAAGGGTTCCCCATCTATCTCCTTTTCGGGTATAACTTTAAATGTTTCCGTAACTGTTTCAGTGGCCGCTATGGTTTCCTTTTCCTTTATGACAGGATATGAAGCAAAGTCGGATTCATCCAATTCAGTAGCACTTTTTTTATGGGATAGCTCTTCGAGGTTATCGACCATGTCGGTGGTTATGGTCCATCGCTTCTTGGCGGGGATGTCCACCAGTTGCAGGATAAAATCATAGGCACGACCGTCACGGGTATAAATGGTATAGTTCGTAAAATCGGAGGTGTCGGGTGCCACATCGTTATAGATAAGCAAAACGATACGCTCTGAGGTTGCGGAAGCACTTTTCGTCGGAAAGGACTCCAAAAAATTCAGCTCCTTCCCATTAATGGAAAAATCATAAGGGGCGGGCAGTACCAGAATGGTCTTATAGTTCCTTGAAACCGCAATGGTGTCCATTTTCGCCATAACCGATAGAGACCCCAATAGCCCAATTATTGTAAGTACAGCTTTTATTTTCATTGTGTTGCCAATAAGAGTTCATAATCATCCATCAATAGGATTTTTTCTTTTTCCCGTAACCTTTTTTTTCGAAGGAAAGTCCCCAACCCTTGGGCGATGCCTTTTAAAACATCCGGTGCGCCGCTGGTAATTTCGTCGGTGGCCCCTCGCAGTGCATCGCCTCCCATTTCGGCCTTGTACTCCCTCCAGAGTTCCCCGGCCCTTTTGTTGTAGATTCCTTCCCTCCCATCGTTGAAGTCCCTGACGGAGATATCGACCGGATGGTGCTCGATATTGTCTATATCCAAATACACCCTATTTCCCTGTATGGAAGCCATAGCGTAGATGAAGGTATTTTTGGGAAATCGTTTATCACTAAGGACCATATCTTCCATGAGCAGTAGCCTTACATTCTCATTGGGCAAGATGAACTGATCGCCATATACGGTTGCCCTAAAGAAGATCGGCTTTTTGGTAACGGGCATCCGTTCCTGTTGGGGCCAGCGGTTGCCGGTCAAGGATTCCCCGACTATTTTCCTTTTTCCCTCCAGCAGCATTTCACGGTAGGCCAAGCGGTTCTCCACGAATTTTTGTTTCTGCTCCTCCGCGGTCATCCTGTTCTTCTTTTCCCTCTCCACGGTTTTCTTTCTATCCGGTGGGTCGGTCTCCATCGTTTCCTGGAGTTTAGTATCCAAGGATAGTCCTTCCAATCGCTTCAAGATTTTTTGGAGCGAATCGTTTTGCGAATCGTTCATCTGGGTCATGTCCGGTAAGGACGAAGATTTCACTACCTTTTTCTTTTCTGTTGAGTCCTTTAATTTCCAAGGCTCGGCGATAGCTTCGGATTCCAAGGTCGGAACCTTGCCGGGAAGATCTGGATTGAAGCCATTCGTGGGATCGGTAGTGTCGCCGAGCCCCATTTGGAAATCCTTGACGTTCTCAATGACAAAAAAACTGGTCAGTACCAGAATAAAAGGTAGGGCCATGGCAAAATTTCTGTGCCTTACGACCCATCGCTTCAAACGCTTTATGTTGCCATTGAATTTCATGTTACCTACGCTCGAGATCGGAATTGTCCACGACCTCAAAGTCGATAATCTTGATTCCGTTCAGGTTGTTCGGGGTAATGCCCGCTTTTTTCAGGTGCCCCTTAGTGACCAAGTTCCTATACGTTGTGGATTTGCCTTTTTCTATGGCCTGTTTGCCGTAAAAAGTAAACGGAAACGGATAGGTTGCATAGTCGATTTGAATCGAATCAAGTTCCACAAAGTAGTGATAGTCACGCATTACCACATCATGGAAGTATTTTTTTTCGACCAAACGGGCATATAAACGGTTGCCTGACCAATCGACCATGAACAAGGCTTTTTCCTCTATGTTTCTTTTGATCAGGTTCAAATCGGGTTCCAACGAGAAAAACAGTTCATGAAAGTTTTGGACGTGACCTTCGCAAAGAATTTCGAGGTTTTCCTTGGCATCCCTGATCGGTACCATGGGGAGGCGTTGCCCCCCATGCAGCACATAGGCGTTATTGTTGGCACGCTCATGGGCCGATACCACGAAATAGATGGCAATCGCGAAGACCGCTATCATCAAGATCAGGCAGCTATAGACGAGCCTGTTGTTGTGCCTTCTACTTTGGGCGATATCATTGAATATCTCGTATTTTCCTTTCATAATCCTAATTATTGCGTAAGTGTCCTAACCGCTTTTGTGGCCCCGCCGCTCTTTGCATCGATGACCGTTTGTATCGCTTTTTTGCCATAGTGCTTGGGCTTGGAGACGATGCCACCGCCCGAAATGTTGAGTCCCTGCACTACAAAGTTGGCTAGTGTAGGGGCCTTGATATAAAAGAAGGAGGTCATCAAGATTAGGAGGGAGGAACTCAAGATCAATCCGAGGTCGTAGGCACTGTTACGCAACAAATGGTCCACGAGCGCATCGACAAGATTGACCATGAACATATCCACTACATACAACATGGGAAGCCATAGGCAGAGGCTCATGAACTTTTGCAACCATGCTTTCCAAAGGCCCGAAATGGCGGGAATGAACGAAAGCCCGATATTGATAGGCCCGAAAATGATAAGAATGAACAGGTAGATGGTGGCCAATGCCTTGATGCCCACGAAAATCAACGTCGAGATGATGTGGGCAAAGGCCGTTATGGAACCGGCCAAACCGGTAAGGGCAAAGGATTGCAGTCCATCGATATCCATGCTGAACATGTTCCATTCCACCACATTGTTGGCGGCCACATCGATCTGGGCCAGGGCCACCTTTTGCCCGATGGTATCCCAGTTCTTTTGGGTACTGACAAACGAGGAGCCGAGGTTGCTATAGAATTCAAAGATGGCGTGTGCAAACTCCGAATAGTTGAAAAGGATGAACATCAACGGAAACCACTTTAGGGCCTTGAACACATCGGCACGATCATTGCCCACAAAATGCATGATGGCGAAAATGCCCAACCCGATCTTTGCCATTTGAAAACCAATGCCCAAGGTGGGCCCCAAATTCGCAAAGGCATCATCGATATATTGGTCGAATATCGTGTTGACCGTTACCCTAAAACCTGTATCCGATTGCATAACGTACATCAATTGGTCTTGATCAAGGAATAAACCGCTTTGCGGTGTTCGTTTTTTTGCAAGAGCGAGGTATTGACCTTTATGATGGTTTCCAGCACGCTGTCCATTTTGTCCAAGATTGACCGTAGTGCCGAAAGCCGGTCGGCCGATTCGATGATTTCGCCCGTGGAGGCGATATGCGATCCTTGGGAGACCAAGGAGGTAACCTGTACCAGGGCATCGGCCAAGGTTTCGGTCGCCCTTTCCTTTTCTACCTTTTCCAGATTGGCGAAAGAGCGCAGATTTTTCTGAGTACCCTTATAGGCTTCCACGATCTTGTCCTTCAGGTTATAGAGTTCGGTCATTTCGGGACTTCCCATGACATAACTGGCAGGGGTCCGTTTTGCCGTAAGGTCCTGGCTCAGGATCTTGGAGGCACTGGAATTGACGGTAACGTTTCGTTCCATCTGTGCCAAAAGCTTGCCCATGGTCGAGTTCAACGTGACCAGTTGCGAATTCAATGTTGCCACATTTTGATTGAGGATTACCAGTTGGGCATTGGCCGCCACATCGGTCACGGGAATCTGAGCGGACCCGAAATAAGGGAGTAGCCCGATTAAAATTCTTAGGTAAACAATTCTTGGTTTCAAGTATATCATCATTTTCTATTTTTAGGGTTAATGTCGCTGCCGTTCAAATTCCCAGAACCGGATTCCACCAGTTCGTTTTGTAGCTGTTTGTAGGCGTTGGCCGTTCTTTGCCAAACACGACCGTGTTTTTCGTGGAGACGGTTGATCTTTGCTTTTTCGTTGGGGTTGGTCTCGAACAGGCATTTGGTCGGCAATGAGGTTTCCAATCCGAACACCTTGACGCGGTCCTTCCAACAAATGGCCATTTCCCTTAGCTTTCGGCCCATGGGCAAATCTTTGTTGATGGATAGGATCAGTTGCTTCTGTTTCTCGTTCAGGCCCAATAACCGTTGGATCTCCCCAAAGGAATTGCCGAACTCGCCGAGGTCAAGCAATACTTTGATGTGGCTGTTGACTACGATGGTATTGCCTATGTATTTGGATTTGACAAAATCGCTTACCTTTTGCGAGATAAAAATGGGCTGGCCCCCATATTTCCGGGCCATTCTGGATTTGGCGTCAAAATAATTGGCCATTATCGGATTGTCGAACAGGTTCCACGCCTCGTCAACGACCAATATTTTGTTTAAGGAAAGTTTTTTTGGATCCTTCAGTTTTTTGTCGAACACATCGATCATCAGGAACGCCAAGATCGGAAAGAGCTGTTCGTTTTCGATTAGGTTTTCGAGTTTGAAGTAGACCAACCTTTCACGGCCCAATTGGGCTATCCTTTTGTCCCTACTGTTCAACAGGTATGCCCTGGGGCCATCGTGGGCATATTTGCCCAAGAGCAGTAAAAACAGATTGGGGTCGAAGACTTCCTTTCGTATGCCCTTGGAATCCATAAGTCGCTCCAAATGCCTTTCCGAATATTCATAAAAAGTATTGAAGGAGTTATCGGGACTATCCTTGATAAACTGGTCCCGATAATATCCCTGTACCAACAATTCAATAATGGTCTGGATCACGGCACTGTCATGACCGTCGTCCATTGCATTGTCCTTTCGTCCCAACAGAAGATAGACCAATGCGATAAGCTGGGTCAGCTTGTGCTCGGTAAGCATCTTTTGGCCATCTTTTTCTACCATATCCCCTGAATCCAGCATAAAGGGGTTGAACGTAAAGGGATTTTTGTCGTCGTTCTCTATGACGACCCCGTCCAGATGGTCCAACAACTTATCATAGGAATTCCCGTTCTCAAGAATGAGGATTTCCGCTCCCTCGCGATATTCGGAGAACAGATAGGCATTGGCATAAAAGGTCTTTCCGCCACCGGAACCGGAGGCGATGAGCATGCCCCGGTTAAAGATCCAGTCCTTTGCCTCGGGATCGCGGTAGAGACTTACCAATAATGGTTTTCCCGTGGCCCTATCGACCATGCGCAGTCCGTGGGGGCCGTGCATCCTGTTTCGATATCCACCTTCAAAATACCAGAGACTGGCCGCCATCTCCGAGGAAAAGGGGCTGAAGAGTTCCATGCTCAACCCAATGCCGTTGCCAAGGATACCCCCGAAAAAGAGGTTTTTTCGGTCCACGGTATTTTCCTTGGCATGGATGCCCAGCTTCCGAAAAGCCGACCGGATGGAATTGCACATCGACCTAAAGGATTTTTTGGAGCTAGAAAGGCCCAATACGTTCAAGTGATAATAGACCAGTTCCTTATGCTCGTTCAGGATATGCTGCTGGAACTCATAGATTTGGTCCCGGTAGGTACTGTTCTTGTCCCCCTTGCGGTTGCGGGCATATTTGTCCAGACGTTTGGCCTTCGACCTAAGTTTGGCCATGGCCTTCTCCTTTTCGGGGGTATAGATATATTGGTTGACAATATGTTCCTGCGGAATCCTGAACCCCAAGGAAAACAGGTTTCCTATAGGAAAGAGGTTGTCACCGGTGCTGTATTTTCCAAAATATTCGTGAAAGGCCATATCCTCCTTGGAGAACTGGTCCAGGTTTTCCAAAGTAAAGTACTGTCCCTGTTTGTCGCCGACCCGCAGCCCGTGTTCGGAAAAGTCGATATCCCTTCCCGTACCTTCCCCGTAGCGCGCTTCCAGATAACAATCGTAATAGCCCGCTCGACCGAAAAGTCCCTCGGAATCAAGGATTTTCGAGCTCATCAGGCCCGAATCGTTGATAAGATCGTTGACGGCACCGACCCTGGCCTCGAAATCCGCCATTGTGTCCCCATCGAGGTATTCTTCGGGAACATAGCTTTGGCCATAGAACCGGCGCTCCTTTTTTAAGAAGGAATTGGCCCCGATAGGCGTGCGGCCGATATAGTTTTTGGGCACTTTATGGATGGCTAGATAGCACCGGTGCTCCAAAAAGGGCCTGTCCTTGAAATAGCGTTCGTCCTCGGTCTCGAAAAAATCCCGTTCCAATCGTTGTCGGTCCATGGAATAGGTTTCCCCGAAGAAGAGGTCCTGTTTGTGCAAAAGACAGTTCTCGCCCAGGATTTCCAAGATACCCGAGACCATCCGGTTCAGGTTCAGATAATCCTTGCTGTCCAAAGTGTAGATTTCGGGAAGTTCCAATTGCAACGGAATGCTCAGGCAACCCCGTTCCTTGGATACCAAGATCGGTGCCTCATAACCGTAAATGGGAAAGGCATCCAGAAGATTCAATCTTTTTTCCATAGCACCAAATTTTTTTTGTTGACATGGCCCTTAATGGTATCCGGTCCCTTTCTGTTCGCTCGGGACTTGATAAAGCCATTTTCCCCATAAGCCTTTGAATAGAAAAGCATGAGTACGATATAGAGGGCCGCGGTACAGAAGGAAAGCAAAAGGCTCAGAAAGGTCGGGATGACCGTGCTGAGGAACAGCCCTACCATCAGGGATAGGAACGAGCCCTTAAAGGCTTGGTCCACATATTTAGCGCGAAGCCCAAAGAAGGAGACGTCCTTTTGCAGGGCCTTTGGAATTTTGACCAGCTTGTTTTCCATGATCAGTTGGCCAAGTTTTCCCCGATCTCAATAAGGCCGTAGAAAATAACGAGCCCGACAATGGCGTTGCCCACTTTACGCGCCATGTCCTGGTTCTGTTCCCTGATGATGAGAAAGGCCAGTGCCGCGATGGCCAGAAGTACGCCTGCGGCAATCTTGATGATGCGGAAAATACTGTTCCCTATCTGTGCCGTACCCTGTTCCGCCTCGTTGACCTGATCGACCAGTTCATCGATCTGGGCAAAGCCGGCCGAATGGAAAGCAACAACAAGAAGTAGGGTCAGGAAGACGTTAATCGGAGTCGTCCACCTCCGGTTCCGGAGGGGACTCGGAATTTTTGATAATCTTGAATTTTTCATGTTCTGGAATTAAGGATTCATTCTGAACATCTTTATCGGACGCATTGAAAATATCCAACAGCTCGGAGCTGGTTTCATTCTCATCGACACGGTTGAGTAACTGGTCCATATCTTTATCCTTTGAAGATGTGTTTTTTACAAATATATGTGATTTTTGCATATATGAATCATTTTCCTGAACATTTTTTTCGTTTTTTGATTTTTTAAGTATGACAAAGACCCATAGGTACCACAACAGGCACAGGATACCGATGACGGCATAGACGATATGTTCCCACTGCCAATTCAAATCTTGTCGATAATTCGTTGAAGTTCCCGAATGTTTTCTTGATGGTAAAGCTCCAAGGCCTTTCGCATGATATCGTTGCGCGAGACCTTTTTTTCCAACTTGTAGCTGCATGCGCTGGCCAGTCGCTCATAGTCCTCAAAACAGGTCTTGCTCAACCTAAAGATAAATTGCTCCTTTTTGTCGATATAATTGTTTTGTTCCAGCAACGTCTCGAGATCCGTTACCTTCTTTTGTTCCCTACGGCTTAACTTTGCCAAGGGAAATGTACGTCCCGTGGCCCCACGCGTGTTACCACCTCTAACGTAGTCATCGTTTCTTTTGTTTTTCCGGATTGGACTTTTTCCAACTTTTCCGACCGTGCCGTGCCGTTGTTCCCTAAGTCCCTCGACCTCTTCCTTGGTATCCGTATTCTCTAGGATGGCCGATTCCAGCAAGTCCTTAACGTTTACTTTTTTGCCCATTTTTAATTTTTTGAAATTCTCATGACCTCTTCCATAAATCGTTTTAGCCCCAGTTCCCCGTTCTCTTTTGTCGGGGGAATGGGAATCAGGGTATTCCGGTATCGCTCCCTGTACACGGTCCGTTCCATGACGACCTGTTCCATCATGGGCATTCCCGCCTTTGCCAAGGTTCTCCTCACCGCATCGAACTTATTGACCTTGACCAGCTCGTAGCGGTTGAAGAACAGGTTGACGGACCGCAGTACCCGATTTTCGTTCCATAGATAGTTCCGTTGCAGTGTTTTGTAGAACACCGCCGTACTGTCGATTTCCAGTTCGTCAAGGAAAAAGGGAATGAAGATATGTTCGACATACAGCAGCCCCCTTACCATTTCCTCGTTAAGGTTTCCGGGGAAATCGACGATGATAAAATCCACGGTACCATAATATTTTTTGATCAACGGTTCCAGGGTCTGGACCGTTGCCCGCTCCACGGGAAATATCGGCATTTCGGTCGAACCTGCCTGTCCAAGATCTCGGTTCCGCTTTTTGTAAACCGAGTACTGGGGATTGTCCATATCGATCAATACTACTTTCTTCCCGTACAGGTGGAAAAGGTTGGTGGCCAAGATGATATTCAGGGTCGTCTTGCCACAACCGCCCTTTTCCCCCGTACATGAAATTATTTTTGTTTCCATAAATATACTTTTTAAAACCATAGTATCATATGGTCATATGACCATATGAACATTTGATGCTATATCCCTATATAGCATTGAATATACAGTGCATTATAGGTTGCTATATAGCAATGATTGTATAATGCCATGGACATTGGTATATAGCCATGAACAAAGCATAGGTAGGTCTTCGCAAACAATAATGGGGATATTGGACCAAGAACCCTTTTAACGGCAAGAAATTACGCCGAATGCAAAATTTACAAGGACGATTTGAATTCCTTCATGGCCTCTGAAACCCGTTCCTCCAGCTCAAGGTATTTCTCACGAAGCCCTTCTTGGTAGACCATATTTTCCCCAAGGTTACGTTTTTGCACGAACTCGTTATCGGGTAACAGAATCCAAATGGGATTATAGCCCAAACTGTAGAAATAGAGGATGATCTTGATGGAATTGACCATTGAGGAACCGCGCTCCACATTGGCCAAAGTTGTACGGTCCATGTTCAGGTAATCGCTCAGATTGGTCATCGAAAACTGACTGAACCGTTTGTCTTCGACATCGTCCAATTCCACCAGTTCAAGACGTATTTCCTTTAAGCGTTCCCCGATATACCCCAAATCCTTGGAGTCCAGATTGATGATCGATTCAATGTCCATTATTCAAAATTTTCTATGGGATACGAGGAAAATTCCTCTTCAAAATTATACTCCGTCTCTTCCTGCAAAGCTGCCAAACTTTGGGACAGGGACCCATCGAGTTCCTTCCCGAAATCGTCCATGAATTTTTCTACGGCCGCCTCGGAGTTGTCGATTGATTTTGCAATTTCACCATTTATTTTCTTTTCGTCAAATATGGCGCTCTCAAGCTCTTTTCCCGTAACGGCCTTATATTCCTCTTTTACCAAGCAGTCCACTTCACCGATGATCTTGTCGAATTCGGCCTGGGCCACACGGTCCATTTCCGTACGTACCAAAAATTCCTCCACAATATAGGCCAATAACCTTTGCCAATCGGCACCCCTTGGACCAGTATTCAGTAGTTCCAGAATATCCTCCCTGAAATCGAACAGGCGAAGCTCCTTGACCACATCCTTAAAAATTCGGCGTTTGGTACCATTGGTAAATGCATTTTTGGCCGTTTCTTCCAGACGCGTACCATAAAATTCGATGTACCCGATTTCCTTGGTAAACAAGCCCGAGACGTTCTTCTGTAAATCCAGTTCCTCTATGAGCTTCATCTGCGCTTGGAACAGTTCCCCGAAATTCTCCGGTTTGAAATCCTTGACAACGGGCAACTTGTGTTTCATGGCCCTTCGCTTGCCTTCGATGTCGGGGAGCAACTGGCCATAACATTTCTTTTCCTTGATCTGATGCTCGAAAGTATCGGCCACCAACCCTGCGAAATGTCCGGTAGACATGGATGCGATCTTGCTCTTGGGCAATAGCTCCATCATCTGTGTGCTCAGATTGGTGCTTACATCGGAACTGCTCGTGTTCTTTGAGACCTTTTCTTGATGAATCTTTCCGAAAAGCTCGCTCAACCGTTTGGCCGTCTCGCCTTTGGCCGCACCACAGATAAGGTTCGCACAGTTGTCATAGATGACATCGGCCAGTTCCCGGCCGTAATCCAGGATAAGCTGTCCGACGCTCTGAAGCCCCAAAATGGTGGCGATCTTGTTTTCCCTCCCGGTATCGATAATGGTCCGCAATAACATGATGAACAAGGTGGGTACCTCGTCGATAAGTAACGCCATATGCCGCTTGCCCGGTTTGTTTACCCGCTTGAGAATAGTGTTCATGTACAGGCCCAAAGGTGCGGAATAAACCTCTTTCCGTTCGGGATTGTTCTGTAGCGATACGATTTTGGGATATCGGGCGTCATTTACTTCCAGACTGAAGTCATTGCCGGACATCACATAGAAGATTTCCTTGGTCGCAATACTCGAAAGGCTTATCTGGACCGTACTGGTCTGGCCAGACAGTTGTTCCATGGCCTCCTTTTCCAATGCGTCCCGAAAGGGCACCAGTATTTGGCGTACCTCTACGTCCTTGGTCATGATTTCCATCAATATATCGATCTTTACGGTGGTCAGAATGGCCAAATGCCCCGGGGTACAAAGATATTTGCCGGTTTCTTCCGATTTTTTCTTGAGGTACCAGATACAGCCCCCTGTATAACTGATGGCACTGCGTGAAAAATAGTCCTGTCGTTTAATCCATTCGGGATTGAGGTTTTTCATAAGGGTCGTGGCCGTATCGATGGCATCCGACTGGTTGACCAGGCCATAGGGATCCATGGGGTTGTTCCGATGGGTCATCCGAAGGTCATCAAAACAGATACGGTAGAGCTTAGGGAAGGGTATTTCGGAATCGTTGCCGTGCTTTTTTATGGCCTCTTGTAGATAACCGTACGCCTTGCGGGTCAGCGTATCGAACTTAAAATCGTAGATGACCATGGCGTATTTCTTGTCGATGAACTGGGCCATGATTTCCTCGATAACGGAAAAGGATTTGCCGCTCCCCGGAGTGCCGATGACCAACAATGCCCTGAAAAGATTGACAAAATTGATCCATCCTTTCAGTTGTTTCCCATTGTGGGAATAGGTGTACGGGATGTTGGCGGAATAGGGCGTGTCTATCCGTGTCCCCGTCTGCTCGAAGGTTTCCTTCGTATCGTTAAAGGGGTCATTTATTGCCAAGTTCATGAAGTCCAAAAACTGGAACAATCGCATCCCGAAGGTCATCAATCCCAAGTAGGCCAATGAAAGAAATATCATGGAGGCCCACATCCCCAGCTCGGAAACACCGTGGCACCACCAAGAAACGAACAGCAAGGCCAAGGAAACGAGAAAGCCCGTAATACTTTTTCTGCGACCGACTTCCTCTTTTTTGACCGGACGGTACATCATGATACCGCCCATCAGAAGTCCCAACAAGAGCAGACGGGCGACCATGCCTTGGGACGGTAGCCCGGACCGTACCAGAAAGGAATGGATGCTATCCAAGAATCCCTGATGCCCGTAATGGAATATGTACAGGGCATATTGCTCCCGGAACAGGATAATGGCGAAGTGGAAGGCGGATAGGTACATGCCCATATAGCCCTTGTTCTTATCTTGCATGCCCTTTTCTTTTTTGGGTTTTCCTCGGTCTGTCCATGACAGTCTTTAAAGTAGATTCACTAGCCGACAACTGGACTTTTTTTTTACCGAGATCAGTTCCTCGTTCCAATCCTTCATGGTGGGGCATTTGTCCATTTTCAGGATGCCCGATGCGAAGCATTTTGAAAGTGCCTCCACTGCCAGCCGCCAATAGGTTCTGGAATGTTGGGGGAGGGAGACTATCCTTTCCAAATCCAGTTCCCAAAGCACCTTGTCGCGATAGCAGATGGCTTTTAGAAGACCTTCGGGCATTCCGTGGGAACCTCTGGAAATCCGTTCATTAATGTAATCGGTATCCCGTTCCATGATAGCAATGGATTTGGAAAGATAGTTTAGTTTCAAACGCATCACGGGGCGTTTCCAATCCGTTTCGATGAATACCCGGTTGGACTTTCGATTGATCCAATGGCTCAAAAGAATAAGGTCGTAGCGCATCCCCTCGATATCATGGTCAAAGGCCAAAAGAAGAGGGAGCGTATGGGAAGGGTCTACCGTACGGTTCCATTGGAGGAACTGTTCGAGTTTCCGCTCGTCGATATGGCCCGACATGGAGATGTAGAATATTTTTGGGCAACCGTGTAGTTCATGGTAGGCCATGGCATCGAAACCGCTCTCGACACAAACTATTTTTTCCGCATTGATATTTGGATTGGAAACGAAAAGGTATTCATAACGCTCGTTGAGGAACAACCGGAACTTTTTCACCTTTCCGTCCTTTCTGTCCCGATAGGGCCTATTATAAAGCGTATAGTTCTTGATGTTACCGTCCAATCCATATTTGGGAAGGGCGATATTGGCGATGCGGCCCTTGTTGTCACTGACGTGGAAGGCATTGAAGATCCTGCCCTTGAAGGCTTCGGATTGGAGGGTGTTTATGGAGAGTCCGCGACCTTCCATTAAATAGTTCGGTCTGGTTAAGGGACCGATACGATAACGATCTTCCAAGCTGATGCGCTTGTTGTTCTTTTGGCTCACCTTAACGGTGGTTGGTTCGGGATAATCCCTTTGGATGATGCCCAGTCCCTGTTTTACGGCTTCGTAAAAATTGGCGGAGCGTTTGTGGAGGTATTTGAAAAATCGCCCCTTGTCCGAAGAGTCGTTGCGATTGAAATAGGTTACGGGATTTCTTTTTGTCTGTAGGACGAGGCGTTCCGCCTCCTTGCCAAATTCCTGTGAACCCGAACTTTTCTTGAGCAATTGGTAGCCCTGTGCGATCAGGTATCCGGGAAAATCGACCTCACGATCGATCTGGGCGATCAACCGTTTGTAGTGCTCCGGATTTTCGGCATAATTTTTCATATAGGCATGGTTTTTTTGGGAGCATTCCATGTGGATATGTCCCAAACTTTACTCTATATTTTAAATTGATTTCATTAATAATACCTCGTGGGTCTCCCCCCGCGTTGTTAACTTTTGTAGAGAGTATCGATGAAAAGAAGGCCGTCCGTAATGGACGGCCCTTTGTTTGGTCAATCGGTCAGACTTTCATGCCTCGGCTGCGCGACTTTTTTTTTTCGCCGGGGTTTACCTCAAGCTTTTTGGCCTTTTCCAAATCGACTTTTTTGGTGATAAAGGTCTGCCTACGGGGGGACCAGGATACCATATATGGTTTGTTCCCGTGGACTTTGCTCTTTATGACCATTTCGAGTTCCTGGCCCCTGTTGAGCGCATCGGCCTGTTTCGCCGTCAACTTTTGCCCATAAAAATAGGTGTTCGTGGAAAGTGCCGGTTTGGTACGGATATCCTGTACCTTCGGCTCGTAATAGGCCAGTTTTTGGAACACTTCGCCGTCGTTGGTGCTTCCCTGGAACAGCACAAACTCCTTTTTGTCCACCATGCGCTCGAACTCGTCGGCACTGAAACTATGGTTATAGGCCCATGCATCGTCCAAGGTCACCATTTCATTTCTTCGGAACTGGACATCCATTCGGGAACCCAAGTTCCGGTCATAGACCATCTGTATCATTTTCGCACTTTCCTTGAGCTCGCCATCAGAGATATAGGTGGACTCGTGGAAATACTCCTGTCCCTCGGTCAGATTCGTGCGTACATTCGGGGCGAGCTTCTTATAACTGATGTACTGCCCCTCCAATTGTTCCCTGACATCCCGATAGGCGAATTTCTGATCCTGGGATTCGATAGGTTCAAACCATTTCTTGTTTCTCGTCAGCTTGAACGACTGTCCATCATTGGTCATAACGGACACCTTTCCGTCCTTTTCTCCGGTTACGGTCGCTCGCTGCCACCGTTGGTTTACTTTTACGAAAACCTTCTCTGCTTGTTTTTCCATTTTTCAAGTTTTAAATTAAGGATTAATAAACAATTGTTAACTTTGTAATTCTGGATATGACATTTCCATTTTTCATGTTCGGAATTAAGGATTGAAGGGGGCGGGAGCGCCCCCTTTATTTATACGGCCATCCTAAAAGCCTTTAATTTTTCTGTTCCGCCATAGGCCCCGTTCGCTTCGAACTCCAGCCTCCAATTGGTGTGTACCGGCTTAACGATCTCAACGGTCTTGTCCATATAGTTTCGGTAATAGCTCCAGAGAAAATAGCGAAGTGCGTTGACCTCAAAGGGAATACGGCACGATACCCACTGCTTTTCCTTGGTCAGCACGATGCTCTTCCTGTTAAGGAGCGATTGGTCGGGAACTTTGTTGTATTTGATATATTCCTTCGCCAAGCTTCCGTTGTATTTCAGTACCTCATTGTGCAGCTTCGCCAACGGTTTCTGCCCTTCGGGATCGAAGCGGACGGCCAAATGGTCCTTGCCCACCCTGAACAGAAAGCGCGAATCGTTGATAAAGGAAATGAGCATCAGGTCATGGATATAGCCCTCGATCTTGGAGGATCCGGTAAAACTGAGCACCATTTTTTTCAGCTTCGTACGCTTCAGAATCTGCACCAGTAGTTTTGAGGTGTCGTAATTGATGTTGGATATCGTAAGGTAGACCACATTCTCCAATCGGAACCTTCGATGAAAGGCCATGGCCTCCATGGGGTTGCGGAGTACCACTAAATGCTTGATGGTATCGGGGACCTTACTGAACCAAACGGATTTGGAAATATCGCTTTCCGCTATCAGGGAAAGCTTCCCTTCCTTGTCCATGGCATATCCCGTAAGGGTGTTGGCTAAGTTTCGATAGGGGAAATACAATTGGCCCTCCGGATTTTCGTAGATACAATCTTGGAAAATGTCGGAACCGACGCCTGCTAGGATTTTCGGCCTTAGGGAAAGTTCCTCGGTCAGTGCTTCAAAATGATTGAAACCGATGTCAACAACTTCAAGTGAATTTTTGGAGCCGTCATTTAGAAAAAATTCCGATTTTTTTTCAAGCTCTACATAGAAATCCTCGATTTTAGTCCACAGACCCGTTCTCGCCTCTGCATCCGTTCGGGAAAGCCGTTCCAATATAAAGTCAAAAACGGTCAGTTTTGTCTTGGGTCCGCTCGGTTTGTAATAGCGATATCCGAACTCGGTCCTTATGACGATATACTGCTCCTTCCCGATTTGGTAGCATATAATGGTACTCGTTTTTCGTTGCACCACAAGCCCAAAATAATCCATTAGGGCCGGTAGATCCAGCGTTGCATCAAATTTTCGCCATGTGTTATTCATATTTGTAAAAATTACATATATTTGCAATAATTACTACAAATATAAATAAAATTTGTAATAATCAAAATTTTGTCAAGATTCTTCGCAATAAATTCGTTATGAGCACATGGAAGAACATTAAAAAATCTTCGATCGGTTGGATAAAGGGATACGCCCAAAAAGTGGGCGGCATCACCAATTCCACGGATAGCGGTCATTTTACCCCACAGAACAGCAGTTACTGGATTTTTGTCGGGGTGTTCTTTCTTTGTATCGCCGCCAATCGATTTTTTTACAATAATCCCCAAAATACCAAAGACCTTGGAAAGCTAACAAGGCAAATAAACAAACCCATGACCGAGGAATCAAGGGAAGACCTGATCTATCAACGGCTCAACGAATTATTGCACGACTTGGAAAATTTCGAGCAAATGGACCGGTTAAAACCGTTTTTGCCCTTGCGCCCGGAAATCTTGGACAGTGTGCCCTCGACGGTTCCCCTGTTCCGGGAGCACTATGTTCTCTCAAGTTCCTATGGAAACCGGCACCATCCCATCCATCGGGTCACTAGGAAGCATTTTGGGGTCGATTTGGCGGCGGAAAAGGATACCCCGATCTATTGTACGGCTGCCGGAAGGGTGGCCCATATCGAAAACGATCCCAATGGGCATGGCCTGCATGTTATCATTTCACATGCCTATGGTTTCAGTACCCTATACGGGCATATGGAATCCGTGGCGGTCGAACTCGGGGAAGTACTCGATGCCCATGATTTTATTGGAACCGTTGGGAATACGGGGATTTCCACTGGACCCCATTTGCACTACGAGGTCATCAAGGACGGAAAGAGGGTAAATCCCGCATCTTCCTTCAATATAAAGTATGAGGCGTATTCCAATTTAAAAATCGATTGAACCGATAGCCATGAAATCGTATCTCACTATTCGCAATTCCATTAAACTCTTCCACAGGATCAAAAATTTTGTGTCCCAATTTTTGGACCCCGACTTCAGTGCATTTAAAAAATTTGAATTTAAGGCCGTTCCGACCGATCAATTGAATGACCTCAGAAAGTTGCGATATGTCCGTGATCTCAAATTGGCCGAATCGGGTTTTATCAATACGGCATTGAAAGAGCAGTTGGCCCTTTTAAAAAGTAAAGACCAGCTGTTCCAAAAAGACCGGAATATTACCCCTATAGGTCGCATATCCATCCATGAAAACGAAAATAAGTTGATGAAACTGTTATTGGGGTATCATAGGGTAGAGAATAGGACTTATATATCCTTTACCCATGTGAACAATTGTCCGGTCTGGCGCAACTATTCCATTTCGCTACTAAAGGAAAGGGTTCAACACCTGTATCCTTCCAGATCCGATCATTTGTTTATGAAGCACAGGTATTTCCAAAGGGATGTCGACCATTTGGATATGCAGACCAAAAACAGGCTGCTCCACCTTTTCAACGATACTTTAAGTAATATTTACTCATACAATCGGCATCTACAAAATGGCATCCAAACTCTAGGGCCGCCTGGCGATAAACTACCCAAATTTTCCAAAACGTTGCCTATTCAGGTCGAACAAGGTTTGGAGGGACTTTTCGTTCCAGCAACCCTAGGAAAAAACGTTGTCGTACTGGTGCCCTATCTAAAAGTCGCCAATGAAAAAAATCGCCTATATCTCTCGGTAGGCGAATTCCGCACATTACTTGGACAAAAATCAATAACCTTTTTGGCCGAGACCAAATACGGCGTTTTCCTAGGCATTCATGGGAACAGATTATTCCTAAAGGCTACGGACAGTGTGGGAGGTATCGATGTTTTAAAGCAATGGACATTGCTGGATGATTTTTTGGAATCCAAAAACGTCCCGAAACGGTTAAAGTACGAGGTCGTCAAAAACCTTATTGAGAAGAAGGACTATCTCATAGATGTGGACAAGATTCCCTTGCGGCAGACCAACGATACCCTACTGCTAAAAAAGCATTACGGTTCAGGTAAAACCTATTTTGCGTTGACTAAAAACGGCAAGAAACCAGAACTCAAGGAATATAGGCCCATTGCCAATCTAAAAAGCAAACATCCCGAATACTACCGTGGCTACAGGGAATATATGAACCGTACCAATCCCTTGGAACCATTGGGGACTAAAGAAAAAAGAAGAATTAAATTTTCCATTTGACACCATGCTTTTTGAGATAACGATTTTGGACACAACTGGACGCCCCTTACTACGGGATGCTTTCCTTATGGACAGTATTACCACGTTGTTGGATTTTACATCAGAAATATTACAACCATGGAGCGAAAGTACTGAGCAACAGGCCTATGAACTATTCATCCACTCCGAAAAGGGGCGACACGTTTTCTATCACTTCGATTCACTTGAAGGCGTGATGCTGTTCAAGAACGCCTTGTACGAACACCTTATCGAATTGAACGAAACTCTGCGTCCAAATATTGAAAACGCGAAAGATTTTACACTGTCAAACAAACCTTAAAAAATACAATCTATGACACAGGCAGAACTATTGCTTACCTCGGAAACCCAAAAATTCCGGGCCGAACATCCGGAAACGATCAAGGACTGGGAGCGTCAGCTTTCCAGTGGGGAATGCGGTCCCGACCTTCATTTTTGTTTTTACGCGTTGGAGGCCTATCCGAACCTGACCGCCCGTTTGGATGCTGCGGAATACCGTTTTGATTTTGCCATCAATGCCCATATCCTGCACGCCAAATTGCAGGAACAGTTTCTTGAGGACGGCCACATTGGGCCCCTTGCGCTGGAACATGCCAATGAAGCCCTGTCGGATATCTATCGGGCCCTGAACGAAAAACACCCAAAGGGAAGGGCGGCCATTCTGAAATCGCTTCAATAGTCCGGGATGAAACAGGAACATTTGGCCCAGATCGTTGCCTTGATAAAGGCATCGAATCCCAAGAACTATTATATCAACAATTCCGGACTTGCCAAGTTGGGGGAACTGTTGTTCTATCCTGCATCCGGGAAGGAAAAACAGGGGCAACAATTGCTTCAGACCCTTGAACAGGCCTTTCCGGAGACCTTCATGGAAATACTGGATTCGTTGCGGCGGTACCATCTGACCAGCTACTATACCCCCAAGACCCTTATCGAATATAAAATCGGTCTTCTAAAAAAGAACGGGTTTGAACCCAAGACCATACTGGAGCCCTCGGCGGGCAATGGGGCCTATGTGCAGGAATTGAAAAAGGCCTTCCCCGAAGCCCATATCACAGCTATGGAACCCGATATCCTATCCTTTGAGATCCTCAAGGCCAACAACCAAAAAGACGACCGTGTAACCGTATTGAACACCACTTTTGAGGATTTTTTTCTGGATCAAGGGGAAAAGACCCGTTTCGATCTGGTCATGACCAATATCCCTTTTGGCGACATTCCCATCACCAAGGCCTATCGACACGATTACCTGACGGAAGGTCCGCTCAAGAATGTGGGCAATTATTTTAATTTTTATGCGCCGAAGATGGTACGTCATGGCGGTATCACGGCCTTGGTTACCTCTTCGGCCTTTGCCGAGCGAAGTGCCTACAATGACTTTAGGGAGTCTATATTGTTGGAGAACGACCTACTCCTGGCCAACCGTTTCAACACCGATCTGTTCGTAAAGGAGGGCACCAAGGTCGTATCGGATCTATTGGTTTACCGAAGGACTTCCAACAAAAAAACGCTGTCCGCCGACGAAATGGATTTTGCGGATACCGAAGCCGTTGAACTGGAAGGTCAATCCTTTCTGACCAATCGTTTTTTCAAGAACAATCCGGGGAACGTCCACGGTACGCCCAAGCTCGGCTTTTTCCACAGTAGGCCAAGTATGGTCGTTGAACCCAACGAAATACTCCTGTCCAGTTTTCTGGAAGGACAATCCGATGGTTTCAAGTTCGAGGTCGGTCCGGCACCTTCCGATATAACGAAAAAACCGGAATCCTTGCCAAAGGAGGCCATGGCTGATGAACAAACGCCAGCACCACCAACGCCTCCTATCGTCGATACGGCTTTACCTCCGATTGTCTTGCATGATGACGATGCAAAACAATACTCCCGACTATTTTTCGGCACCTACAATTTTAACAAGAAAGGGGAGGTGCTGTTTTACACTGACCCACAGAGCACAAGAAAGGTACCCCATAAAATCAAGGAACTGGTGTCGGACTACGCCCGTATGCGGAACGAGCTTGTCCTGCTCAACCTCAATATCGAAAAAAGAGAACTTCCGGAGCAAGAAGTTGCCCGACGCTTCCAGGACCTGGACTACCAATTGGACACCTTCCATTTTAAGTGGGGATTCCTAAAGGGGCATCTCATATTTCTGAAGGACGACCATTATTTCGAGCATGTCCGTCAGCAGTTCGAGAAAAAGGTGGAGGGAAAGGATTATGGCAAAAATCCGTCGTTTGCCTTGGAACGATTTCTGAAGGCTCCTGGCGCCAAAACAAAACCCGATGAAACCGTTCCTGCTGAAATCGGCCCAGATACATCCGACGCGAAGGAACCCCGATTCGAGAATCCCGAACAAATGGCACGTTATCAATTTGACCATAACGGACAAATCGATATAGTTGCCATGGCAAAAGCCTTTAAGACCAACGAAAAACAATTGTTGCTGAACGGGTTGGAGACCCTTTCTTTTTTTCTGGAGCCCGATACGGAATCCGAAACGGGATATGCCGTGGTGCCCTATTTTCTATTCTCCAGTGGCTATATCCAAGACAAGATCGAATATGTCCGAAACCATCCTCCGCCATTCGAAATTGAAATGGAAAAGATGGAACGGGCATTGACGGAACTGCTTCCCGCAAAGTTGGACCTGGACGATATCGAGTTCAATTTCGAAAGCCATTTTATTCCTATTTCCGCGAAGGAGTCTTTTTTGGAGGAACTCATAGGCGAGAAGGTACAAATCAATATGGCGCAGTTCAACTCCACCCTGACCCTTATGTTCCCAAGGGACTTTAACCAAGAGGCCCACGAACGATTCAGTGTGGTGCTCCGCCATGAGGTCAAGGCGAACTATAAACGGATATTGCAACATTTTGCGGAAAATAGGTATCCGGTCATTTTTACTTCGTTCAAGGACCGATCTGGAAAGACCATTAGGAAATTGGACAAGGATGCCACCTTGATGGCCCAAAATCTTTACGAGGAGCTGCAGCTCCACTTCAAGTCCTTTATCGAAGGGCGGCAAGAGTTGAAGGCCACCATTGAGAACAACTATTACCAGGCCTTTTTGGCCGATGTCAATATCACGGTGCCCAAGGGATGGCTCACCTTTCCCGATACCTTGGTCTACCCGCCCTACCAGCATCAGATCGACTCCACCCTCTTCGGGCTTACCAAAGGGAGTGCCCTGAACGATCATCAGGTCGGAAAGGGCAAGACCCTATCCATGGCCATGCTGGCCCATAAACTGAAACAGCACGGGAAAAGCAGGAGAACCCTGTTACTGACTTTAAAAAGCGTAGCCCCCCAGATCGAGGCCGAGATCAGGGCCAATTTCCCACAGTTGAACATCCTCCGATTAAGTTCGAAGAACATGGCCAAGGGCAAAAGGGCCAGGACCTTGAAAACGATAAAAAACCATAGGGCCATTGACCTGATTATCGCCGAGCATGGCCATTTAAAGCAGATTCCCAAATCAAGACATTTCGTCCTGAATATCCTCGGGGAAAAAATCGATATGATCGAACAGGACTTACAAACGGCAAGGGAATACGGAAATATCAAGGAATCCAAGAAACTGATTAAGGGCCTTATCAAAAGAAAGGAACATTTGGAGGATAAGTTGCAGGCGACCTTAAAAAAATTGGAGGAACGGTCCGGGGAATCGGAGACAACACTGACCGATCTGGGCATCGAAGCTTTGATGATCGACGAGGCCCATTATTTCAAGAACATCGGTTTCACGACCCGGCATCAGAACGTATCCGGCCTCAACAACCATTCGGACAGTCAAAGGAACCTGGACCTTGAAATCAGCATAAAATCCATCCACCACAGGATGGGTCCCGACAAAAACATCTTTTTTTATAGCGGCACCCCTCTAAAAAACTCGGTTACCGAACTGTATGCCTACCAGCGCTATCTTACCCCTGCGGCACTGAAGCGCAAGAACATCTTCAATTTCGATGCTTGGGCCTCGATTTTCCTGAAGCAGAGCGTAAGCATCGAACCGAACATTTTCGGGGATCCGAGGATGCATGCGCGATTTCGATACTATACCAATCTGCCCGAATTGAGCAAGATGTACAACTCCTTTACCCATATCTGTAGGGACAAACATTTCAAGACCCATGACCTTGAAGTGGACAGGGAATTTATCATTTTGGAGTCGACACCAGCCTATGAAGAACTCAAACAGGCCTCGCTCAGGTTTACAAAGGATCTCAACCAAAATGCCCTGTTCAAGGTTCCCATTTACAACGCAGACCAAATGAAGTCCGCACACATAACGGCACTCAACATCAACCGTTCCCTTTTGATCGACCCTTTGGCAAAGGACAATCTTGCCATCGATTTTTCGGAACTCGACCAATTCAAACTGCAACGTCTGTGCCGGGATGTTGCCGAGCTTTATAAAAAAACATCGGAACACAAAGGGGTGTGCTTGGTGTTCTCCGACCTGAATGTTTGGAAACCGGGACAGTACAACTCGTACGACACGGTCCGCGAAATCCTTCGGGAAGACTATGACATTCCAGCCCATGAAATTGCCTTGGCCCAAGAGGAAAAGGCGAAGAACAAAACGGATTTCATGCAAGAAAAGATACGAAATGGAGAGATTAGGGTGGCACTCGGTAGTACACAGGTATTGGGTACGGGCACGAATATCCAAAAACGGGTCGTAGGCATCTTCCATATGGACATTCCCTATTCCCCAGATGCCTTCGACCAACGTGCCGGACGGGGCCTGCGCAAGGGAAATGAAGTGGCCCAAATCTATGGCAATACGGTGGTGGAGCGATTTTACGGCATCAAGGATTCCACGGACATCTTTTCCTATTCGTTGAATACCCATAAAGAAAGATTTCGGGAACAGATCAGGGAGGCCGATCCGAACAAGCGCATTTATGACGACCTCGTTCCCGATGACAAGAGCCTGTCCTATGAACAGATGCAGGCCGCGTTGATTGGGGATATGGACCAGTTTCAACTCGTCAAGCTTTCGGATGACCTAAAGTTTCTACAATCGCAAAAGCGGTTGCACGAGCTCAACAAGGCCAATTCCTTCAAAGCCATCGAGCGCATCGAAAAGGAAAACAAACATATTGTTTCCCAAGTGGCCGATTTGGAGAGGGCGCAAAATACGATCAGCCAGCTGAACCTGCCCATGGATGAAATCGAACCCGAGGACATGGGCCAGTTGCAAAGAAGTTTGCTAGGTCTCGTTTCGGGTTCCGAACTCGAATCGAGTGTCCATAACATAAGGGAACCCAAAACATTTTTCAAAGGATTGGGCCTGGCGATGGTCGAACGGTCGAATTTGAACCTGAACATACAAAAGCACAAGCAAGTTGCCCGCTTGCAAACCCTGAACGCCAATTTGGTCTTTCAAGCGGAATATGTTCCCTCAAACCACAATTATCTCTATTGCTATCGGCTAGAGTTCAGGAATATCCACATCGCTGGCAGAAAACAGCAACGGTTCGATCCGGAAAAAGTGGCCCTGCAACTCGTCAAGCTATGTCAAAAGGTAAAACGGGAAATCAGCTCCAAGAAATTCGATCTGGACTATAACCTGCGTTCGATGGAAACCCATAAAAAGAAAACGGCTATTGGCTTCCCTCGGGAAAAAACGGCCAAGATGCAGGTATTAAGACAGGATATCAAAGAGCTCAAACGAAAAAGGGCAGTCAAAGTCTAACCACGGCAAAGACTATTTCGTAAATTCCAATTTAGAATGTAAACACACCTAAAGTGAGATATAGCCACACTACCTTATAAATAAGTAGTTGAATGTTGACAGTTAGCCCCTTTAAAATGGATATTTCTTAGGCAATAGCTATGCGGTTGTTTTAAAAAGCAACTTACAGAGATTCCTGAGATTGTGAAGTTCAAATTAAATTGGAGTTGTTTGTCCGGCATATAATAGGGAGAAATTTCATTTAACCCTTTCAGAACCTATTATTAGCACTTTCTTTGAAAACAAAGAGCGATAAACTCTTTATTTTTATTATCCTGTTCAAATACAAAAAAGGAATTATCTTTAGGTTGTTATCTTTGTTCAAAACAAAATTTATATGCTCAATAACTTGCAATTTAACTTTAGGAAAGAAAAAGAAGGCCCTGAAAATGACTTGGTCAATACTTTTCTAAATCAATACACTCACAACTTTGAGAAGAAAAATTACAAGTTTAAAATAATGAAGGAAGTTTATGCTGAGACAGGAATCCCAGATATTCTGATTGTGGTATGGGAAGATGTTAATAAAAGTGATTGGTCGCCAAAGCGAAACAAACTCGATAAAACAGACATTAAAATCCTGCACCATATTTCTTCAAATGGTAAAAGAGGTATCCGTTTTAAAAGAATACTTCAACAACTTGGGTACTCCGAAAAATCCGCTCAGAAATCCCTTAAAAAGCTGGTGCAAGCAGAGCTTATATTCTTTAACGGAATGACTGCCAGAATAAAGGATTTTGAAAATTCCTTTTTTGTACGTGAAATCATTTCCATCGAAGCTAAAATGAGTGATTGGAAGAATGCGTTTAAGCAAGCACAGTTAAATGAAAACTTTTCCTCACATTCTTATGTGTTGCTTCCTGATAAAACCATAACCGAGAATGTAGTGTCTTCGATCAATGGCAACCTTGGAATTTTATCTCAAAGTGAAGACGGCGCAAAATTGAAGGTAAGGGCAAAAAAAGCCAAACTACCTGGGTCTTATTTCTCTTGGATTATCAATGAATATATAGGCCGTCAATTGGCATCAGCTTTGTAAGTTTTATGATAGAAGAATTAAAGGATTTAAATCTAATCAAAAAAGGGGGGCAAAAGGAAGTTTTCCAAGGTACACATGATGAACATGGTCAAATCGTATTCAAGAAAGTTTTTCCAAATTCTGACAGTTTAGAGCGAACAAAAAGGGAAATAAGAGCGGTATCCGTACTAGACGAATCTCCGAATATACCTAGAATCATCGCTCATAATTGCGAAGAAGCTGACCCAGAATTTATTTGGATTGTCGAAGAGTACATTTCAGGGCAAAATCTAAGGGACGCCATAAATGACGGCAGAAAGTTCCTAATAAATGATATTGTTCGGTTTTTGGACACTATGCTCGAAATAGCTGTTCATTCCGAAAACAAACAACTGGTGCATAGGGATATTAAACCAGAGAATATTATCCTCGACGATGATGACAACTTTTGGCTTCTTGATTTTGGAATAGCAAGACACCTTGATCTAGAATCCATAACCAAGTCTGATGACCCCTTTGGCCTATTTACAGTGGGTTACGCATCCTCAGAACAATTTAGAAACTATAAAAAAGATATTGATATACGCGCAGACCTTTTTTCAATAGGGGTGGTTTGTTATGAATTGTTAAGGGGGCAAAATTTTTATATGGTCGATGTCGATAATGATATTTTTAAGGTTCTTAGAAAACTGGAGAATATATCTTTACCGCCTCTGAGAATAGAAGGCGATGGACAATTCCAACTCTCTACCTTTATTAGTCTTTTAGGAGACCATCGAAGAAATAGAAGGCCGAATACGGCTAATGAGGCAAAAATTGTTTTTGACACTTTAAAGGAAACACTTACTTTAAATTAAATGGAACTATACCTTCAATTTGGATATGGAATGATGGCGCATTGCAAGCACCTTATTAAGAACTGGCAATCAGGCACTGTAATTTTGAGTCCAAGGGATCAAGACATAGATCAAATGAACGGTTTTGTTCCGGACATACATAAAGTAGGTGGTCAAGTTGTCTTTGATCCTCAATTTTATGTGCCGCACGCTGACCATGGAAGATTGACATCCCATTCGTTTTGGCCATCGGATTATTCAACAGCTCTTTTTAATTCGGTCGACGTCAGAAGAATGCTCGCAGTATTAAGGGACGAGTATAATAGCCCTTATGAAACGCCATTTTTCATCCTACCGGGAAGCAGAAGCTCTGAAATCAATGATAATTGGTATAACTACCATACTTTAATTATCAATGAAGCACAAAATTTAAATGTTCATGAAAACATTTATTTCACTTTGTGTTTATCTCAAGAAGCTATGAATTCTGAGGAGGCAATTCACGATGTTTTAGAATATATGGATACTTGGAATGTGCAAGGCTGCTATGTGGTACCAGAACCATCTAACAATCGCTATTTGGTTGACAACCCAAATTGGCTTGTCAATCTAATGGATTTAACCGCAGGTTTAAAACTTCAAGGTAAACAGGTTGTTGTTGGCTACGCCAATCATCAAATGCTCAATTTGGCACTTACGAAAACCGATGCAATAGCATCCGGAAATTGGCTCAATGTTAGGAGCTTTAATGCCAATAAGTTCAACAATCCGGAGGATTCTGTTAGTAGGAGGTCAACATGGTACTATTGTCCTCAGAGCCTATCGGAATATCAAATACCGTTTTTAGATATTGCGAGACGTTTGGGTATTTTGAGTGATTTAAGAACGGATACAGAAAACCTTTCTGGTTATGCCGATATTCTCTTTTCTGGTGCGCAACCAACAACTGTCAAATATGGCGACCGAGAGTCTTTCCGGCACTATCTACAATGTTTACGAATGCAAGCCCAAAATACCGTGAAAGAATCTTATATTGAGACTAAGGAATCCATTAAATTAAGACTGGAAGGAGCCGATAGACTTACCAAATATTTTAATGACAATGGAATACGAGGAAAAGACAGGGATTTTTCGGATGTTGTAGACTCCAACCTTTCTGCTTTAAATGTTTTTCACAGATTAAGAGGAATGGTCTTAAGTCACAAATGGGATTCTATTTAAATTTCCTATGGATTTATACATCTCAGTTATCAACTACGAAAAGCGCATGAATTAACGAAAGCCCTACTTCGTATGCAACACAGCCTGCCATAGATACCGTAAACTACTTCCGCAAAAATTTTTACGGTTACCTAAAGTCCATCCAAAAATTTGCAATGATTCCCGCCCGCCTCCAATAAGCGGACACCGGTTCCAACGCCCCTTCGGGGCGTATTTTGTGGTGAGGGGAAGAAGAAGTCGATTGTGGTTTAAATCCTTAATTTTCAATGATTAGAAGATTCTTGAGGGTATCTTGTAACAACAATTAAAAGCAAAATCTATGGAAACATTCTTTAAATCTTTGGGCAAGACGGGCATCGGGCAATTCTCCATATCGGTCTCCTTTCACGGTACGGACTGTGCGGTCTCGCTACTCCCAAAGGCATCGGAGGGGGATAACGCCCTAAAAGCGATACGGCCCTTCACGCTCAAGGGCAGCATCGAGGAAATCGATACCGTCTTTTTGGAACGGTTGGGGAAACCCATGCAGGAAACAAAAGTCCTGTTCGACAATGCCAACGGCTATCTCAGCAACTTGAAAAAGGCAGAGGAAAAGACCAAAATGGCGAACGACCGCAAGGAGAAAAAGAAAAAGGCGCTGTCCGACCTAAAGGAACTGGTGAAGGACAAGAACTTTAACCCAATGGCTGAACACAGGAAGGCCGTGAATCTGGCCAACAAAGTACTGGAACTCGATGAAAACGACGCTTTGGCAAAAAAGACCATCGAGGATATGAAAGCCTATCAACAACCCACCTTTTTTTAACCCACAAGCATTATGGAAGTATTAGGATTGGAACGAAAATTTATGATAAAAAACGTCTCGGGGGAATCCGTCTTGGACGACATCGACCTGAATTGGACACCGGAGCGGATCAAAGATCACTATGCCTCGGTGTATCCCGAACTGACCAACGCCAAGATCGTGGATAACGGCATTGTCGACGGGCGTCATGAAATTATGTTCAAGACCATAGCGGGAACCAAAGGATAGCGATGAATGAAAAAGAAGCACATACCATCAAAAAGGGAACTGTCGCACTTCCACAAGGCCTTGTTCGGCATTCTGGATTCACGGACAAAGCCATCATCGGGAACCCGAAGAGCCAAACACGTCCAACAAGGGGATCGTTTTTTTCTGACCTGACCATTCCGATCTTGCCCCGATTCGAGGTATTCGACGGTGGGGACGAAAATCGATGGGACATGCTAGGCACCCTGACGAAAAATGCATTGGATACGCTTACGGGCAAGGCATCCGCCTTGACGGAAGGGAGGCCTGAAATGCGGTTCTTCGGACAATTGCAACGATTGCACATGGAAATTCCCGATGCACTGGTAAAGGAGGTATGTACACAAGAGGGAAATGATGGCATCCTTGTCATGAAACCCGTTTTTGAGGCACACCATATTTGGGCGATTCCAATGGCCCCCATATTTTCGCTGCGAATCCGCAGTCCAAAATTGTTCGCTAGCCTGCTGTCCTTTGTGCATTCATTGCCCTTTGACAATGTATTCAAGCGGATGGGCTACCTCTTGGAATGCTTGTTCGAATGGTCGTTGGGGGTTTCGGAATCCGAATCCGACCCCGAGACAGACTGTTGTGCCGAGGGGCCATGCGTCCTGTGCTTTATCGAGGCCCATGCTTCCGATTATGCGGAGTACGAGGATTTCGATTGGCTGGCCTGTATGCGTGGCTACCGTCCAAAGAACACCTTGTTCAAAATGATACGGGATTTGCTTTTGGAAGCCCCTATCATTGATTTCAATGCCTTTGCCAACCTATGTTTTTTGGAAGATGACATGGATATGGAAGTGGACGACCTGATCGTCTTTTTGGATAGGGAGGATTCCCAATTGGAGAATGGCTATATCAACTTTGTAAACGAGATCGCACAGTACGGCTACTCCCATACCATCTACGACACATCCCTTACCCTTGGGAACGATATCAAACCCTTTGTAATGCGAGAGGAAGGGCAGGTAAATGCCGTTTTCAATTTTATGGATCTTTTGAACGAACTCTTAAAAAAACTCTGATGGAAGAATGCACCCTTCACAACCCGAAATTTCATTTTGAACCCAAAATAGCCATCATAGGTTATGAGGCCATAAACGGGTATTACGGACGGGACGAATGTTACTTTTCAAGGCATACCGTTCGAAATGGGAAATTGGGGGTAGGGTCCCCGCTTACCATGGATATGGTAAGGGACATGCTCAAATTGGTCGATGTGGACCAAAGTGAGTTTTCCTTTAAGGGCCGGTTGCCCAAACAGTTGCTCTATTTCAGGGACAAGGGGACGTTGCAGTTGGTCTGGTCTTGCGACCGAACCACGGAAAGGCTTCTTTTTAAGGAGCAATTGGACATACCTACGGGAACATATCCCATACCCAAATTGGTATTTTCCCTTTCGGGGGAATCGCTTTCCGTTTTTGCCATAACACGAAAAAAGCCGATCCATGACGGCACGGAACTCTACCATGCCCCTTTTATGAACGTCTATGCCTCTGGAAAGGTGTGCATGGGCGATGCGATGTTGCAATATCGCCATTTGGACTTTTATGAGGACATCATTGCCTTTGTGGAAAAGCAATTTTTCCTGTCCGTGTTTACCCATACAAACCACGACCATCTGCTCAACGGAAACTACACGGAGTTAATGCTCCAAATGCAGGGAATACAGAATTTCGAGGAGTCCCTTTTACTCGCGAACCACCAACTTTTACAGCATGTCTATGAAAACTGATTTTCACTACGCCCCGAATTATTTTTTCGCTCCCACACATCCCATTACCATTGCATTGGTCGGGGCAGGGGGCAACGGTTCCCTTATATTGGCACGTTTGTCAAGGCTCGACCATGCCTTGGTGCAGTTGGGGCATCCAGGCCTCTATGTGACCGTTTTCGACGGGGACTTGGTACAGCCCTCGAACGTGGGCCGACAGCTCTATGCCCCACAGGACGTTGGGGGCAACAAGGCCATTTGTGCCGTAACCAAGGTCAACCATACCTTCGGACTGCAATGGGATGCCGTTCCCGAACGGATAGGTGCGGACGATAAAAGATTGCACGCCAATTTGATCATTAGCTGTGTGGACGGTGCCGATTTTCGGTTGGAACTGGCAAAGGTTTTGGAACACCCACACTCAAGTTCCTATCCCTATGAGAACCAACATTATTGGTTGGATCTGGGCAACGGAAAATACTTTGGTCAGTATGTCCTCGGAAATCTGCAACACAATGATCGGCCTTCGAATGGGGAGGTGCAAAACCAAAAGTTATATCATATCGTTGATTTGTTCCCCGACCTATTGGCGATGGAAAAAGAGGTCGAACAGGGAATGGGATGTAGCTATGCGGACAAGTTGCAGGAACAATCGCTGTTCATCAATGATGCCCTGTCATCGATGGCCGTCCATTGCCTTTATGAACTACTAACGAACAAAAAAATCAAATATCACGGGGCATTCGTAAACCTTGAAACGGGCAGGACGAATCCGCTTCCCATAAAATCCAATATACATGCTATCGCTTGAAATTCTTTACGAAAAACTTCCCTTTTTGGGATTCATTATTTTTATATGGATTATTTTACAGGGAATTCTCAGGCTCAAACGTTTTTTGGGAATACCGTTTCTACTTTTTCTTTTCATCATGGTCGGCATTCCATTTATAAAAGATCTGGTATGGCTCTTCGGTGCAATGGAACTATCGGTCTGGGGATATTATATCGCTAAAAGATGGCCGAGGCCATATTCCTGATCTTACCATTGGAATGATCGTTCTTATTGGTTCGTCTTTTTCTCTCCCTCCCCATGGTTTCTGCGGGAATTGAAAACCCTCCACCTTCAAGCCTGACCGAGCGAGCACGCTGCGCTGGCTCGCATTCGGTCGTCTTTCCGGCTACTGATTTTCAACCCCCTCGAAACGGGATGCAAAAGTATGGAAGCCCCTATCGGGGTCCCATACCTTTGCGGAACGTGTTTTGTAGTTCCATTCGTATAAGATTTTTGTTCAATGTTTTTACCATCCATTTCTGTGTGTAAGATATTTGGCCGATTTTTTTAGGTAAACAAGTTGGAACGCAATTATGGTAGGAATAGAATAATTATCCCAAAAGTATATTGTAACAAAAATTTACTAAATTTGTTACAGATAAGATGAATGTGTTATGCAGAGTGTTGAGTCCAAAATAAAAAAATCCATTTCCAAAAAGGAGCGGGGAGAATTAGTGTTCCCCGATGATTTTCGGGGATTAGGTTCATCTGAAGCTATACGGTTGGCCCTCCACAGGATTGAAAAAGAAGGTTATATAAAAAGAGTGGCCCAAGGAATCTATGTCCGTCCCAAGATAAGTAAATATGCGGGAGAGGTATTGCCAACGGCAGAGGAGATTGCCATGGCCATAGCCAAAAGGGACAAGATCAGGTTGGTACCTACCGGGGTATATGCTTTAAGTGCATTGGGGCTTAGCACACAGGTACCCATGAAACTTGTCTTTCTTACCGATGGAGCTCCCCGGGAAATAAAATTGGGGAAACGAAGCATAAAACTAAAGAAGACCACTCCCAAGAATTTATCGGCCAAGGGAGAGATAAGCAGACTTGTCATACAGGCCCTTCGCGAGATTGGAAAGGAACAAGTAACGGACGAGGAAGAATCTAAAATAATAGCCCTCTTGAAAAAAGAAGACCAAAAAGACCTGCTTCACGATATAGCACTGGCCCCGGCATGGATTCGGAAAATTATGGAAAAGAGCTTGGACAATGAATAAAAATGAATAAAATGAAATTTTACGATATACCCAAAGAAGATAGGCTTGCCATCTTTAAAAATGTAGAAGGCAAAACGGGAATACCAGATTTTGCGGTTGAAAAGGACTGGTGGGTCGTCAGTACATTGGGAATAATATTTGAAATGGGGATAGCGGAACATTTGGTCTTTAAGGGCGGGACGTCGCTAAGCAAGGCTTGGAAACTGATCGATCGATTTAGCGAAGATATCGACCTTGCCGTTGACCGGGGATTTTTTGGATATTCAGGGGAGCTATCAAAAAAACAGCTGACCAAGCTGAGGAAAGAAACGAGTTCCTATATTTCAGGGAAATTTTATCCAGAGTTGCAGCAGCGATTTAAGAGCAATGGATTTAAGGATGTGGGTTTCAATATCATTCCGGCCGAATCAAGCGACCAAGACCCTCGTATCATAGAAATCTATTATCCATTTCTGACCAAATCCCCCGGATACATCCAACCAAGGGTACAAGTTGAAATTGGCTGTCGTTCTCTAAGGGAACCATTTCAATCAAAACCGATAAGCTCCTTTGTGGACGAAGAATATCCCGATGCCGAATTTGTAGCGCCTCCAGTAAAGGTTCCATCCGTAACCCCTGAAAGGACTTTTTTAGAAAAACTTTTTCTATTGCATGAGGAATTCCAACGTCCCAAGGAAAAGATAAGGGTGGATAGGCTAAGCCGTCATTTGTACGATATTTTCCAATTATCGAAAACGGAATTTGCGGTCAATGCCATCCACGACAAAGGTTTATATGAAACCATTGTAAATCATAGATATGTATTCACAAAACTTGGTGGGGTCGATTATAATCTGCATCGACCTCAGGATATACGGCCCATCCCACCCCCTGAGTATGAGGACGATTGGAAGGCAGATTATAAAACCATGCAAGAGCAAATGATTTATGGGGATTCCCCAGCCTATGAAAATTTGGTCAAGGGAATCCAAGGATTTTTAGAAAAGATGAATGTTTTGGATTGGAGAATGGGAGTGGAATTTCCCTTACCCAAAAGTTGAGATCAATTTGGGCAGGACAACCATATAAACGAATCAAATAGGAATAAAGACTATATAATCGGAATCCATAATGGATGATGTTTGATATGAACACCTAAATTTAATCATCTTTGTTATCGATTAAAGAATCAATGAGTTATGGGAAAAATTAAAAAATTTAATTCGGACACCTTCTTAAGGATATTCGCCCTATTAATGTCCGTGTCGCTGTGTTCTTGGATCGCACCACTTGTTTTTGAATTAGAGGTTAATGAGATTAAAGTGGTCTACATGATAAGAACATTCACTTTCGTTATGATTACTTTAATGATTATTGTTCCGTTAATTTTATTCTCTTTCGAAAAACCAAAAAAGTACAAATAGGCAATTAAAACGAATAGGAATGCCAGAAGACGAATTTTCCATACAGGTAAAGTCAAAATAGCAAGGAGAATACCTTGATGGATTTGTACGGTCTTCCCATTTATAAGGAAGAAGTTATAGACTATCTTTTGGAGGGTAATTGCGATAATCAGTTTCTGCTATTTATGTTCTCTTCAAAAGGGTGGATACGGCCAAGAACGAAGTGATGTATTATTTGAATCTTTTCCGTTACATTGATTAAATTTATACCATGTCGGAAACCCTATATAAAGTACTGGATTTCAGTCGGCCGATAGGCCGACAGTCGTTCAGGGAAGTCATTAGTGAACTGGATGGTCATTCCCCTTCCCACAAAAAGTCTGCGCTTTCAGAAGGGCAACTGAAAACCCTTATCGCGGCCATCTTTACGTATGGACTTCATTATGACGAAGTCCCCAAAGAGCAAAGGGAACTGCTGTTAAAGGCAATTCTGGAAGATAAACAACCGCTGTTTGACCTGTCCCAAACCTTTGGAAGACATCTGATGAACAACCTGGGTAATTCCGCGAAATTACAGCTGGAAGCACTAAAAAATATCGAATATGACTTTAAACGGCCATTGTCCAATGAACCGCTAGTGGATTTTGTAGAAATGGAACTCTTGGATCAGACCACCTCGTACCGGAAATGGGAATATGGCCGATTCTCCGTAGTTTACATGGCCGCTCATTTATCGAAGCATGTCGGATGGGAAAGTATGGAGAAAACCGTGAAAGAAAAGAAGCTCTTTCCCGAAGGTTATCTCAAAAGTCTTGGTAAGGAATTGGAAAATGCCCGCTATGGTCTCGATGCCCACGAACAATTACTGCTACATCTTATCGTAAAGGCCAAGCTCTGGCCAAAAAAGACTACTATGGCCGATTATTTATTGGCGGGTTCGATAACACAACAACACATTTTGGGCCTCTCCCTCCGGTCCGAAAAACTTGCCAAGGCCTTGGTAAATGCCATGGAGCGAACACCAAACATAAACAAACGCAGGGGCGGCCCTAAATTATGATTCCGTCGGAAAAACTGCTCAGCTATCTGGAGGAATTGGCCAAGGAGGAACATCCCGAGGTCAACGGCAAGGAATATTCCCGATCACAGGTCCTATTGGCCGAGCGTTTGGTACGCGAGGTACAAAATGCCATCGGCATCGCTTCGCAGAAACCGAAACTTTCCCGCAGGAGGGCCTTTATCGTAATCTTGGAAGAACTTTATTACAATGTCCCTAAATATCCCAAAGATCTTACCCTTCAAGGTATCCACAGAAGGGCTTCCCAACGGTTCGAATATATGAACAGAGACGTAAAATCCTTTACAACGCCCATGGAGGTGCATCCTAAAGACCCCTGTACTTTTTATGAGGACAACGCACATGGCAAGGCACGCTATAGATCCGCATTAAAGCATCTCGTATTGGAATCCCATAGATACTTTGAGGTTCCTGAAGCGGAGGCTTCGCTTAAAATCCTTTTTGAGGACGTAAAACTCTGCTGAATCGATTTACCGTACAACACTCCGTGTACGGCAAAGCCCTTATTGACTTGCGATATGTTTTAGGTTTGGCCTAAGTTAATCGGAGGTCACGTAGCAAGCCATGTTTTTGCAAGCAAAAACCGCTCACTTTGTTCGCGAGGCTTGTTGGGGATCCTCCCCAAACCCCTGAATTATGGCACGGCCAAAAAAAGATATTGAATCACTCAAGGCGATACGGGTCAATGTACGCATGACCGTCAATGAATACCTAATCGTCTCCGGAAATGCAGCCACGTTGGGCATGGGCATACCGGATTACATCCGGAAAAAAGTTACGGGCAGACCCCTTCCCAGAACCAAGGTTACGCCAGAGGACAGAAGATTGTTCATTGAGTTGAGCCGAATCGGCAACAACATCAACCAACTGACTAAAAATTCCCATTTACGTATGCATTCACCTAAAATCTTATATCGTCAATTGGGAGAGCTACAGCACCTTTTACAGGAACTAAAGTCGAACATTACCAACAAATGATAGCAAAACAGATAAAGGGAAAGGATTTTTACGGACTGTTGGCCTACAACCAAAAAAAGGTGGAGCTGGGCCAGGCCGTTGTGTTGGATGCGAATATTGATTTGGGCAGTTCTGTCGATATGGCCAAGGAGTTCAATTTGGTTCGGCAGTTACGCCCTAGGCTTGGTAAAGCGGTCTATCATGTGTCCTTGAACCTGCCGCCTGGCGATAAGATGCGTGATAGTGAATTCGTTTCGATGGGACTGGACTATCTAAAGGGAATGGGATTCGATGACAACCAATACATTATGTACCGCCATGACGACCAAAGCCACCAACACATCCATATCGTTGCCAATAGGGTAAAACTATCCGGAGCATTGGTCAGCGATAGCAGAGACTATGAGCGCAGCGAACGCTTGGTGCGAAAGCTGGAAAAGAAATATGGTCTTTCACAACTGCCAGACGCAAGCTTGGAAAGAGAGGCGGCACTAACTCAAAAAGAGATAGAGAAATCGCTCAGGACGGGTAACCCACCAATTAAAAGCCTGCTTCAACATCAATTGAGGGAGGCATTAAAACGTTCAGCTACTACAGAGGAATTTCTCAATCAATTGCGTTCAAGAGATATTTGGCCAAAGTTCAATATCAGTAAAACAACGGGACGGGTTTCCGGTATCTCCTTCAAATATGAAGGAGTGATTTATAAGGGCAGCAGCCTAGGCCGAAAATATTCATGGAACAACATCATAAAACAAATCGATTATGAACAAATCAGAGACCGTACAGTTATTCTCGAAAATAATCATGCAGAACAAGGAAATAAAGGAGTTGTTGCTCCGGATTCAGGCCCATCAAGGAACACTATCGGAAAAGCAAAAGATGCTGAGGGAGGGACAGTCCAAATTAGTGAAAAACCAAAATACGATTTGGGAGGCAATCAAAAGGATGGCCTAGATGACGAATCTTTCACTCCGTTCAAGATGGAACTGGAAGATTTCGACCGTTGGGAGCGGAAGAAGAAGAAAAAAGGAATGAGTTTATAATGTATCATGGAAGGAGGCTTGGTCAGCGATAAATTGTTGAATGCCCTGTTGGATAGCTTATCCGTCGAGGATTTGGAATCTATTCTGTCCCAGAAGATAACCAAGGAATGTCCTGACCATAAACCAAAACCAATGACCGAAAGGGAAAAACTAAAAAAACATTATAGAAACCTTTTCATTTCCATGGGCAAGCTTCACTTATAAAAATAGGATTCGTTGTCATTAGCTATACAAAATTCAATTATTACAATAGTAATTTTCATTAGCTAATCCTGAATTAGGTTAAGGATAACAAACCGCTATAATCCTCGGGGAGTTCCGCATCGATATCCTTCAAATAAGATTTAAGTGCCTTCAATGTAGAATGACCCGTAATCAGCATCAATTTATCACAAGTTTCTGTATAGGTAAATTCTTTCCTGAACTTCCTAAAAAGCAATGTTATAAAAGTATGCCTGAAAGAATAGATGGTATATTCACCTCCCAATTGCATCGTTTTTCCTTGTGAAAGAAGATATTCGTTGTATTTCTTTTTAAGTTTCCAAAACCGTTTGGTAAAATAATCCCTTCTACTTGATTCCGTAGCTTCCCATTCTCCAATACCAGCAGGAGTAAACAAAAAGTGATTTTGTACGGAGAAGTCCAAATCCTTGATTTCATGGTGGACGATATCCGGTATAATTTTGGTCTTTTCAGGTTTGTTCTTTGCTTGAACCCGTAATAGCTTTTGAGCAAGAAAAATATCCTTGACTTTTAGCCTGCATACCTCAATTGGGCGTAGAAAATTATAGGAGACAAATTTTATGAAAAGCAACAGAAGTGGGTCGTTTTCTTTGATAAAAGCGAACAGACCTTCCAAGATTTCTAACGAATAGGTCTTATGGCTTACCGATTTTGTATTGAGTACTTTGATATTCTCGATAAAATTTCTTGGGATAATATCGTTGTCTTCAAGCTCACCAAATAGGGAGCTCAATACGATGCGGGTGTTGTTCCTGTTTCTTGCACTGCTTTTTTTGACAATACTTTGTAGATAATTGTTGACGGTCTGTTTGGTAATGCTAAGGATGCTTTTATCGAGCAAGTTCTTTTTATTCAGGTATTTTTTAAACTGATTGTATCGGCTTTTGTAATCTTTAATGGAAGTGTCAGAAAGTTCATTGAGTTTTAGGGTATAGGCATAATCCAATGCGGCTCCGGCCGTATATTCCAAGGATTTTGAATTGAGTTTAAGCTTGTCTTTGTAAGGAGAATACCCTTCTTTCAGCATTTCCAGCAAAACCTCCTTGATTATCCCAAGATGAAATAATCTTTCTTTTTTTGTTTTGTAGTTTTTGTTGACGCTCATTGTTACTGGCGTTTGACGGACCAGCACGGGATTTCCAAGTTTGTCAAAAAGGTCCGGACTGGCATAGTCAAAATAGACGTACCACCTTTTGGAAAGGTCAAAATTGTCCCCGCCATGGTAGATTTTCGGTTCCGTGTATTTTTTCTTCTTCAATCCGTTTTTGTATGCGGTAGCGTATGCGCTTTGCAATATATCAAAAAAAGAACCCATTGACAACAGTTTTAAAAAGCTGTTAATCAATGGGTTATGTAGTAGCGGGGACTGGACTCGAACCAGCGACCTTCGGGTTATGAGCCCGACGAGCTACCTACTGCTCTATCCCGCGATATGGACGACAAAGATACAATTGTTTTCATGTAAATTCCAAATATGATTCACTTTCATTTTGAATAAGGAATAAATATCTTGACTTTCTTGTCCTTATAGGTTCCAAAACTATATTTTCAATTTTATTAGCTACTTTAGAACACATGAAGCAACTGAATGATATTTTAATACAGGCAATTTCCGGAACGGAATGGCCCATGTTTGTTCTATTGATTGGAGGAGGTCTTTTTTTAATGCTGTATTCCAGATTAATGCCCTACCGATATTTTGGACATGCCCTAGCAATAACTCGGGGAAAGTATGACGATAAGAATGCAAAAGGGGATGTTAGTTCCCTTCAGGCATTATCGGCGGCTGTTGCGGCTACCGTTGGACTTGGAAATATTTCAGGGGTCGCCATTGCCATTCATGACGGTGGTCCTGGAGTGGTTTTTTGGATTTGGATGACGGCATTGATAGGAATGTGTATTAAATTCTACTCCTGTAGTCTCTCCATAATGTTCAGGGGAGAAGACTCGGAAGGTCATTTACAGGGAGGACCCATGTTCTACATTGTAAATGGACTAGGTAAAAAATATAAACCTTTGGCCATATTCTTTGCCCTGGCCGGACTCTTTGGTTTTTTAGGTGTTTTTACGGCCAACCAATTTACGGAAACATTCATGAGTGTTATAAATCCATCCGAAACCATCATGCAAATGAGTGAATTTAACTGGAAATTGACCATTGGTTTTGTGTTGGCCATTGTGAGTTCTTTTGTCATCTTTGGTGGGTTGGAAAAAATAGCCAAAGTGGCCACTGCAATAGTACCCTTTATGGTGATGGTTTATTTGGTGGCTGTTTTATTTGTGATGTTCATGAATGCATCCCAGGTATTACCTTCGCTCAAGATGATTATAACGGAAGCTTGGAACTTTAAGTCTGTTGTTACCGGAGGATTTTGGGGACTTGTAATTATTGGAGTCCGGAGAGCTATGTTTTCCAATGAGGCCGGTCTGGGTAGTGCTCCCATGTACCATGGTCAGTCTAAAAACGATGAGCCCATACGGGAAGGATTGGTGGCCATGTTGGGCCCTTTTATAGATACAATACTGGTCTGTACTTTTACTGCCGTTGTTATTATTTTAAGTGGGGCTTATTTAGAAGATGGTAGCGGAATCGTAATGACCTTGAATGCCTTTCAAAAGACTTTGTTCGGTTTTGGCGATGAATTATTGATGGTCATTGTCTCAGCTTTTGCCCTTTCAACATTATTCACATATTCCTACTATGGAGTTAAGTGCCTTTCATTTTTGACGAATGCTAAAATTGGTAGATGGTACAATGTTTATTTTGTGATTATGATTGTTTTTGCGGCTATTGCTTCTTTGGAACTGGTTAAAAATCTTATCGATCTGTCCTATGCCCTTATGGTCATTCCAAATATGATTGCCGTACTTTTGTTGGCTCCTAAGGTTAATGCTGCCGCCAAGGTTTACTTTGAAAAATTAAAGTATGAAAGATCATAAAGCTGGTTTTGTAAATATTATTGGAAATCCCAACGTGGGCAAGTCCACCTTAATGAATGCCTTTGTGGGTGAAAAATTATCCATAATTACTTCGAAGGCACAAACTACAAGACACAGGATTCTAGGAATTGTAAACGGAGATGATTTTCAGGTTATCCTTTCGGATACCCCAGGGATTATAAAGCCTGCCTATGATCTTCAATCCTCAATGATGGATTTTGTGAAGTCGGCTTTCGATGATGCCGATGTACTATTATATATGGTCGAAATAGGTGAGAAGGCATTGAAGGATGAAAACTTCTTTGTTAAGATTAAGAATTCTAAGATTCCTGTACTCTTGCTTTTGAACAAAATCGATAGTGCCAGCCAAGAACTTTTGGAAGAACAGGTCCAGTATTGGCAGGAACAACTTCCATCCGTGGAAATTCATCCCATATCGGCCTTGCAAAACTTCAATGTTCGGGGTGTTTTTGAAAGAATTTTAGAGTTGTTGCCGGTCTCCCCACCGTATTATCCCAAGGACCAATTAACGGATAAACCGGAGCGTTTTTTTGTCAACGAGACCATACGGGAAAAAATACTCTTGTATTACAAAAAGGAAATTCCATATGCCGTGGAGGTGGAAACCGAGGAATTTCTTGAAGATGAAGAGATAATTAGAATTCGATCCGTAATCATGGTCGAGAGGGACTCCCAAAAAGGCATTATTATAGGCCATAAAGGCAGCGCACTGAAAAAAGTGGGTGTTGAAGCCCGAAAGGATTTGGAACAGTTTTTTGACAAGCAAGTCCACATTGAGCTTTATGTAAAAGTGAACAAAAATTGGCGGAACGACACGAGACAATTAAAACGTTTTGGTTACAATAAATAGTCAAATTGACTTTATGATTTATTAATCTGAGTATTCTTTGATTTTAAGTTGGTTAGGGAATATTCTTGAGAATACAATTTTAATTTCTCTCAAAAGGGTTAGTTATTTTATCGAAAAAGTGAATCTTGATGTAAGAACATCAAGAACTTTATTTATATTTGTCTATCGATGAAATGTATTAAAAATCCGATGAAATGCAAAATGTAGTCATATTTGGAGCCTCTGGCCATGGAAGTGTTGTATTAGACTGCATTGAAAAGGAAGGTAGGTATAAGGTTATTGGTTTTATTGATTCATTTAAAAAGAAAGGAACTAAAATTAATGGCTACCCTATTTTGGGTACTGAGTTTGATTTACCCTATCTGTTAGATAAATATAATATTTATGCAGGTATAGTGGCCATAGGTGACAATTGGTTAAGAAATACTGTGGTAGAAAGAATAGATAAAATAGCCCCGAATCTTAATTATATTAAAGTTGTTCATCCTAGTGCGGAGATTGGAAAGGATGTCGAAATTGGAGTGGGTACGGTCATTATGCCAGGAGTTGTGGTGAATTCTAATTGTTTAATTGGTAATTTTTGCATTTTAAATACAAACTCCTCAATTGATCATGACGGTGTAATGCGCTGTTTTTCCAGTCTAGCTCCGAAGACGTGTATAGGGGGAAGCTTCTATTTGGGAGAATATTCCGCAGTCTGTCTTGGAGCCAACATTATAGATAATATTTCTATAGGCTCACATACAGTGGTTGGTGCCGGTTCACTAGTGGTAGGTAATTTAGAAAATAATATAGTGGCTTTTGGAGCTCCTGCGAAGAAAATTCGGGATAGGGAAATAGGCGAACCTTACATGTCAAAAAAGAGAAAAAGAGTAAGTGTCATTCCCTTGTACAGATAAAATCTCAATATTTTTTTAGAATTTTTTCAACTATAATAATTACTACCTTTGCGCCAAATTAAAGCTATGGGTGCTATTGTTGCTATTGTGGGAAGGCCAAATGTGGGCAAATCGACTTTTTTCAATCGGTTGATCCAACGAAGGGAGGCAATTGTAGACGCTTCGAGCGGGGTTACACGTGACCGCCACTATGGGAAAAGCGATTGGAACGGGAAGGAATTCTCTCTCATAGATACCGGGGGATATGTTTTGGGCAGTGATGATATCTTTGAACAAGAGATAGATAAGCAGGTAGAACTTGCCATAGAAGAAGCGGATGCCATTATATTTATGGTGGATGTGGAAACCGGTGTAACAGGAATGGATGAGGATGTCGCCAAACTTCTTAGGCGTGTCAATAAACCGGTTTTTTTGGCGGTGAACAAGGTGGATAATTCCATGAGGGAAGAGGATGCGGTTGAATTCTATTCACTTGGTTTGGGGGACTATTATACTTTGTCAAGTATAAACGGTAGTGGTACCGGCGAACTGTTGGATGCCTTAGTAGAGAAATTACCGGAAGGCGAAAAGGAGGAAAGTGAACTTCCCAGATTTGCCGTAGTCGGAAGGCCCAATGCCGGTAAATCCTCTTTCATAAATGCATTGATAGGTGAGGAGCGGTATATTGTTACCGATATTGCTGGCACAACACGGGATAGTATCGATACAACTTATAACCGATTCGGGTTCGAATTTAATTTGGTCGATACTGCAGGAATTCGAAGGAAATCCAAGGTTAAGGAGGACTTGGAATTTTATTCCGTAATGCGCTCCGTAAGGGCCATTGAAAATTGTGATGTTTGCTTATTATTGTTGGATGCCACCCGTGGCTTTGACGGTCAGGTCGAAAATATTTTTTGGTTGGCGGCGAGGAACAATAAGGGTATTGTAATTCTGGTAAACAAATGGGATTTGGTAGCCGATAAAGAGACCAATACCATTAAGCAGTACACCCAAAAAATTAAGAAGGCCATTGAACCTTTTACCGATGTGCCCATTCTCTTTATTTCCGTACTAACTAAACAACGTATATTTAAGGCCATTGAAACGGCCGTGGAGGTGTATCAGAATAGGAGTAAAAAAATTAAGACCCGTGAGTTTAACGATGTCATGCTTCCCTTGATCGAAAATTATCCGCCTCCTGCTTACAAAGGCAAATACGTGAAAATCAAGTTTTGTACCCAACTGCCTACACCATATCCCCAATTTGCCTTTTTCTGCAATCTGCCTCAGTATGTCCGTGATCCTTATAAAAGATATCTCGAAAATAAGATCAGGGAAGAATTTGATTTTACAGGAGTTCCGATTACAGTTTTTATGAGGAAGAAGTGATATTTTAGGAGTTAGGAGTTAGGATTTAGGAATATATTTAGTTTTTTTACCAACAACCAACAACCAACAACCAACAACCAACAACCAACAACCAACAACCAACAACCAACCAATTTACCAACCTCCCGAAGCACCTCCGCCTCCGAATCCGCCGCCTCCGAATCCGCCGCCAAAGCCTCCACCTCCGAAGCTTCCACCGCCAAAACCACCACCGGAAGAGCCGCTTCGTCCCATATTGCTGAGAATAATTACGTCCCATGGACTAAGCCCACGCCGTCTTCCTCCTTGTCCATTGTTTCCTCCTTTACGGTTCCATAAAATGAATAGAATCACGAGGAAAATAAGAAAGGGTAAAAAGGCGGAAAAAGGAGGCCCGTTGTTTTCGTCAAAACTCCTATCCTCCTTGAATTCGCCGGTAAGAACATCGAATATGGCATCCGCTCCTAGATTAAGACCACTATAATAATCCCCTTTTTTAAACTCAGGAATGATGACATTTTGAATAATTCTGCGAGACATGGCGTCCGTTAAGGAACCTTCTACGCCGTAGCCGGTATTGATGGCAATCTTTCGGTCGTCACGGGCTAGTATGACCAAAATTCCGTTGTCCTTTCCACTTTGCCCAATACCCCATTTTTGGCCCCATTGTGCACCTAAGTAATTAATGTTTTCACCCTCTGTACTGGCAATTATGGCCATCACGATTTGAGTGGACGTACTGTCTGAATAGCGAATCAATTTTTGTTCAAGGGCATTTTTCTGTTGGGCAGGTAACAGGTTTATATAATCATAAACACTGGTTTGCAATGATGGTTTTGGTGGAATTTCAAACTGACTCCACGAGTGAAGAAAGCTAAATAGAAGTAAAAAGCTAATGCTAGCCTTTAGATATTTCATTGCTAAGTTCGTTTGTATCATTGGAATGCCAAGGAAAATGATATTGTAACTCCTTACCGGCTTCTAAAATTCCGGCAATTAGGCCTTCCTTAAATTTTCCTTCTTTAAAATGGGCTTCAATACTATTTCGGGTAGAATCCCAAAAACCATTGGGAACTACTTTATTGATTCCCTTATCACCGCAAATAACAAATTTCTTATCGTTTACTGCAACATAGATCAAAACCCCATTCCCATCCTTGGTATTGTCCATCTTTAACAAATGGAAAACTTCCTTAGCGCGTTCATAATGGTCAGCCCTTGTATGGGCTTCTATGTGCACCCTAATTTCTCCAGAAGTGTCCTTTTCCGCCTCCAATATGGCCGCAACAATCTCTTGTTCTTCGGCTTGGGTCAAAAAATCCTCTACTTTGGACATTGGGTTATCAATCAAATTCGAAATTTACATCGGGAGCTTGCTCTGAACCTGCTTCGGATTTAAAATAGGCTAATTCGTCAAAATTGAAAATTCCTGCCAAAATAGAATTTGGGAATTTTTTTATGTGCAGGTTATAGGGTTCTACAGTGGCGTTGAATCGGTCTCGGGCTACGTTGATCCTATTTTCCGTTCCTTCTAATTGGGATTGTAGTTCCAAAAAGTTTTGGTTCGCTTTTAAATCGGGATACCGTTCTACGGTAACCAACAATCGGCTTAAGGCACTGCTAAGCCCACTCTGTGCCTGGTTGAAATTCTCCAATTGTTCAGGAGTGATATTTGTTGGGTCAATATTTACAGAGGTTGCTTTCGCCCTTGCCTCAATAACATCGGTTAAGGTGCCGCGTTCAAAGTCAGCCGCACCCTGTACGGTTTTCACCAAATTTCCAATAAGGTCGTTCCTTCTTTGGTAGGCGCTTTCTACATTCGCCCACGTTTTTGTGGAAGTTTCCTTTAGGGCAATGGCCGTGTTGTTAAAACCGACGGCCCATTGATAAATCCCGAGGGCGAGTACGCCCAGTACTATTATAGCAATGATTCCTTTTTTCATGGTAGTGTGTTTATAGTTGATTCTTTATTTTGATAAGTTCTGCCTTAACGCGTTCCAGTTTCTGTATGATTTCAAAATTGGAAAGGGTCTTTTGTTTTTCTTCTTTCAAGTGCGTTTTGGCACCATCCAAGGTAAACCCCCTTTCTTTCACCAAATGGTAGATCAATTGCAGATTTTTAATATCCTGAGGGGTAAATTTCCTATTTCCCTTGGCGTTTTTCTTGGGCTGCAATACATCGAATTCCTTTTCCCAAAACCGAATAAGTGAAGTGTTCACCCCAAAGGCGCGGGCCACTTCGCCAATCCCATAATATCTCTTTTCAGGAAGTTCTACTTGCATTAATCCAGGGATTGGTTTTCTTGGTTGGCGTATTTCAACATGTTCTCAAATTCCTCTGGAGATAAACTTCCGTAGTAGAAATTAATAGGGTTGATACGGTCACCGTCCTTCCAAACCTCGTAATGAAGGTGAGGTGCTTCTGACCGGCCGGTACTACCAACGAAACCAATGAGGTCCCCTCTTTTTACCTTTTGTCCCACTTTAACATTGTAATTACTCAAATGCCCATAAAGACTTATGTATCCATAGCCGTGGTCGATACGGATGTGTTTTCCGTATCCGGATGAATTATTGTCCGCCCGTGTCACTTCTCCGTTACCGGATGCATAGATGGGCGTTCCCTTGGGTGCGGTAAAATCCATACCGTAATGCATTTTTCGGGCCTTGGTAAAGGGATCTGAGCGCCATCCGTAACCGGATGCCATACGGGTAAGATCCTCGTTGTTTATGGGCTGTATGGCAGGTATGGACATCAATAATTTTTCCTTTTCTTCGGCCAATTTGGTAATCTCGTCCAAGGATTTGGACTGGATGGCCATTTGTTTTTTAATGATGTCCAATCGCTGCGTGGTAGCGATGACCATTTCGGAATTATTGAAACCTTCCAAGGATTTATAGCGGTTTATGCCCCCAAAACCGGCACGTCTTTGCTCCTCGGGTATAGGGTTGGCTTCAAAATACAGTCGGTAGATATTATTGTCCCTATCCTCAATATTGGCCAAAACATCTTCGATCTGCTCCATTTTTTTGTTCAAGAGCTCAAATTGGAGTTCATAGTTTTTCACCTCCCTTTGTAAGGAAAGTTCACGGGGTGTATTGATGATATTCGTATTCAAAAGCAAAATCAATCCGAGCAGGCCAAAAAGGAAAGACCCCAAAAAGAAAAAGGCGATATTTCTGTATCGCTTGGATTTTTCGGGCTCGATTTTTCGATAGGAAAGCGTATCCGGATCGTAATAGTACTTTACTTTAGACATGAAGGGATTTTATCCTATTTTTGTGGTTTATTTTTAACATAACAAACAAATATAAAAATTGTTTTCCACAAACAGTTAAAATTTGTAAAAGCTTAGCATTTTAGATGAATTCCAAGGAAATACGAACCCAGTTTCTAGCATTTTTTGAAGGTAAAAAACATAAAATTGTACCCTCAGCTCCCATGGTCATAAAAGATGACCCCACCTTGCTTTTTACCAATGCGGGAATGAACCAATTTAAGGAGTTTTTCCTGGGTATCAACCAACCCAAAAATACCAGGGTAGTAGATACCCAAAAATGTCTTCGTGTAAGTGGAAAACACAACGATTTGGAGGAGGTGGGCAAGGATACCTATCACCATACCATGTTCGAGATGCTGGGAAACTGGAGCTTTGGGGACTATTTCAAGGAAGAGGCCATTACTTGGGCATGGGAATTATTGACCGAAGTATTCAAAATAGACAAGAACAGTCTATACGTTTCCATTTTTGAGGGAAGCGATGATGCGGATACCTTGGAAAAGGATACCGAGGCCTACACCATATGGAACAAAATTGTTCCTGCGGACCGAATTATCATGGGCAACAAAAAGGACAATTTCTGGGAGATGGGCGATCAAGGACCCTGCGGACCCTGTTCCGAAATCCATGTGGATTTGCGATCCGATGCCGAGAAAAAAAAGGTTTCTGGGGCCAGTCTGGTAAACCAGGATCATCCGTTGGTGGTTGAAATCTGGAACCTTGTATTTATGCAGTATAACCGAAAGGCAGACGGTTCCTTGGAAAGCCTGCCGGCCAAGCATGTGGATACGGGAATGGGTTTTGAGCGTCTCTGTATGGCCTTGCAAGGTGTAAAATCCAATTATGATACGGATGTATTTACACCCTTGATCAGGGAAATAGAAATCATTACCGATGCAAAATATGGGAAAACAGAAGAAGCGGATATTGCCATTCGTGTCATTGCAGATCACATACGGGCGGTGGCCTTTTCCATTGCGGACGGACAACTGCCCAGCAATACCGGAGCCGGATATGTCATCAGAAGAATATTACGACGTGCGGTTCGGTATGGGTTTACCTTTTTAGGGACCAAAGAGCCTTTTATGTACCGCTTGGTACATGTGCTTACCCAAAATATGGGAGAGGCCTTTCCGGAGCTTAGGGAGCAAAAGCAACTCATTGAAAATGTCATCAAGGAAGAGGAACATAGCTTTTTAAAAACCTTGGACCAAGGATTAGTCCTGTTGGATTCCATCATTGAAAAAACAAAAGGAAATATGGTGGATGGAAGAAAGGCCTTTGAACTCTATGATACCTACGGATTTCCAATAGACCTCACTGCATTGATCTTGAATGAAAAGGGATTTTCATTGGATGAGGCAGGTTTTAATGTTGCCATGCAAGAACAAAAAAATCGTTCCAAAACGGCTTCGGAAACTTCCAAGGGGGATTGGGAAATTTTGTATTCCGATTTAGAGCAGGAGTTTGTGGGGTATGACCGATTGGAGGCCGATGTAAAAATCGTAAAATATAGAAAGGTCGAGTCCAAAAAACAAGGGTTGCAATATCAACTGGTTTTTAACCTGACGCCATTTTATGCGGAAGGTGGAGGACAAGTAGGTGACAAGGGTTATTTGGAATCCCCCGATGGTGATGTGGTCTACATCATCGACACCAAAAGGGAAAATAACGAGATCTTACATTTTACGAAAAACCTGCCTAAAAAACTTGAGGGTACATTTAAGGCGGTTGTGGATAGTAAACAGCGACAACGCACTGAAGCCAACCATACGGCCACACATCTACTACATCAGGCCTTGCGCGAAATCTTGGGAACCCACGTGGAGCAAAAAGGTTCTGCGGTACACTCCAAATATTTGCGCTTTGATTTTTCACATTTTTCTAAAATGACAAAAGAGGAACTGGAAGCCGTGGAATCCTTTGTGAATGCCCGAATTTCAGGACAAATACCTTTGGAGGAGCATCGCAATGTGCCTGTGAAAGAAGCTTTGGAAAATGGGGCAATGGCCCTTTTCGGTGAAAAGTATGGCGATGCCGTACGTACCATCCGGTTTGGGAAATCGATTGAATTATGCGGGGGGACGCATGTGAAGAACACCTCGGATATATGGCATTTTAAAATCAGGTCGGAGGGAGCCGTGGCGGCCGGGATTCGAAGAATAGAGGCGATTACCAGCGATGCCGTAAAGGACTTTTATGCAGAGAGCAATAGATTTCTCAACGAAATTACGGGGGTATTGGGAAATCCCCAAGACGCTGTAAAGGCAGTAACCAACCTGCAGGATGAGAATGCAGAATTAAAGAAACAAATCGCCATATTGCTCAAGGACAAGGCCAAAAATCTGAAAGGCGATCTGCAAAATGAATTGCAGGAGAAAAATGGTGTCCGATTTCTAGTGAAAAAACTCGATTTGGATGCCGCGGGCATCAAGGATTTGAGTTTTGAAATGGGACAAAATCAAACCGATCTCTTTTTACTTTTTGCCACGGAGCAGGATGGAAAAGCATTGCTTTCCTGTTATATTTCCAAGGAATTGGTAGCTAGCAGAAATCTGAATGCAGGTACCATTGTTCGGGAATTGGGCCAGTTCATCCAAGGAGGCGGTGGCGGTCAACCTTTCTTCGCTACTGCCGGAGGTAAAAATCCAGCGGGTATTCCAGAAGCTTTGGAGAAGGCCAAGGAATATATCGCTTAGCGATAAAAGCAATATCGGGAACTCGTGGTTCCCGATTATTATTTAGAGATGATGAAACTCCAAACCCAAATACCCTTATTTCCTTCGGAAAATCAAATAAAGTATTCCAGTAGGATAATGCTGTTGGGTTCCTGTTTTTCGGAAAATATTGGGAAGAAACTCGAGTATTATAAGTTTAAAACGCTCCAAAATCCCTTTGGTATTCTATTTCATCCCCTGGCCATTGAAAATTTGATTCAGAAAGCCTTAGATCAATATAAGTATTCAGAAGAGGATATTTTTCAATTGGATGGTCGATGGCATTGCTTTGATGCGCATTCTGAATTAAGTTCAGGCTCCAAAGAGGTATTGTTGAAAAAGTTGAACGATGCTCTTATGAATATCGCCAAGGCTTTAAAGGAGGCTTCCCATATCATGATCACTTTGGGCACCGCATGGGTGTATGAGCATAAGGAAAGGAATGCGATTGTAGCAAATTGTCATAAAGTGCCACAGAAGGAATTTCGGAAAAAATTATTGTCCCAAACCGAGGTTAAATCCTCCCTTATAAAAACCATTGAATCCATCAAAAACATAAATCCAAAGGCACAAATTATATTTACCATATCTCCAGTACGACATTTGAAGGACGGTTTTGTCGAAAACCAGCGAAGCAAGGCCCATTTAATAGCTGCTGTTCATGAAGTACTTGATTCCCCCTCTTTTGGAGGGGGCAAGGGGGAGGCCTATTTCCCCAGTTACGAAATCATGATGGATGAACTACGTGATTACCGCTTTTACGAAAGGGATATGGTCCATCCCAATCGACTTGCCATAGATTATATATGGGAGAAGTTTATGAACATGTGGATTTCCAAGGAAGAAGTGGTGCCCATGGAAAAAGTTTCGGAGATCCAAAAAGGCCTGGCCCATAGACCTTTTGATCCAGAATCCGACGCCCACAAAAAGTTCGTGAAGTCGCTCGCCCAAAAAATTACGTATATTAAAGAGCGATACCCTTTTTTGAATTTTGATGATTCCAATTCATGAAGTAAGGATTATTTGCCGAAATCAGTTTTAAAGGTCTGGTCGAGAACAGTCGAGACCTAAATTTATACATCCAAAATAATGAAACGATTTTTAGCTGGTGTCTTAATTACCTTGGCCATAGTATTTATTGTTAGGTCCTGTAGGGATGAAAAAGCATCCGAGGCCATTCTTGAGGAAAACTCTATGTTGATACAGCAACAAATAGAGAATGTCTCTAAATTGATTGTTACCGAAGGTCATTTTGCCGAGGTGTACAATTACAAGGATTCCAAGGAACTTTTTGGGCCTTTACTTACGGCGGAAAAAAAGGCTTTGGTCGTTGTCAATGCCGATGTAAGCATCGCCTATGATTTAAGTAAGATTGACTTTGATCTGGATGAAGCTTCCAAAACGTTGACCATTAATAATATTCCCGAACCCGAAATTAAACTCAACCCCGATTTTGAATATTATGATGTTACCGCTGATTATCTAAATCAGTTCGATGCCGGGGATTACAACGCCATAAAACGAAATGTAAGGAACTCGCTGCTTAAAAAGGTGGAAGCTTCCACGTTGCGGACCAATGCCAAGAATAGGTTGTTGAGCGAGCTACAAAAATTTTATATGCTAACGAATAGTTTGGGTTGGACCTTGGTGTATCAGGATGTGAAAATTGAATCGGCAAACGATATTCCTATTTTACCTTAGCAAATTCCTTTTCCGTCAACCCGATGCCATCATCGATCAGATGGTCTACTTTGTTTTTAAACGTATGGGATTTGATTTTCTATTCTTTCATATCCTTTATATAAAAAAAGAAAATATAAAATAAGAAAAAACCTACAAATAATTGTTTTTTACAATAGATAATAGCATTTATACAACATTATTTTTTTTGAATAATCAAGAAACTTTCTCTTTGAAGTAAGAAAATTCTTAAAAAAATAATTATGTATGACCAATCTATCAATTTAAAGGCACTTCTGCTTTTAATAGTGTTGATGGTAATATCCATCCGCACAAGTGCTCAAAATGAATCAAGTTACCAAAGTCAAGATTCACAAATTCTTTCCAAAGCTATTTTAGATTCATCCCTTTGGGCTGAAACCTCTTTTAACTTAGAAGAGATTTCCAAAATCTACCTATTGGATCATGGGGTTACGCTTAACATTTTGGATCAATTCTCTTTAGAAGAGATAGCTATTGAAGTTATTCAAAAAAATCAACTTTCGCAAATAGGGAGTGCTCCCCTTGTCCAGGTGCACACATTTCATGTTGAAAACGATATGGCCTTGGTAAGGCTTTATTTAAGATACGTAATAGACGGATCGGAAAAAAATACCAATACAGAATTAAGGTTCAACAAAAATGGTGGAACCTGGAATATTGTAACCAATGAATAAAACCATGAAGAAAACTACGACAATAAAAACGGCAATTTGGTTTTTTGCATTACTACTTTTAAGTCTTTCAGAAGTGGTGGCACAAAATCATATTTTAAATAATAGTAGATTACGTGTAGGTAATGGATCTCAGAATTCCATTAACTCCGCTGGAAATATGGAGCAGCCCTTTTATTACAATGGATCTGTTTATAGGAAACTGACATACAGTACATATCCTTTGGATATTCAATGGGGTGTTGGTGGTGATGGCACCAATAATTGGAACATCAACGGAACTTTAATACAGAATCCAGCCTTAGGAGGTCAAACCTATGACTACAGTAATTTTACGGTTACCAACCCCACAACTGGCGATGGATATGGCCAAATAAAAACTTCTGGTACTATATCGATCAATGGTCAAACGTTCATGGTCGAAAATATTTATGAGCTTCTGCAACCAGAGGGATACATTGGTATAAAGGTGAAAATAACAAATACCAGTGGGTCTCCAGCTTCCAATGTTCGATTATGGGTGGGTACCCGGGATGATTATGTAGGCGGTACCGATCAGCCGACCAAAACTAGGGGAAATCTGATCGACGAAGAATTTGTTGCGTTGGATAACCAAGCAGATCAGGCAAAAGCGATAAAAATATCTACGGCACAGGAGGCCATTTTATTTTTCAGTAATTCCGATAGGGCTTATTCCACTATTAACAGTTGCTGTAGTTTTACGAATTCCACGAATCAAAATCCAGCAACGAATCTTATAACCCAAACGGGTGATGGTTCATATGCGCTTTACGTAAGGTTTGATGATTTGGGCGTAAATGAAAGCGATGAGCTTATATGGTACTACGGGGCCGGTACCCTACCTGAAATTGATGAGATAATCGCTAGGGTGGCAAGTGCTGCCATAGGTGCGTTCGATAACATTACCTATAACGCTGCGGACTATGCTGCTAGAACAGCAGAAGCGGGTACAGGTTATTGGGTATTGGTTCCTGATGGGGCCACGGCTCCAACGGAAGCCCAAATTAAGGCAGGTACTGACTACAGCGGAGTTACACTTATTTCTTCAGGAAATGCTTCTATGCAGGCAGATGTAGAACATATCTTTAATCTCACCGGGTTAGCTGCCTATACGGATTACGATTTTTATTTTGTATCGGAATACTTTGATGGAGTGGATTTTGTTTTCACTGAAATCATTAGTGAAGATTTACATACAAAAGAGGCGCTACCAGTCCTGGACTCGTTTACTCCAGAAACTGCAGCTTATGGAGAAACGGTTACAATTTCTGGATCCAATTTGCTGACTACCTCAGGTGTCACTATTGGAGGCATAAATGCTACCTATACAGTAATTGATTCAGAAACGATTGAAATAATAGTACCTGCCGGGGCGGAAGATTTTTATATTGAATTGACAAATGAAAGTGGTACGGCTTCCATCGAATCGGAGATTTCGGACACTTCAGGAAACTGTAGTACCGGATGGTCTGGGGCATGGCAGACACTAACGCCAAGTGAAGACGGAATACTAAATACGGTAACCTTAAAACTGGACAACACTGATCTTAATAATGCTTATGATTTGTTTCTTGAATTGCATGAAACAGATAATAATCCAGCGTCTGCCAGTCCCGGAGTGAAATTTAACTCGTTGCTGGGTACCTCTGAGACGATAACTATGTCAACTAATACTCCTGCAACCGAAGTACAGTTTACGTTCACTTCCAATATTGAATTGGTAGCAAATGAGAACTATTATGTTGTCTTAAAGGAGGAACCGGGCAACCCTTCAGGAACTGGATTACAAGGCGTGTATAAGCAGTGTTCCAGTAGTGGTACTACGGATGGGGGAGCAGGTAACCTTTTCGGTAGGTTGTACTACAAGTTTACGGTAAACCCAATTTTAAACATAAGTAACCCACCAACTGACATATCTATTACCCCTGCTTCGATTCAAGAAAACAATGTTGCTAACCAAATAATAGGATCTTTTAGCACCACGGATGAAGATGTAAGTGATACACATACGTATGTCTTTGTAATGGGATCTGGAGATACTGACAATACTTCTTTTATTATAAATGGAAATGACCTTGAGGCAGGAGAAGTATTTGACTTTGAAACAAAATCATCATATTCTTTAAGGGTTTCAACCACGGACTCGGAAGGAAATAGTTTTGAAAAAAGTTTCACGATCACCATTCAGGATAATACCGATGAAGACGGTGATGGAATCAATGATTCTATGGACAATTGTCTCAATCTTGCTAACGCTGACCAAACAGATACCGATGGCGATGGTATGGGCGACCTATGTGACGACGACGATGACAACGACGGTACACCGGATTCCGAGGATGATTTCCCGTTGGACGAGAACGAGGATACCGATA
>NZ_MDGL01000068.1 GCF_002742265.1 Maribacter sp. 4G9
GCTTCGACAGAGTTCTGTGATGGTAAAATTTCCGGTTCTCCATTCACAGATAAATTCAATTTTTTGTTCCATAATCGTTGATTCTTTCCAAGGCATGACAATCTGAAGTTTGGTTCAAATTGCAATCTAAAAAGTGTAAACGATGTTTATATAACTCTGTAAAGGATGTTTGTATATCGTACCTATTGGCTACCCACGTATACCCTATGTTTTGTATGGGGCGAAAAGGCCAATGGAAAATTCCAATGCCAGCGGTATTTCAATTTTCCCGGTTCCCAACCGTAGCCGGCTTCCGGCCAAACCCGTACGTCACGGGCGTGTCCCGTTTTAACATTATAACGTTGCAGTCCCCCATCATAACAACCGGACCAAACGATGTCATTGTCAAAGGGATCGGGCTGTGCAAAGCCGCTTTCGCATCCGCCCACACCTTTCCAAAGGCCCAAGGGGATATAACCCTGTTTGCTGTTACTGGGCCCCATATAGGAATAACCGTCTTGCCTGTTCCCAAAAACATTATAGGGAATTTTATCATCTACGGCCACGTGGTACATCTGGGCAATGGGAAGCACGATACGTTGAAAGGTTTTACCATGGTTCATGCTTATACTGGCGCCCCCATCATGGGCCACCATGAGTCGGTCCGCATTGGTCGGGTCCACCCAGATATCATGGTTGTCGCCACCTGCACTGTAGCCGCTTTCAATGGTTTTACCGCCATCCTTGGAGATGCTGAACTTGACACTGGCAAAATAGAGCTCGTTAGGATCTTCGGTAGATATCGCCATCCGCGTGTAATAGGGCGCACGTTCGGCAATGTCATGGTTGCGAGTCTGTAGGATCCAGGTGTCCCCAAAGTCTTCGGAGCGATAAAGGGACGGACTATCGATTTCAAAAAGAGCATAGACAATATTGGGGTTGGAATGTGAAGTGGCTACGGCTGTTTTTCCCACGGGATGGTCTTCGCCTCCGGGCAGACCGTTTTTGGACAAGGGCTCCCAAGTATCCCCACCATCCAAAGTTCTGTAAACACCTCCTCCGGGACCACCGCTGTTCAAGCCCCAAGTGTTGATATGTATGGACCACATGCCTACTAGGAGTCGGTCTGGATTTTTTGGGTCCATGGCCAGTTCGGCTGCACCCGTGTTCTCATCCACAAAAAATATCCGATTCCAAGTCTTCCCGCCATCCGTAGTTTTATATACGCCCCGTTCCTGCTGTGGTCCGTAGGTATGTCCAAGGGCAGCTGCATATACAATGTTCGGATTGGTAGGATGCACAAGGACCCTACCGATGCGCCCTGTTTTTTCAAGTCCCATGTTTTTCCAAGTCTTCCCGCCATCTTCGGATTTGTAAATGCCATCACCCATGGCATGGGCGGGCCGAATCACAAAGGTTTCACCCGTGCCTACCCACAGGATTTCGGGATTTGTTGGAGTAATGGCCAAAGAGCCAATGGACGAAACATCCTGGTCGTCAAAAATGGGGTCCCAGCTAATACCGCCGTCGGAGGTTTTCCACAATCCTCCCGATGCCGCACCGATGTAGGTGGTCATGGGGTCTCCCGGTACCCCGGCCATAGCAATGGTACGATTGCCTTCGGGGCCAATAAATCGGAATTTTAAGTTTTTAAAAACAGAAGGTTGGGTTTGGCCAAAAGCCGATAGGAAAGCAAAAAGTAAAAATGTAGTTAAAAAAGACCGGTTTTTCATGGCATTAGGTTTGTTGGTAAACGGTTCGCACAAGTTAACCATTTGTTCCCTAAAATGTCTTTTAACCAAGTATGTAATTTCAGCAAATATGTGCCGTAATCTTTACAAGAACCATGGCTATTGTTTAATTTTATGTCAAAATCATATTTACATGAAATACGAACAGATACCAAATTCTCTTTTTATAAAGAACCGTAAAAAATTTATGGGCCGTATGCGTCCCAAAAGTATTGCGGTTTTCAACTCCAATGATATTTATCCCATCAGCGCGGATAGTGTAATGCCCTTTGAGCAGCATCGGGATATTTTCTATTTGAGCGGGGCCGATCAGGAGGAAACCATTTTGGTATTGTTTCCGGATGCCATGGACAAAAAACACCGGGAAATCCTGTTCGTTCGTGAAACCAACGACCATATTGCCGTTTGGGAAGGCGCAAAAATGACCAAGGAACAAGCAACGGAAATTTCCGGCATACAGACCATTTATTGGTTAAAGGAATTCGATAAAATATTCTTTGATCTGATGACGGAGGCCGATACCGTTTACTTCAATACGAATGAGCATTATCGGCAGGCCGTGGAAACCCAGACCCGTGAGGATCGCTTCATCCAAAAGTGTAAACAGGAATACCCCGCCCATCAAGTGGCGAAGAGCAACCCGATACTTCAGGAAATCCGAGGTATCAAGGAACCGGAGGAACTGGAATTGATGCAAATGGCCTGTAACATTACCGAGAAAGGTTTCCGTAGGTTATTGGGCTTTGTAAGGCCCGGCGTCATGGAGTATGAAGTGGAGGCGGAGTTATTGCACGAATTTATACGGAACCGTTCCAAAGGATTTGCCTATCCGCCCATCATCGCCTCGGGCAATAATGCCAATGTACTGCATTATTTGGAAAACAATAAACCGTGTAAGGATGGTGATATGCTTCTAATGGATGTGGCCGCGGAATATGCCAATTATTCCAGCGACCTTACCCGGACCATACCTGTGAACGGGCGATTCACCAAAAGACAAAAAGAAGTCTATAACGCCGTATTGCGGGTGAAGGACGAAGCTACCAAATTGTTGGTACCAGGAACGCTGTGGGCGGAATATCATAAGGAATGTGGTAAGCTCATGACCTCGGAACTTTTAGGGCTCGGGCTGTTGGACAAGGCCGATGTTCAAAATGAAAATCAGGAGTGGCCGGCCTATAAAAAATACTTTATGCATGGTACCAGCCATCATATTGGGTTGAACACCCATGACTATGGTGCGTTAAAAACACCGATGAAAGCCAATATGGTCTTTACGGTAGAGCCGGGGATTTACATTCCTGCAGAAAATATGGGTATCCGTTTAGAGGATGATGTGGTCATTCAGGAAAATGGAGCCCCCTTCAATTTAATGCGCAATATTCCCATTGAGGCTGAGGAAATTGAGGAGCTGATGAATGCTTAAAGAGGGTCAAAAAATAACAACCAATAAGTTTGAGTTATGAAACTAGTATCGTGGAACGTTAATGGGATAAGGGCTTCTGTAAAAAAAGGCTTTGAGGATGTTGTGTCCAGTTTTAATGCCGATATTTTTTGTATTCAGGAAACCAAGGCACAGGACGATCAAGTGGAAGACGCCCTAAAGGGCATCACAGATTACGAACTGTTTACCAACAGTGCGGAAAAAAAAGGGTATTCGGGAACAGGAATTTTATCAAAGTCGAAACCCATTTCCTTTGGAAGTAATATGGGCATTGCCGAACATGATATGGAAGGAAGGATATCCTATGCGGAATATGACGCATTTTATCTGGTCAATGTCTACGTGCCCAATAGCGGAAACGGGTTGAAACGTTTGGACTATCGCTCCGGGTGGGACAAGGATTTTACCGATTATCTATTGAATCTTTCCAAAAAGAAACCGCTAATTATTACAGGCGATTTTAATGTGGCCCATACCGAAAATGATTTGGCCAACCCAAAATCCAACTACAACAAGACCTCCGGATTTACACAGGTGGAAATCGATGGTTTTGAGCATATGTTATCCACTTTAAAGGTAAAGGACAGTTTTAGGACTTTACACCCGGATACTTTTGATAAATATACCTTCTGGAGCATGCGCGGCGGGGCCCGAAGCAGAAACGTAGGTTGGCGTATCGATTATTTTTTGGTCAGCGAATCCCTGTGGCCCAAAGTGAAGTCGGCGGAAATCCATGACCAGATTATGGGCAGCGACCATTGTCCCATCAGTTTGGAAATAGATATATGATTATGGGTGTATTTATGGTTTTACAGGATGTTTCTGAAATAGAAAAGAAAATGCAGGAAGCTCCGGACAGTTCCTATGAAATAGGGGTTGCCATTGGCACCTATTTGCCTTTTGTGGTGTTGATTTTAGTGGCGTACTTATTTTATTACTACTCTAAAAAGAGGAGAGGTTCTGAGTAGTATTATGTATAGTTGAAGTGGTTTGTGAATGATATGAGAAGACCTTGTTTTTTAATTCAGTTCTTTGTTGTGGCTAGTTTTTTATAACAATTAAAATTGATGTTTTTTCTGGTTCATCTCCATAATAGTAATGAGCTTCATTCAATTCAAAATTCACTGAAACAGTATATGTTCCGTTTATTTTTTCAAATGAGTGATAGAAATAATCGACCTGTAGCATTGTTTCAGAATCGGGTTTTTCTAGTCTTAATTCAGGAACCCATTCCGTTTTCCATTTTACAATTTCATCTTGACTAATATTAGTGAAATCATACTTTGAGAAACGTTCTATTCTTTCAATCTGATTATCCTTATTCAAGTAATGAATAGATTTATACCACATTTCACAATCTGTTGCAAGTAATTCTTGGTCAGAGTCGTAAAGAGTTTCAATTATTTGATTTTCTTTTTACTCAAATTCCACTTTATTTGCTAGATAGTACAAATTGTCCGTGATTAGCTCTCCGTTTTTTAAAAACCCCAACAATATCACTCGTCCTTTATTATCCAAGGTTTCTCTAATTATCCATCTTTTGTCTTTTGGGTTTTTCACATTCCATTCCAATACATTCCAACTAGATGCTGTTGGTGAATATTCGTGATAGAGTACTTTCACTTGTCCGATAGACTTACAAGTTGTAAAAGTCAGTAGTATTAATATGTAAATTATTCTGTTCATTCAAATTAGCCACAACGGTCTTGTGTATGGCTCGTTGCGGGAAATCAGCTATGATTTTCCGCCGTAACGGAAAGATAGCAAATTGCAATGAATTCCGATTAGGAATTCAGCCGCAATGAGCTATACACGTCTTAAGTTTGATTCTCTTTAAATTGATGTGTTAATCAGAAAGAACAAAAGAGAGAATTAAGGTTACTATACACGGTGAAGCTTACGACTTCGACAACATTGATAATCCTCTCTCTTTTACTACTTAAATCACGTTCAGTTCTGTGAGACTTTAGATCTCGTTTTCAAGTTG
>NZ_MDGL01000069.1 GCF_002742265.1 Maribacter sp. 4G9
CGGAAGGGCTACGGGAATATGTGGAGCGGCACTATCCGTGCCATGAGGTTTCAACGGCCTATGAAGCCGGCTGTTGCGGTTATCGGGCCCATCGTTGTTTCGAGGGTTATGGCTGGCGTTCCCTGGTGGTGAACCCTGCGGACATATTCAGGAGGGGCAAGGAGCGCCATACCAAGACGGACCGTATAGATGCGCAGCTCATAGCCCGTGAACTGAAGGACGGGCGTCTGGAGGGCATCGTTGTCCCGGCTCCGGAACGGGAACAGTTGCGCAGCCTGTTCCGCAGAAGGAACGACCTTGTCAAGGACATGCGCCAGATCAAGAGCTATATCAAGATGCAGCTGCTTTATTACGGCATCAAGGTCCCCGATCGGTACGACAACGATCACTGGAGCCATGGTTTCCGTGACTGGCTGGACGGGCTTGATTTTGAATACGAAACGGGCAAGGAAGTATTGGAGAGCCGCATGCGCAGTTTCCGTTTCATAGACCGGGAGTTCAGGGAGGTATCGACCCAATTGCGCAAATGGACCAAGGAACATTACAAGGGGGACTATATGCTTTTGCGCAGCATACCCGGTATCGGCCCCATCGTGGCCAGTGGCATATTGAGCGAACTGGGAGACCTGCGCAGGTTCGGCAACATCAAGCAACTGGCGGGCTATGTTGGACTCTCACCTGGTATTTATCAAAGTGGCGACACCATAAGGCACACGGGGGTGAGTATGCGTGCCCATCGGTTGATACGCAGTTATTTCATAGAGGCCTCGTGGCAGGCCATACGCACGGACCCGGTGATGCAGGGATACTACCGGAAGCACCAGGGCAAGAACGTGAAATCCGTGATCGTCAAAGTGGCCCGTAAGCTTTTGAGCCGTACCCTGGCGGTGATAAAAACAGGGATTCCCTATGAGATAGGGGTAGTGGAATAGGAAAATTTGAACAGGACATAGCGAAGCTCACGATCAAAGTAGAATGGCCCGTAACACAGAACAATGTAGGTGACCTTGCCCATGGCAGGGATCACATCGGTTAGCAAGTGGCCGGGCCTATTATAGCTTATAATCAT
>NZ_MDGL01000070.1 GCF_002742265.1 Maribacter sp. 4G9
AATGGTCTGTTCGCCTATGATTTCATGCCATGCTTCAACGGGTAGTTGCGAAGCGATGATAGTTGACTTTTTCCCATGTCTGTCTTCGATGATTTCCATAAAAGAGTGTCTATTGATGTTGTCCAGGCCTTTGAGACCAAAATCGTCTAGTATGAGTAGATCTTGTTTTTCGAGTTTATTTATTTGCTTTACATAAGAGCCATCTGCTTTTGACATTTTGAGCATGGTAAATAGTTTGGTGGTGTTGAAGTACATCACCTTGTACCCTAATGAGCAAGCTTGATGCCCTATGGCCGATGCCATATAACTTTTACCTGCACCCGTACTACCTGTTATGAGTATGTTTTCTTTCTGCTTTACAAAGTCGCAGGTGGCAAAACGGTTTATTTGGTTTTTGTCGATGTTACGGTCCAGGCCATAATCGATATTTTCCATTACCGCACTATACCTAAAGTGAGCGGTTTTGG
>NZ_MDGL01000071.1 GCF_002742265.1 Maribacter sp. 4G9
GAGAAGATGCTCGAAGGCGAGCTGGACGGCCATCTGGATTATGAAAGGCACCAACGCTCCAAGGACGGCAACTCGCGCAACGGCCACTCCAAAAAGAAAGTGAGGACCTCCTTCGGTGAGTCCGAGATCGCCGTGCCCAGGGACAGGGACGCGTCCTTTAACCCCATGATCGTACCCAAGCGGGGCAACATGGTGGACGGCATCGAAAATGTCATCGTATCCCTCTACGCCAAGGGGATGAGCAACAGCGATATCGAGGAGCAGATAAGGGAAGTCTATAACTTTGATATTTCCACGTCCACCATATCAAGGATCACCGAGAAAGTAGCGGAGGACATCACCGCCTGGCAGAACCGCCCCTTGGAACCGGTATACCTGATCGTATGGATGGACGGGATCGTCTTCAAGGTCAGGGAGGGCTCCAAGGTCATCAACAAGACCGTTTATATTGCGGTGGGACTTCGTAGGGACGGCAAGAAGGAGGTGCTCGGCCTATGGCTGGGCAAGAACGAGTCCTCGGCCTTCTGGATGTCCGTACTCACCGATATCAGGGCCCGTGGCACCGAGGACATATTGATAACCGCCACGGACAACCTTAACGGCTTTACCGATACGATCAAGAACGTCTTCCCGGAGTCCAAGACCCAGATATGTGTGGTACACCAGATACGCAATGCCTGCCGCTACGTGGTATGGAAGGACAAGAAGGCCTTTACGGGCGATATGAAGCACATCTACAACGCGCCGAACCAAAATGCCGCCAAGGCCGCCCTGGAGGACTTTGCCGGCAAATGGGAAGGCAAGTATTCCTATGCCATAAAGAGCTGGAGGGACAACTGGGAGGAACTCACCGTGTTGTTCGAGTTCCCCTTGGAAATAAGGAAGATCATCTATACCACCAACCTGATAGAGAACCTGAACGGGAAGATCAGGAAGTACACCAAGAACAAACTCTCCTTCCCGACAGA
>NZ_MDGL01000072.1 GCF_002742265.1 Maribacter sp. 4G9
GGGTGTCCTTGCGTTTGGAATTCGATTTCCTGCTGATCGCCAGATCTACCTGTTCGACCTCCCTGAACGAATCCTCGATCTCATAGTTGGTGTACCCGCTATCCCCGTACAGCGAACTTTCGGGCGGCAGGTCGTGGTACATCCTTTTGAGTATCTGCGAATCGTGCTCGGCACCTTGCGCAAGGTACATCTCCACCGGGATGCCGTCGGAGGTGGTCACCAACTGTATCTTCACCCCATAGAAATGCTCGCGCTTGGATGCGTTGTAGCCCCTGTATTTCTCGTCCCTGAAGAGTTTGCAACGACTTATGCGTATATTGTGGCAGGCCTTCACGGGAAAGGAGTCGATGATGTATTCCATCTCGCAGCACATGTACTTGAATATCCTGCCGATGCGCAACAGGATGAACATCAGGGTCTCCTTCAGTTTATGCAGGCGTTTGGTGAAACCGCTCTTTTTAAGCACACGGCCGAAAATATGGCTCTCCATATAACCCAACGACATCGTCTGGTTGCCACGGAAGTAGAGTGCCGACACCACTGCCGTAGT
>NZ_MDGL01000073.1 GCF_002742265.1 Maribacter sp. 4G9
CCGCAAGCTCGAACTGGGGCAGAAGACATGCTGGAGGTTCAAGAGAAAGGTGATGAAGGCCATGAAGAGCTCGGGCGACCACCCCATAACCGGTACGGCGGAGGTGGACGAGACCGTCTTCGGCCAGCAGGAGGAGGGCGTCCGCTGCAGGGAGAACAACGCCAAGAAGCTGGTGGTCGTCGGCATAGAGAAAAAGGGCAAGGGCGTGAGCAGGCTCTACGCAAGGGAGATCCCCCGTGCCGATGCGGCGTGCCTCGGGGGCTTCATGAAGTACCACATCGATCCGTCGGCAAGGGTGACCACCGACCGATGGACGGGCTACGGGCCGC
>NZ_MDGL01000074.1 GCF_002742265.1 Maribacter sp. 4G9
CCAGTGTTTTCTCCCCGATAATGTCGTGCCACTTTGATACGGGCAATTGTGATGCTATTATAGTGGATTTTTTGCCGTGCCTGTCCTCGATGATCTCCATAAGTGCATGCCTATTGATGTTGTCCAATGGTTTAAGGCCGAAGTCATCCAAGATGAGCAAGTCCTGTTTTTCAAGTTTGTTTATCTGTCTTGGATAGGAACCGTCGGCCTTTGATGTCTTGAGCAGGGTAAAGAGCTTTGCTGTATTGAAGTACATCGTTTTTGACCCCATGGAACAGGCCTGGTGGCCGATGGCCGAGGCCAGATAACTTTTGCCCACGCCGGTACTACCGGTAATAAGTATGTTCTCCCTTTTTTGGATGAACCCGCAGGAACCTAGCCGCCGGACCAGATTCTTGTCCAGTTGGCGTGACGGTCGGTAATCTATAGCCTCCATGACGGCCGAATACCTGAACCTTGCGGACTTGGTCAATCGCTCTATCCTACGGTTATGACGGTCGTCCCATTCGCACTGGACGAGATAGGCAATCAGTTCATCGTTGGTGTAACCGGTGGACGGACCGCCGGTTTCCATTGTTGTGGTAAAGGCCCTGTGCATTCCATAGAGCCTCATTTCTTTCATCAATTGCATTGTTTTTTCGTTCATATGTTCTGTTTTTAAGTATTGTTCCTATTCGTAGTATTTTCCTCCCCTTATGTTGTTGTGCTCGGGCATTTCCATGTCCCCGTCGATACCTTCATCGATCTGGTCCCACCCCTTTTTCAGGATGCGCTCGACCATATTGTAATTGTACGCACCATATTCCGCGGCACGCCCACAGGCACGGTCAAGACGTTCCCTTCCGTACTTTTTGGCAAGGTGGAGCACGCCCAGACAGGACTTATAGGATTGTTCCGGGTGTTGCTTCTTCTCCAGGATGGCAATGATGTACCCTTTACAGTGTCCGCCGATATTGCTTGCCCAATCGATGAACTTTTCACTGCTCCACTCGCTTATGAAACGATGGTGCGAGGGCATATGGTCGGCCAAGGTGGTATAGCCGTATTTCTTCCTGTTCCTTGTGTGTACGGCGAACCTTTCGTGCTTATGGTAGATCTCGACGATGTTGTCGGTATAGACCAGCTTGACCTGTTTGCCTATATGCCTGTAGGGCACGCTGTAGTAATGCTTGTCCTTCCCAAAATAAATATGGCTGTTCTTGTGTACGGTGGCCTGGGCATAGCGTTTTACCTCATAGCGTTTCGCCGGTAACGGCATCAGTTCGTCCTTCTCGATTTCCATAAAAAGCGAACACCTGGAATATTCCCTTCCCCTGAACGACATTGCGTTGTGTTTTTCCAACAGTTCCCTTATCGCGATGTTGATATCGGCCATGCCATGGAAGACCTGGTTGCGTAAAGGGGCGAACACCCTGGTGTAGATTATCTTCACGGCGTTCTCCACTATGGCCTTGTCCCTTGGTCTATAGGTACGTGTGGGCAGTACTGCCGTTTCGTAGTGTTCGGCAAAGTCGGCGAAAACCTCGTTGACCTTGGGCTCGTAACGGCTGCTCTTGGTAACCGCCGACTTAAGGTTGTCGGGCACCAGGGCCTTTGGTACGCCGCCATAGAACCACAGTGCGTTCTCGGTGCAGCGGATGAAGTCCTCCAGTTTTTGGCTTGCACAGGCCTCTACATAAGTGTATTGGCTGCTACCGAGTATACACACGAATACCTCCAGTTCCTTCAGTTCACCGGTGTCCCTGTCAACAATGTGGAGTTTCTTTCCCGTGAAGTCTATAAAGAGCTTGTCGCCGGCCTTGTGCTCCATGTGCATTACCGGCGAGGTCTCCTTGCGCCATTCGGCGTACCAGTACTTGAACTGTGAGAGTTTGAAGCCATCGGGATGCTTGGCATAATATTCCTCCCAGAGCAACTGTCGGGTAACCCCGGTCTTTCTTATTTCCTTGTCAAAATAGGGAAAGTACTGCCTTAAGGTCAGTAAACGTTGGCTCTTGCGCTTTTGCCCGTCCTTAAAAAGATTGTGGAGTTCCTCTAGGGTCATCTTCTCCACTTCGTAGGCCGTAAAACGGTACCGCTTGAAGAATTCGATGTACTTCCTGACCGTGACACGGGATATGCCCAATTGTTGGCTTATCCCACGCTTGCTCGTACCGGAGGTGTACAGTTTGTAAATCAGTTTTGTT
>NZ_MDGL01000075.1 GCF_002742265.1 Maribacter sp. 4G9
GGTTTCCTTTACATGCTTACCCGTCCGTATTATGGGGAAAGCGGGCAGAAGAGCATCGACCCTGTGGTATTCTTCAAGCTTTGTCTGGTGGGCTATCTGGAGAACATCATCAGCGACCGTAAGCTCATCGACCATTGTTCGATGCGCTTGGATATCCTGTATTTCATCGGCTATGATATCGACGAGGAGCTGCCATGGCATTCCACGATAAGCCGTACCCGCCAACTCTACCCGGAGTCCGTTTTCGGGGAAGTCTTTACGAAGGTCCTTGCCATGTGCGTCGAGAAGGGGATGGTCAGCGGCCATACCCAGGCGATAGATTCGGCCCCCGTAAAGGCGAACGCCTCCATGGACACCTTGGAGCTCAAGGTACCGGAAGATGAACTTGACGAGCACCTGAGAAAGGTACGCGCCCTTAGTTCGATGGACAAAGAGGAGCCTCACAGAAAGAGCAAGGGCGACAGGTCCGACAAGGGCCAGCGCACTATTTCGGCCAACAAGAATGAACTCGGTGCCATCGAGGGCCGGAACAAGAAGTGGGCCAAGGACCAGGACCAACGCCCCGGTGCCGGCAACAAGGGGGCCAAGTATACCAGTAACAAGACCCATTACAGCCCTACGGACCCCGATGCCAGGATCAGCGTAAAGCCGGGCAAGGCAAGAAAGCTGAACTACCTCTCCCAACTGAGCGTGGATACGGCGCACCATGTGATAACGGACATCAGGGCCTACCATGCGGACGGGAAGGACAACCAGCAGTTGCCCGATATCGTCGACAGGCTCAAGAAACGGTTGTGGCAACAGGGCCTTGTGTGGGAGAACTGCGTGGCCGATACCGGCTACAGTAGCGGTGAGAACTATGCCTTTCTGGAAGGAACGGGGCTGAAAAGTTTCATACCGCCCCATGGCACCTACAAGGGCGGGCCCGATGGGTTCGTCTATAACGAGGAACAGGATCATTACCTATGCCCACAGGGCAAGGCGATCCCGTTCACCAAGGTGTTCGACGACTATCGCACGGGA
>NZ_MDGL01000076.1 GCF_002742265.1 Maribacter sp. 4G9
TACCTGTCCGTCCGTGAATTTCCTGTTATTGTGTTCGCTATGGTTCATTTCTTTCAATAGGTCGTCGACCAAACAATATATTGCTATAACTTTGTCCTGGAGCATTTTGAGATGTTTTATAGTTCGCACCATAAAATTACAAACTCATTATGCTCCTTCTTTTTAGGAAACTCGGGTTAATTATAAAATTTAAATCCCGATGGCTATCGGGGCAACCACTTTTTGCACTCGTTCTCGCATTAAAAATTTCAAACAGTAACTCTTGTGAAAAAATATTTAAAATTTATAAATGCTCGTTTCATGAAATTACAAAATTTTATAGGGTAGATGGGCAAACATATTCAGAAACCGGTATTCCTGCCTCATTGATGGCCTTAAAACCACCCTTTACATCGATCAAATTATGGATGCCCCTACTTTTAAGTATGGAAGCGGCTATCATGCTCCTATAACCACCAGCACAATGCACGTAAAAGGTTTCCTTTTCCGGAAATTCGGATAGATGATCGTTCAAATAATCCAAGGGCGTGTTATGCGCTTCCAGCACATGTTCGGATAGGTATTCACTATTTTTTCGAACATCGAATACGCGTGCATTGTCATTCTCCAGTTCTGTCTTTAATTCTTCAGCATCCACCTGGCTTACGGTATCATATTCCATGGAGGCCTTTTTCCAGGCCTCGAATCCGCCTTCCAAATATCCAAGAGTATTGTCAAAACCTACCCTGGATAACCTGGTTACGGCTTCCTCTTCCAGTCCTTTTGGGGCGACCAATAAAATGGGTTGTTGCACATCTGCGATCAAGGCACCTACCCAAGGTGCAAAGCTTCCATCAAGACCTATGAATATGGACCTGGGGATATGTCCCTTGGCAAAATCGGCAGCATTACGCACATCCAGCACAATGGCACCTGTTTCATTCGCGGCCACTTCAAAGGCTTTTGGTGACAAGGCCCTAGTGCCCCTTTCAAGCACCTGTTCTATATCCTCATAGCCCTCCTTGTTCATTTTTACGTTTAGAGGGAAGTATTGTGGGGGTGGCAGTAAGCCGTCCGTAACTTCTTTTATGAATTCCTCTTTGGTCATATCTGCCCTAAGGGCGTAGTTCATTTTCTTTTGATTGCCCAAGGTATCCACAGTTTCCTTCATCATATTCTTTCCACAGGCCGAACCTGCGCCATGGGCAGGATACACGATAACATCATCCGCTAGGGGCATAATTTTTTCCCGAAGGCTATCGTATAGGAACCCGGCAAGGTCTTTTTCTGTCAAAACACCCATTTTTTGTGCTAGGTCCGGTCTGCCAACATCACCCAGGAACAAGGTGTCGCCACTAAAAATGGCATGGTCCTTTCCATCTTTGTCCTTTAAAAGATAGGTGGTACTTTCCATGGTATGCCCAGGAGTATGAAGTACCTTTATGGTTATCTCACCCAGTTTGAATTCCTGATTGTCCTCTGCAATAATGGCTTCAAAATTGGGATTGGCATTAGGACCAAATACAATAGGTGCCCCGGTCTCCTTGGCCAAGGTAACGTGACCGCTCACGAAGTCGGCATGAAAATGTGTTTCAAAAATATACTTGATTTTTGCATCGTCCAATTTGGCCCTATTTAAATAGGGCTTTACCTCCCTTAACGGGTCGATAATGGCCACCTCACCTTTGCTCTCTATATAATAAGCTCCCTGGGCCAGGCAACCCGTATAAATTTGTTCTACTTTCATAGGTACACAGTTTTAATTGAATACAAAACTACTAATTGTAAATTACTAAATTGGTAACAAAGGTTACATTTACCGGATACAAAAAAGCCCCTAAAAAGGGGCTTTATCTTGAATTTAAATGGATTATAACATTGTGGACGGACATACATAATCCGACTTAGGAAGTTTTGTTTTGGAAAGATCCGCAAAGCCACCTTCTACATCCGCGAAATCCTGCCATCCACGTTGTTTCAGTATAGATGCGGCAATCATACTTCTATAGCCACCGGCGCAATGCAGGACAAAAGTTGTGTCCTTTGGAAATTCTGCCAAATGTTGGTTTATTTCATTAAGTGGGATGTTGATGGCACCAAGTAGATGCTCGGAATCATACTCGCTCTTTTTGCGAACGTCTATGATCAATGGCCTTTCGTCATTCATGGCCTTTTCAAGTTCATTGGCCGAAATGCGGTTGACCATTTCATATTCCTTCCCAGCTTCCTTCCAAGATTCAAAGCCACCTTTTAAAAAGCCTACCGTATTGTCATAACCAACCCTGGATAAACGGGTGATGGCCTCTTCCTCTTTTCCTTCGTGGGTCACCAAAAGAATTTCCTGTTTAATATCCGGAATCATTTCACCAACCCATTGGGCAAAACTTCCTTCCAAACCAATATTGATACTGTTGGGAATAAAGCCCTTTGCAAAATCGGCCGCATCCCTCGTATCCAATACCAAGGCCCCTGTCTCATTGGCTACGGCCTCAAAGGCCTCAGGGGAGTATGGGGTAGTGGCTCGGTCCATGATATTGTCCAGACTCTCATATCCCTTAATGTTCATCAAAACATTTTTGGGGAAATATCCTGGTGGGGTGGTTAGTCCCGTAAGCAATTCCTTGATGAATTCCTCTTTGGTCATATCGGCCCGGAGAGCATAATTTACTTTTTTTTGATTCCCTAACGTATCGGTAGTTTCCTTGCTCATCATTTTGCCGCAAGCGGAACCTGCGCCATGGTTAGGGTACACAATAAGGTGATCGCTTAAGGGCATGATTTTGTTTCGGAGGGAATCGTACAAATGGCCCGCCAATTTTTCCTCGGTCAATTCTGATACTACATGCTGTGCCAAATCGGGTCTACCAACATCACCAATAAACAGGGTGTCGCCGGTGATAATACCATGTTCATGGCCCTGTTCATCGATTAAAAGGTAGGTGGTACTTTCCATAGTATGACCTGGCGTGTGTATTACCTTTACCTTATAATCCCCAACCTCAAAGATTTGATTGTCCTCTGCGGTAATAGCCTTATAAGCAGGTTTGGCTCCTGGCCCAAATACGATTTCAGCTCCTGCTTTTTTCTGAAGGTCCAAGTGCCCGCTTACAAAGTCCGCATGGAAATGGGTCTCAAAAACATATTTGATCTTGGCATTGTCCTTTTTTGCCCGGTCCAAATAGGGCTGAACTTCACGTAGGGGGTCAAATACGGCAGCTTCGCCTTTACTTTCAATGTAATATGCCGCATGTGCCAAGCACCCTGTATAAATTTGTTCTACTTTCATAATCGCTGATTTTAATGGTTCACTTTTTAAAAGTACCCATTCCAAAAAATATACACAGTGACTTTTGTTACATAAGGAACACGAAAAACCTGATGAATACGGAAAGGTTTGAAATTTGCAGAAAGTGCGATTTATGGAACGGTAAAAAACTCCATATAAAAAATGAAAACGGCCATGACCAGTATAAAATATCCGAAGCCCTTCTTTAATTTATTGCCATCGATGTAGTTTCCAATATAACTACCTATAAAGATTCCTAAAAAAGAGAGACCGGTAAAAATGAAGAGGAAAAGCCAATTAATTTCCATGGTCAAGGCATCCCCCAAAAAAAATCCCATCAAAGATTTTACCGCTATGATTATCAAGGAGGTGCCCACGGCGACCTTCATTTCTACATTGGCCAAAATGACAAGGGCCGGAATGATCAAAAAACCTCCTCCGGCACCAATTAATCCAGTAATGCCTCCAACCAGCAGGCCTTCGGCCAAGATGAGCGGGTAGTTATATTTAACCTCTCCACCTACTTTTTTGGGGACTTCCTTTTTTGTTCTCAACATGGAGTATGCGGCCGGTATCATCAAAAAGGCGAACAGCCCAAACATACCCATACGACGGGTAAATTGAAAACCGTCCATTTCAAATAAAACGTCCGGTAATACGGGAACTAGATAATGTCTAACCAAGGTTACCCCAACAATTGCCGGTATGCCAAACACAAGGGCAGTCCTCCAATCAACATAGCCCTTAAGGTGTTGTTTCCATCCGCCCACAAGGGCACTGGCCCCAACTATAAAAAGCGAATAGGCCGTAGCCACTTTTTCATTTACGGAAAATAGGTAGGCGAGAACGGGTACGGCCAAAATGGAACCGCCACCACCAATAAGGCCTAAGGATATTCCAATGATCAATGCGCTGATGTAACCAAATATGTGGAGCACTTCCATGTGGGTTTTTCAATTATAGTGCGAAGCTATGACACCCACGGAAGCCGTGCAGTAACATTGGTTACAAAGGATTATAAATCCAATATTTTTATGTAGTTGCGATGTAATTCAATGGAACCCATCTGTTCCAGCTTTTTTAGCAGTCTGGAAATCACCACCCTGGAACTATGCAGTTCATAAGCTATTTCTTGGTGGGTATTGTGAATAATGTCTCCCTTATTGATCCTGGCTTTTTCCTTAAGGTAACTGATCAAGCGGGCATCCATTTTATCAAATGCAATGCTATCCAAGGTACTCAACAGTTCCTTCAATCGTTCATGATAGCTGTTAAAAACAAAATTTCGCCAAGTTTTATACTTTACGGTCCATTCCTCCATTTTTTGCATTGGAACCATAATTAGTTTGCTATCGGTTTCCGTTATTGCCCTGATTTCACTTTTTGAATCGCCCATGCAGCAGGCCATGGTCATAGAGCAAGTATCCCCTTTTTCCAGATAATATAATAACAATTCATCGCCGTCATTATCTTCTCGAAGGATTTTGATGGCTCCAGAAATCAAAAGGGGCATTCCTTTGATATAGTCGCCAATTTCGATGAGTTTGTATCCTTCTGGAACCTCTTTAAAGGTCCCTACCTGTGCGATTTCATTGATGAGGTCCTTTTCAAAAATAGTCCCATAACTTTCTGTAAGTTCCTGTATCATTGATGAGATTATTTAACCTTATCGGCAATTTCCTTATTATAGTTGAAGAAAAAATTTGCCCAGATCGACTTTGAAACGGCCGCAATCCAGGGCATGGTCAGGACCAAAACGGTCACTATGGCCCCAAATATTCCCAAAATACTCAGGTCAAGACCCAAAAGCAACGTTAGAACATATACCGCCACGGCAACCGCTACGCCTACGGCATAGGAAACATACATACTGCCATAATAAAAACTGGGTTCTATACTGTACTTAAGAGTGCATTTGGGACAATGCTCCTTCACTTTATTGAAGTTACTCAATTTATAGGGGTTCGCCTCTAGAAAAGCCCCTTCATGGCATCTGGGGCATTTTAAAAAAAGAATACTGTACAATTTGGAACCTTTGCCGAACATACTGTGTATTTTACTGCAAAAATAAACTATATAAACCGTTATCTGGGTAACTTTTGTTACAGAGGTTACGGCAGGAAATTTAGAATTCGACCCCAATCTTCATGGAAAACTAGGAATCTAAATCGGTTCACGCATCCCAATTTCCCTATTTCCTCAAAATCTTGTCCATGGCTTTACCCTTGGCGAGTTCATCCACCAATTTATCCAGATAGCGTACTTTTTGCATCAGTTTGTCCTCAATTTCCTCCACGCGGTATCCACATATGACACCGGTGATTTTGGAAACATTTGGATTGAGTCTAGGGGCGTCTTTGAAAAATGCCTCAAAGTTTATTTTATTCGCGATTATTTTTTCCAATGAATCCCTATCATAACCTGTTAACCAAAAAATAATGGTGTCCACTTCTTCTTTTGTTCTCCCTTTTTTTTCGGCTTTGGCAATATAATGGGGATACACGCCTGCAAACGACATGGTGTAGATGCGATGTTTTTTCGGTTCGGACATAGCGTAATTATTTACATGTTATAGCTCCCTGAGCCATATATTTCTAAAACTTATCGGTTCATTGGGGTCTCCATGTGATTGGAGGCGGATAGGGGAAGCACCATGCTTTCGATAACTTGGTGGACCTATCCAAGGTGTAATGCCTTTTAATTGATAATTATTTTGTACCAAAACACCATTGTGCAGGGCGGTAACGCTGGCGGGTGACGCTATACTGCCATCTTCTTTAAAACGAGGGACTTTCCAGACAATATCATAGGTCTGCCATTCACCAGGTGCCTTTGCGGCATTTGCCAAGGGAATGGATTGTTTGTACATAGATCCCACCTGCCCATTTACGTATGTTTCGTTATTGTAATTGTCCAATATTTGGATTTCATATCCTTCCTCAAACAACCCGCTTTCATCAAGGCCTAAATAGGCCAAAAAAATGCCGCTATTCCCCCTGCTTTGTCCCTCGCCTGTAATACCTTTGGGAATACGATATTCCAAATGTAGTTGGTAATCCATGTAGGAGCCCTTTGTAGTGAGACCACCTGCTTTTTTGTCAACGGTCAAGATACCATCCCCTAATTTCCAGGATTCTGGATTTTTCGGATTGTCATAGGTCCACTTGTCCAAATCGGTTCCATCAAAAAGGATAATGGCATCCGATGGTGCCTCGCCAAAAATATTCCCGGGAACCACTTTGGGAGGAACGGGTTGGTAGACCTCCGTTTTTTGGGATTCCTTATACATTTTTTCCCAGTCCGGTTCTTGGGCAAAACCCACTAAGGAAATTGATAAAGCGGTTACCGTAAGTGCTAATGTTGTTTTCACGAATGTAATTTTTTTGGGTTATTTTAAATACGTTCCTTAGGTCATCATGAATTCAAAATAATAATAAAGGCAAGAATTTGGCTTTACAAGATAACCATTCAAAATTTTAACAAAGATGTATTAGTATAACTACTGTGATACAAATTATGATTAATTCAAAAAATGTCTCAAGAACTATTATATGGATAAAAATAAATAGGAAAGCACTTTAAAAATCGATATTTGGCAATTAAGTTTTTATCTTAGTTAGGCTTGAAATAAATGAGTTTATGGCTTTAAAAGTTGCAATCAAACATAGTACTAGATATATATATGACAGAAGGGTTAGTCTGTCTCCACATATATTCCGTTTAAGACCCGCACCGCATAGCAGGACACCTATTGAAGCTTATTCCATAAAGATAAAACCGGAGAACCATTTTTTTAATTGGCAACAAGACCCCTTTGGTAATTATCTGGCACGGTTGGTCTTTCCTGAAAAAACGGACGAACTGTCCATAGACGTGGAAATCATTGCAGATATGAAGACCATCAACCCCTTTGATTTTTTTGTGGAGGAATCGGTCGAGAATTTCCCATTTACCTACAAACCGGAACTTAAAAAGGAGCTGTTGCCCTATCTTGAAACTACGGAAGATGGGCCCTTGTTACAAGAATGGTTATTGAAGATTGATAGGACGCCAAGGCGCAGTATCGATTTTTTGACCGGCCTTAACCAAAGCCTATACAACTATCTTAATTATACCATCCGTATGGAGCCCGGGGTGCAGACCTGTGAGGAAACGTTGAATAAAAAATTGGGCTCCTGCAGGGACTTTGCCTGGTTGCTGGTCCAAACCCTTAGGCATCTTGGATTGGCGGCGCGTTTTGTATCCGGATATTTGGTACAATTGAAGGCCGATGAAAAATCCTTGGACGGGCCGTCCGGACCTGAAGCGGATTTCACCGATCTGCACGCTTGGGCCGAAGTATATCTACCCGGGGCCGGTTGGATCGGATTGGATGCCACTTCCGGTCTTTTAGCGGGCGAAGGACATATTCCACTCGCTTGTACGCCATCCTTTGAAAGTGCTGCTCCGGTCTATGGACTGACGGATCCCTGTGAAACCCAATTTGAGTTCGAGAATTCAGTAACCCGAATTTTTGAATCACCCCGCGTAACCAAACCGTACACGGAAGAACAGTGGCAGGCCATTTATGATTTAGGTTTTAAGGTAGAGGAGGAGTTGCAACAAAATGATGTGCGCTTAACGATGGGGGGTGAACCCACATTTGTTTCCATAGATGATATGGAATCTGAGGAATGGAATACGGCCGCGGATGGCGATCATAAGCGCCAATTGGCAAGTTCGTTGTCCCAGCGTTTATTGGAAGTATTTGGCAAAGGAGGCATGTTGCACCATGCCCAGGGAAAGTGGTATCCGGGGGAACCCTTACCCCGATGGTTGATCGGTATCCATTGGCGAAAGGATGGGGAGACCATTTGGAAGGATACGGAACTATTGGCGTCTTTTACCAAAGAATACAAGCTCACAGAAAATATTACCTCAGAATTTTTAGGAACCTTGGCGGGTTTTTTGAAATGTCCAAAGGACTCCATTATGCCAGCCTATGAAGATGCCTTTTATTTTCTGTGGGAAGAAAGAAAATTACCTATTGATATTGACCCCAACGAGTATAATGAAAAGGATACTGCCTGGCGAAAGAAGCTTAGTGAAGTTTTGGAACAAGGGGTTGGTAAAACAGTAGGGCATGTAATGCCCTTGAACAAAAAGGGTGATCGATGGATAACCAATTCGTGGGAATTTAGGGGCACACATTTGTTCTTAAGCCCAGGGAACTCGCCCATTGGATTGCGATTGCCCTTGGAGTCCTTACCAAAACACCCTGATGTTCCATCAGAACCCACGGCAGAACCTGAACTCTTTGAACCCAAACCATCCTTAAAACCGTATGCCGCTGATTTGAAGGAACGTATGGATGGTAATTTCAATCAGAAAACTAAAAATCAGCCTTATGTTAGAACGGCGATCTGCGCAGAAGTTCGGGACTCAAAATTGTTCTTGTTCTTGCCCCCGCTGGATAGTGCAGATGATTTTTTGGATTTGGTAGCGAGTATCGAGGCCACCGCCAAGGAACTCAACATACCGGTTATATTGGAAGGTTATGAGCCTCCTAGGGACAATAGATTGGAAGTATTAAAAGTGACTCCGGATCCCGGTGTTATAGAGGTGAATGTACATCCCGCCGCTAATTGGAAAGAACTGACCGAAAATACCCTAAAACTGTACGAGGAGGCCAAGAAGTCGCGCTTGGGTACGGAAAAGTTTATGTTGGATGGTAAGCATACGGGTACCGGCGGAGGTAATCACGTTACTTTAGGAGGAACTACGCCTGCTGATAGTCCGCTATTGCGAAACCCACAATTATTGAGGAGCTTACTGACCTTTTGGCAACATCATCCAGGGCTTTCCTACCTCTTTTCCGGAGCGTTCATTGGCCCCACGAGTCAGGCACCTAGGGTGGACGAGGCGCGCTTGGAAAATTTATACGAATTGGAAATCGCTTTTTCTCAAATCCCTGAGGACAAAGAAGTGCCATTTTGGTTGACAGACCGACTTTTTAGACATTTATTGACCGATATTACGGGAAATACCCACAGGGCGGAATTCTGTATCGATAAACTATATTCTCCAGATTCTTCCTCAGGTAGGTTGGGTATTTTGGAACTTCGTGCCTTTGACATGCCGCCACACGCTCAAATGAGCCTCATGCAGATGTTGTTGGTGCGTACCTTGGTGTCCTGGTTTTGGAAAAAACCTTATAAACATGACTTGGTACGATGGGGTACGGAACTGCATGATAAATTCCTGTTGGAACATTATGTAAAGGAGGATATCAAGGATATTGTGGATCAATTGAATGATGCCGGCTACTCTTTTAAGTTGGATTGGTTCGACCCATTTTTCGAGTTCCGTTTTCCCCTGTATGGCATGGTAGAAATCAATGGAATACAATTGGAACTGAGAATGGCCATTGAGCCTTGGAACGTACTTGGTGAAGAGATGTCCGGAAGGGGAACGGCACGGTATGTGGACTCTTCCTTGGAAAGGGTTCAGGTAAAATTGAAGAACTTTACGGAGCAACGTTACACCCTAACATGCAATGGCATAAAGGTGGAATTGAGTCCAACTGGAACCAAAGGGGAATATGTTGCAGGTGTACGTTTCAAGGCATGGCAACCTTGGTCCGCCCTTCATCCCACCATAAGTGTTGATACACCTTTGGTTTTCGATATTGTGGATGACTGGAACAAGAAATCCATTGGGGGCTGTACCTACTTTGTTTCCCATCCGGGAGGACGTTCTTACGATACCTATCCCGTGAATAGTTATGAGGCGGAGTCCAGAAGAATCAACCGTTTTTGGGAGTTTGGACATACCCAAGGAGAAGTAACACCGATAGAAATGACTCCTTCAACAAATTTTGCAGGTAGAATTGTACAACCTAAGGTTGCTTCGAATACTTTTGCCTATAAGGAGATACCCATAAATCCTGAATATCCTCATGTAACGGATTTAAGAAAGAAGTAATTAGCAGAATTTAATGTCAATAACTACGAAGGCGAGCTGGTTAAATACCTACACTACCAAATTTGGAAACGATGAGTTGTTCAACGAGAACAATGATGTAAAGACCTATTGGAAAAAACTGTTCACCGGTTTTGATAAATTAGGAGAAAATGCACTTTCTGGACGCCAAAAGGATATTGATTGGTTGCTGCTAGAAAATGGGGTCACCTACAATGTATATAATGATCCCCAAGGAATGCATAGGCCTTGGAACCTGAATGTGGTTCCCCTGGTAATGCATCTAAATGAATGGCAAAACGTGGAGGCCGGACTAAAGCAACGTGCCGAGTTACTGAACCTGGTACTGAAGGATGCCTATGGCGACCGAAGGTTGATAAAGGACGGAATCATTCCTCATGAAATAATTTACGGGCATAGAGGTTTTCTTCGTCAATGCGATGGAATCGAATATAATACGAATAAGCTTCTTTCCATTTATGCAGCGGATTTGGCCCGGGGAACGGACGGACGTTTGTGGGTGGTGAACGATAGGACCGAAGCACCCTCTGGTATGGGTTATGCACTCGAAAACCGATCCACTACGAGTAGAACACTTCCAGAAATGTACGCAAAGATGAACGTCACCCGTTTATCTACTTTTTTTAAGGAATTCCATCAAATGTTGATCGATGCCGCACCTCGTAAAAAGGACAATCCCAACATCGTTATCTTGACCCCGGGTTCACATAATGAAACCTATTTTGAACACGCTTACCTGGCCTCCTTCTTGGGATACCCTCTTGTACAGGGAAATGATTTGGTGGTTCGCGATGGGTTCCTATGGATGAAATCCCTCCAAGGGTTAAAAAGGATCGATGTGGTTTTGAGGCGGGTAGACGATGCTTTTTCAGACCCATTGGAGCTTAGGGAGGATTCCCATTTAGGTGTTGCGGGACTTCTGGATGTAGTCCGAAGAAAAAATGTATCGGTCATTAATCCTGTAGGGAGTGGTGTAATCGAAAATCCCGGTTTGATACCTTTCATGCACGCCATTGCCAAATACTTTTTAAATGAGGAATTGATCCTGCCACAAATTGCATCCTGGTGGTGCGGGCAGGAAAAGGAAAAGAATTATGTACTCAACAACCTTTCCAATTTGGTGGTAAAGCGTATCGATAGGACCAATAGGGAAAGTATCTATTTTGGCAAGTTTTTGAACGATAAGGATTTGGAATCCCTAAAGGCGCAGATATTGGAGCGTCCCTATAGATTTGTGGCCCAGGAACAAATCAATTTTTCTACCGCTCCAAATTTATCGGGGAATATTTTGGAACCTAGGAATGTGGTTACGCGGGCCTTTTCCATTGCTTCGGGCGACCAATACCGTGTTATGCCAGGAGGATTGGTGCGAGTGGCTCCGGACAGTAAAACCGTACGTGTATCCAATCAAAGGGGAGGGACCAGTAAGGATTTTTGGGTGGTTGAAGACCAAGTTGTTAGAGAGGATAAGAATAAGAACTGGGAACAGAAGTCCGCCATAGCCATATCCGGATTGGACGATTTACCCAGTTTAACGGCGGAAAATCTTTTTTGGGCCGGTCGCTATGTGGGCCGTACCTTGGTAAATGCCCGATTTATTAGAACGGTAATGCGCCAAATGGCCATGGTTCAGAATAGGGATGAAAAACCGGAGGCCCTAAAACTTCAGGTTCTTTTAAAAACGGTAACCCACTTAACGGGTACCTATCCCGGCTTCACCGATAAAAACAAGGAGGGGCATCCTGCCATGGATAGTCCCTATGAAGAAATGCTTTCCGTCATACGGGATAAAAATAGGGTAGGTAGTTTGGCTCACACAATTGGCATGTTCAGTCATTCTTATTATTCCATTCGAAACCTATGGTCCTCGGATATGTGGCGGGTCTTTGAGAATATCCAAAAACTATGGCAAAATTTCCAAGAGGAGGAAAATCCTTCCATTTTGAGAATACTTAAAGTTCTTAATCAATTGATAACCCGATTGATTGCTTTCATGGGGCTTATCGAGGAAAGCATTATGGTGAAACAAGGTCTTTTGCTTTACTTCATTGGTCTGCAATTGGAACAAAGTATGTTGACCATATCAAAGTGCCGTTCCCTGTTGGCCATAAAATATGAACCACAAGTAGAATATGATCTATTGGAATATCTTCTTACCAGCCATGAAAGTTTGAATATCTATAGATACAGCTATAGGTCCCATATTCAATTGGAGCATGTGCTGGATTTGGTGATTTTGGATGTGGAATATGCCAGATCCCTTACCTTTATGATCAAAAGACTGCAAAAGGACATAGCTAGATTGCCGCATTCCAGAAAAGATCAGCAATTGACTAGTTACCAGAAATACGTCTTTAGTGTATTTTCCAAGTTACGCCTATCCGAGTCCTCCAAATTATGTATGACCAAGTCAAAGAACGATGTGGTGAGGGAAGACTTGGATACCTTGCTTGGTGAGCTATCGGATCTGTTGTATAAAACCTCCCAATCCTTAACGGGTACCTATTTTAACCACACGGATAGACAAACCCAAATGTTCACCCAGTCTTTTCCAATTTGATCATGGTTTTTAACGTAACACATACCACCACCTATAAGTACAATGCCCCGGTCAATTACTGCCATAATATTGCCACGTTACGGCCAAGAAAGTCGGAAGGACAGGAATTATTGGACTATAAAATAAATATAAGTCCCAAACCCGCCGAGATTACAGAACGCATCGATTTTTTTGGCAATTATATCACCCGATTCTCCATACAAACGGAGCACGATACGCTTAAGGTCACTACCAAGAGTAAGATTATAAGACATTATGGGGCCATTTATGATTCCTTTTTTTCCGATGCCAGCAGGAATATTACCATGGACGAGGCACTTCATGCCCTAAGGGGAAATGATCCCATCGTTATGGATGCCAAACAGTTTGTTTTGGAATCCATATTCATACGACGTACCGATAAGTATATCAAGGAATATGCAGAGCTTTCATTTAGGGGAGATCGGTCCGTTTTTGATGCCGCACATGAACTAATGCAGCGTATTTATACCGATTTTGATTTTGTTTCCGGTTTTACTAGTATTTCCACGCCCGTGGAAGAGGTTATGAAAGAGAAAAAGGGAGTTTGCCAGGATTTCGCCCAAATTGCTATTGCCTGTATACGCTCTGTTGGACTTCCTGCCCGCTATGTAAGCGGATATATTGAGACACTTCCGCCACCGGGCAAGGAAAAACTCATAGGTGCGGATGCTTCCCATGCATGGTTCTCCGTCTTCATTCCAGGTTTTGGATGGGTGGATTTTGATCCTACCAATAATCAAATACCCAAGGACCAGCATATTGTGGTGGGGTGGGGTAGGGACTATTATGACGTACCACCGTTAAAGGGAGTGGTCTATGGTAGTGGAAAAAGCAAGCTTAAAGTATCCGTAGATATTGCCCGTATCGATTAGGCCAAATGTTTATTAAAAAAATCTATAGTCCTTTTCCAAGCCAATTCGGCCGCTTCACGGTCATACCTTGGAGTGGTGTCATTATGGAATCCATGGTTGGCATTTTCGTAGATAAACGCCTCATATTTTTTACCATGTTCCTTCAACGCATTTTCATAAGCCGGCCAACCTTCATTCACGCGTTTATCCAATTCGCCAAAATGCAGCAATAGAGGGGCATTTATTTTATCGATATCTTCCGTGGGCTGACCTCCATAAAAGGGTACGGCGGCACCAAGGTCCGGCACCTTTACGGCCATCATGTTTGAAATCCATCCGCCAAAACAGAAGCCAACAACCCCTACTTTTCCGTTGCATTCCGGATGGTTTTTAAGGTACTCAAAGGCAGCGATAAAATCTTGCAGCATGCCATCCCTGTCCCGTTTTCTTTGTAGTTCCCTGCCATCATCGTCATTACCGGGATAACCGCCCAATGGAGTAAGGGCATCCGGAGCAATGGAGATGAATCCCGCCAATCCGGCCCGTCTGCCTACATCTTCAATATGGGGGTTCAAGCCCCTGTTTTCATGTACGACCACGATACCCGGAAGTTGCTCCTTCGCATCCGCAGGTCTTAAAAGCAGTGCTTTTATGGAACCACCACCTTTAGGGGAATCGTAATTGATGTATTCCGATTTTAGATTGGGGTCATCGGCCTTAATCTGTATTTTTTTGACATAATCCGGCGAGATGAAACCAAGCAAGGAGGACACCGTGATTCCGCCAACGGCATAGGTAGATAGCTTATCTAGGAACAGTCTTCTGCTTACCCTGTTGTGGGCGTAGTCGTCGTATAGGTCAAAAACTTCCTGTTTGATGTCCTCTTTTCGTAATTTTTTCATGGTACTGGTATTTTAATCGGCCGATTTATAAATGAATTCCACAATTCTGTCCGCATTGATGAAACCTTGTCCGTGGGTCGCGTCCCATTCTTTTGACACTCCCATTTTTTGCACTTCCTCCAAAGATTTTCCAGAACCTCTGGCTTCCTTGATACGTTCCCTTAAGGTAATCAAAATTTCCGTATACTCGTTTAAATCGGACTTAGAGGAAACGGCCCCGTGGCCAGGGATGATTTTTGTATCGTCATCAATAAGTTCCAAAGCCATTTTTGTATTCGATATCAACCCATCAATATCACCACCAGAACCCAAATCGATATAAGGGTAGCGACCGCTAAAAAAATTGTCTCCCATATGGATAACATTGTCATCGGGAAAGTAATAATAGGTGTCCCCATCAGTATGGGCGGGATTAACATGCATGGCATGCACACTTTTTCCATTTTTTAGGTATAAAGTCATTTTGTCGTTAAAGGTAACAACTGGCCAAGCTTCCTTGGGCTGAGGTTCTTCGGCTCCTGCCATACGCTTTCTTACGTTCTCATGGGCAATGATCATGGCACCGGCATTCGCCAAATTTTCGTTGCCACCCGTATGATCACCGTGCATATGTGTGTTGAGCACAAAATTGATAGGCTTGTCCGTTATTGTTTGGACATGGGCGACAATTTTTTCCGTGAGAGGGCCAAATTGGTCATCGATGAGGTAGGCGGCATCCTGTCCAATGGCAAGGCCAATGTTGCCTCCGGCACCAAAAAGTACGTAAACGTTTTCGGTCAGTTTTTCCGAAGTTATTTCAACATCGCTAAAATCACGTTGCGCATGTGCAATCGAGAAACAAAGTAAAAATACCATCAAGGAACGTTTAATTTTTTTCATACATGTATTTTGAAGGGTTTGTTGGGAGTTTGCTTATTCGGTCATAATAGGAAAACAATCTGACGATTACGGTTCAAAAATTGGACTATCAATACTATTTTTGATGCAGGTACAAGCTTCACAAATATTATTACGTCATCGTTTAAAGTTACTATTTTAAAATTGAAATTGTGTAGGTATTGATTCTATCGTTTTAAGTAGGATATATTTTTGGTTAAAATGTTGGTTATTAGTAGTATAAAAACATTTTTTTATGAAAAGTTTAACAGATTTCCATTAAACCATTGATAGGATACGTGGTCATAATAGATAATTAAAATAACAACTAATATCTAACATGATTATGAAAAACAATCTATCCCTATTAGCCTTAGTCTTTTGCTCCTTTCTTTCTGCTCAGTCTACATGGACTGTGGACAAAGCGCACTCAAAAATCGGTTTTGAAATTACACACCTTTTAATATCCACTGTAGACGGAAATTTTGACGACTTTGATATTACTGCTACCGCCGGCGATACTTTTATGGACCCCTCTTTTGATGTAAGTATTAATACAGCGAGTATAGATACGGACAATGAAAGAAGGGACGGTCATTTGAAAAGTGCCGATTTCTTTGACGTAGAAGCACATCCCACTATGACCTTCAAAAGTAAATCAGTTGAAAAAACAGGTGACAACACGTTTAAATTGACAGGAGACCTAACCTTACATGGAGTTACCAAAACAGTCACTTTAGATGGTAAGGTCAACGGAGTTATTACGGATCAGCGCAGTCAAAAGCTTAAAGCTGGATTAAAATTGTCCGGCACCCTTGATAGAACGGAATTTGGTGTGGGAGAAGAGAGTGCCGCCGTTGGAAACGAGGTGGATTTGGTTATCAATTTGGAGATGGCGCAGCAATAAAGGGACCTGATCATTTTAATGAAACCCACTTTTTGTGGGTTTTTTTAATGCCATTTTTTTGGGTTATGGTGTTAAAAAAATACAAATTTCAACAATGATTTTTAAATGTTTATTTCACACGTAATAATTGTGATATATGGAATATTAATTTTAAATAGCGCGCTAAATGGGGTATCTTTGTGGCGACAAGTTTAAAAGTAAATGTAAAAATTCAAACAACCTTTTAATACATGAACCAACAAATAGATCAATTGGCAGCGGATAATATTAGGGCATTGGCCGTGGCCATGGTGGAAAAGGCAAATTCAGGACACCCCGGAGGACCTATGGGTGGGGCCGATTTCATGCATATATTGTATTCAGAATTCTTTAATTACGATCCTGCGGATATGCATTGGCCGTTTCGTGACCGATTTTTTATGGATGCGGGTCACCTTTCTACCTTAATGTATGCGCAATATTACTTGTTGGGAAGTTACAAAAAGGAGGATATTGCAAATTTTAGGCAATGGGAGTCGGTAACACCGGGACATCCCGAAGTGGATGTGGCCAGGGGCATTGAAAATACATCCGGACCTTTGGGACAAGGACATACCATGGGCGTTGGTGCCGCCATTGCAGCGAAGTTTTTACAGGCCCGTTTTGGGGATTGGATGAACCACAAGATCTATGGATTTATTTCCGACGGTGGCGTTCAAGAGGAAATTTCACAAGGTGCCGGGCGTATTGCAGGACATTTAGGCCTGAACAATTTCATTATGTTCTATGATGCCAACGATGTACAGCTTTCATCCAAGACCGATGAAGTAACCTCTGAGGATACGGCCAAAAAATACGAAGCTTGGGGATGGAAAGTGGTGACCATTGACGGCCATGACCATGACCAAATTAGAAAGGCCCTGGCAGATGCCAATGCCGAGACCGAGAAGCCAACGCTGATAATTGGCCAAACCATCATGGGTAAAGGTTGTGTTACCGCTGATGGTGAATCCTATGAAGGGCATACGGAACTGCATGGTAAACCTATAGGCGATACGGGAGCCGATTACGAAATGACCCTGAAAAACTTGGGGGCGGACGTTGACAATCCCTTTGACATCTTTAGGAATGTGGCTGAGTTTTATGAGGATGTTCTTGGAAGAAAAAGAGCGGATGCGCATGCAAAGAAAAAGGAAATCGATGCCTGGAGGGTTGAGAACATGGAGCTTTCCAGCAAATTGGATAGTTTTTTCGATGGCAAATTGCCGGAGTTGGATTTTGGTTCCATCGCCCAGAAGGATGGTCAGGCTACAAGGGCCGCGTCATCCAATGTTTTGGCCTATTTAGCAGAAAACGTGGAAAACATGATCGTTTCTTCCGCAGATTTATCCAACAGTGATAAAACAGATGGTTTTCTTAAAAAGACCTCCATTCTTAAGAAAGGAGATTTCTCCGGTGCTTTTTTACAGGCCGGGGTAGCTGAGTTGACCATGGCGGCCATTGCCAACGGAATTGCCCTTCATGGGGGAATTATTCCCGTAGTAGCTACGTTCTTCGTATTCTCGGATTATATGAAGCCCGCAATTCGTTTGAGTGCTATCCAGGAATTACCGGTCAAATTTGTTTGGTCCCACGATGCCTTTAGGGTTGGGGAGGATGGTCCAACGCACCAGCCTATTGAACAGGAAGCCCAGATACGTTTATTGGAAAAATTGAAAAACCATAGTCATGAGCAAAGCTTTGTTGCCCTGCGCCCAGCGGATTCCCAAGAAACCAATGTGGCTTGGAAAATGGCCATGGAAAATAAAAAGACTCCTACGGGACTAATACTGTCCAGACAGAATATAAAAGATGTGCCCGCACAATCCGGTAATCGCTATGAAGAAGCACTGGGTGCAGAAAAAGGCGGATATCTGGTGCAGGAAGTCAATGACCCAGATATTATCCTGATTGCCAATGGTTCAGAAGTATCTACCTTAGTGGATGCATCAAAACTTTTGGAGGAAAAGAAAGGTCTTAAAGTCAATATTGCCTCGATTCCATCCGAAGGAATTTTTAGACAGCAATCAAAGGAATATCAGGAAAAAGTCATTCCCGGCAATAAACCTGTTTTTGGATTGACTGCCGGTTTACCCATTAATCTCGAAGCTTTGGCAGGTCCCAATGGTAAGGTGTTTGGACTTGAACACTTTGGATATTCCGCTCCGGCGACAGTTTTGGACGAAAAATTTGGTTTTACGGGAGATCAGGTATATACGGAAGTAATAGAATTTTTAAACAAGTAAAACAGAAAGAAAATGAAATTTTTTATAGATACAGCAAACTTAGATGAAATAAGGGAGGCCCAGGATATGGGGGTATTGGATGGTGTTACCACAAACCCTTCCCTAATGGCCAAAGAAGGTATTACAGGTGCCGAAAATATCCTCAATCACTACAAAAAAATATGTGATTTGGTAGACGGACATGTAAGTGCCGAGGTCATTTCAACGGATTTTGACGGAATGGTCGAGGAAGGAGAGAAATTGGCGGCTTTAAATCCACAAATTGTCGTTAAGCTTCCTATGATAGCCGATGGTGTAAAAGCGTGTAAGTATTTTTCGGACAAGGGAATCAAGACCAATGTAACCTTGGTATTCTCTGCCGGACAGGCCTTACTGGCCGCAAAAGCTGGAGCCACTTACGTATCCCCATTTATTGGCCGTTTGGACGATATTTCTACGGATGGTCTAGGTTTGATATCGGACATTCGATTGATCTATGATAACTATGGTTTCGAGACAGAAATATTGGCAGCATCCGTAAGGCACGTAATGCACGTGTTGGATTGTGCCAAAATAGGAGCAGATGTAATGACCGGTCCTTTGTCCGCCATTAAGGGCTTATTAAAACATCCATTGACAGATAGTGGTTTGGCCAAGTTCCTTGAGGATTATAAGAAAGGTAATTAGGATTTTTGTTCTAATTATGGAAAATGGACACCTGGCTTTGCTAGGTGTTTTTTTGTCCAAAGACTTACAATTATTGTCTTGTCTCATCATAAGATGTAGTTTTACAAATAGCTAATTATTTAAAAATGCAGAAATTGCTCAAGGTTTTTACAGGGGTGATAATAGGGTTTTGCTTATTAGGGTGTAAACAGGATGCAAATAAAAATCCGGAAGGCCCAAAATCTGAAGATATACCTTACAAAACTTCGGAAACCGATAAAAATGTACTGAAAGAAAAACCCCAAAACCTTTCGGCTCCAGAGGGGATGGTTTGGATTCCGGGCGGGGAGCTGAAACAAGGTGCCGTCCCCCAGGATAAGATGGCCATGCAACATGAAAAGCCGGCCATAGATGTTTTGGTCGATGGTTTTTTTATGGACATCACCGAAGTCACCAATGCCCAATTCAAAAAATTTGTCGCCGAAACGGGTTATATCACAACGGCAGAACGAGCCATCGACTGGGAGGAGTTAAAAAAACAGGTGCCGGAAGGTACGGAGAAACCCCATGATTCAGTATTACAACCGGGAGCTTTGACTTTCAAAAAAACAAAAACATCGGTGCCCAATCTTTATGATTTTTCTCAATGGTGGCATTGGACCATAGGTGCGGATTGGAGGCACCCCAATGGACCCGATAGTTCCATTGAGGGAAAGGACGACTACCCGGTGGTACAAATATCCTTTGAGGATGCTTTGGCCTATTGCGAATGGGCCGGAAGACGTTTGCCCACCGAGGCAGAGTGGGAGTTGGCCGCTAGGGCGGGGAAGAAGGGTACCACATATTTTTGGGGCGATGATTTCTCGGTCCTGCAGGAAAAGGCGAATACCTGGGAAGGTGAATTTCCTGTTACAAACACCAAAACGGATGGGTTCGAATTAAGGGCTCCCGTAAAGTCGTATCCACCTAACGATTATGGATTGTATGACATGGCGGGCAATGTATGGGAGTGGACAAGTGATTGGTACAATACCAATTACTATAAGGAAGTGAACACTACGGGTGAAGTTCAAAAAAATCCCCAGGGTGCTACAAACCCCTTTACCCCCAATAATCCCTATGCCAAGGAGAAGGTAATTAAAGGTGGGTCCTTTTTGTGCAGCGCATCCTACTGTGCCAGTTACAGGGTTTCCGCAAGAATGGGTTCCAGTATGGATTCCTCCCTGGAGCACACTGGTTTTAGAACCGTGGCTTCCATAGATATGTTGACAAATTAGACCTCTACGGACTCATTTTTTTCTTATTAAGAGAATACAAAACGGTGAAAACTTTTAATAACTTCCATGTAAGTTTTTTGTCCAAAAACCTACTTTTGTAATACAATTTCAAGATTAAAACTATGTCGGAAGCAATAGAGCGAGTAAAAACATTGATAATAGGTTCCGGACCTGCAGGATATACTGCGGCCATTTATGCTGCCAGAGCGGATTTAAAACCCGTCCTGTATACGGGAATGGAGCCAGGCGGGCAACTAACCACGACCACGGAGGTAGATAACTTCCCCGGCTATCCAGAAGGAATAGACGGACCTTCCATGATGGTGCAGTTACAGCAACAAGCGGAGCGTTTTGGAACCGATGTACGCATCGGGATGGTTACCAAGGCGGAATTCGGAAAAAAAGAGGGCGATATACACAAAATTACCGTGGACAATGATAAGATAATCGAGGCCGAGACCGTAATAATCTCCACAGGGGCTTCGGCCAAATATTTAAACATTCCAAGTGAACAGAGACTACGTGGCGGCGGAGTTTCCGCCTGTGCCGTTTGTGACGGATTTTTCTATAAGGGACAGGACGTCGCCATTGTGGGTGCAGGGGATACGGCGGCCGAGGAGGCCTCGTATTTGGCGAATATCTGTAACAAGGTGACCATGTTGGTGCGAAAGGATTTTATGAGGGCCTCAAAAGCTATGCAGCACAGGGTTCAGAGTCTCAAGAACATCGAGATTAAATATAATACCGAGGTAGACGAAGTGCTGGGAGACCAAGTGGTTGAAGGTCTTAGAATGGTGAACAACCAAACAGGGGAAAAGGAAGAGATTGCCATTACAGGTTTGTTCATTGCTATTGGACATAAACCCAATACGGATATTTTCAAGGGACAGTTGGATATGGACGAAACCGGATATATCGTTACCAAGGGTAAATCCACCAAAACCAATATTCCTGGGGTTTTTGCTTCTGGTGACGCACAGGATAAGGAATATAGACAGGCCGTAACGGCTGCGGGTACAGGCTGTATGGCAGCCCTGGATGCGGAACGATACCTTGCCACTATTGGCTCCGTAGCGGAAAGCATTGCGGATAACTATAATATTTGAGCATAAATAGAAGCAACATAAAGAGAAAGCGCCTTCAAGGCGCTTTTTTAATTTATAAATATGCCTTTTTTTTAATCGATTCTCTTATAATTTTCCGAGTAGACCCTATTTCCGTCATCGTCCAAGGTTATCTGGCTGTAATTGTTTTCTTCCAATACTAGTTCAAACTTAAATACTTTAACGGTGTCCTGTACTTTCATCATCTCGGCGGAAGCAAATTCCAACCGTTCTTCCAGTTCGTTTTCCGTATTCGTGTATGATCCGTAGCCGAACCATTCCACTGGATCGTCCGGTGAATAGCGCGTCCACATTACTTTGCCCTTGCTGTAAATCTTTACTTGCCGATATCCATTTATGTTCTGCAAAGTGTCCGAAACACCTTGTTCATCATAATTATATCTGTTGATAAGCTCCCAGGTTCCCTCTAAGGAATTCTGGGTTTGCAGTTTTGTGGAGGTAATACTGGTAAGGGTAACCAATAGAAACATCAAAAAAACCGACCCAATAATTTTTTTCATGGCCAAATCATTTAATGGTTATTAATACCATAAAAGGTACAAAAAATTATTAAGAATTTAACAATAATTAAATAGAATAATTATGGAATTATCAGTATCGTCTGGATAAGGTTTAACGTTTAAAATTGTTCAGTGCATTTGTTAGGGAATCGATATCCGGTCTGAGATGTGAGGCGGTAATCACAATACGGCTCATGGTTTCCGAACTTTCATTTGGATAGTTGAAATTGGTCACTATGACTTGATTTTTTTCCAAATAGGCCACCAATTCAGGATTTAAAAAGGTAAATGTTGGATGTCCTTTCATATACCTATAATGCTTCAATGTCTCCATTTTTTCCAAAAAATAGTCCAAGTTGGCATGTAGGTTCCTTCTCCTTTCCATATAGATAGGTGCCGCCTCCAAGAATGTGGCCATGGCAGCGGGACTTGCGGGACTGGCGCCTCCGTAAAATGCGGTGTTTTCCATTTGCAGCAGGTCTTCCCTGTTTCCAAAAATGGCTCCCGCCTGTATACCGAAGCCCTTTCCCAAAGAGCAACATACGAATAACTTTTTGGGGTTCAGTTCCTGCAAGGAACGATAGATACCGCTGCCGTTTTTTCCAATTACTCCAATGCCATGGGAATCGTCCGCTACCAAAATGATATCGGTAAGGGGTAGAATTTTCAAACTTTCAAAATCTGGAAATCCGCCTCCCGAGAAATCTATGGCGTCCATGAACAATACCGGAGTCTTTGCGTTGGGTTCGTTCAAGTAATTTCTCAGTGCAATATTCAAACTGGCATAGGTCACATAATTTTTTACCTTGTTTCTAAATAAGGCGGAATGGGTATTGGGGGCAAAAAAGGGCTTACAGGACTTTTTGTGTATGTAATCCGATAAAAACTGTCCCGCCAAATACCCGGAGGATTGTGTGATACACGCCTCACTACCTACCAGATCGGAAAGATAGTCCTCAGCCAAATGGTATATGGAAAATCTGACGTTGGATTTTCTGGAAGCACTGTAATTGGTACCGTATTTTCTAATGTTTTGTATAAATAGCTCCTGAAAGGGGGCATAGTCCTGAAGCCCCAGATAGGAAGTACCGCCAAAGTACAGGTACTTTTGTCCCTCATAAATTAGTTCCCTGCCCGGGAAAGAATCGATAAAAAATGCCATAGAATTTATATCAGCGTTACGCCACTTCCGGCCAGTTCCGGAAAAATGACCTTACCGTTTTCTTGAATTTCCACCCCTTTTGCAATATCCTTCTTCAAAAGTAAGGCCCCATCCATGTCTACATAATCCAATTGTGGCAATAATTGGGCTATGGCCGAAATCCCTACGGTAGATTCCGTCATACAGCCTACCATAACTTTTAAGCCTAGCTCCTTTCCTTTTCTTATCATACGCAGGGCGGGGGTAAGGCCACCGCACTTGGTAAGCTTAATGTTGATTCCATTAAAATGCAGGGCGCATTTTTCCACATCGGCTTCAACAATACAGCTTTCATCGGCAATAATAGGGAGTACGCTTTGATGCACTACCTTTTCCATACCTTCCCAATCATCTGCCTTTAAGGGTTGCTCCAAGAACTCTACGCCCAATTCTTTTAATAGCGGGGCATTCTGTGTTGTTTCTTCAGCGGTCCAAGCACAATTGGCATCGATCCTAAAAATAGCATCCGTATGTTTTCTTAGTTCCCTTACAATGGCCACATCGTCTTCCGTTCCCAATTTGATTTTATAGATGGGCCAAGGCATTTCTATCATTTTTGAGACCATTTCATCAACAGGTGCAATACCAATGGTGTAATTGGTAAGCGGATACCGATCTTTTTGCGTTCCCCAAAGTTCATATAATGGTTTTCCTTTCAATTTTCCATAAAGGTCATGGGCCGCTAAGTCCATGGCACACAATGCGAAATTGGAGAGGCCTTTGGCTTTTAGGAAATCGTGGAATGTCTCCGGATCACTAAAATCGTAGGCCTCTAGTTCCTTTTGTACAGCCTCAATCTCGGACATCATGCTTTCCACGGTTATTTTGTAATACGGATTGCTTGTGGCCTCACCAAACCCTGTATGTCCGTTTAGGCTCAATCCAACAATCAAGGTATCCTGAAAATCATGGGATTCCCTAGAAATACTAAAGGTGTGCCGTAAGGCCAATGTATGCTTTTGTAGCTGTATCTGCATGAATTAAAACTTTCTACTAAGATGCAAAAGACCATTCAGGATTCCAAAACCAAATCGGTAGAAATGCAAAGAAAAACCCATTGATTTTTCAATGGGTTCTTAAATCGAAAGGTTATTGATTTACCCTTAATATTTATGGACACTGCCGGAAACCGATTTGTTCTTTTTAACCGTTGGATCGCCCTTGTAGGAAATGTTTCCCCCGCTACTGGCATCCGCTGTAAGAAGATCGGACACATTAACGCTAATATTGGATCCACTGCTGGCCTCCGCACGGCACTCCTCTGTAACGAGGTCCTTTGCCCTAATGTTGGCACCGCTGCTGCCATCCACATATACTTCCTTGGCATTTCCGGTGATTTCAATATTGGCACCACTGCTCGCGTCAATTTCCAAGTGATCGGCGTTTACCTCAATGTTCAAAATGGAACCGCTACTGGAATCAACATTGATGTTATCTCCCGCTATCAGGTTTTGGGAGGTCAGGTGTGCCCCGCTGGAACTTTCCAAAGAGGTAATGGTAGGTAAGGAAACAAACACCTTTTTGGTGGCCCTGCCGATGTTCTCTATGGCATGGATTTTCAGTTTTCCATTTCGGATATCGGTTCCGATGAGGTCAATGATATTTTCATCCCCTTCTACGGAAATGGAATAGTCCGATGCCTGTGTTACATAGACCTGTATACCTTCCGAAGCATGTACTACATTGAAATCTTCCGTTACTTCCCTGGTTTCTTCCACTACTATGCCGTTACCGGCCTTTCCCGTTCCAAAGTCCCCAAAGTTAACGTCGAAGCCACAGGAGCTTAGGAATAATGCAAGAACAAATGCGATGGTTACTCTAACTAGTGTTGTCATGATGGTCGTTTTTAGATTGTTGTTTTTGATGATGTAAAATTGTATTATTTGTAAGTCTTGTTTAAATGTTTTCTACCGAGTTGTCGTTTTCCCTTCCCGAATTGTAATTACCCCGTTAATTTTGTGATATCGTCTTTCGCATGGTGGTATCGCCGTCCTGGGCCTTGATGTCAATGGTGCTGCCATTTGCATCGATATTGATATCCACCTTTTCGGCATCGTTGTCCTTGGCATTGATCCGCACACCGTTTTCATCGATTTTCATTTTGAAGGATTCACCATCCGTGTCATTGATATTGATGTCAATACCGTCCTCATTGATGCGTACCCTATTGTTGGAATCTTCATCATATTCCATTTCGGCGGGGCAATCCAAGCACTTTAGCTCATTGTCACTCCCCATTTCCCAGGTATATCCGTCCAAATCGTTGGTATTCCTATCGGTATCCGCCCTCATGACCCAGCTGCGACCTTCTCCACGATCATAGGTGAGCACGGTGCCTATAGGAACAAATAGATTTACCCTAACTTCCTGATCATTGAACTTACTGTTTCCAGGAATCTGTAGATAATTGTTGAACATAATCCCGTTACCTTGTAGAGTGTAATCATATTCAATGGCCTCTGCAGTTTCCTTGGCCCGTGCAAATGACGGTCCGTTGGCTTCTTTGCGGATTTCGACCCTAATAATGGAATCAGTGGATTTTCTAATCCTGAACCTAACATCTTCGGATACTAAATTCTTTTCGCCGTTATCATCATGGGTAATGATCATATTGCCCATATGCATTTCACGGTCCCTGTTATAATCAAAAGTAGCCAAGCTTATATTCAAAGTATCAACGGGGCTTTCAAAGTATATTTCCCTTTCCGATGTGGTACTGCCGGAGTATGCATGAGCCGCAGCTTCCCTAACTCCGAATATGACCAATAATATGATGGATATCAACCAAAGTCCCAAAAGACTGAACTTGGCAATATTACCAATGGATTTTAGATTGTTTACCAAAATCTTCAAACCTAAATACAGCAGGAAAAAGAATGGGATTCCTATGGCGAAAAAGGCCAATAGGGAAACCAACCAGATGGGCATGTTGCTGGAGTTGATTACGTTGTAGAAGTCTATTCCCGGTACGTTGACCATATCCAGGATACCTACGGAAATCAATCCTACGAACAAACCGATCAAAGTAGAGGCACCTATAATGATCAGTAAGATGCCTATAAATTTTCCAAAGATCTTGAAAAGGAACATGATAATGTCCCCAAGCGTATCAAAAAATGTCTTTCCTCCTTTTTTGACGGTATTGCCTACCTTTTCGTAGTCAACACTTTTTACACGATCCGCAACGTCCTCAAAACCCTCTTTGACCTTACGCTCAATATTGCTAATATTTACGGCCTCACCACGCATATCCAGTTTTTGGGCCGTAGTGGTCGCCTCTGGAATCAATATCCAAAGCAGACCGTAAAGTAGAATAAATCCACCCCCTGATCCTATGGTCAAGAAGACCCAAAGAATACGGATCCATAACGGATCTATTCCAAGATAGTGTGCCAGACCGGAAGAAACACCGGCAACATATTTTTGCTCCGTGTCGCGATACAGTTTCTTTACCCGTGGGGCCGGACCCGTGGTTTTCGTTTTTGGTTCGTCCTCAAAAATATCTTCATCAACCATATAGTCTTCGGGCTGTCCCATGATGGCAATTACCTCGTCTACTTGTTTCTGGGTGATTACTTGTCTTTCGTTTTCCAATTTTTCGTAAAAGAGCTCTGCAATCCTGGCTTCGATATCGGCCAAAATCTCGTCACTCCCTGGCGTATTGGCAAAGGAGCGTTTCACACTCTCCAAATACCTACGCATTTTGTTGTACGCATCCTCATCTATATGGAAGAGCGTATTCGCTAGATTTATATTTACTGTCTTGTTCATTGTTAGCTGTTTTTTGTGTTGGTTACCAGATTAGTGGCTTTTCTCAATTCATCCCAGGTGGTATCCAATTCCTTTAGGAAAAGTTTACCGGTCTCTGTTAGGGTATAGTATTTTCTTGGTGGTCCAGATGTGGATTCCTCCCAACGATAATTGAGAAGCCCTGCATTTTTTAACCGAGTCAATAGCGGGTAAATGGTTCCTTCCACTACCAGCATTTTGGCATCTTTAAGCGTATCCAGGATTTCAGAGGCGTACTTGTCTTGTCCGTTTAAAATGGACAGGATGCAGTACTCCAAGACTCCCTTACGCATCTGCGCTTTTGTATTTTCTACATTCATAATGTCTTTTTCTTTTTTATGCGGCCACCTACCAAGAGGAGATTGCTCTGTCCGCGTTGTTGTGGTCTGCATGGGTTAACGGTTCGTTTTTTGATCGATGAATAAACATCCTTGATTGATTTTTGATTGATTAGTAAACTCATAAGGGTGTGATGAATACCCTTTTTTATTTTAATGTAAACTTATAACCCTGTGCATAAGCCAACGGTCGTCTGTCTTTTTCCATATTGAAATAAATTTTGATGGTTTGGATACGGCATTGGGTTCCTCCTTGTTAAAAAAGCTATGCAGGCCTATCTGCACAGCCCCAAAACCGGGAATGTCGTGGATTTCCACACTTTCCTCAATTAGGGTTCGGTTTACTTTTCCACAAATATTTTTTTTGATACTTTCCAAAAGTGCAACCTTGTCCGTAGCCAAACCGCCCTTGTCATGATAAAATTCCAAGTCTTCATCATAGAATGCTTCTTGGGTATCCATATCACATTCATTATAAGCGGTGAAGTAGGTCTTGTCCAGTTCCAAAATGGTCTTGTATAATTCAGAGTCTTTGGAGACCTGTCCAAATGCCAAGCTGGAAAAGAAGGCAACCACGACGTATATGATAATTTTTAATAGGGTCATTATTTAATAAATTTTATGGTTAGGGGGTATTGAAATGTTTGTCCTTCGTTGGTTCTTATGGTCGCCAAAATGGTGTAGATAATGTTCACTACGAACAATGCTCCCTGCAGTAGTCCGGAAATCCCCACGGGCAACAACCAAGTTCCAAACCTAAAATCATCACTATCTATGTGAAAGTTTAGATTGTTCCAGTTGTTCAAATGGCCAAATCCCAAAAAGTCAAAATCAAAAATATTTGGGAAAAAGCCAATGAAAAAAGGAATACTGATTATTCCAAGGATTATAGAATAGAGTAGGAGGCTGATTTGAAAATTGAGGGCCTGTTTTCCGTTATGGTCCACAAACTCATACTCCTTTTTATTGGCCGTCCATAAAATCAATGGCACAATAAAATTCCCGAACGGAATAAAGAATTTAGAGAACGTACTCGCATGGATCAATGCGGATAAATTTCTTTCGTGTTTGGATAATGATTCTGTCATGGTTCGTTCTTTGATTGATGAAATATTAGCTACTGTGCTTTAACGATATACATTGATAGCATAATAACTTACTATGCAAATATATGTCTAAAAGAAGGTACTATGCAACACATAGTACTAATATTTAACATTATATTAACATTTTAGGATATTGATTTTTATCAATACATTTAAGAAATAAATAGAATGAAAATGGCCGTTAGTACTAGTAAATTCAATACGTTTACTTTTTTTAAGTTGCCTTCTGCCTGGTGGTGCGGCGTACGTTTGAGACATTTGGACCAACAGAAAGCTGTTGTGACCGTAAAACATAAATGGTTCAATCAAAATCCGTTTAATTCCATGTTTTGGGCCGTTCAGGGAATGGCCGCAGAACTTTCTACAGGGGCCATGATGATCGATCAAATTAATGCCACAGGTAAAAAAATTTCCATGCTTGTGGCCAATAATAAGGCCAATTTTTCAAAAAAGGCCACGGGAAAAATCACCTTTACCTGTGAGGACGGCCACTTAATCAAGGAGGCATTGGAGAAAACGATGGCAACTGGGGAAGGGCAAACCGTCTGGATGAAATCCGTAGGTGTCAATACCGATGGGGTAGTGGTGAGCACTTTTGAGTTTGAGTGGACGGTAAAGTTGAAGCAATAGATTGCAAACTTCTTGCTTGATAATCTTTGTCGTTAGCTAAAGAATCCTCACAGAATTATTTTTATAATGTACTTCTTGGATTCTATAAAGTATCTTCTGTAACAAAATCCTAAAACCGTCAACTAATAACTATCAACAAAAAACAAATCAAAAAATGAACGCACACGAAATAGATTACGAGATTTTTGGCGAGGAAATGCAATATGTGGAGATAGAGCTTGATCCCCAGGAGGCCGTTGTGGCCGAGGCAGGAAGCTTTATGATGATGGACACCGACATAAAAATGAACACCATTTTTGGGGACGGTAGCAATCAGGACAACAGCGTATTGGGAAAGATTTTCTCCGCAGGAAAACGTATGCTTACCGGGGAGAGCCTTTTTATGACGGCTTTTTTGAATATTGGTCAGGGTAAGAAGAAGGTAAGCTTTGCATCACCTTATCCCGGTAAAATTGTCCCTATTGATTTGTCCGAACTAGGCGGTAGGTTCATTTGTCAAAAGGACGCTTTCCTATGTGCGGCCAAAGGCGTATCCGTAGGCATTGAATTCTCAAAAAGACTGGGGCGCGGACTCTTTGGAGGCGAGGGCTTCATCATGCAAAAATTGGAAGGTGACGGAATGACCTTTGTACATGCAGGTGGTACCTTGGCCAAGAAGACCTTGGGGCCTGGTGAGGTGTTAAAAGTGGATACGGGTTGCATCGTTGGGTTTACCAAGGATGTTGACTATGACATCGAATTTGTAGGTGGTATCCGTAATACGGTATTTGGAGGAGAAGGATTGTTTTTTGCCACACTACGTGGACCTGGAACGGTGTATATTCAATCGCTGCCGTTCAGCCGCTTGGCAGGTCGTGTACTGGCAGCCATACCCAGAGGGGGAAAGGATAAAGGGGAAGGAAGTATTTTAGGTGGTTTAGGCAATTTATTGGATGGGGATAATAGGTTTTAAAGTTCAAGTTTTTTTTAGTTTAGAATTCAGAGTGTTGAGTGCAGAGTTGTTATTTTTAGCTCTTAGCTCTTAGCAATTAGCAATTAGAATTTAACAATAAACAATTATAGATTCGTGAATGGCGTTGAGCGCATGGCGCTTAGCCAAAATGCCAACAACCAATAACGAACAACGAACAACCAACAACACAAAGTGGATTTCAAAAACCTAACAATCTTTCTCCAAGAACTAAACAAAAACAACAGTAAGGAATGGATGGATGCCCATAGAAAGTGGTACCATTCGGTCAGGGATGAGTTCATCGACTGGTTGGATATGTTGAATGGGCAGTTGTTGCAGGAATACGACGATTACTACGATACCCCGGGCAAAAAGGGAATCAACAGAATTAATAACAATTTATTGTTTCACCCTAACCGACCCATTTATAAGGACCATTTTGGTGCCGGTTTGGATAAGAGACCCCATACGGGTGATTTTTATATCGAAATTGGGATGGAGGAATCCATGTTCGCCGGCGGTCTTTGGCGACCAGATTCCAAAAGATTGGCCAGTGTCCGCGATGCCATTGATTATAATGGAGAGGAACTAAAAGCCCTTCTCCAAAAACCATCTTTTAAAAGGACATTCGGTAGTCTGGTTGAGGATGTAAAACTCACAAGGCCTCCCAAAGGTTTTTCCGAAGACCACCCCCATATCGATTTGCTCAAGCAGAAAACCTTTGCGGTGATGACAAAATTTGATAATACCTTGCTGTTTCAAGATAATTTTAACGAAAAGGTTTTCGGTGTCTATAAAGAAATGCTTCCCTTCCGAACATATCTCAACAAGGCCATTACGGTTTAAATGCTATTCGCTGGAGGCCGGAATTAATCTTGCACTCAAATCCGGCGTTTCCATATCTGCATCCAAGGGAAACATGGGACGCTTGATATTCTTATACCCCAATCGTTCCAAATCTTGGTCCACACCTCCAGGGGTTAGTGCCATGATCCAATCACCACGCATATCATACAATTCGGGAACCAAATAGCCAATCTTTACTACGACTATATCTGATTCCGTGGGCTTCAGACCCAAATCAGTGAAATCATTTTTTAGGTGATATGGTTTTCTTTTTTTAGTAACTATTACATGTACGCTTCCTACCTTAACCACAACTTCCACTTCGGCATCTCGGTCTCCCTCTTTTATTACTTCGATTGTTCCGGTGATTTCCAGAGGTGGGGCAAATCGGTCATCCACCGCAGCGCCAACTTTGGCAGTTACCTTATTACCAACACCGACATCCAGGGCTTTTTCTACCAATTCGGGCCCTGGTATAGAAGCATAGATAAGGGAAGGACCATTTTCGGATTTAAACTCGGGCCGATTTAAAATCTGTTGCAATGTCCATGTGACGTCGCCTGCACCACCGGCCGTGGGATTATCGCCCATGTCACTGATTATGAAAGGTTTTTTACCACTCTTAAGCGCCAACGCCAAACTTTCTTCCAGCGTACCCACAGGGGCTACAAATTCAAACTCATTCCGAACTTCCCAAAAGGCATTTGCCAATTTTTCGGCTCCTTGGGTCACCTTTTCCTTATCATCCCCTGTAACCATAACCACGGCATGGTTTCTAGGTTCATCTGCCCAGGCATAGCCTATCCAAATGGCGGCATCTATGACGCCCTCTTGGTCCGCGACTTCTGGAACTTTGGCATATAGACTTTTCCCAGGCTCTATGCGGGTACTGGTTTTTTCCCCGGGCAACAAAATAGGAACCGGAATCCATGCTTTATAGGCGGGTTTTCCTTTACCATTTTCCAAGCGTTCCAAAAGGAGGCGTATGGAACGCTCTTTGGATTCCAAAGCATCTTCATGCGGTGCCATTCTATAGCAGGTAATTAAATCGCTATGTTTGGCCAAGGTTTCCGATACGTTTCCATGTAAATCCATGGAGGTTGAAATTAAAACGTCAGGGCCAACTACCTCTCGGATACGTGTTATTAAGTCACCCTCGGCATCCTCCAGACCAACGACGCTCATGGCCCCGTGGATATCGAACCAAATACCGTCGTAAGGTCCATTTTCTTTTAGCATTTTCAAGGTTTTTTCTACCATGGATTCATAGGCCTCCCTAGTAACAATACCACCAGGAATAGATTTGCCTAGAAGCGTTGGTACCCAATCGGCCCGTTGGCGAATATCGCTTTGGGCATCAAAAAAAGAATAACGCCCGAAAATGGAATCTCCTATTCTAGCATGAAAAGCGGCTTCCTCGGTTTGTGCAGGAGAAAAGGTACTGGATTCAATACCGATACCGGTAATGGCGATTTTTGGCAGCTCTTGTTCTTCTTCTTTATTTTTGGATAGGTTTTTGCATCCTTGAAAAACAAAAAAGGAAAGGACAAATAAGAGGAAAATTTTTTTCATAAGGGTATCTTAAGTTTCGTTAAAAATACTACTAATTTTTGTTTGATGGATAGGCATGCTCTTGTCATATCCTCGAATAACCCTATCTTTAAAGGGTTAATTTTATAATTTTTTATGGCCAATTTTAATATAGACGCAAAAAAAGACATGACCTACGACGCCATAGTGGTAGGATCAGGAATCAGTGGTGGATGGGCAGCAAAGGAACTCTGTGAAAAAGGACTCAAGACGTTGGTGCTGGAAAGAGGTCCTATCGTGGAGCATGTGGTGGATTACCCTACCATGAATTGGGATCCTTGGGACATGGAATACCGCGGAGGTCTCACTCCCGAAGAAAAAAAGAAGCATTATAAGAATATCCGTTCCGGATGGGTGGGCAAGGATACCGAACATTTTTGGGCGGATGATGAAGCCAATCCGTACACGGAAGAGAAACCATTTTTATGGTTGAGGGGTCATCAAATGGGGGGCAAATCGCTTCTTTGGGGTAAACAGACCTATCGTTGGAGCGATTTGGACTTTGAGGCCAATGCAAAAGATGGCCATGGCGTTGATTGGCCTATACGATACAAGGATATAGAACCTTGGTACACTTACGTGGAGAAATTTGCTGGAATTAGTGGGGAAGCCTTAGGATTGCCACAATTGCCCGATAGTCATTTTCTTCCTCCCATGGAACTGAACTGTGTGGAAAAACATGTCAAGGAACGAATAGAAAAGAATTTTGAAGGTAGAAACATGATTATTGGTAGGGTTGCGCATTTGACCCAGCCTCATAATGGAAGGGGACAGTGCCAAAACCGTAATCGATGTAGTAGGGGGTGTCCTTACGGAGCCTACTTTAGTAGTAATGCGGTAACCTTGCCTGCGGCCAACGCTACGGGAAATTTGACCATCCGGCCCTATTCCATTGTGCAAGAAGTTATTTATGACGATGCCAAAGGGAAGGCCACGGGAGTTCGTATCATTGATGCGGAAACGAGTGAAGTAATTGAATACAATTCAAAAATTATCTTTGTGAATGCGTCTACTTTGAGTACGGCTCATATTTTAATGAATTCCAAATCCAAGCGTTTTGAAAACGGATTGGGTAACGATAGTGGTGAATTGGGCCACAACCTTATGGACCATACCTACAGGGTTGGTGCCATAGGTAAGGTTGATGGTTTTGAGGATAAATATTATAAGGGTAGGAGACCAAATGGTATTTATATACCTAGATATGTAAATATCGATGAAAAGACCAAATCCGATAAATTCCTTCGTGGATTTGGTTATCAGGGTGGCGGTTATCGCGGTGGAAACCCGGCAAATGAGGAGTCCTTTGGGGCCGACTTTAAGGACAGTATATTGAAGCCGGGCGGTTGGGAGTTCTTTATCACCGGTTTTGCGGAATGTTTACCATACCATGAAAATAAAATAAGCCTTAATCACGATGTATTGGACAAATGGGGACAGCCCACCTTGACAATTGATGCCGAATTTAAGGAGAATGAAAAGGCATTGAACAAGCAGATTCAGGAGGACGCTGTGGAAATGCTGGAAAAAGTCGGTCTCAAGGATGTGATGGGCTTTGATAAGGAACACCCGCCAGGATATGGAGTACATGAAATGGGAACTGCAAGAATGGGTAGGGACCCAAAAACGTCCGTGCTTAATGGATTTAATCAGGTACATGCGGCCAAAAACGTCTTTGTAACGGATGGCGCGTGTATGACTTCCTCGTCTTGTGTAAACCCGTCATTGACCTATATGGCCATAACGGCCAGAGCGGCGGACCATGCCGTATCCGAATTGAAAAAATTTAATATCTAAAATCATGGATAGAAGAAAAGCACTTAAGAAAGCGGGCCTATTGGCAGGGGCAACGATTGCGATGCCATCCCTTTTTTCCCTTTTACAATCCTGTAAAAATGAAACAAGGCTGGATTGGCAACCTGAGTTCTTTACCGAGGACGAAGCCAAGACCATTTCCGCTTTAATAGATACTATTTTACCAACTACCGATACCCCTGGTGGATTGGATGTAAAGGCCGATATGTTCATAGACAAAGTTGTTGCCCAAACGTATGATGCCGAAGGACAACAAAATATGCGCAATGCCATTGCGGAATTCAACGCGACTAGCAAGGAGAAATATGGATCGACCTTTCATGCATTGAGCGAAGCCGATAAGGTGGCGATGTTAAAGGAAGAGGAGGCAAAAGCACCAAAGTTCAATCCCGGTGTTTGGGGAACTACGGTAGGGGACCAGCAACCTGTAGGTTTTTACAGATCGATGAAATCCATGGCTATTTGGGCTTATTTTACATCCGAGAAAATAGGGGAAAACGTTTTGAGTTATGACCCCATTCCGGGCGGATACGAAGCTTGTAAGCCATTATCGGAAGTAGGAAATCGCTGGAGTCTATAGGATTTTTTACTTTCTACTTATCAGGCATTATTTTTCCCATTTAATCGGGCTCACATCATCGTGGTTTAGAACCCTCAGGTTATCACGATCTATTCGCATGACCAGTTTGCACTCAGGATCTGGGCAGACGACTCGCGCATCGGTTTCCATCCAGTCGGCCGGATGATTTTTTCGCTGTTTGGTGGGTAAGAGGGGTATGGTGGATTGTAGGGCGTACAGACAAAAATCGGCGGTATCGGGCATGGACAGTTTTCCGCCTTTTAGGTAAAATTTATCGCCAACTTTCATATTACAGGTGCAGTTACCGCCAATGTTCTCAACGACAACGGTTAAATCATAGAGTTCAAATTGATCATCCCTCAACGTATTCTCTTTTTCCATTTTTATTTTTTCATTCATTAAACTTACCCCAACCAAAAGTTAAGGTTATTACAACCATTATTAGTAGGCCCCAAGACATAAAATTGAACAATCCTACCTCTAACGGACTTACTTGTGGAATATCATATTCTTGGCCGGTTTTGGTCATATTGGCCATTAATATTACAGGTATAAAATAGGGCATCAAAAACGGGAATATACAGGCGATCAAGCTTAAGAGATTGGCGCGTCTAATTTTAGATACCCCTAACCGTTCACCTGTTTTTTTTGTAAAGTCGGCGACCATTAAAATAGCGACAATGCTGTGGGTAGTCAATAACAAGGCCATACTCATGACCGTAACGATCCAACCTTCGGCATGCTTTTCGGTTTTTGCTTTGGTAGCGGCAAAATCCACCAAACGGTTCATAATTCCACTGGCCTTTAACGTAGCTACCAGGCCCATTAAGAGTATGGTAAAAAAACTAAGTCCTACAGCCCTGTTGATACCATCGATAACAAAACTTTTGGTGGTGAAATTTTCGATATCCAGGACAATGACCCTATCGAATGGTAAAAGTCCAAATACTAGACTCAAAACTGTTCCAAAAAGTAACCCAAATAAGAGTCCGTGCAAAAGATGTTTTCCTTTCAGGAAAAGATAGATGATGAATGCGGGCACCAATAACATAGGGAGTCCTTTCGGATTGCCCAACCCACCTATATCAGCAATACTTGAACCTACGTTGTTGTAGGCCATCACACCATAGGAGACCAAAGCAAACAATGCCGCAGGAAAAACATATTTCAATCGGCTTTTTATGGTTGTACCGATTTTGGCATCTTGACTTAGGGCGCTGGCAATGGTCGTGTCTGAAATAGGAGCGATAAAATCCCCAAAGGTGGCTCCGCCAATAATGGCCCCTGCCAAGGAAGGTAGATGTGCTCCTAAAACACCTCCAGTAGGGTAGAGCAGCGGACTACAAATCAATATGGTTGCGAAACTTGAACCCGTAGACAAGGAAACGATACAACAAATGATGAACGTAGCGATTATAAAACCTGGGCCCGAAAGTTTTACTTGATCGGTAAGCCAGATCAAGGCTTCCACAAAACCCGTAAGTGTCATAAGGACTCCTATAATAGATGCCAAGATCCAAGCGGTGATCATGATCATCACTATTTTTTGGGACATTCCAGCAATGACGACTTCGGAAAATGCGGTTTTATCCTTACAAAGCAAAAGACCTAAACCCAAGGCCAATATTAAAATGGGCCAAAATCCACGCTCGTCCGGAGCACCGGAGAGGGCAATGCCAATCACTCCGGAAACGAAAACGAAAAAGGGCAACAAGGTCCCTAAGGTGCCACCATAGAATTCGATTTTTGGAAGGGCTTCCTGTGTTTCGTCAAGTTTCAAACTTAGTCTTCGTTAAGGTTATATTTCATAATGGAACCATGTTTGCCGGTCTTATCGCGTTCCAATTCATAAAAGGGACCGTTGGGGCCTTTGCTTCGGGAAACAATTGATTCTATTTTGACAAGGTCATTCTGGTTTAAGGTAAAACTGTCCAATTTCTGTAGACTCTCTAGATGATTACGGTTTCTTGCGCCAACGATGATACCACCCACCATTTGTTTTTGTAAAATATAGTTACAAGCAACTTCAGCGATACCTACCTGGTATTGGTCGGCAATCGTTCTAAGGACCTGAAGTGCCTCTTGAAAAAGTTCATAACCTCCAAATTCATCAATGATCAATCTGTATTTGGTCAGGGAACGATTTTCATAAGGGGGTACAGGGTCGGGTGCGTTCAGATAACGGTCACTCAGGAACCCACCTGCCACGGTGCCGTAGCAGAGATAGGGAATGTTGTGTTCTTTGGCCAGCGCGGTCATATTCTTTTCCACCCGATGGTCCAGTACGGAATATTGCACTTGATTGGATGCGATGGTTACACCGGCATCCAGCATTTCCTGAATGTGCTTCGTATCAAAATTAGTAACTCCTAGAAATCGTATTTTTCCGCTTTTTTGCAATTCCGAAAGGTGGACTGCAGTTTCTAAATATTTCGGGAATTGATAATCCCACCAAGCGAATTGTACCAAATCCAATTGTTCTACACCAAGGCGTTTGAGCGAACGGTCAATTATCCGGATCGTATCCTCTTTCTTGAGCGTTGCCAGGGCATTGTAGTCCGGAACATATTTGGTGTGCACTTGAATCGGTGACAATTCTCCCGAACGGAATTGATCCTTATATTTTTTTCTAAACTTGCCGATGAGTTCTTCTACCCCTGTATAAATATCGGCACAATCGAACGTGGTTATACCCGCTTTTACGAAATGACGCATATCGACCAAGGCTTGTTCTTCTGAGATATTTCCGTGACCTCCCGCCAAGTGCCATCCACCTTTGATCACCCTTGAAATGGTATATCCGGGTTGTAATTCTATTCGTTTCATGGATTAATTGGGGCTTGTATTTTTAAAAATGTCATAAAATTCATCAATGGGTATAGGTCCTGCCTTCATAATGGTATCCATAAAATATTTCAAATCGAAATTGTCGCCCAAACGTTCCTTTTCGGTTTTTAGTAATTGCGTGAATTGGGCTCCTCCCAAATAGTAGGAGGTAAGCTGCAAGGGACTGTTTATGATTCGTCCCCAAAGACTTTTGGCGAACTGTGGTGCCAATAAGGAAGTTTCGGTCGAGAATTCTAAAACTTGATCTTGGTTCCACCCGTTACAATGCACTTGCACGGATGTGTATGCCCGATTTGCATTTTCCAGGCGTTTGCGCAAGTGTGCCAAAAGGGTTAGTTTATTTTCAGCTTCCCACCCGGCATCCAATAGCACTTTTTCAGTAAAAGTGGCCCAACCTTCAATGAAAATGCCATATGGGAAAAGCAACCTTAGTCTATGCGGCGTTTCCCGGCTGATTTTCAATTGCATGTAATGCCCTGGGAAAAGTTCATGGATAACAATCATACGGTTAAAAGGCTTGTTGAAAGAAGCCCAAAAATCCACTTGTTCCTGTTGCGGCAGGGTATCAGGAATGGAAGGTAAGTTGAGCGTAGTCATGGGATTGGGGTCGAATGGCGGCGCACTCGCCACCCAGCCGATACGTGCTGCGGGACCAGCGCTCTCCGGTGCAGTTTGAATACGTAAGGTCTGATTTTTGGGTAAGGTGGCAATATTGTTTTTTTGAATGAATGCGACGGCACTATCGGCCAGTTGTTGCCAAAATTGAAGGTAGTCGGCACTGTTCAAGGGAGCGTCTTTTTCCATATCAACTAAGGCCAAACCAATAATCTCCAAGTCGGTTTTAGGAAGATTTTTAGTGGGATAGGTCTCAAGAAGGTATTGTTTTGATACCTCAGCCATTAAATCACGAACCGTCCCAATTTCGTTCAAGGCCATTTCGGCCAATTCGGTTGAAGTTAGATCGCTGTCCGTATACAATTTTAACCTTCGGTCATATTCCTGTTTTCCTAGAATAGATGTCTCAGGTAACGTGTTGTCCTCAAATTTTTCCAGCACAAATGCTTTTAAGGACTCCATACTTTGTATAGCGGAATCCATCGCAGGGCATTCCCTCGAAATTGAATTCTGACCTCTATTTTTGAAGTCACCCTGAGTCAGATATGTTAGGGATTTCGATACATTTTCAAGGCCTTGTTCCAAATCGTCTTTTGAAACGTTTTTTAGATTTTTTTGCGCAGCCGATGCCAATTTTTCTATGGATACAAACCGATTGCACATAATGTCATCTTTCTCATGGTCCAGAAGATAATTGGCTTTTATGACCGTAGGGATTGCGTCCGAAATAAGTTCCGCGTACAGATTGAGAGAAGTGGTATGCTTGCTTAGGTTCTTCCACGTATCAACTTCAGATTGGGCCTGAACCCTTAGTAATCTCCTGTCAATAGGATCAATTTGGGCATTGGGTTGGGAAAGTAAGGTCAGGATTTGTTCGTTGAATTCTAGCCATTGGGCAATCGTATTTTCTGATAGGTCCTCATAATGAAATACAGAAGGTCGCATACCCGCTTCCAGTGCTTTGGAAGGGTAAAATGCCTTCCAAGCTGAAATATATCGTTCGCCCAAGTCCTGCGCTGATACAGAAAAAGTTAACAGGAAAAATAACAGCCAATGGCCATATTTGGTTTTCATAGCCTAAAAAAACAGGTTTGGTCTTGTTGGGAAAGATAGCAATTTATGCGGATTATGTTCGTTAAATTTAGCACATGGAAAACAGTAGAATTAAAAATATAGACCACCAAATTCTTTCTGATAATTGGTACACCCTCAACAAATACACTTTTGAATATCAAAAGTTTGATGGTAGTTGGGAGGTTCAAAAACGGGAATCCTATGATTGTGGCGATGGGGCAGCCGTACTTTTATACAATACCCGGAAAGGAACCGTGGTGCTTACCCGTCAATTTAGAATGCCTACGTATGTAAATGACAATACGGATGGAATGATGGTGGAAGTTTGTGCCGGTCTATTGGACGGACTCACGCCCAAGGAGTGTATTTTAAAGGAAATATTGGAAGAAACTGGGTATCAACTTACTGAAGTAGAACAGGTATTGGTCACGTACATGTGTCCGGGTTCCGTAACCCAGAAGCTCTATTTGTTCATTGGGGAGTATCAAGACGCCATGAAGGTTGAAGCAGGAGGCGGTGCGGACGATGAAACTGAAAATATCGAAGTTTTGGAAATGCCCTTTGAAAATGCGTTACAGATGATGGCTAATGGCGAAATCTGTGATGCCAAGACCGTCATGCTGCTGCAATATGCGCAAACTAATAATTTGATAAGAGTTAATAGTTAATTTTATTACCAACAACCAACAACCAACAACCAACAACGAACACCTAATACCCTTCCCGTATCGCCTCGAAAATTGATTGCATTCGTTCCTTTACTTCCGATGAAGAATGCCTAAAGTGATTGTTCATAAAACTGAAGATTAGCAACTTTCCTTTTCTGGTCCTTAGATAACCACTTAAACAATAGTTATTACTTAGACTTCCCGATTTCGCAAAGATATAGGGTTCCTCTTTGCCCCCGTACCAAGATTCAACCGTTCCCGAAACACCTCCGGTAGGAAAAATACTAAAAAGACGTTCTTCAGGCACTTCCTTGTAAAGCAGATTTAAAACATATACCATGGATTGCGGTGTGAATAGATTGTACCGCGATAATCCTGAACCGTCCACCCATCGTGGCTGCTGGGGGAGGTCCTTTAAATGGTTTTTCAAGATATGGTTTCGGGCATTTTCTGAGTTCAAGGTATCCGTCAGTATTCCAGATGCCATTATGAGCAGTTGTTCGGCAATGAAGTTATCGCTTTCATGCATCAATCTCACATATAGGGAATCGGTATCAATTCCGTAGAGCGTTCCTTTCTTGCCCTGGGGCATTTTATCGATTAGGGTGACCGACTTTGAAAACAGTCGCTCCAAAATATTTTTAACGGTGTGTGTTTCTGTTTTAAAGGGAATTTCCAAGGAATCCCTTTCGGTAGTATCAAAATAGAAAATGTTCTTGTCTTTTTCACGGTTCCATGTATTTTGAACCTGTACCACACTGTCTTTAAAATAATCCGGGGAAACTTTGAAATTTGGTGTTTGTTGGATTAAGACTGTATTTCCGAAAAGGGGGAAAGCACTTCGCTCCGGGGAATAGTACCACGCAAAATCGTCCCAGGACCAACCCGGACCCATATGGGTATCCTGAAAATTAGCATGAGAGAATGCCAGATTGCTACTTTTTTCTAGAAAGGAATAGGCCGTGCTATCCTGTAGATAATGATGCAAAAAGGAAGGATCGCCAGTTCCCTCAAAATATAGGGTGTCGTTTTGATGCGTGTAATTAAGGGCGGGCACATGCTTGGGCAAGGTTTTTAAGGCCGTGTATAAGGTGAATATTTTTGTATTGCTGGCCGGGGTAAAATATTTATCGCTATTGTAATCATAGAGTGTATCCTTAGCGATAGGGTCTAAAACCAAGAACCCTGTAAATTGAGTATCGTAAAACGAAGAATACAATGTTGCATCAATTGATTTTCGAGTTCTTTGTTTTACGCTTGCGCAACTGAATACAAGGGCTGTGACCAGCAATAATATAGATATTTTTTGCATTTAATAAATAGGTATCGTGTTGTTAACCAATATTTTAGGATATAAACTTAGTTTTTAGTATATTTCATCGAGTCACATAGTGTGGTGGTTTAACATTTTTTATTTGAATTTAACTTTTTGACCACAATATTATACAGGCTTTGGGGTTTAAATTTACACAACAACTAATTTAAAAACGTGTTTAGATGAAGAGAACAATGTTGGAGTACAGTAAAACGGTGCTCCAGAAGGTTAGTTTTGATGCCAAATTGTTTTACAAGGAGCTTAGAAAAGCCCTTGAGAGATTGCTACCGGAGGAGGTAGCTGAATTAAAGGTCTGGTTGGAAAATTTTGTAATGGATAAACCAGAGCTTAAGTCTAGTTTAATGTATCTTAAAGCATAAGTAAAAAGCCACTGAAAAGTGGCTTTTTTTATGACTTGGTGTTATGCCACTTTCATAGATGTCAGCGTAAATTGATTTTACTTGTTTAGAGGACTAATGATCTTAACGTCCTGAAAAGCAATCGCACCTCTTACAACGGAGGAGATAACATCCCTCAATGCCTCCGTAATCTGGATTTTGAGTTCACTTTTATGATAGATCAGACTTACCTCCCGGGCCGGGGAGGGTTCCTTGAAGTATTTGAGATTTTGCTTTTTATCGGCTTCCAATTCCAATGTATTTAAGAAGGGTAGAAGGGTCATGCCAAGGCCTTCGTTGGAAAGATTGATCAAGGTCTCAAAACTTCCACTCTGCAGCTGAAAGTGGTCGGCCCCCAGTTTTTTTGGAGCTTTACAAAGATTCAAAACACCTTCCCTAAAACAATGCCCGTCCTGTAATAATAGGATATCGGAAACGTCAAGATCTTCTACCTCAAGTGTGGAAAAAGTACCCAATCGATGGTTTTTTGGAACGTAACCAACAAATGGCTCATAATACAAAGGCCTTTCTATGATGGTGTCCACCTCCAAGGGTGTGGCGGCAATGGCGGCATCTAAATGACCGTCCTGCAGGTTATCAATAAGGGTTTCCGTGTTTTGTTCCTTAATGATGAGGTTTACCTTGGGGTATTTGTTGATAAATGTTTTTAGAAACATGGGTAAAAGGGTGGGCATGATGGTAGGAATGATACCCAAGGTGTAATCACCTCCTATATAGCCTTTTTCCTGATCTACAATATCCTTTATCCTGTTGGCTTCGTTTACGATATTCTTTGCTTGGGCCACAATTTTTTGGCCTACTTCGGTGACCGTAATCGGTTTTTTTCCGCGGTCGAATATTTGTACATCCAATTCATCCTCAAGCTTTTGTACCTGCATACTTAAAGTGGGTTGGGTCACAAAACTTTTCTCGGCCGCCAAGGTGAAGTTTTGATATTCGGCAACTGCCAATACGTATCTTAATTGGGTAATTGTCATGCTAACGATTTTGATGCTAAAGGTATTAAAACTATCAATATTATTTATGACTGTCGTTATTTTTATTCGATATCTTTATACTTAGTAATGTAATCGACAACTTAATATATAAATACACAGATATGAAATTAAATAGTATTGGTTTAGGAACCCACAAATCTGAAGAGATTAGTAAGGATTTAAATTTGCTTTTGGCCAATTTTCAAAGGTAATATCAAAACTTCCGTGGAATTCATTGGAATATTAGGGGCAAAAGATTCTTTGACTTGCACTTAAAGTTTGAAGAGTTATATACCGATGCAACCGCTAAAGTAGATATGCTGGCAGAGCGAATATTAACCTTGGGCGGTGTTCCTATGCATACTTTCGAGTACTACATTGATAGGGCTTCGGTACCTGTAGGCAAGAATATTATCAAGGATGATGAAGCAATTCGTTTGATTGTCAATTCGTTAAAGGAATTGCTAACCATAGAAAGAAGTATTTTAAAATCATCGGACGAGGCTGATGATGAAGGAACCAAATCTATGATTAGTGATTTCATTACGGAACAGAAAAAACCGTTTGGAAGATGAAGGCTTGGCTGGCAGAAGAAATTTAATGTATAGAAAGCCTGCGAAATGGTCAGTTACTTAGTTCCCGAACTTTATAACGGACCATTTTTTTTATGAGCCCCAAAGGGAGTTCTTCGTCAAAGGGAAATTGAACGGATCCTTTCCCTTTTTTATATGCTGCCAATTCTGTCTCGAATGCCGCATGCGCGGAAGGCGTGCCATAAAACCCAAAATGCTTTTTCTGCGCTGCGAAGTATACCAAAGGCTTCCCGTTTAGTTTGTACGCTGGCATTCCATAACTTATTCCTTCTACGGCCTGTGGAGCGGTTTCTTTGACCAGTTTTTGAAGTACCCGTAATTGCTCCTGTATTTCTAATGGGAAATGGGCAACATAGCCCTCAAAATCGAAAGCCTTAATCATGGTTGGCATAGGAAGGTACATCCAGGTTATCCATTTAAAATTAGGAAATTCATTCCATAAAAAAAAGACCTCCAATTGGAAGTCTTTTCGTTAATGATCGCTGCTTTGTTCTAGAACCGTATCCTGAATTCCAAATCGGTATCGGCTACTTCAAATTTGGAACCATCAAAACTTGGTGGGCCAAAGGTCATTTCTCCCGTGGTGGCATAACTTTCCTTGGGCATGCCGGTAGGTTCAAAATCCATTCTTTGATTTCCGTTGGCATCGTGCATCAACATTAAGGCAAAAGTTCCGGGTTCCACGTCCGAAAATGTAAGGGTCACTTCCCCGGTGGTGGCATCCACACTTTTGTTCTGGATGCCGGCTCCTTTCATAAAGGTATCGGCAGTATGCAGGGAGCCAATGATTTGACCTTCGTTGGACAATACGTTCTCAATGGTTACGGTTACGTTGACGCCCTTTTTTTCTTGGGCATATCCGGTCAATACACTTGTTATTACCAATCCTAAAATAATTCCCATTTTTTTCATGTCTGTGATTTTTATAGTTATTTGATGTCCCAAAATTGCAGTATATCCAAGCATCAAGAAAAATACATCTACCCAATTGTGGAATTTTTGGACTGAGTTGTAACATTACTTTTTGACTTCAATTCAAGGTACTTTTTCCACAATTCGGTCAGCCTAAATTTGACATCCATTTCTATTGGAGGAGTTTTGTTCCATAATCAATCGGAATAAAACACCATGAGAATTTTCTATCAGTTTCTATTTATTTGTATCACCATAGCCACCAATGCACAAACGGTCGTTTCTGGGGTGGTGCTGGATACAAGGAACCATCCCATAGAAGGGGCCAATGTCTATTTGGAAGGCACTTATGATGGTGCCTCTACGGATGCCCAGGGAAATTTCAGCTTTGAGACCACGGAAACCGGTACGCAAAACCTGTTGGTTTCCATGCTTTCCTTTGAACCATTTTCGCAAGCAGGGGATGTTTCATTTTTTAAGGACCTTAAGATTACTTTATATGAGGCGTTAAACGAATTAACGGGCGTTACCTTGACCGCAGGAAGTTTTCAGGCGGGTGATAATTCAAAGGTGTCCGTTTTAAAACCACTGGATATCGTAACAACGGCCGGGGCGGCAGGCGATTTTGTCGCCGCATTGCAAACCCTTCCAGGTACCAGTACGGTAAATGAGGATGGTAGGTTGTTCGTTAGGGGAGGGGCTGCCGGTGAGACCCAAGTGTTTATTGACGGTCTGCGGGTTTTTCAACCTTTCAATGCTACTGCGAACAACATTCCCACACGGGGCAGATTCTCTCCTTTTTTGTTCAAGGGGATAACCTTTAGTACCGGAGGATATTCCGCGGAATACGGTCAGGCGCTTTCGAGTGTGCTTTTACTGAATACAACGGATATCCCAGAACAGGAAAAAACGGATATTTCCCTTATGTCCGTAGGTGGAGGATTGGGGCATACCGAAATATGGGGCCAAGAATCCCTGAGCATCAATGCCAATTATATCAACTTGGCCCCCTATCAAGTGTTGGTACCTTCCGATCAGGACATGCGATGGAACAAACCATTTGAATCCAATTCCGGGGAGGCAGTGTTTCGAAGTTTGGGAGACAAAAGTATATTCAAGCTCTATACAGGATTCAATCATTCCAATCTGGATATCGCCCAGGCCGATATCAACTTTGACGAATTTGTGGATTTTCGCCTTCAAAACAACAATCTGTATCTAAACGCCTCCTACAAGAACTTTTTCGAGAAAGAATGGACGCTTTCCACAGGGGTCAGTATTTCCAATGATACCAACGATGTGATTGTGCTGAACAACGACATAGATTCCCGTGAGACGGCCGTTCACCTAAAGGCCAAAATGGGAAAGAACTTTACGAATAGACTGCAATTGAATTTTGGTACGGAATATTTTGTACAAGACTTTGATGAAACCTTCCGCAGTGCCGGAATAGATTCGTTCCCCTATGGTTTTACCGATGGATTATGGGCCGGTTTTGCAGAAACCGATGTCTATTTTAGCAATCGGTTTGCCATGAAACTCGGGGGGCGCGTGGAACACAGCAGGCTTTTGGAACAGACAGCGCTGTCACCCCGATTCTCATTGGCCTATAAAAGTGGGGGTAAGGGACAGTTTTCCTTGGCTTTTGGGGACTTCTATCAGAACCCTTGGGCGGAATACTTGAAATTTGACCAAAACCTGGAATCTGAAAAGACTTCACACTACATTCTCAACTATCAATATTTGGATAATGGGAAAACCTTTAGGGCAGAAGCGTATTATAAGAATTATCAAGGATTGGTCAAGTTCGATACGGAAATGCCCCAATTCAATTCCGTTTTCAACAACAATGGCGGTGGCTATGCTGCAGGATTGGACCTTTTCTGGCGGGACAATAAAAGTATTTACAATCTAGATTATTGGGTGTCCTATTCCTATTTGGACACTGAAAGGGATTACCGAAATTTTAGGGAAAGGGCCACGCCAAACTTTGCGCCAAAACACAGCTTTTCCCTCGTCACCAAATATTGGGTCGAGGATTGGCGTTCCCAAGTGGGGTTTTCCTATAATTATGGTTCCGGAAGGCCCTATAACGATCCCAATAAGACCGAATTTTTAAGTGAAAGGACGAAATCCTTCAATAACTTGAGCATCAATTGGGCCTACCTTCTGTCCCAACAAAAAATCCTCTATTTTTCCATTAGTAATGTGGCAGGTTTTAACAATGTCAATGGGTACCAATATGCCAATTCTCCAAATGATTTAGGTGTTTTTGAAAGGCGGACCATACGGCCCAATGCCGATACCTTCTTTTTTGTTGGCTTCTTTTGGACCATCAGTCAGGATAGCAAAAGCAACCAGTTGAACAATCTTTAAAGGACATATTGGGACAAACGGTAATCCAGACTATATCTGCCAGCCCCAAAACCCATATAGAACATACCCATGCAAAAAAATAGAAAGACGGGCAGGATATCCCAGGAGCCGTCCCATTTTCTAAAAAATATACCCATTGCCATGGTCAGGAATACAAAAAACGAAGTGACGCGGGTATTCAGTCCAATAATGAGCAAAAGTCCGCCAACGGCTTCCATAAAACCTATGGACCACGCAAAAAGAAAGGGCATAGTGTCAAATGGAAAACCTTGAAATGCTATATGGTCCACAAATTCCTTGGATACTTCGAACATAGATAAATTCATATAATCCGGTGTCCAAGGGGTGCCAAACTTGTTCGGGGCATATTTGAAGGCCAAAAAATATCCCATGAGTACTCTGGGAAATATTAAAATCAGGTTGGGAATAAAGCCATTAACATCAAACGGCCTAAGAATTTTCTTGTATTCGCAAAGCACACAGACCATATTTCATTGGGTTAAAATGATACTTAGGTTAGTGTATCCTAAATTTAGGATATCGGCATAAGTATACCAAATGAAAAACTTTTAAAAACGATTTTTTTTAAAAAGTTAATGTGGTACGTTACCTATAGGTAAATAATTGCCACCCTCGTGTCGATGGTCAAAATACCCGCTTTTTTTAGACGGTTTAATAGCTATGGGATTTATCTTTATTTATTATTTACCCAAGATGAAAACGGTTCACGATATAATAATCTAAACTATACTTACCCGCGCCAAAACCCATAAAAAATAGGCCGAAACAAAAGATACTAAAGACAGGAAGAATATCCCAACTGCCGTCCCATGCCCTAAATAGGATAGTGATGAACTTAGTACAAACAATGAAAAAGCACGTTATTCTAGTGTTCATCCCCAAAATCAATAAAATACCGCCCAAGGCCGTTGTAATAGCTGCCGACCAGGCAAAAGCCTTGGGCATAAGACTAAAGGGCATGCCAAAATCCGATACTTTTTCCACAAACCAGGGTGCCACCTGCAAAAACTGCAACCCCTCATCTGACCATGGGGTTCCCAAGAGCTCATTGGAAAAAATAAAGGCCAATAAAAACCCCATAAATACCCTTGGGAACAATAACATAAGATTGGGCAGCACACCATCAACTTGATAAGGTTTTAGAGCTTGACTCAAAAAATACCGTAGACGAACCATTTCATGTAATTTGAAGGTTAGCTGGTTAGTGTCCTCTTAAATTAACAAATTATTTGCAATTGTCGAGACTTAAATTTGATATAATGAATTCATGATTTTAGCATATAGGTCAAGAAGTTCCTTTTATTCTTTTAATCTTTGTTAAATATCTAAAGAACAAGAAAATGACAACTATAAAAGCATATGCAGCTTCTTCAAAGGAAGCGGACTTAAAACCCTTTGATATTGATAGGAGGGACGTACAACCTGATGATGTTAAAATAGACATTCTGTATTGTGGGGTATGTCATAGTGATTTACACCAAGTACGAAATGATTGGAAAAATTCTGTATACCCTGTGGTGCCTGGTCATGAAATCATTGGTAAGGTGTTGGAAGTAGGCAGCAATGTTTCGAATTTTGAAGAAGGTGATTTGGTTGGCGTTGGCTGTTTGGTTGATTCGTGTAAGACTTGTGGGGCTTGCAAGGACGATCTGGAACAATTTTGTGAAAATGGGGCCACCTTTACCTACAACGGTGAGGACAAACATTTAGGCGGGCATACTTTTGGCGGGTATTCCGAAAGTATCGTAGTGGATAAGGACTTTGTTCTTAAAATCCCCACAAATTTAGACCCTAAGGCAGCAGCTCCCTTGCTTTGCGCCGGTATCACTACATATTCCCCCTTGGCGCATTGGAAAATTAAAAAAGGAGACAAGGTAGGTGTCATTGGATTGGGCGGATTGGGCCATATGGGTGTTAAGTTCGCACATGCCATGGGCGCTCATACGGTGATGATCACTACTTCTCCCAATAAAAGCGAGGATGCCAAGAAATTGGGGGCTGATGAGGTCTTGATTTCCAAAAACGACGAGGAGATGAAAAAGCATGCCAGTAGCTTTGATTTTTTATTGAACACGATACCCGTAGGACACGATATGAATCCGTATACCAATCTTTTAAAAAGGGATGCCACGATGGTTATTGTTGGTGCAGTGGAACCTCTGGATCCCTTACATGGTGGAAGTTTGATCATGGGACGAAAGCGTATTGCCGGATCTTTGATCGGGGGTATTAAGGAAACCCAGGAAATGCTCGACTTTTGTGGGGAACATAACGTGGTTTGCGATATAGAAATGATTAACATCCAGGATATCAACGAAGCCTATGACCGACTTCAGAAGTCCGATGTTAAATATCGATTCGTTATCGATATGAAATCACTTAAGGAAAGTTGATCTAGGAGCATTAGGAAATAAAGAGAGGCTGTCTAAAAAGTCCTTTTTTGTCAATTGGAGCATTCCGGATCTGCTCAAGATAAACTAGAGTAGAGCATATAACTTATTTATTTTTGATGCATCTCGACTGCGCTCGATGTGACATTTGAATGGAATTAGGACTTTTTAGACAGCTCCTTGTATCTTCATATTTTCAGGGAGCTTAATTGCCTTCTTCTACCACGACTTGGGCGTCTAGGATGAAATCCTGAACCGTATTGTTGGCAGCATTTATTTCTGCGGATATGGTATCGCTTTGAACATAACCCTCCAAACCAGAAGTGGTTCTATAGCTACCGGCCGGAATTCCCATAATCAAATAATTCCCATCTATATCGGAAAAGGTCGTCAAGGTATCGGTTTCATTAAATATCTCTACCAATGCACCTTCCTGTCCCAAAGGAGCTTCTTCCACAAGCGCGGAAACGTTCCCTTTAAGGGTTCCTGCCGTAGACATGTTGGAGGCTTTGATAACGGGTTTAAAATTAAACCCGGTAATGCCCCCGGCTACCTTGGTATTTCCTTTGGTAACAAAGGATCTGTTCACATCAAAGTCAAGCAATAGATCAGCAGACAGGCCACCTACTATGGTAAGCCCTGGTTTTATGAATACTTTAATTCCTGTTTGTGCTCCACTTGGCACTTTTAGGTCATATTCAGTTCCATCCATAAGAACCACGTTTACACCTTTTACATAGACCCTTACCAAATCATAGGTGCCGGCAGGTACTTCTAAATCGGCTAGGCTGGCTGTAGTTCCGTTTACCAGATCCAATAGGTTTAGTGGGATTTCCTCCTCCATGAGGACTACGAAAGGATCGTCCATTTCTTCCGCATCGGTCGTTTCATCGTCTTCCGTAATGATTTCCCCTTTTTTTAATCTTACATCGATTTTGAATACGGTTACATTGGCTTCGGCAACTTGATCAAAAGGGAATGGGGCATCGACCATTTGTACACGTAGCCTCCCCGTTCCATCCATGTTTGGGGAGTCATCTGAACAACTAGTAGCTAAAAATAGGGTACATGCGAGTAGGGCGAAGATAAGATTTGTTTTCATTTTAAAATGTTTAATGTTTTCCCTTTATTTTTTGGAAAATCGGTTATTTTAAAAAGTTGGGCAGTACAAAGGTGTAAAAATCTAAGAACCTTAAGATCAATAGTAGCATAAATTCGATGAACTACATGCGATGTAAACCAAGAAATTCAAGGTTTTTGGTGGGAGGGGTACGTGCCAAACCACTTGGCAATCACGTTTTCGGCAGGTTTGTAACGAGGGGAGAAATCAAGGTCAGTTTTTGCACTTTCGGGAGTAGTTCTATTTTGCCATTCCCATATATATAAACCTGCGAACCAAGGTTTGTCCCAATTCTTTTTGAACATGGCCTCATAGGCCAGTTGCTGGGTTCGGTCCGATTTCTTCATGGTATACTTATTAAAATAGGAACCCCATTCCCACGGTTTTATAGTGGCATCGGGAGTGCTTTTATAGCCCACCTCCGTGAAGAGGACGGGTTTGCCGTATTTTTTGTGTACGGCCTCCAAAGCGGCCAAATGTTTGTCCCAGCCTTTTTCGATGCTTTCCAAATTGGGATGTTCCTCTTTTGTAAGTGGGAAATAGGCCTGTATGCCAATATAATCCAGCTGGTCCCAAAATTGGATATGTTCGTATTCGTCATGCCAATTGGCGGCGTAGGTGAGTTTGCCATCATATAGAGTAAGGATTTCGGTAATAAGCGACCTCCATTTTTGGGGTTGTTTCTTGATGGAAGTTTTTAGTTCCGTTCCCACACAGAAAAGTTCAGAGTTCGTTTCTTGAGCTATTTTGGCGTACTTGAGCATGTTTTTGCGGTAACTTTCAAACCAGAGATCCCATTCACGGTCATCCTTTAATTGGATGTTGGCCCGCCAACCTTCGTTCATCCATAAATGCGGTTTTAAATGCACGTGCAAACCTCTGTCGTGCAGGTCATTGATGGCCCTCACGATGCTGGAATCCCTTCGGCCATAAGTTTTCATAGATTCAGGGACTTCCATTTGGGTTGTCTTTTCGTTTTCCTGATGTAAAAAGGGAACGACGGCCACCCATTCCACATTGGCCCTTATCAAGTTGTTTATCGCTTCGGTATTGTCGTCCGACCAACCAAAAACGCTAGCGCCCCTGTGCTTATTGTCAATTTCATAATAATGATTTGCCTTCCCGGATGTGTTCATGGCCTTAGCATCCCATTGAAAATCATGTCCCTCATTGGCATTGATGAAGACCACCGTTTTAAACCCGACAACCAGAAAAACGACGGGCAATAAAAATCGGAATGATAATTGGCGCCACGCGGTACGACTGCCTTTTTTTCGGCCCACATTTACAAAATGAACAACTACAAAATAAAGCAAGCAACAAAGCAGAAAAAGGATGTGGAAACCTATGAGGATGAACTTGCGGGAAGCCAGTTCAAAGAAAAAGGAGATATATTCAGAAAGGCTTTCGTTTCTTCGGGAAAACCGGACCAGGAAATACACAAACGTTGCTACCCATAGGAATAGGTACAGCAAAACCAAATGTATACCGCGCTTTTGCATTGTTACTTCTTTTTTTCCATGTTTTGGGCAATCGCTTTAGCCCCGGCATCCCGTTCCTTTAACTCCGATATTATCTTGGCATGGTCGTGTTCCCTACCTTGGGATAATTTATAAGTTGCCTGGATATCCGTTATCCTTATCTTAAATCCCACAACGCCCCTAATCTGCGCCATGGTTTTATCGGACATATCGTGCAATGAAATGGAATGCTTGGAATCCTTTTCATATTTGTCCACCAATGTATGCATGGAGGCCAGAACTTCTTCTTCCGATAAGATACGGATTCGACCGTAGACATGCACGGCGATATAGTTCCAAGTGGGTACTTCTTCATCGGCATACCATGAGGAGGAGACATAGGAATGTGGTCCGTTAAAGATACAAAGCACTGTGTCTGTATCGGTAAAATGCCTCCACTGCGGGTTGGCTTTGGAAATATGGCTGACCAAAAAATCGGTTCCATGTGTATCGGTAACCAATTCCATAGGAATATGGGTGGCCCATGGTTTTCCAAGGACCTGATTGATCAAGATTCCAAAACCATTGTTTTTTATGAAATCCCGTACTTGGGAAATGTCCTCGTTTTTGTAATGGTTGGGAGTGTACATAGTGTAAAGTTAGCAAAACATGGATTCAGGCAACAATCAAATTAAAAGCGTCAAGGTGTTTGGCAAAGGAAAGGTAAATTCGATGGAACTTAAAAAAAATTAAGATGCCATTTATAACAAATAAAAAAGCAAAAGAAGCTGTCGATATATTCTATGAGGACTATGGTGAAGGACAACCGGTGATATTAATTCACGGATGGCCCCTGAGCCGAAAATCCTGGGAGCAACAGGTTTGGAAGATCGTTGAAGAGGGGTACCGTTGTATATCCTATGACCGAAGGGGATTTGGAATTTCCTCGGCCCCTTGGGGAGACTATGATTATTCCGCATTGGCAAGCGATTTGGATACCCTTATTGAAGGCCTGGAATTGGATAATGTTGTAATTGTCGGATTCTCCATGGGAGGCGGAGAAGTGGTCCGATATTTAACGGATTATGGAAGCAAGAAAATAGCGAAAGCGGCCTTGATCAGCTCCATTGTTCCGTTGGTCAAGAAAAAGGATGATAATCCGGCGGGGGTACCCGAAAACGTCTTGGACAATATCAAGGAAGGTCTTCAAAAGGACCGTGTAGGTTTCTTGAAGAACTTCCATAAAGGCTTTTACAATTACGATGATAATAAGAATAAGGTAAGCGAAGGACAGTTGGAATATGATTTCATCATAGCTTCCCACGCATCACCACGAGCTACCATACAAACCGCTTTGGCTTGGATGCATACCGACTTTAGACCCGAACTAAAAAATGTAAACGTACCTACCTTGATCGTTCATGGCGATGCGGATGAGACCGTGCCCATTGAGACCTCAGCGGAACAGGCGGCCAAGGGAATAAAGGACAATACCTATGAAGTGATCAAAGGAGCACCCCATGGCTTGAACCTTACCCATTCCAAGGAGTTGAACGATATCTTGATTTCTTTTTTAAAAAAGTAAGGAGAAGAATATTATAGAAAATTAAAAGAGCCTTCATATAGGTTCTTTTTTTGTTGTACAGCTAATCTGGGAAAAAACCATTAAAGGGCCAAGTTAGTTATTGTATTGTTTGTATATTTTTGAAGAAACGATCCAAAATATACCCGATGACCGAAATAGCAATCCTCAATAAACAAACGGAAACCGCCTATGACTGGACGCATAGACTGATGGACTCCGTTCCCGCTGAGAAATGGGAAATCATCCCGGAAGTTTTAGGTTCAAATTTTTGTTGGCAAATAGGTCATTTGGTGGTGAGTATCTACTACCATTCCATCATGACCACGGTAGGACATTTGCCCGAGCTGCTGGATCAAATGGACTTACGGTCGTATACCAAATTATGTGGTTACGATACCTTTGCCCAAGAAATGGCAGGTCATTGGACTCCAGAACAGCTTAAATTAGATTTGGAACGGATGCAGAACAAATCGCTAGAGGCCATAAACTCCCTGTCCGGAATCGACTTATGGGAACCCGTGGAACCGACTAAAGTGCCGCACCCTGTGGCCAAGACCAAATTTGAGGCCATTGATTGGAACATAAAGCATACCATGTGGCATTGCGGACAAATGGCAACTATAAAAAGATTGGTAGATAAACCCTATGATTACGGACTGCAAAGGAGGATTTGAGCCAAGACCACATATTTCCCTATTTTCTTGCCCGAACCAATTTTTTGTAGGATTTTTAAGGTACTTCCCCAGTATTTAAATTTTTGTTTTACACCATGTTGCTATTGGTAACACTACTTATTTGACCAACCACTGACCCATGGCAAAATTCTTTAGAAAAATTAGACTGAATTTACTTTCCGAAGGAAAAACTGGAAAGTACTTAAAATATGCCGTTGGAGAAATTATTCTCGTTGTTATAGGGATTTTGATTGCTTTACAGATTAATAATTGGAATATAGATAAACAAACCCAAAAAATGGAAAAGGCCTATCTAGAGGAGATTCGTAGCAACCTTCTACAAGATTCCCTACGATTGGAGGCTGTAATAGATTTTAATGTCAACAAGATACAACTCGTAGATGAAATGCTGCAGATTTTTGTGGACACGCTTACCAATGAAGATCGATTTCGAATTTTTAATAAAAATGCGAACGACTTTACCTACTACGAAGTGTTCGACCCCGTTCGTATCGCATTCAACAATATGCTATCCGCAGAAAGCATTGATCTTATTGCCAACAACGAATTAAGAAAAGCATTTTCCGAATATTATAACTATGATTATTTGGGGGGAATTCAGAATCGCATTATGGTGGTTAACAGAAGAATAGTAGATGATTCCTACCCTAAATTTTTTACAAAGGAGTTTGTAGCCAATTGGATGGGGGTTTCCTCAAAGATGCCATCTTTACAGGAATTGGACATCGCCACGGATAAAAAATTATTATCCGATCTATTCGGGACAAAAATGATGATCGGTGTTCAAAATGAGTTGATATTGGATACACAAAGCCGAAACCAGGAACTTATAGCTCTAGTGGAGGCCGAATTAAAAAAATAACAACCTTCAATAAAAACATACTTTATGAAACTTGGAAAACTACTTTGGATTATTGGTTCCGTTATGATTAATATCACGATTGGGATTTATATCTATTTGTCCAGCAAGGCTCCCCTAGATCCAGTGGAAAGGCACGAATACGTCAATGATAACTGGCAGATATATGGAATGCATTGGAAGGCAGAATTTCTATTTATGACCCTAATCGCTATCGGTGCCCTGTATTTTGCCTTTAAGTTGAAAGAAGTTAGCTGGGCAATTATTTCGGTGGGGCAGCTGATACTACTTACCACATACCCCATTATGCTTGGTGGCTATCAAAACACCACTTTTGAAATGTCGGAGATGGCAAATCAAATGGCGACGGTGGTGTTTGTTTTTGGAAACCTCATATTCCTAGGTGGGTTACTAAAATTGTATATAAGCGATACGTATTTGAAAAAATGGTTGAAATGGACCGCAATCGTGCTCTCTGGAATAACATTTTTAACCTTTTTTATCACCTATATGGATATCATAGATTGGCAACAGGCCTTGATGATCGGTCCTCTTATTAATATCCTTTACTTGATAAACGCCTTCTACGGAGCAAAGATCAAAGTGGATTAAATAATCAAGCAGTAGGTTTAGTTAAAGTTGCATCCTATTGCACTGTGAGCGCCGTTGAAGGGGAGTCTAAGGCACATATTACCTTAGGGTTCGACTACGCTCACCCTCCGGCCTATTTTTATCATTAGACAAATATGTTCTTGGTGCCTGAGCGTAGCCAAAGGCACATATTTCCCCTTTTTCTTGCCGAAATAGATAATTTATAGGAATTTTAGTCGCTATATGGGTAGTTAAAGCAGGTTATATAAAATGTGCATACTAGCCTATTGGGAAAAATATTAATCATAGCATGGCACGGAATAAAGAATTGGCGGGTAGACTAACGGAAGTACTGTTAAGCGGACGCTGGATTGCAAATACCAATTACAAGGAGCTATTAGAGGATGTAACCTGGGAACAGGCCATGCAAAAGATAGCTGGATTGAATTCGATTGCCGCGCTGACCTTTCATGTGAATTATTATCTAGCCGGTATTATAAATGTATTCAAGGGCGGGAATCTTGAGATACGGGACGCCTATAGTTTTGACCACCCAAAAATTGAATCTGAAAGGGATTGGGAAAGCCTGAAAAATGATTTTATTAAGAATGCGGAGACATTTGTCAATGAAGTTTCCCGTCTTTCCGAAAACACACTGAACTCCAAATTTGTGGACGAAAAATACGGTACCTATGTACGGAATATCGAAGGTGTCATAGAGCATAGCTATTATCATCTGGGTCAAATTTCGTTGCTTAAAAAGATGATTACAAATAGGTGATTGAGCAGCCAGCCCTGAGCTCAGTCGATGGAGAGTCGCTTTAGGTGGGTGAGCGTAGTAGAACCCACATATTTCCCCTTTTCCTTGCTCAAACAAATTTTTTGTGGGAGTTTTAAGGAACTTACCCTCAAAAAGATACTGGCGTACGTATGCGCATATATAATTGTTCGGTAACAAAATAGACCAACCATCATGAAAAGACCCATTTTTATACTACTGGCTTCCATAGTACAGTTTTCACTCGCATTCTCCCAGACCAGAATTATTGATATGCACATTCATTCGTATTCCGAATCCGATTTTGGTGAACGTGAGCCCACAAGTGATCATTACGGTGAAAAAAGTGCGGCAAATGCAGAAGAACATCGCGTTGAGACGTTCGAGGCATTTAAAAAATGGAATATTGTGAAAGCTGTGGTGAGCGGTAATCCCCAAAGTGTGGATGAATGGGCCGCAAAGGATGACACTGATCGGGTAGTCAAGGGGATCTTGATTTTTTCACCCGATGATTATGGCTTGGACAGTCTTAAGTTCGAGCAAATGGTTAAGGATAAGGAAATTGAAGTTTTTGGGGAAATTGGAGCGTATTACGGTGGTACAACACTAAGCAATCCCATTTGGCAGCCTTATTTGCGTATTTGTGAAAAGTACGATATCCCCGTTGCCGTACATACTGGTGGGGGCGACCCTGGCGGTACTTATTCCTGGTCCCCAAAAGCAAGGTTGAGTATGGGCGATCCATATTTGATCGAAGATGTTTTGGTAAAGTATCCCAAGATGAGAATGTATTTAATGCACAACGGTGGGGAAGAGTGGCATGAACATGCTTTGCGGCTTATGGCCTATTACCCCCAGTTATATACAGATATTGCCGTAATGCTTTGGGTGGAGCCCAATACCCAGCGCACGGTTATGGAATTTCTAAAGAATGCAAAACATGCGGGTTATTTGGACAGGGTGATGTTCGGGTCGGACCAAATGGTGTGGCCTTATGCCATTGAAAAATCAATCAATTTCCTAAACAGCCTTGAGTTCCTAACCGAAAAGGATAAAGAGGGTATTTTCTATGATAATGCCGCACGATTTTTAAACTTGAATTAAGTGTCGTTAAGTAATCTTAAAACAGGAACACAGATGAACAGAACAAGAATTGTGGCATTACTCGTAGTGTGTATGCTAATACTTTCCTCGAGACTCTACTCCCAAACGGAAAAAGAACAAAATAGGGCCGCTAGAAATGCATCCAATATGGCACTTAAAACATACAACAACGATGCTGTACTTTCCTATTTGACCAATGATGTACTTACCACAACAGGGAATGGAACTTTATTGTGTGGAAAGGAAGCCTTGGCAAGCTATATAAAAGAAGGCGGAAAAAGCAAAATGTATTGGATTCGGAATACACAGGAAATTATAGTGAATGCTGATAGAGGGCTGGCTTGGGAAAGCGGTACTTGGAATGGCTATGATCCTGAAAAGAGCGATGAATCCATTGTCAATGGTAATTATTCGGCCATGTGGACCAAAAAGTCCGGGGGTGTGGAAAATAAAATCCCAACTCTTTGTTACGATAAATGAAAACTAAAACGCTAGGTGCTAACCAAAGAATGTAGAACGGTAATTGCTAAGCAGCACTAGCACTAGGTACCAACCAATAACCAATGATAAAATTCTTTAGATTGTCGAAACTAAATTTTGCAAAGCCAAATCAAATGTCCTGTAGACATTTGGTTGAGATAGCCGCTTGCGGAAGAAAAAGAAACCTGAAATATGATTAAGTTCTTCAGACAAATAAGACAAAACCTACTTTCTGAGGGTAAAACTGGAAAGTATTTAAAATATGCAATTGGAGAAATAATTCTTGTTGTTATTGGAATTCTGATAGCACTTCAAATTAATAATTGGAGCGAGAACAAGAAACGGATAAAGAAGGAGGAGAAGGTTTTGCAGCAATTTAAAAATGAGTTAGATGAAGACTTATTAATTCTCGATGAAATTATCACATCCAACAAATTCGTAATCAAATCTTGTAATGAATTAATAAAACATCTAGAGAATAATATGCCCTATAATGACAGTTTATCTCTCTATTTTGACAGATGGGCTAGTCCAAATGTTCTTGAATTCAATGGTTCGACCTATCAAAATTTGACAACTACAGGACCTGAACTTTTACGAAATGAACATCTTAGAAAAAGCATATTAAAACTATATAACTTTTCATATAAAAAGGCGAAAACTTATAACGATTACTTCCGTGGTGATTTTCATAGTTTTATAGCACCTATCCAATTACAAAATGTTGAAGCTGTTGAATGGGGGAAATCAAGTATACCAATTGATTATGAAAGATTAAAGAAGAATGTTTTGTTCATAAATGCACTTAAATGGTCAAAGAATGGTCATCAATCTAACAATAAAGAGTTTAGTAAACTTAGTGAAACAATTACCAGTAATATAGAGATGATCAATACTGAACTTAATTCAAAGCGATTTGATTAATTAACCCGAGTTTCCTAAAAAAATAGGAGCAAGATGAGTTTGTAATTTTATGGTGCGAACTATAAAAATATCTCAAAATGCTCCAGGACAAAGTTATAGCAATATATTGTTTGGTCGACGACCTACTGAAAGAAATGAACCACAACGAACACAACAACAGGAAAATCACCGATGGACAGGTAA
>NZ_MDGL01000077.1 GCF_002742265.1 Maribacter sp. 4G9
GCGATATGGCCAATACACTTGATCCAATGGACCTGAAACAGATTATTTCCCTGCACCTCGATGGGCTGAGCAACCGCAAGATAGGCGCCACTCTGGGCATATCCCGTAATACGGTAAACACCTATATGCGCCTGTTCGGGGCCTGCGACCGCTCCCTTAAGGAACTGTTGGCCCTCGACAATGGGGCCCTGGAGGCCCTCTTTCCCTCCCATACGACCATAGACAACGTTCGCTACGACGAGCTCATGCGCTGCTTCGAGGGGGTCAACAAGGCCCGTAACCATCCTGGCTTCACCTTTCTGTACCATTACCAGGAGTATGTCCGAACGGCGAAGGAACCCTATGGCTATACCCAGTTCCTGGAACACTACCGGCGCAAGTATGCAAAGGCCAAAGGTTCGATGAAGCTCGAGCACGACCCCGGCAAGGAACTGTTCATCGATTTTGCGGGTAAGAAGCTGCATATCGTCGACAGGGACACGGGGGAAGTGATCCCGGTGGAAGTGTTCGTGGCCATCCTGCCCAATAGCCAATATACCTACGTGGAGGCCTGTAGGAGCCAAAAACGGGCGGACCTGATCGCTTGTTGCACCAATGCCCTGAACTATTACGGTGGCGTGCCCAAGGCCATCGTGTCGGACAACCTGAAATCCGCGGTGACAAGGGCGAGCAGATATGAGGCGGACATCAACCGGAGCTTCAAGGATTTTGCACGCCATTACAACTGCGCCATAAATCCCGCCCGGGGGTATTCCCCGCAGGACAAGGCCCTGGTGGAGAACGCCGTGCACCTTGCCTACCAGCGTATCTACTACCCCTTGCGGGAAATGGTGTTCTTCTCTTTGGCAGATCTGAACCGGGAGATAAAACGCCTGTTGGAAACCTATAACGATCTATTGTTCAAACGAAAGGAGGCCAGTCGCAGGGAGCTGTTCCAATCCGTGGAAAGGGAATACCTCAAGCCCCTGCCCGGGAGTGCGTACGAGCTAAAGGATTACCGCAGGGCCAAGGTGCAGAAGATGGGGTATGTCTACTTCTCCGCGGACAAGAGCTATTATAGCGTTCCCTACCGCTATATCGGAAAGGAGACCACCATCCATTACACCGGTTCCGTTGTCGAGGTCTATTACCACCAAAAGCGGATCGCCCTGCACCGGCGACATCCGGAAAAAGGCAGCTATAACACCAATAAAGAACACCTTAGCAGCACCCATAAATATTATAGTGACTGGAGCCCGGAGTTCTTTAAAAAGAAAGCGGCCCGACACGGCGACCATGTACTGGGCTGTGTGGAGGCGATACTCGCCAAGGGGGACTATCCGGAAATAGGATATAAACGGGCCATGGGGGTCATACAGCTCCATAGGGCCTACGGTGCGGAACGCCTGGACAATGCCTGCAAAAGGGCCCTGCAGGCAGATGCCGCCACCTATATGCGGATCAGGAACATCCTGAAGAACAACTTGGACAAAAGTTCCCTGTTCTACCGGGACCTGGAAGAGGACAAGAGCCATATCCCTGACCACGGTAACATACGTGGCGCTTCCGCTTATCAATGATGATCAACTTAAATCCGATATATTATGAACAATGAACAGACAATCGAAAAACTCAAACAGATGCGCCTTACGGCCATGGCCCAATTGCACCAACAGCACGTAAGGGACAACGGTTCGGCCGATATTACAGCCGACGAATACCTTGCCCTGCTAACGGACCACCAATGGGAGGACCGCCAGAACCGGAAGATCCAACGGTTGTTGAAACAGGCGGGGTTCGCACAGTCCGCCGACCTGGCCGAGGTCAACCATGCCCAACAGCGCAACCTGGACAAGAACATGTTCGCCCGCCTGGGGACCTTGGATTTTATGGCCCGGAAGGAAAACATCATCCTCACCGGGGCCTCGGGAACGGGCAAGAGCTATCTGGCACAGGCACTGGGACACCAGGCATGTATGATGGAACACAGGGCCATATACGCCAATACGGCCAGGCTCCTCAAAAGACTGAAACTCTGCAAAGTGGACGGCACCTATCTCAAGGAACTGGACAAGATCCTGAAAACCGACCTGTTGATCCTGGACGACTTTGGCCTGCAGAGCTTTGACAACCATGCCCGGGAGGCCATGATGGATATCATAGACGACCGTTACAATAAGGCCTCCACCATTATAGCCTCCCAGATACCCGTATCGGCGTGGTACGATATTATTGGGGAAAG
>NZ_MDGL01000078.1 GCF_002742265.1 Maribacter sp. 4G9
ACGAAAAAGAAGGAATATAGGGCAAGAAAGCATGTCTGTACCGATTGCCCACTGCGCAGGAGTTGTTTGGGCAAAAGTGCCCAGGAGAAGAAGTTCAGCGTCACCTATTATCGCGAGGAATACGAACGCAACATTGCAAGGGTGGAGAGCCCACAGGGCCGGTACATGAAGGGCAAACGGCAGAGCACCGTGGAGCCCGTGTTCGGGACCCTGACCCAGTTCATGGGGCTAAGGAAGATAAATACGATAGGGCTAGGGCAGGCGAACAAGGTGATGCACCTATCTGCCATTGCCTATAATTTGAAGAAGTACCTGAAATTCGACCAAAAACGGGCAG
>NZ_MDGL01000079.1 GCF_002742265.1 Maribacter sp. 4G9
CGCTTATGAAACGATGGTGTGAGGGCATATGCTCTTTTATCGTTGTATAGGCGTATTTCTTTTTCTCCCTTGGGTGGGCTGCCAAGCGTTCGAACTTATGAAATATCTCTACTAGACTATCCGAGTAGATGATCTTGATGCGTTTTCCTATGTGCCGATAGGGCACGCTGTAGTAATGCTTGTCCTTACTAAAGTAAATATGACTGTTCTTATGAACGGTGCCCTTGGCGTATGATTTAATTTCATACCTCTTCAAGGGTAAAGGCTTTAATTCTTGCTTTTCTACTTCCTCGAATAAGGAATACCGAGAATACTCCCTTCCTCTGAAAGACATTTTGTTGTGGCTATACAAGAGCCCTAATATGGTCTTGTTGATCTCTGGTATGCTGTGGAAGGTTTGGTGGCGCAATGGAGCAAAGACCCGTGTGTAAATGATACGTACCGCATTCTCTACTATTGCTTTGTCTCTCGGTTTATAAGCTCTGGTGGGTAGTACTGCTGTTTCATAGTATTCTGAAAAATCGGCAAAGGTTTCATTGACCTTTGGCTCATAACGGCTACTTTTAGTTACTGCTGATCTAAGATTATCGGGAACTAAGGCTTGTGGAACGCCCCCATAGAACCAAAGAGCATTTTCGACACTTCGTATGAAATCTTCTTTCTTTTGGCTAACCGATGCTTCCACATAGGTATATTGACTGCTGCCAAGTACACATACAAACACTTCTAGCTCTTGAAGCTCTCCCGTATCACGATCTACAATGGTGAGTTTCTTGCCCGTATAATCTATGAATAGTTTGTCGCCAGCCTTATGGGTAAGATGCATTACAGGGGACACCTCTTTGGTCCATTCGGTATACCAGTATCTGAATTGTGATAATTTAAAACCGTCGGGGTGCTTTATGTAATACTCTTGCCAAAGTAATTGTTTAGTGACTCCCGTTTTACGAAGCTCTTTATCAAAATAAGGAAAGTACTTCTCTAAGGTCAATAATTGTTCACTTTTAGGCTTCTGGTCTGACCTAAAAAGTTTATGCAGCTCTTCCAAAGTCATTGCAGAGACCTCATAACTGGTAAGTTGATACCGCTTAAAAAAAGCAATGTACTTGGTGATGGTATTACGAGATAGTCCTAGCCTTGAACTTATCTGACGCTTACTTACGCCCTCACAATACAACTTGAAAATCTGTTTTACT
>NZ_MDGL01000080.1 GCF_002742265.1 Maribacter sp. 4G9
TAATGACACCAGCTTTGGCAAGATGGGCCAAAAGTGCCCTTGAACCGTTGTTCGGTGCTTTTGTAAGGCATCCAAGATTAGCGCTGCCAATCTAAGGCGGACCAAAAAAAGCCCCGTAAAGAGGCTTGTACGGATCCATTTTTTCACGGATTAATATCTTGTGCAACGGTTACCATTGTTGGCTGTAGTTTTTGATTCATTTATTTCCTATCAATTCAAATACTTTTTCAATAGCCTCATCTCCATTATTTAGTTTTCTTGCCAAATATTGAATGAATTGAGCCTCTTCTTTTGGATAGTCAATTTCTATATCTGGAGGAATACCAACCTGTTCAAAACAATCTCCATTGTAGTTTGCTAAAATTTCGTTAGACAAATACAAATCCCATCCATTAGGTAATTTTTTTTCCAAAACATCTGATGTAATTCCCATTGTTCTAGAACCAATAATTTTTATGTTTTTTATCGGCATAGAAGCTATTAATAATGATTCAGGTGCGCTAGATGTTTGATGGCTTGTGAGGAAAAATACTGGCTTGTTATATGTTTTGTCCGTTGGTGTAACAAAAAAAGATTGTGGTTCTGTATAACCTGCGATGGTTTTTGCCTTTTTGCTAAATACTTTTGTTCTCGAATTGATAAAATGCTTTAATATTTCTAATGAAACTGCATCATACCCTCCATAATTGAAACGTAAATCCAAAATTATTGCATCTGTATTTTTTAATTTATCTATAATGGAACTCATAAATTTCTTTACACCTTCAATCTCATCTTCTTGATAGTTGGGATTTTGGTTTGATTCATTTAAATATGCAAATAGAAAATCATAGCCAAATAAGGAATCCGAAACACCATAATCAGAAAAGAATATCATATTATTAAGTTGGATATAGCCAATATTATTTTCTGTTACTCCATAATTTAGGAGTCCGTTTCCGTGCAAACTCTTACCATATTTAATGGGGTCTTTCACGTATTTATTTAAAATATTTTCTTCTAATTCCGCAATTGTTAGATTAGCGGTACTTTCAGTTTCTTCAAGAGCATCCGATTTTTCTTCATATGCATTCATTATATCTTCTGTTGGTCTTACAGATGTGTGTTCGTCATTTAATTTATCTGTTATTTCTATTAGTATTTCGTACAGCTCTAATTCATTTTTAATGGTATCGAGTTTATTCTTATATTGTTCACGTATACTCTGCCAGTTCAACTTCCTTTCTTTGAAAAAAGCATAATTTTCATTTAAAGTGTGCCAAAAAACATCAAAATTCAATTTTAGGTTTTTTCTTTGAATGGAGTCATTGATGAACTTTTCTTTTGGAAGTTCCTTGATTCTATGCAAGTAATAATTTGTTATTCCCAATTTTAGGTTTATGGTATCTTCACTAATTACATTAAATTTCCCTAATTGGTTAATCTCGCTTCTTTTTAAGGACGAATTGATTATGCAGGAAATTTTAGTGTTGTCGTAAGTATTGACTTCATTGTCCGTAATCTCAATTATTTTTCCGTAGCCGTCCATTTGCCAAATTCCATTTATTGAATCCTTTATGTTAATTTGTCCAAACCCAATTTGAATATTAAGTAATGATAAGATTAAGTAAAAGGTTGTTTTCATTATTCAACTTGGGATTTTGTTCAAATTACAGCCAACGGTCCCGTATATGAAAAGTACGTCTGTGTTAATGAGCGTAATTTTTCAGCCGAGATGATGTGTTATTAAGGTTGGGGAGTTTCTAAATATAGCCAAAAATGGGCGGATTTTTTATATACTTTGTTGGCAACTGGCTGTGTGTCCTGTGCTATTCAAGGATGCAATATAAGGATAAGTTCTTTGAAATGAATAGCAAACTGTAATTGAGATGAGAGGATAGTTTTATGAGGACTATGGTCTTTCGGCTGGGATGTATAGGCAAATCAGTCAAACCGCCTTATGGGGCTTAGTTTTCACGACTTGGTCTTGAGCGAT
>NZ_MDGL01000081.1 GCF_002742265.1 Maribacter sp. 4G9
CTTACCTGGTCGATGTCCTCAAAGATGAACCTGTTGAGGGTCCCTCTCCTGAAACTGCCGTTGAACCTTTCCACAAAGGCGTTCTGGGTCGGTTTCCCCGGTTGTATATATTTGAACTTTATTCCGTGCATCTCGCTCCATTGGGATGTGAGCTTGGCTATAAATTCCGGGCCGTTGTCCATACGTATACGTTTGGGCTTGCCCCTTCGGTTTATCAGGTGGTTCAGGACCCATACCACGCGGTTGCTCGTCAGGGAGAAGTCAACTTCTATGTGAATGGCCTCCCTGTTGTAATCGTCCATGATGTTGAGTGCCCTGAACCGCCGTTTGTTCTCCAGAACGTCCGTGACGAAATCCATGCTCCAAGTATGGTCGGCCTCCGGGGGAACCTCCAAAGCTTCCTTTACGCGTGCCGGCAAACGTTTCTTCGCCTTTCTTCTCAAAGGCAGTCCAAGTGCCTTGTATACCCGATGGACACGCTTGTGGTTCCACGTCCTTCCCTCTGCCCTCAAACGGTGATGGGCCATCCAGAAACCCTCCTCCGGATGCTCCCTGGCCTTGTCCCGTAGGGCCTCCTCTATATCGCCGTCATCCTTTGGCAACGGATCGTAATAATATACGCTCTTGCTCATGTTAAGGACACGGCACGCCCTGCTGATACCGTAATGGGCAAGATCTCTGGCAATACTACGCTTACGGCAGGGCCTCAGAGCTTTTTTTCGATAATCTCCCTTGCCATTTGGTGGTCCAGGGCCAAGGTAGCGTACATCTGCTTGAGCTTGCGGTTCTCCTCCTCGAGTTCCTTGATACGCTTGAGCTCCTTGCCGCTCATCCCGGCGTACTTCGAACGCCACT
>NZ_MDGL01000082.1 GCF_002742265.1 Maribacter sp. 4G9
CGGTTTATCCGATAGCCTATACCTAGAAAGACAAGAACAGTACAAATGATAGCAAAAGTAGTAGCCGCCAGAAACTTGATCGACGCCTGTAAAAAGGTTGTCAGCAATAAAGGTTCGGCAGGAATAGACGGGATGCCCACAACAGAGTTGAAGGCATTTATAGATGGCCACCGCTCAAAAGTGGTGCACCAACTCATTTCTAAAAGCTACATGCCACAGGCCATCAAAGGGGTGGAGATACCCAAGCCGAACGGCAAGACCAGATTACTGGGAGTGCCCACGGTAGTGGATAGATGGCTTCAACAAGCGGTAAGCCAACAACTGGTGATTCATTTCGAACTCGATTTCGAGATGGAGAGCTACGGTTTCCGCCCAAGGAAGAACCTTCAACAGGCGGTATTAAAAAGTCAAGGGTACATCAATGATGGTTACCAAGACCTAGTAGATATAGACCTTAAGAGTTTCTTCGATGAAGTCCAACACTATAAACTACTTCAGCTTATTTATGACAAGGTCAAGTGCCCGACCACCTTATGGCTGATCCGCAAATGGCTTCGTGCGCCCATTTTAAAGAATGGGCGATTGCATAAGCGCAGGAAAGGATTGCCACAAGGCAGCCCATTAAGTCCGTTACTGTCTAACATCATGTTGGACCAATTGGACAAACATCTAAAAGCACGAGGGTTGCTGT
>NZ_MDGL01000083.1 GCF_002742265.1 Maribacter sp. 4G9
ACTATTGGCGCAAGAAGTACGGTGGTATGGAGCAACAGCAACTTAAACGATTGAAGGAACTGGAAGATGAGAACAATAGGTTAAAACAGATGTACGCAGATGTCAGTTTAGATAATAAGATGCTAAAGGACGTACTATCAAAAAAGTTCTAAGGCCTTCCGACAAGAGAGTTCGTGCAAAGTATCTCATCAAACAATATGTAATTCCCATCGTGCGTGCCTGTAATGTTGTCGACCTGAGCAGGTCAATGTGGTATTACCAGAGCAAAAGAGACGATAGCGAGGTCATAGATAAACTGACCGAGTTAGCGGAAGCCTATCCTACTAGAGGTTTTGATGAGTATTACTACAAGATCCGTCGTGAAGGTCTAAAATGGAACAGAAAGCGTGTATTGCGAGTATATCGTGATATGAAGCTCAGCCTTAGGCGTAAACATAAGAAGCGTTTGATAAAGCGTATAAAACAACCTTTGGAAACTCCATCGACTCTTAATGAATGCTGGAGTATGGATTTTATGAGCGATGCCCTTATAGATGGCAGAAAGCTGCGCGTGTTCAATGTTATAGATGATTGTAACCGTGAAGCTATTGCAATCAATGCAGGACTCTCGTACCCAGCTAGAGCGGTAGTGGAAACATTGGAAAACCTTAAAGAAGAAATAGGCACACCTAAATATGTCCGGTGCGACAATGGACCTGAATTTATATCTAGGACATTTATGAACTGGTGTACAAAAAACCATATAGAAATTAAATATACACAGCCCGGAAAACCAATGCAAAATGGTTACATAGAACGTTTCAATAGATTTTTCAGAGAAGATATACTAGATGCATATTATTTTAACGACATCTATCAACTTC
>NZ_MDGL01000084.1 GCF_002742265.1 Maribacter sp. 4G9
ACGGCCTTGCGAGATTGGGAATGGATAAGCCACACATGTACCTAGTCGGTGGCTATGATTTCAATCTGGGCAGTAACATGCTTCTTAAACCTTCGACATCCATTCGCTATGTCGAAGCGGCCCCTCTTTCAGTGGACATAACAGGCATCTTAGAGTTCAATCGAAAATTCGGACTAGGAGCCGCATATCGTCTCAACGAGAGTATAAGCGGCCTGTTTATGTTCAGGACCGGATGGATCGACATCGGTTATGCCTATGAAATGGCTCTGGAAAACAATATAAGTAACATAGATAACGGCACCCATGAAATATTGATGAGTCTGAGGCTATAAGCAGATTAATATTAGAAGAATGACTAGCGATTTTCTGTGGTTGAATATGTAGAAGTGGAATAATTATTAGGTAGCACTGATTACTTACTCCTGTAAAACGGCAAGTTTTTAAAACCATTCCACAAATCCATCAGAGTTTTAAAATATGTTGGTTTTTCGGAACTCTTCTGAGCAAAAGGGAGATTTTGGTTGAATTACATTGGTTTTTGTCCTTATCAAAATAGTTTCATAGGTGATGCTTGCAACACAAAATTAGAGCTATACAACAAAAATCATTTAGATTACAACTTTTATAATAAAATTCTTACAAATATAAATAGATTTGTATTCTTAACCAGTAATAAAATTACTAAAATGAGCATAAAAACCAACCTAACCTTTGCAACTCTGATTTTTGGTTTATTTGTCGTACGGGCGCAAACGATTCAAGTTTCCGGCGACAGTCAATCTGTAGGTGTTGAAGCCACTATATCTACTGTTATAGCACCTAATTTGACAATTACCTCGAGTACAGATATTACCGATTTTACTGTTTCCATAACTAACTCTTTTACTGCAACAGACCAGCTTGGTTACAACGGTGCATTACCTTTAGGAGTGGTAACGAGTGGCTGGAACAGTAATACGAGGTCCATTGTGTTTAAAGGAACTCTATCCGCTTTGGAATGGCAAACATTTCTTAGAAATGTGACAATTACATCCGGTCCAATCTGTTCGCCAGAAACGCGGCAGGTCACCTTTGTTGCGGAAGAAACTTTCTATAATCCCTTGAACGACCATTTTTATAGGGTCACAGATACACAAACTTCATGGACAGCAACCAAGGCGGCCGCCTCTTCACTTTCATTTTTTGGCAGGGAGGCTTATTTGGTAACCCTGACCTCTAACGCAGAGAACATTTTTGTCACTAGAATTGTTGGTCAAAATTCTTGGATGGGAGCTTCGGACGACCATAACCAGATTAACGAAGCATTGGGATATAATCTATTTGCGGATACAAATGCTTCTGAAGGAAAATTTTATTGGGTTACCGGCCCAGAAAGGGGTACTCAGATTACTACGGATAACGGTAACGGAAATGGAGTTCCCGGAGTATACCAAAACTGGCGGTCCGGCGAGCCAAACGATTATAATAATGGAAATCCTGGAGAGTCTTTCGGTCATGTATATTCCAGTGCCGGCGATTGGAACGATTTTCCAGATAGTTCTAACATTTTTGGAATAATAGAGTTTGGCGATATGCCAAACGACCAATTAAGTGCAACTCCTTTCTTTACAAAAGATATCACAATTAATGGAGCACCAGGCGGCAATATAAGTGGTGGAGAGGTGTCTGTATGCTCTGGCACCAACAGTACTACGCTGACACTGAATGGCCTAAGTGGTTCGGTAGTCCGTTGGGAGAGTTCGGATAATAACTTCATCGACAACCCAACAGTTATTAGTAATACCACGACAACATTAACGGTCAATAATATTTCCACAACAACATATTACAGGGCAATCGTGAATACGAATGCCCCAACAAATTGTAGTAATCTGACCACTTCCAGTACACCAATTTTTGTGAGGGAAGCGGATGCCGGAAACGTGTTGGCCCAAAATACCACTATTTGCGCTGGATCCAACGTTGAACTCTTCGTTTCTGGGCAAGAAGGTGATGTCCAAAAATGGCAACGTTCAGACGACAATTCAAATTGGGTGGATATTGCCAATACTACAACTACCTTAGAAGAAACTATTCCTTCAACGGGTTCTTGGTACTATCGCGTCATTACGGAAATATCCGAGTGTGGAACATCAGCTATATCCGATTCGAAAGAAATCACTGTTGTTTCAGGCACCCCACCCGTTGGAGGTCAAGTAAGTTCTGGCATACATAACTCAACAAGTAATTCCGGAACCTTAACGTTGACCGGACATACGGGAACTGTTGAGAAATGGCAACAATCGACCGATAATGGTATAATTTGGTCCGACATAGTTAATTCCAACAGTACATATACATATTCCAATTTAGTCGAAACCACCCTTTTTCGAGCGGTCATTGTAAATGGTAGTTGTGGTACTACCAATAGCGATACCGGATTGGTAACAATAGATACTGAGGCACCCTCTGGATATGCCGTAGTCATTGACCAAAATCCTATTGATTCTGTAAACGAAACGAACGTATCCTTTACTTTTTCCGGAGCAGAAATCGGAATAACATACAATTACAGCCTTACTAGCGATTCAGGCGGAACTCCTGTCACTGGAACGGGAACCATTGCAACCGCTACCGATCAGATAACAGGGTTGGACCTGAGTGGTTTGGGAGATGGATTAATTACCCTTTCCGTTACCCTAACAGATCACGCCGGAAACATAGGTGATGCGTCAACAGATACAAAAACAAAGGATACTACAGCTCCCTTCGGATACTCCGTAGTAATTGACCAAGATCCAATCGATACTACTAACGAAACCCTTGCATCATTCACTTTTTCTGGAGCCGAAGTCGGGACTACTTACAACTATGCGTTTACTAGCAATGGAGGTGGAACCTCTGTTTTGGGCAGTGGAACAATTATCACTGTTAGCGATCAAATTAGCGGTGTAGACCTAAGCGGTTTAAGTGATGGTATAATAACATTAGCGGTGACCTTAACGGATACCGTTGGAAATGAAGGAAGCTCATCTACGGATACCGCAACCAAAGAAACTGATGGCGATGATGATGGTATCAAAGATAACGTGGACAATTGTCCAACTATTGCCAATGCGGACCAACTTAATACGGATGGAGATGGTGAGGGAGATGTTTGTGATGATGATGACGATGATGACGGAACGCCAGATACAGACGACGACTTCCCGTTGGATGAAAACGAGGACACCGATACCGATGGTGACGGAACAGGCGATAACGCGGATACCGATGACGACAACGACGGTACTCCAGATGCGGATGACGACTTCCCGTTGGATGAAAACGAGGACACCGATACAGATGGCGACGGCACGGGAGACAATGCAGATACCGATGACGACAACGACGGTACTCCAGATGCGGATGACGACTTCCCGTTGGATGAAAACGAGGACACCGATACAGATGGCGACGGCACGGGGGACAATGCAGATACCGATGACGACAACGACGGTACTCCAGATGCGGATGACGACTTCCCGTTGGATGAAAACGAGGACACCGATACAGATGGCGACGGCACGGGGGACAATGCAGATACCGATGACGACAACGACGGTACTCCAGATGCGGATGACGACTTCCCGTTGGATGAAAACGAGGACACCGATACAG
>NZ_MDGL01000085.1 GCF_002742265.1 Maribacter sp. 4G9
TCACGACTGCTTTGGTATCGGCGCTCTATTTCCGTGGCAACCAGACATTGTCTTTGGACTATATGGAGAGCCATATCTTTGACGATATGCTCAAAAAGAGCGGTTTCACCAAGCGTCTTCACAAGCTCAAGGAAACCTTGATGTTCATCCTGTTGCGCATAGGCAGGATATTCAAGTACATGTGCTGCGAGATGCAATACATCATCGACTCGTTTCCCGTAAAGGCCTGCCACAATATACGCATAGGCCGCTGTAGACTTTTCAGGGACGAGGGGTACAGGGGCTACAACGCATCGAAACGCGAGCATTTCTATGGGGTGAAGATACAGTTGGTCACCACCGCCGGGGGTATCCCGGTGGAGATGTATCTTGTACAAGGTGCCGAGCACGATTCGCAGATCCTCAAAAGGATGTACCACGACCTGCCGCCCGAAAGCTCGCTATACGGTGACAGCGGCTACACCAACTATGAGATAGAGGATATGTTCCAGGAGGTCGAACAGGTAGACCTTGCCATCAGCAGGAAATCCAATTCCAAAAGAAAGGACGTTC
>NZ_MDGL01000086.1 GCF_002742265.1 Maribacter sp. 4G9
TGCAGTGATGCAGATACGTAAACCCAGTTGTAAGAGCCCCATCTCACTGATCCGTTCTTGGTTACTTTAAGTACTCTCATCTCCGGGTCGTAATCGAAGTTTGGTATTCTCTCGGGGAATGGTCGAGTCTTAAAATCATGCACGGAAGCTGGTGTTTTCATTTCCAGGGCTTCGTGAGGTCTCACCTGATTGTATTCCTTCACGAAGTGATTTAAACGTCTTTGTTGAGCTTTCAGGTCATGAGCTGAAGGTTTGGCACAAGCAGCTTTCAGATCACGATGCATGCGCTCATGTCTTCCGTTTTGTTCAGGGTGGGATGGATCGGAGTAAACCGGCATAATTCCAAGTTCGATGAACCAGTAAGATAGCCTGGTAAAACGTTGTATAGCCTTCACGGATCCAAAGGGACTTCCATTGTCTGTATGAATTTGTTTGGGGATACCATATTTTCTAAAAACCCGCTTAAATTCTGCTTTTGCGGAGTCAAAGTTCTCTCTGTAATGTCCTTTTGCCGTAAATACAAATCGACTTTTAGAGTCAGCAATAGTGAGTGGATGACAGTAGACTTTATTGCCCATTAAGAACTTGCCTTTATAGTCGGCACTCCAGACTTCATTACACTCTTTTGGGTCAAAAATAGGATGGATGGGCTTGACTCTTCTTAAGCGTTTTTGAGGCCTCACCAATCCGTGTTTTTTGAGGATGTTGTGTACGGTCAAGACAGATGGAATTTCTTCATCTGAAAAATCGTTATACAACAGTTTGTGGATTTTTTTGGCACCCCAGAGTTTGTGTTTTTCTTTCAATTCAAGGATACCGTCCACCACATTTTCACTAGTTGAACTAGGGTGAACTCCACGCGGTTTTCGGGAGAGTTCTTTGAGCCCTTCATAACCTTCATTTTCAAACCGGGCGATGATTTTGTAAGCAGTTGGTCGTGAAATTTCAAA
>NZ_MDGL01000087.1 GCF_002742265.1 Maribacter sp. 4G9
GTGAACGCCGATAACGGTGTATCACATATAGGATGCCGAGCAAGTTATATGGTATTGAATGGTTGATAATCCTATCGGAATTATCAACGATTCAACACCCCAAAACCATCATTATGAAGTAATTGAAAATTAAATACTAACTTTAGAGAACTGGACTAGGGCTTTTCATAGGAGCCATTGTTGTGCATAGTTTTTTATTCAGTTTTATATTCTGTTCTCAATTCAGCGTAATAATCATCTTCCGTATTGAGTAGGCTTTCCTCAAACTTATATTTCAAATATTCCATATCTAATTCATTCAAGGAAACTGTCTTTTTTCCGTTCATAAAGTTGTCAATTGCTTTTTTATGATAAGCGCAAAAAATTCCCCAAACCATTAGTTTTATAAAGTCAGATTCATTTTCTGTTTTCAATTCCGCATTGTCCCAAGAATCCGATAATGTTTTAAAATTTCCGCCACCTTTTTCAACTGTTTTTCCATCCGAAATATCAATTTCAGATGGATAATATTTAATTGTCTGATTATAAACTTCCCTAAAGGTCATTTTTTTGCGGGTTTTGGTAAATTATGCACAACGAGTTTGTGTATGATTAGTTGCGGAAAAAGACGCGAGTCATTTTCCGCCGTAACCGAAAGATAATTAATAAGATTGAATTTCCGAGAGGAAATTCAGCCGCAATTAATTATACACGTTGTGCCTGTTGCACAAGTTATAAAAAAAGGGGCATTTCGATCTTGCCGATCCGTAAAAGGATCGTAACTTTAGGTATGCAGGGTAAAAAGGATTATCAAGAGAAGCTTTTCAATAATTTCCAATTAAGTGACCGGGTACCGCAGACGAATTTCTACCGTCGTTTAAAAGGC
>NZ_MDGL01000088.1 GCF_002742265.1 Maribacter sp. 4G9
ACAGAGTTCTGTGATGGTAAAATTTCCGGTTCTCCATTCACAGATAAATTCAATTTTTTGTTCCATAATCGTTGATTCTTTCCAAGGCATGACAATCTGAAGTTTGGTTCAAATTGCAATCTAAAAAGTGTAAACGATGTTTATATAACTCTGTAAAGGATGTTTGTATATCGTACCAAATTGATTATAACGGTGAGGCTATGGCAAGTAGGGCAGGCAAGGAAACTTTTCGTTTCCGTCTGTTCTGCGAGCCAGAGCTTTTTGTTTTGTAATTATTTCTTCTTTTTTAATTGCCAAATCCTAAAGATTTGGCGGACTTCGTAAACAAGCCCAAGCCCTTAAATATAGCGCTTTATGCCCTATTTGTTATAGCATCTATGTAAAAGCAGCCTGTCGAGTATCTTTAAGATTCACCAAAATCAAAAGATATGAAAACACAACAAACTGCCCCACCCAAGTTATTCATTGGTATCGACATACACAAGCGAAGTTGGAAGGTACACTGTTCGACCGATCTTTTCTCGGGCAGGACCTTTTCCATGTCCCCGG
>NZ_MDGL01000089.1 GCF_002742265.1 Maribacter sp. 4G9
TTTGCTATTGCAAAATCTGGTAGACCATATGATGAAACTTACGTTTCCATACTGCCAAGATAAATAGAAGATGGATTGAATAAAAAAAGCTCAAAGAATCAAGTTATTGAACCTATGAGCGTGGAATAATAATGTCTCAAATTAAGGAAGAATTTGTTTGTTTTTTACCTCAGTTCTTTGTTGTGCATTCGTTATTTTTCTAATTCCTTTTCAATCAAATTAATTATTTCATTTGTATCTGTAATCAACATCTTGAGTTTGTCAATTGCGTCTTTATTTATCCAAAAATGAACTGCCGCATTGTTTATATATTCTTCTTTTTTGTCTCTCAAATGATTTGCCAATTCCGTTTGGTTTTGATTTCCAAATAAAAAATCCGATACAGGTTCAAATCTCATAATACTATTGTTGTAGGTAAAAGGCGCATCATTAGGAAGAGCCCATTCCGTTCCAATTCTTATCCATTCAGCAACTTGCTTGTGCTTTGCATAATGTTTGACTAATTCATCTCGCAGTTCAGAATTCCGAATATCCTTTAAATTTCCTGTACTCGAAAGGTCATCAAAAGTTGAAGTTGATGAAGAGAAGATAGGATATATACTACCATAACCAAAAAAGTCGTTTGCAGCTGCAATGAGTTTTTCGTCGTTGCTGTCTCTAGAATTCAATGCCAGCGATAGGTTTTCAATTGTTTCAATTCCTCTTTCTAAATCAGAAATATTGCTTTTAAATGTATTAATATCATCTCTGTTTTCTGAAAGCAGTCGTTTTAGATATAGGTTCTCTTGTTTTGCAGATTTTCGATTTTCATTCGCATTGTTGATTTGCAAAGCAATTAAAATTCCAATAACGACAAGGATGATTTCTCCAATAGCATAAATCAGATACTTACTGAATTTGTTTTCAGAGAGTAGATTTTGTCTAATTTTTCTAAAGAATTTTATCATTGGTTAGTGGTTTCTGATAATGATGCACAACGCAGGGCTATGTGAAGCCACGTTACGGGTTTTAAATTTACGCAACTTGTTGGGATAAATTTAAAATACGTGTTGAACGTGGCCAGGTTGCATATAGCCGTTGATATGTACAGTTTTCCTCGATGGCGCCTAAAGGTGATAGGTTTGATGGCCCCTCATCCTACGGATTATGCAAACTGGCATGGCCCTGCGATGATGTACAATTCCCAAGGGGCGGGAATTGGAGCCTTTGGCGACAATGTAGCGACTTGGGTTCACCTTTAGGTGACCGAGCGAAGCGACCGATGAATACCTTTGAAAAACAATAAAAATTAAATGAATAATTGTACATCATCGGTTCGGCTAAGCGTAGTGCGGGGGCAAGGAAACTTTTCGTTTCCGTCTGCGCACGAAGCTAAAGCTTATTGTTTTGATTTATTTTTCTTCTCTAAAGCTAAATCCATAAGATTTAGCGGCTTCATAAATATACGCAGACCTTTCGGTTTTGCCCCAAAGTCCGCATTACGTTTAGCATCTATGTAAAAGCAGC
>NZ_MDGL01000090.1 GCF_002742265.1 Maribacter sp. 4G9
TATTGCCCATCTATTAAGGCATTTGAACTATCTCAATGAAAAATACAAAAAGCATCCCTGGTCCATGGACTTCAAGAAATTCTTGTGCAGCGCATTGGAATTAAACCGACGCTTCAATGAGCAAGATGATGATTATGTTGCCAATAGGAATAAAATAATCCGTTCACTCTCCGAGCAATTGGAAAACCCTCCCGATAAAAATAAAAAAGAGCTGTTTACTTTCTATAAGCGAATGTGCCGCGATAGAGAGCAACTTCTTGTCTTTCTGTTCCTCAAGAACGTGCCTCCAGACAATAACACTTCGGA
>NZ_MDGL01000091.1 GCF_002742265.1 Maribacter sp. 4G9
TTTTTAAGTATTTTAGCCACATGTGTTAGGAATAAGATAATCATAGGCTTATGCAATCTAACTATTTTATCAGTTTTTCATCATAATTCGAACTAATATCGAACTAACTTCCTAATTCATTCTAATTAAAATACTATAAACATTGATATTTTAAAACATAACAACTGCCTTCAACAATAAAACCGTAATTTTCTCGTAAACCATTTAAACCTCCATTAATATCTAATCATGACTAAAAAAATTGGAATAATTTTACTCGTATTCTTTATGATTTCCTGTAATGAATTACAACAAGTGGTCAATCAATTACCCTCTGGAACTACCTTGGGGAATGTAGAAATTGCAAATGGCCTTAAGGCTGCGCTTGAAAAAGGAATTTCCGATCAGGTAAGTAAACTTACAAAGACAGACGGTTTCTTTAAAAATGAGCTCGTTAAGATTTTATTGCCGGAAGAACTTCGCAAGGTGGACAAAACGCTCCGGGACATAGGTCTGGGAAACTTGGCCGATGAAGGACTCAGGGTGTTGAATAGGGCTGCTGAAGATGCGGTTTCCGAGGCGACCCCTATATTCGTCGATGCCGTAAAAGGTATGAGCTTTAACGACGCCAAAGCAATACTCTTGGGGGATGATAATGCCGCTACCACCTATTTGACCCAAAGGACCAGAACCGCACTCTACGATAAATTCAATCCCGTAATCCAATCATCCTTCGAGAAAGTAGGGGCAGACCAAATATGGAGTAATTTAATTAACAGATATAATGCCATTCCCTTAACCAATGACGTTAATCCAGATTTGACGGATTATGTTACCCAAGAAGCCCTTGATGGTGTCTTTACCATGATAGCCCTGGAAGAGAAAGAAATACGTAATAATGTTGCATCCAGAACTACAGATTTGCTTCGCAGGGTCTTCGCATTACAGGATTAATTTTCTTTTTTCCATCGGCACAACAATAAAACGATTTATTCTACGTTAAAATTTTATAAATCAGTTTACTATAGGTGATATCACCAATGAAGATAATTCTTATTTTTTCAAATTTTTGAGTTAGTATTTTTTGAGTTAGTTAGTTAAAAACCGGTGGGAGCACCGGTTTTTTTATTTGAATATCAATTATGCGAACTGGCCCTCAAAATCTCTTAATTGATAAAAGGCAACTACTATTCTCAATCCGGATGGTGTTTACACGAATCCCTTTCCATAAAAATAAGGCCTTCCTGGACCTTAATTTTAGCACGATCGTTCTTTGATGCCGCCTCAAATCCAGTTAAATACCCAATAACCATCCTATTAAAGAGCAGGGCCTGTTCCATATTGACGACATGGCCGCAATCCTGAATTATAAAAAGTAAGGAATCGGGATTATGGGATGCCATTTTTTTTACTTCCGGGAGAAAGAGTTTGTCTTCTTCTCCCATAACATACAAAGAAGGAACATCCGTTTGCTCTGAATACAGATAATTTAACACTGGATTCAATTTTTTTGTAAACCCGGCCCACTTCAAAAATTCTTCTTCATCCCAGTTAATCGATTGATTTTTTATAAATAACCTCGTCTCCTTGTGATTCTTGTTCGGTAAAAGAAAATAAGAGAAAAACCTAAACTGTGAGGAAAATGAAAATACCGACTTTACCATGTTCTGTATCCAGAACAAAAAGCGAAGACGTCGATTTATTTTGGCTATCGCCCCCGACAGGATTACGGATTCGACATTCCGGGAATGCTTCAATGCAAAATACTTCACAAAAATGGTACCTAGGGAAAACCCTACAATGTGGGTCCTCTCAATATTGTTAAATTCCAAAACATAAAGTATGCTCTTGGAAACGGTATCGAAATCCAAATTCTCCAAGGAAATTGAATTGGTATCGATTTCCCTCAATTCTATTACAAGTATGTTATAAAGAAGTGTAAATTCGGGAAGCTGCTTGTTCCATATCGAGAAAACACCTCCTGCCCCATCAATGAAGGTTACCCAAGGTAATTCAATATCGTTTATATACGTTGTATGATCTAACAAAATGTTCCTTTTTTTCCTGATTTAGGGAAAGCCCACAATGTAGATATTCTTTTATAATTGAAACCTCCCATTTCTATAAAAAACTCCAGCTCACTTCGATATTTTTGATTTTTTAACACGTACAATGTTAAAAAAAAGACAAATTACCTAATAATTAGTTGTTTGACAACGTATGGGAAGATCCAAATAAGTATTGTCAACGTATATTTGAAAGAACAATACCTTAACTATGGAAAAGCAATATTGTAAAGTTGGAACAGTAACCCCAATCGCCGCAAAAGCAGACGTTATTACGCTGTTGGAATATCAATATCAAAACTTCGTTGACAAAGCATCCCAGATGAGATATTCCAACACTAAATTGACAGAATTTTTTGAACAAAAGGCGCAAAAAATCCAAAAGTCATTGGAAAATTTGGTCTAAAGCAAATCCCTGGATTCCATTTCCTTTTGCATCTGGCCTTGTAGGTCACTTGCCCTTTTCTTGGCGGCTTCCGCAAAGTCCGTTCCTCTGGATGCATATATGATGCCCCTGGACGAGTTGATCATAAGACCTATGTCCGATGTTATTCCAAACTTACAGACTTCTTGAAGACTACCGCCTTGGGCTCCTACCCCGGGCACCAATAAAAAATTTTCAGGGATTATTTCCCTGATTTCCGCCAAATACTCCGCCTTGGTCGCCCCCACCACATACATTAGTTTTTGGCCCCCTTGGTATGATTTTGAAGTTTGTAGCACTTCCTTATATAGCTCCCTACCATCTATTTTTTTTGTTTGAAAATCGAACGCACCAATATTGGAAGTCAAGGCCAATAAAATGGTATGCTTATTTTCAAAACTGAGAAAAGGTTCTATAGAATCCTTACCCATGTATGGAGCAATGGTAATGGAATCAAAATTTAAATCCTCAAAGAAAGCCTTGGCATAACGTGTAGAAGTATTTCCTATATCCCCTCTTTTTGCATCGGCAATAGTAAATTGCTCGGGATACTTCCCATTCAAATAATCAATGGTTCGCTCCAGGGATTTCCAACCTTGGATTCCATAGGCTTCATAAAATGCTATATTGGGCTTATAGGCCACGCACAAATGATTCGTGGCATCGATAATTGCCTTGTTGAATTCAAAAATGGGATCTTCCGTTTGTAATAAATGAGGAGGAATTTTCTCCAAGTCCGTATCAAGTCCAATACATAGAAAGGATTTTTTTTTACGGATTTGTAGTACCAAATCTTGGGTGGTCATATGATCAATAGGCTTTACAATGGATATTTCTAAAATACCCCTTAAATTAAAATATCTCCGAGGCTACCTTGAGCTTCTCGGTATTTTCAACCAGACTTAGCTCATCGATTATCCGTTGGATGTCCCCATCGATTATATTGGATAGGTCGTACAGGGTGAGTCCAATTCTGTGGTCCGTAACCCTTCCTTGCGGATAATTATAGGTTCTAATCTTTGCGGATCGGTCCCCACTACTCACTTGGGAATTTCTTTTGGCGGCATCCTCCTCCTGTTTCTTGGCAAGCTCCATATCATACAATCTGGAACGTAAAACCCTAAAGGCCTTATCCTTGTTCTTGTGCTGGGATTTCTGATCTTGACATTGCGCCACCAGTCCAGTAGGGATATGCGTTAATCGCACTGCAGAATACGTGGTGTTCACGGATTGCCCTCCAGGTCCTGAAGAACAGAAAAAGTCTATCCGAACATCCTTAGGGTCTATTTCCACATCAAAATCTTCTGCTTCCGGCAAAACCATAACAGTGGCAGCACTTGTATGTACCCTTCCTTGTGTTTCCGTTTGTGGCACCCTTTGTACCCTGTGCACACCTGCCTCAAATTTCAAGGTTCCGTAAACATCTTCGCCCGTTACCTCAAACTGGATTTCCTTATAGCCCCCACTGGTACCTTCACTCAAATCTATAACATTCGTTTTCCAACCTCTATTTTCACAATATTTCGTGTACATTCTAAACAGGTCCCCTGCAAAGATACTGGCTTCGTCTCCACCGGTTCCCGCCCTAATTTCCATTACTACGTCCTTGGTATCTTCAGGGTCTTTGGGTATCAGCATCAGCTTTATTTCATCCTCAAGCGCAGGAAGACTGCTTTTGGCCTCTTCCAATTGCATTTTGGCCATCTCCAACATTTCCACATCAGAGCCGTCTGCAATTATTTCCTCTGCTTCCGATATGTTATTGGTGTATTCCAGATACTGATCTCTCTTGACCATTAACTGTTTAAGATCTTTATACTCCTTTGTGAGTTTTACGTATCGGTCTTGGTCCGATATAATATCAGGCTGGATTATCAAGTCCGAAACCTCATCAAAACGTTGCTTTACAATATTTAATTTGTCTATCATTATCTACTACACTTGTACTGCGAAATTACAATAATTTTATGTACCGAATCATGGCAACCAGGTACCTGTTGAAGTATTGAAATCTTTTCGTTCGCGGAAATCTTGCAAGAGGGTAGTTATGGGAAAGGAATGAATCAAAAATCTGAAAATCAATGAATTTCATCGAGTATCAAACCGGTACTTTTATGCATTATGTTTTCAGAATCAACGATGATGACCTCCGTATCCCCCAGTTGGTTGACAAGTGCCAACCCCGCATTGGTCCCCATAACCATGATAGCCGTGGCCAAGGCATCGCAAAGTTCCGCATTTTTTGAAAAAACGGAAACACTTTGGATTTGTTCTCGAATTGGGTATCCCGTTCTAGGATCTAGGATATCCGTAAATTTTTGGTCATTTATCAGTACATACCTTTCTTTAATTCCAGAGGTTGCCACGGAGGACTCTACAATAGGGAGCCAAGAGAACACTTTGGCCCTATTGTTGGGATTTGCGATTCCCAACAACCATTTTTCACCACTGGCCTTGGTGCCCCATGTAGTAAGATCACCAGAGGCATTGATCATTCCCGCCACTACTTTTTTAGATACCAATAGCTCCTTAGCCCTATCCACGGCATACCCTTTCCCTATGGCTCCAAACGAAATCTTCATTCCCGGTTTTGGAAGAAAAACGGTCAACCTGTTTTCGTCCAATTGAATTGCATTGGAGTTGACCTTTGCGACCGCCTCCTTGATTTTTTGTTTCGCAGGCATGTCGTTCAGGGCTCCCGTAAAGTCCCACAAGTTATCCAAAGCAGCATACGAAATATCAAAGGCACCATTGGTAATATCAGAAATTTGTTTGCATCGCTCTATTAACTTAAATAGCTCCAAACTTACCTTAACGGGCTTAATGCCCGCATTGCTGTTGATAGCAAAGGTTTCTGAGTTCTTGTCCCATGAAGAAATAAGCTTTTCAATCCTTGAGATCTCGCCAATGGCCTCCTGTATGTTAATGTAGCCTAATTCCTCGTTAGTGGATACCACCGTAATCTCGAAGGGCCCGCCCATCATGGACACGGTCTGTTTTACGGTAACAAATTTCTTCTCTTGTCCCAATAGTGAGCAAACAGAGAAAAAGGATAGTATGAAAACTCCCAACCTCAAGACTCCCCAATATTTGCAATTCCAAAATGATGGGTAATTCTAAAATAATTTGCCCAAATTTTGAAAATAGTGATTTTATTGGAAAACCAATTGTGGGGAAATCCACTACCAAGGATGATATATGGCAAACTAAATTCAATAGGTAAAAATTGGGACAAAAATGTGGATTATTCGAAAACCCTTAAAATATCTCCATTAAGAGAGGTTTGGTATACCTTTAAAGGCCTAGTGGCCCTACCGCTTCCTGGATTTAGGTTATTGCCATTCTGGGCAAATTGCGACCCATGTACATCACAATAAAAAATACCGCCGTTCTGGTTGACAAACCTCACTTCATCATAACCCTGATGACTACAGACCTGACTTGCGGCGACCAACTCACCTTCCAAATTTCTCGCGACAACCACCAAATTCTTAAGAATAAAACCTCCATTGGTAGCCAAATTCGCTGCTTCGGCAGAAGTTAGATCAATGGTAAAATCCACATTTGTAGGTTCTTCAACGATATTCCCGTTTTCCCCGTTATCCTTGGAGCAACTTCCCAAGCATGGGAACGTTATGGCAAAAGCCGCTCCGGCCCCCAAACTTTTCAAAAACTCCTTTCTTTTCATAGCCTGATATTTATTATACAAACGATCGTATCCAGCTTTTCGTATGCCTTAGTACTCGAAGATTCCAAATTGACTTTTTATGGTCAGTCTTTTTGTACGGGAAGCCCCTACCCTACCCACAATTTGGGCGTCCACATTGAAGCTCCGTGAGATGGAAATCAAATCCTTTGCCGTTTCCCCATCAGTATATATTTCCAAGCGATGTCCGCAATTGAAGACCTGATACATTTCCTTCCAGTCCGTACCGGATTGCTCCTGAATCAGTTTGAACAAAGGCGGGATTTCAAAAAGATTGTCCTTTACAATATGAAGGTTATCAATAAAATGAAGAATTTTAGTTTGAGCACCGCCACTACAGTGGACCATACCATGTATTTCACTTTTGCCATACCTGGACAATATCCGCTTAATAATGGGTGCATACGTTCTTGTTGGGGATAACACCAATTTACCGGCATCCAAGGGCGAACCATCTACGCCATCCGTTAGAGCTGCGTTTCCTGAATATACCAAGTCTTCCGGAACTTCGTTATCGTAGCTTTCCGGATATTTCTCCGCCAGGTATTTGGCAAAAACATCATGTCTGGCCGATGTCAAACCATTGCTGCCCATACCACCATTATATTCCCTTTCATACGTGGCCTGCCCAAAAGAAGCGAATCCAACGATCACGTCTCCCTCACGTATATTGGCATTGTCTATGACTTTAGATCTTTTAAGCCTGGCTGTCACCGTGGAATCCACGATTATGGTCCGTACCAAATCACCCACATCGGCAGTTTCGCCGCCGGTTGATTTGATGGTAATGCCAAACCCCTCCAATTCCTGGATCAGTTCCTCGGACCCGTTTATGATGGCCGAAATGACCTCGCCCGGTATTTTGTTCTTATTTCTGCCGATGGTGGAGGAAAGCATTATATTATCCGTGGCACCAACACAGATCAAATCATCGATGTTCATGATGAGCGCATCTTGTGCGATACCTTTCCAGACAGAGATATCTCCCGTTTCCTTCCAGTACATGTAGGCCAAGGAGGATTTGGTTCCCGCCCCATCTGCATGCATGACCAAACAATAATCCTCATCGCCGGTTAGGAAATCGGGTACAATTTTGCAAAAGGCCTTTGGGAACAAGCCCTTATCAATATTTTTAATGGCGTTATGTACATCTTCCTTAGAGGCGGAAACGCCACGCTGATTATATCTTTCACTGTGAGATGAGGACATATTGGTAGAATTTGTGGCAAAAATAGGGTAATTGAATTTAACATCAACCTATTTGGAACTTCATAAACACCCATTTAAAATACCAATATTGGTATTACTTGATAAACAATAGTTCGCTGTATTTGGTCAAAGGCCATAACTGGTCCTCGATCAACTTTTCCAATTGATCGGCATGGTTTCGTATGGTATCGAAATAGGGCTTTACATCATTACAGTAAGCCTCGGCCATTTTGTAGCTATCCTTTATTTTATCGGCCTTGTTCTGTGCAAGGGTCAAGGTGTCGGTAGCCTTTTTCAACGCAGCAATGTGCTGTCCTATTTCTTCGATCATAGAGAGCTGCGCCTCAGTAAAAGCTTTATGGGCAGCACCATAGATTTCCTTTAAACCGGTCACATTGGTAATCAATTTATTCTGATACGCTATGGCCGATGGAATTACAGAGTTGTACACCAAGTCCTTATACATATGACCCTCTATTTGCAAATGCATCACATAGGTTTCCAGTTCAACCTCCATGCGCGCCCCTAGCTCCACCTCGCTCATGACCTTCATCGATTTGAACAGGTCTATGGTATTTTTCGAGCCCAGCACGCGAAGAGCTTCTGGGGTATTTTTGTTATTACTTAGCTTTCTCTTTTTAGCTTCATTTTCCCAGTCCTTGCTATACCCGTCACCATCAAACCGTATTCTTTTGCAGGTCTTGATATACTCCCTCAATACATTGAAAATGGCTTCGTCCTTCTTAAGGCCTTTTTTATCCAGTAAGGTGTCCACTTCCTTTTTAAAATCCTTGAGCTGCTTCGCTACAATGGTATTCAATACGGTCATGGGCTTGGCACAGTTGGTTTTGGACCCTACACCGCGCATCTCAAATTTGTTCCCTGTAAATGCAAATGGGGAAGTACGGTTACGATCTGTATTGTCCAGAAGGATTTCCGGAATCTTACCAACGACATTCAGTTTAAGCTCCGTTTTTTCCTCTGGTGAGAGCTTTCCCTGGGAAACCCCTTCCAATTCGTCCAGAACACTACTTAATTGCTTGCCGATAAAAATTGAAAAGATGGCCGGAGGAGCCTCATTGGCACCCAATCTGTGATCATTGCTTGCCGATGCGATTGACGACCTCAATACTTCCTCATAGGTATCCACCGCCTTTATGGTATTTACAAAAAAGGTCAAGAACTGTAGGTTTTTCATTGGTGTGGAACCCGGACTCAATAAATTAACACCTGTATCCGTGGCCAAAGACCAATTGTTGTGCTTTCCAGAACCGTTTACTCCCGCGAAGGGCTTTTCATGGAACAAAACTTTTAAATGATGTCTGTCCGCAATTTTATCCATAACATCCATCAACAACAAATTATGGTCCACTGCCAAATTGGCTTCCTCAAAAACCGGGGCCAGTTCAAATTGGTTGGGGGCTACTTCGTTGTGCCTGGTCTTGACGGGAATTCCCAGTCTGGTGCATTCCTTCTCCAAATCGCTCATAAAACTGAGGACCCTACGGGGTATCACACCAAAATAATGGTCGTCCAACTGTTGTCCCTTGGCGGCCGCAACTCCCAATAATGTTCTTCCGGTAATAATAATATCGGGGCGGGAATACGCCAATGCCTTATCTATTAAAAAGTACTCCTGCTCCCAGCCCAAGGTGGCATTTACTTTGGTGACGTTCTTATCAAAATACTTGGCCACGTTGGTGGCGGCCTCATCCACCGCGCTCAATGCCCTTAATAAAGGAGCTTTATTATCCAAGGCCTCCCCGGTATAGGAAACGAAAACGGTTGGAATACACAAGGTTGTCCCATAAATAAATGCTGGTGAAGTTGGGTCCCAAGCAGTATACCCCCTGGCTTCAAAAGTATTCCTGATACCACCGCTAGGAAAACTGGAAGCATCCGGTTCCTGCTGTACCAGTTGTCCCCCACCAAACTTCTCCAAGGCCCTCCCGTCCAATGTCAGATCAAAAAAGGCATCGTGCTTTTCCGCCGTACTTCCCGTTAAGGGCTGAAACCAATGCGTATAATGAGTGGCTCCCATAGTAATTGCCCAACCTTTGATAGCCTCCGCAACTTGGTCCGCAATTTTACGGTCAATTTTGGATCCTGTAAGAATGGCGCCTTTCAAACTGTCGTAAGCATCCTTTGTCAAATATTGGAGCATTTTGGACTCGTTGAATACATTGAGCCCAAAAATATCGGAACGTCTCCCTTTTTCCTCTACGGAAATGGCTTCTCTTTTCAGGCTCTGTACGATGGCTTCAAATCTAGGTATGGACATAGTGTAACAAATTATTAATTCGGCAAAATTACGGTGTTAAAATATTTATTTGACAAAATACCCGATAAAAATTAGGGGTATAATATAATTTATTGAAATCTTGGAGATTTACCCCCCAAAAAATACCTAGATACCTGAAAAAAACATATTTTTGGTCGTCTTTTTAATATGTAATATAACTACCAAAATTATGAGCAAGATTAAATTAGAATACATTTGGTTAGATGGATACTACCCAACCCAAAACATGAGAAGCAAGACCAAAGTGGTTAACAAATTTGGCGGAAAATTGGAAGACTGTCCCATGTGGTCCTTTGATGGTAGTTCCACGAGACAGGCAGAAGGAGGATCTTCAGATTGTTTGTTGAAACCTGTAGCTTTGTTCCCAGACCCTGCAAGAAAAGACGGGTGGTTGGTAATGACGGAGGTATTAAATGCTGATGGTACACCACATGAATCCAACGGTAGGGCCACGATCGATGATGATGACAATGACTTTTGGTTTGGTTTTGAACAGGAATATTTTATTATGGATACCCATACACAATTGCCATTAGGATTTCCTATTGGGGGTTACCCAGCGCCTCAGGGCCTATATTATTGCTCCGTGGGAGGAAAGAACACGCATGGAAGGGATATTGTAGAGGAGCACGCCGATCTATGTATCGCTGCCGGAATTAACTTTGAAGGAATCAACCAAGAGGTAGCATGCGGACAGTGGGAATTCCAGTTGTTCGCCAAAGGTGCAAAAAAGGCAGGTGACGAACTTTGGGTGGCTCGTTATTTGTTGGACCGACTTACAGAATCCTATGGATACTACATTGAGTATCACCCAAAACCGTTAGGTAAGGACATGGATTGGAACGGTTCCGGTATGCACGCGAACTTCTCCAATACAACTTTAAGAACTGCCGGTTCAAAAGAAGTGTACGAAAAAATATGTGAGGCCTTTAGACCGGTAGTGAAGGAGCATATTGAGGTTTATGGCGAGTTTAATGATCAGCGTTTGACAGGTAAGCACGAAACTGCTTCCATTAATGACTTCAGCTATGGTATTTCTGACCGTGGCGCTTCTATCCGTATACCTATTGCAACTGTTGAAAGCGGTTGGAAAGGATGGTTGGAAGATCGAAGACCAGCTTCAAACGGTGATCCATATAAAATTGCCGGAAGAATCGTTAAAACGGTAAAGTCTGCCAAAGTATAATTTGACCTAAATTAATTGTTGAAATAAAAAGGTCTTGGAAAAATCCAAGGCCTTTTTTAATTTTTGAGGTTTGGAAGCGGAGTGTTCATCCAGTAGTCACTAAAATTATCAGGCTTGGAGATTGGCTGCCCATTAAAAATCGGTTTACTTTTGTCCATAAATAGATTATCCTTGTAAATCCCTGCAGGCTCTAAGAGAAGTTCTTGCACAAAAAACTCCCTGAACTGGCTCCTATTTTCGTATTCAATTTCATTTACAACATTTCCATTCACATCCTTTATCCCATTTACCTCAAATTGTAAATCTTCAACATTAATTTTTTCCTTTTTTATTAATTCAATCATCTCATTAATTAAATCCTTATTCCCCTTTCTTTCCATATTTGGTTTCAAGGAAACCTCATTATCAACAATTAGGATTGACTCAAATCTTAGTTTTTTGCCTTGAAATCTAATATTATAACGGGATAACATGCCTCCTGAATTTACATCCAAACTATTATTGAACACCAAGACAAATTGTTTTTTATTGGGGTTAAAAATTCCCTCCAAAAATTGAAAACGGGGAGGCTTTAACAGTTTGAATGAATTATTCATTGAATGATAGTTTAAATACATTTTACCATTAATTTGTTCGTATTCAACTCTAGTTTCGAAAATTAGCCTGTTTCCTCCGTCTTTTTCTTTTAATTTTTCAAAAACCAAATAATCAAACCCCAATATGGCAAAATCATCTTGGGTAATGTACAGGTCTCCTTTTACTACCACCTTTGTATTACTGTATGCTACAGAAATGTGATAGACATATGATTCATCCAAAACGACATCTTCTTCTCTAGAAAAAGTATGATTTCTTGTAAAATCACTTTGCAAATTATTTACAAAATCAAATGAGTTTATTTTATAATTCCTTATTGGGTCGTGAATTCTTAAAATATTCAATTCATTACCTCCATAACTATTCAAAACAGCCTTAGAGATTGTTTTTGTATATCCTTTGTAATCGTATGGCTTTAAACCTATAGAGTCTATTGGAAATTCTTTGTTTTGGCGATAGTCAAAAATGCTAACTTTAGAAGTCTCATAGTCGATAGTATTGAGGCCTTGGTCAAATATTTGGAGCAGTGCCTCGTTTAAATTGGTATAGTTTCCATCCTTAATTTGATAATCCCTATAATAACCAATATATGTATATGGATTTTGGGGCAGGTTCAATGGCAGGTTCTCGATTGCCTTATAGACAATCTCCCTCGCCGTTAATTTATAATAACTTTCCTTGGTTCTTCTTTTCTTGCTAACTGTCACCTCTTCCAGCTCCAAGATTGCCGGTTTCATATTTAATAGCAGAACGGTTTCGGTATTGAAAACTACTAGGGGCACCTCCAAAGATTCGTATCCCATAGAAGAAATCTCCAGTACCTCACCTTCCAGTTTATATTTTTGGGGAATCTGAAATCCACCATCCGTATTTGTGATAACCCCAAGAGCCTTATCTTTGATACGAACAGTAGCGAATACGACTGGTTGACCTGATTCCAAGTCCAAAACCCTTCCCCTTAGAAAATCATTTTCCTGCGCCCAACAAACATTGGCTACTAGAAGCAAGAAAAGTATGGCAATACCCTTAGAAACTCTTTTCATAATTAATGGTATTACAACTTAGCGTAAGGTAAAATACACAAAAGTCACGTAAATTCCCACAAGAATTAGACCATCTCGCCAGCCTAAACGCAGTCCTTTAGGGAAAAATACCAAGGGAAGTATCAAAAAGGAGACTCCCAACATCCAAAAAATATCGTTGCTCAGCAGACCCTTGTCAACCACATGAATTGGGGACACGATTGCCGTTATACCCAGTACCGCCAAAAGATTGAAAATATTTGAGCCAATTAGGTTACCCAACGAAATCGCCTTTTCCTTTTTTATTACCGCGATTACGGAAGCCGCCAACTCAGGTACGCTTGTCCCCACTGAAACAAACGTAATACCTATGACCCTGTCACTCACCCCAAGGGAAGAAGCCAAACCAACGGCCCCATTGATGAGCAGCTCAGATCCTCCCCAAAGAGCAACGCCTCCCAATCCAAGAAATAGCACTGTCTTATAAAGAGGCAATGGTATATCATCTTCGGGCATTTCATCCACCACGGCCGTCTTCTGGAACCTAAGTAAATAAACCAAAAACAGGAACAACAGGGAAACCATAATGATGCCTTCAACCCGACCCAGATTTCCATCAAAATAGATAAAACCAAAAAATAATAACGAAGCTAGCATCATGACCGGCCAATCTGTAGTGTAAAAACTCTTGCGCACATCAATGCTTCCCAAAATAACCGTAACCCCCAGTACCAAACCTAGATTGGCTATGTTGGACCCCACTACGTTACCTAGGGCCAAATCCGGAAAGCCATCCAAGGCCGCCTTTATACTTACAATAAGCTCTGGTGCTGAAGTTGCAAAGGACACTACAGTCATGCCAATCACGATTTTGGGAATATTCAGGTTTAAGGATATGGCCACAGCGGACTTTAACAACCAGTTACCGCCTGCTATCAACAATAACAATCCCAATAGGACAAAAAGGAAATTCTGCATATCTAAGGTTTACTTACAAATATAAAGGTAGAACGCCAGTTGCACATGAGGGTCACCCTTATTAAATAAAAAACTACAAATTTCGTTAAATAACTGTAAAAATAGTTTTATAACTATAAAAATAGTTATATGTTTGAAGTCATAAAATCATAACATGAAAAAATTAACGAACAAGGAAGAGGAGGTCATGAAAATCCTTTGGAGCCTGGAAAAGGCCTTTGTAAAGGAAATCATGGAGGAAATCGAGGGGGAAAAACCACATTACAACACCCTTTCCACCATTGTGCGGAATTTAGAGGAAAAAGAATATGTAGGCCATGAGGCTTTTGGCAAGACGCATAGGTACTTTCCTCTAATCCGGAAAGAGGATTATAGAAAAAAGTTCGTAAACAGCGCTATTGCCGATTATTATGACGATTCCTATAAAAGCATTGTATCCCACTTTGCAAAGGAAGAAAAAATCTCAATTGAAGAACTCAAGGAAATTATTGACCTAATTGAAAAGCGTAACTAAATGGAATCCTTTATTATTTATCTTTTAAAATCTAGTGGATTACTCTGTTTATTCTTCTTAACCCATCAGTTACTTTTAAAAAGGGAAACCCTATTTGTCTTCAACAGGATTTATCTAATTTCAGGATTAGGCATATCACTATTATTACCCTTTATTTATACAGTAAGGACTATTTCGTTAGAATATTCTCCTAAAGGGGAATCTATGACACCGGCCCTCCCAATGGACGAAATATCATCTTTCGCAAACTCTTGGCCCTTTTTCATTGTGCTCATCTATCTTTTTGGGGCATCTCTCCTTTTGTTTCGATTGATACGAGAGTTTTACCAATTACTGATTCTTTTAAAAAATGGAAGGAACGAATCACAGGGAAAATATAGTTATGTAGAAAGCAACACCATTATATCACCCTTCTCTTTTTTTAATTGGATTGTTTATAATCCAAAACTTCATTCCAAAAGAGAATTGGACATTATTCTAGAACATGAAAAAATTCACTCAAGGCAACTTCATTCCTTGGATATCCTTTTGATGGAACTGTTTCTTATTCTTCAATGGTTTAACCCCTTCACTTGGTTATATAGAAAATCACTGAAGGAAAATTTGGAGTTTTTGGCAGACGCCCATGTTTACGAATCACAAAAAGACAAAAAAGAATATCAGTACCTATTACTAAAACAGGCCGTTGGCCAACAAAATTTATCAATCATTAATCCATTTTTCAATTCATTAATCAAAAAACGAATCGTCATGATCAATCAAAATCCATCACACAAACTCAAAGCTATAAAGAGTCTAATTATTCTACCTTTTCTGGCCATTTTCCTACTCAGTTTTAATGTTAGGACCAAGTACACGTTCAAGGATACTCAACAAAATGCATCCCAGGACAACATCATTGAACTCATTATTGATAAGGCTACAACGGACAAAGAGCTTGTAAAGATTAAAAATGACCTTAAGAAAGACAATATCGACTTCTCGTATACTACCGTACGTAACGAAGACGGAGAAATTTCCTCTTTGTCCATACATGTTTCCGGAAACAATAAAAATGGTACCGAATTTAGCAGTAGCCATAATTCACATTCCGATAATAATACCATAGATCCAACTTACATTTTGATTGATATGGATAACAATAGTATCTCCATAGGCAACGGAAAGAACAACGTCCTACATAAAAGTGACCATGCAAGAGTTTGGATTCAAAAATCCTATGGCGAAGAGGCTCAAAAGGAAATTATCATAAAGAACATCAACGGCCAAAAACAGGTGACCATTAATGGTGAAGAAGTATCAGATGAAGATTTGGAAGATATGGACATCGATGTAGATGACAACTCCTTTATTTACATTGATAGTGATGATGATAAAAATGCTACTAAAGAAAGTATAGTTATTAGAAAAGTGTCTCCGGATTCGAAAAAACATGTAATTATAAAATCCAATTCCGATGAGGAACATGATGTGGAAATCATTGAAAAAGAGTCCAACGGATTTTTCTTTTTAGATACAGATAGCGATAAAGAACCGCTCATTATAATTGATGGTAAAGTAAGTACTGAAAAACAATTAACAAAACTAGACCCCAGCAACATAAAGTCCATGAATGTTATAAAAGGTTCAAAAGCTATAAAAAAACATGGTAAAAAAGCCACCGATGGGGTTATTGAAATAACCACAAACTAGATAAGTAAATACCCGATAGTAAACCTATTTAGGACCGATCTGTTCACTTGGCACAACCTGAGCGGAGATCGGTTTTTTTTTGTGCCCTCAAATAATGAAATCCTCAAAAATTGACGAATTTTTAATAAAACCTCCCTACATTTTTTAGAAACCTACCTTTTTGCCCCTACAAAAGTTAAAGAAAATAACTTTTTATTCAACAAATAATTACACTTTATTACTTATTCGTAGACCACTTGCAAAATAATATAACATATATTATCATTTAAATTACAATCTTGTATTCAATTGTATCGATTTAACTAAAATTCCTTTTATGGAATGGAAACTCCATTATATATTATTCGAATAATCGATTATAAACAACAATTGTATAACCTAAACCTTTTAAAAATGATTAATTTACTTAAACTCATATTATACATAATCATAAGCATTGTCATATACAGTCTTTGAGAATATCTGTAGAAACAAATTAAAATACCGGGCCCGGTTTCCTTTTAATTTAAATGAATCATAACAGTGATATGAAACAGGACAGCAAGAACTCGGACAATATAAAAATTAGCTCTATTTAGAATGCAACCAATTTTTGTATGTTTGCTAAAACCACAGTTTTGAAAAAGAGTTTCTTTAAATTTATGGCAAAGTTGAATAAGGCAATACTTCCCTCCTATTCAGAAAAACAATTGGATTTATCCAAAGCCAGTAAATTCCAACTAGCTATTATCGGTTGGAGATATTATGTAACTACTCGCGCTTTGGATTAATAAGTAATCAAAGATTTTACCTCAAAAGGTTTAATTTTTTCCCTTCCGTTGAGAAAGGAGAGTTCAATCAAAAAATTACATTGCACGATATTACCTCCCAATTTTTCTACCAATTTAGTGGCTGCCAAAGCGGTCCCACCTGTCGCTAAAACATCATCATGTATTAAAACCCTATCTCCTTTGGATATACCGTCCACGTGGATTTCCAAGGTATCTGTGGCGTATTCCAAGTCGTAAGTTTCGCTCAAGGTTTTAGAAGGTAATTTTCCAGGTTTCCTAACAGGTACAAATCCGGCTTCCAATCGGTCTGCTAGCATTGGTCCAAAAATGAAACCCCTACTTTCCATTCCAACAACTTTATCTATACTCCCCTTTTTAAGGTTTTCAATGAGGGCATTGGCAGCACTATTTAAGGCCACATAATTCTGTAACAAAGGAGTTATATCTTTAAACAAAATTCCCGGTTTAGGGAAATCCGACATATCCCTAATGTAGCTTTTAAAATCCATGTATTATAAAGGGACTTAATTTTGTGGTAAATGTAAAAAGAAATATATTTGCACCCCGCTTTAGGGAAAAGTGATATTATGGCCTCGTGGCGCAACTGAATAGCGCATCTGATTACGGCTCAGAAGGTTACAGGTTTGAATCCTGTCGAGGTCACCAAAAACCCCTGTAAACACCTTATTTTACAGGGGTTTTAAATTTTTAGGGGGCAAAATAGGGGGCAATTATTGTATTGTGCATACATTTGAATACTCTAAATAGGCCAATCCATCTTTCCAGTGAACTTTACATTTCTAATGGTCCTCAATTGTAATGCAACAAAGCCCTACATTATTGTGTCCAAGTATTATCTTTCAATAAGTCTTGAACATTTTCTAATTCAAACAGCACTTCAACCTTTGAACAGGCTTCTCGCATTGCATTCCCAACCTCTTTTGCTTTATCTGGTAAATTTTTCCCCGAATTCCTCCAAATATCGCGATTAGGCCATTGAGCGTACGCTATGTAATTTCCACTTTTTTGTTTGTGGAGTCTTGAACCTAGACTCCCTTCATATTGGTAAATGAAACGCGTAAATTCCTTCCAGGACTTAATAAAATCAGCATCTTTACTTTCAATTACGTCAAATTGATATATTACCGCGAACATTTTTATAATCTTCTATTTTAATCAATTTTTAATCAATTGTGTAGTGCCTATTGGAATTACACTTCCTATTCTAGTAATCGTTTTTTTGAACTTTCACTTTTTGGGCCACCACCCATTTCTTTTTCTTATGTAGACTATTTGCCCAATGTGATATGCGTTATGCGCTTGCATATTGGCAATTTCCTTACTCCATTCTGTCAATTGTTCGTCAGTAGCATTTAAAATTAAAGGTTCCCACTCCGTTTGGATGCTATCAAGTTTTCTAGCGAGGTTTTGCCATTCTGTTTCATTATTTATTAGAAAGGTAGTTTCATTGTCAACCTCGAAATGGGTCATGTCCTCACCTTTAAAAGCCCTTACATTGATTTCATTCCAAAAAACCAAGTGTGATACCAATTCTCCAATTGAGTGATTGTCCGTGCTGTCTTTCCAATTTGACTGGTCGGCCGTCAATCCCTCTAGGGCCGTCCTTGTGGGAACAAACCAATGCTGTTCCGAATAAGTGTTTTTCAATAAATCTACTAGTATGGATTTCACCTCCAAATTTTTATTGTCATTCGAACAACCCAATATGAATATAAACGAAACAATCAATAAAATTCCTTTTCTCATTTTTGAAGTGATTGAGTTGTTTGTATTTCAATTAGTAAAGCAATCCTTTATTTGAACTTTGAAATGTTTATTCTAAGTATTCGTTAGCCTCCACATATTCATAATCCGGCGAATCAGTAAAAAACTGTCGCAGCTGCCAGACATGTCCACTTCCGTAAATTAGCAAAAGTCTTTCTTCTTCTTGAAAATCCGTAATATCATATGCGTTGGAAAAAATCCTCAAGTTCCTTCGATACCAACGAGCAACATTATCCGCCCCCAAATAATTATCTCCAGCTCCTTCCAAAATAGTAATCAAGTAGGATTGATGGTCCTTTAGTCTATCTTGTGGATTATTAATCAAGGTGAGGTGTTTCACCAAAGAATGAGTGGTTTTTAGGGAATCGTGCAGATTATAAAAAGACTCATAATCATAACGGATGAACTTTTCATACTGTCCCTTCGATTTCAAATAGGAAACATCATCGTAATTGTCCCAGTCTAATTCGACACCGAACCAGTCAGCCGATGCATCAGAGCAATATATCCTTGGATGTTTTAATCTTTTGGCTAGCTTAAAGCCTATTTGATAAATCTCATTGGGCTTATCACTGATGTCATAATTTCCCGAAAGAAAATTTTGATATTTTTCGTTCAATATACTGTCACCCTTGATACGGTTTGATTCGATTAAAATCTTTGTGGGCTTATATTCCGATATTCGGGCTAATAACGTATTTAACTCAGACTGCCTTTTCTCTTCCAGAATGTTGAAAGGAAATTTAGGCATATAACTATCGAGATTACCGTTTTGAAAATGAAAAACACCTAAAACCATGGCTTTTGCTTTGTGCTTTCCAATAAAGATTGAGGGGTCAGCAAGTGGGTTAATTTTCTCTGGCGACTTTTCAATAGCTTTTGTGTTGTTTCCTTTTTCAAAGCACGAGAATAAAGTCATAAAGAAGGCCAAGAGGGTGATTTTTTTCATTTTTAAATTACATTAGGTGTTTCCTTCCTCGTTTATCTTAACTTTCAATAACAATTTAGCTCTTTGGTTATATAAAAATCTGATTATTTGATTTTTTTTGCGGGTATTTTATTCCCATTTTGAATTACCTCTAAACTTTTAACTTGTTGTTCTTCAATTTGAAAAGTTATTTCAATACCATCTAGGGGTGAGAAAAATTTGAATTTACTTTCGGGATATATGGGAGATTTTTCTTGTCCGGTACCTTGAGCAAATAATTGTGACCCCTCTAATGTTAATGTGATTAAGAATTCAGGTTCAACCTCATAAACTCCAATATATCTTTTTAGTGTCGTTTCCGGTAATTCAATCGCATCACTTTTGAATTTTAATTCAGCTAAATCCGAGTCAGGATCGAGCAGGTTCAAACCAATATCATCTGCGCCATTTGTTGAATTGGTTAGCAGTACCACTCCTTGTCCCGACTCTTTTACAAATCCGGCAAAGGCCCTGTAACCACCTGTTCCTCCATTATGCCATATAATATCACCGTTGGACCCCTCCTTAATATGCCACCCCAGACCAACCGACAGTTCACCAGCTTTATTGTGTCTAACTTTATGCGTTAACTCCATTGCTTTGATTAATTCAGTATTTGTATACCCGAGATTGGCAGAAATAAAAATAGCCATATCAAAAGTAGAACTTCTGATTCCCCCTGCACCCGCCAAAGTTGGTATATCCCAATTTTCAACTATATGCCCCCCACTATGACCCAATGCCAAATTCTCTCTCATTTTCTCTGTAAGTACGATTCTGGTATCTTTCAATTCTAACGGGTCAGCGATAGTTTTAACCATCAGTTCTTCATAAATAGTATTCTTGTTTCTTGCAAGGAGATTACCCAAAAGCCCCTGAGCAAGATTTGAATATTCATATTCCGAACCTACTGCTCTGATCGGCGTATAGTTTGAGATGAACTCATACATCTGTTCAACTGTATAATCCGAGTAAGGATTGTTCAGGTTTGATGGTGCGAAATTGCCCGGCATTCTAGGAAGCCCGGATGTATGGTCCGATAGATTTCCAAAAGTAATTTCCTTGTCACCCATCACCGGAATCCTTATACTATCCGGTAGAAAGGCATTTGCTTCGTCATCTAGTTTAAGTTCATCATTCAAGACTTGTTGTGCCAGGAGTATTGCGGTAAAAACTTTTGAGATTGACCCTATTTCATAAACAGTGTTTCTATTGACTTCCAACCCATTATCCGCAGTTTTACCAAAATTGAAGTATTGAATCCCTGATGAGTCAATTAAAGCTAAAGCTATACTGGGATTAATACCTTCTTCAATTCTTTTTTCAATAGCCTCGACTACTGCTACCGGTAGATTTTTATTGAATAACTGTTTTGATTTTTTTTGACACTTATAGTTAATAAACGCCAACAGAGTGAACACTAGAACGATTTTATATTTTCTCATAACTTAGAACATAAAGCGCATTCACCTTTCCAGAAAATCTAAAAGACAATTGTAGCTCAATAATTTATTTACACCGGATCATCGTTTTTTTAAACTTTATACTTCTAAATATACGGTAACAATTCAGTTTATCAATCGTCTTGGATTTAAACGCATAGTAGAAGTATGAAAAAATTCCTTTTTCTGATTATCATCCTTTTGCAATTTCAAAGTCGATGCCTATCCCAAGATAAAGGCAAGATTTTATCCGACTATCTCCGAAAGGAAATGAATGAACAGAAAATTCCGGGCCTACAAGTTACCGTTATCAAGTACAATGAAATAATTTTTTCAGAGAGCCTTGGATACGCCAACATTCCATTTTCAGTGAATACAAACGAAAAAACAATTTTTTCCATAAACTCGATAGCTAAAGTTTTCGCTGCTACCGCAATCATGCAATTGGTAGAAGAGAATAAAATGGATATTGCCGACCCCATTTCAAAACATCTAGAGGGACTGCCCAAAGATTGGGGTGAAATCACCATAAAGCAGTTACTTAGCCATACTTCGGGTCTTCCGGATATAGAAGACCCTATAAGTGGTGATTTGGTTGGAGGAAAAGGACAGGAATTTGCATGGATTTCATTACAGAAAATGCCATTACAGTTTAAAGCGGGCGAAGAATTTAATTACAACGCCACCAATTATCTACTAGTACAGAGACTGATTGAAAAATACTGTGAATGCCCATTTGAAAAATTCATTGAAAAAAGGCAATTTGAAATTGCAGAAATGTCGGGCGCAACTTTCGGGAATTCATTTGATGTCGTGGAAAATAAAAGCCCTACCTATTCCTATTATTATTTTGACAAGGCTGTTGGAGACTACGTTCTAGGTAATAAACTTTTGGAAGTAAGCGAAGAGTTTCCAACAATGCTAAGGGCCGATGCAGGAGCGTTCAGTTCTGCCCAAGAGCTCGCTAAGTGGGTCATCGCCTTACAAACAGGTAAATTCTTAAAGGATAATCGTAGTTTGAAAAAGATGTGGCAGCCCGTCGAGCTCAACAATGGAGGGTTCGGTGAATTTGGAGGAATTTTGAACGCTTATGGGTTAGGCTGGCCGGTTGTAAAGAGGGAAAAACACCCAGCGGTATTGCCGATTGGAGGAGGGCGAGCCGCTTTTGGAATTTATCCAGAAGACGATTTAGCGGTAATCTTGCTTGTCAACTTATCTGGAGTAATGACCCATGATTTGGTAGACAAGATTTCCAAAATCTATCTATCTGAATAGTAATCCTTACATCGTTTATTTGAACTTTTTGAAAAAAGATTTAATGTTAGAATCTACTATTACCATTACGGAATAATAATTCTGGATTTAATTATCATAAAACACGATCCTGCAAAAATTAAGATATAACAGATTCTAGGTATTAGACCTATATCTATTTGCCAATGTACCATAACGTTCAATAATCCAAACCCCAAAGCAAAAAGTATAAATATTCCATTTAAAATCCTGTTGGCGGGAATGAGTTTATTGAGCAATTGAATGTAACCAACCGTAATGAAGCCAATAAGCCCTCCTCCTAAGATTGTTATTAGAACTATCCAGAAATTAGATAATCTTTCAAATAAAATATATAGAAATCCTAGTATATAATAGAATAACAACAGGGAAATCAGACTTAATAAATAGAGCAAAGCTGTTTTAATTACATTCATCCTTTATTTGAACTTTAAAGATTCAGAGCTAATTTATGATTTTAACATCATCATATTGCAGCCCTTCTTTAACCCTGCTTTTAGAGTCGAACCTATAGGAAAGGGAAAGATTAAGTTGAGGAACCCTATTTTGGAGTGTCAATTCCCTGATAAACCCATTACCATAGGTTGTGACAATTCTTTTATTGGAATTCAGCACATCACTATAATTGACTGTGAACGTGTACCTATCGTTAAAAAGAGAATTGCTCAGTCCCAAGTTCATATAGTAAATCCCTTTACGTCTGTACTGTCCTGTTTCAATGGGTCCTCTATAGTTGTTCTGCCATTGTAGTTTCATAGACTTGAATAGGTTTATTGTATGGTTGAACCTTCCGTAAAACAATAGTCCTTCACCATTGAAACTTGCACCCCTGACATTTCCAACCTGTTTAAAGCCATTGAAAGTGGTTTCGAGATATATGTCCCACCAATTGGTTGGCTTATGTACTATGCCCAACTCCAAGCCATAAGCGGTATAATTGCCGATGTTCGCAATGGTCGAAGCAAACACCTCGCGTGTTTCGGACCCCACAGTAACGTTTCTCCTCTCCACAAAAAACTCCATCTCGTTCTTGGTATCCCTAATGTAAAGCGTTGGAATAACTTGAAACTTATCATGTATCTTTCCCGCATAAGCTAATTCCGCACTACTTATATACCTTGGGTTTATGTCCGGATTTCCTACAAAAATATTACGCCTGTCTGTATAGCTTGAAAAGGGCACCACCAATTTGTAATAAGGTCTCCCTATGCGCCGTGACAAGCTTAAATTGAAGGCCGCATCACCCTTAAGTTTATAATTTAGGAATGCAGAAGGAAAGATGTCCGTGTAGTTTTTTCCTTCTTGATAATCAGTAGCCATTGCTTTGATCAAAATATCCGTGGTTTCAGACCTTAACCCAAGTTTGAAGTGTAATTTGTTCCACGAACCTGTATATTGTCCATAAAATGCATGAACATTTTCCCGATATTCGGTATCATTCGTGAACTCCGGAATATCAACGAACCCCATATCGGCTTCAGTACGAACTTCATAATCGTTTTTTGTGGAACCCAATGTAGATAAATATCCTAATTCCAATTTAGATTCCTTTTGAAAGGGTAAAGTATAGTCAGCTGATACTAGATATTGTCGGCGGTTTTCTTCATTGGAAGTAATATCCTGGCCGTTATTGTTTGATTCGGGAAATACATTGTTTTCAAATATTCGAGCATCGTCATTATTTTTGGAAAACTCTGCACTAAAACCCACTTCAATCTTTTGTCCCAAGGTATCTAGTCGAATGCTATAATCCGTTCTACCCTGAAAAAAACTTCCTTTCTGGTTCTCTTCCTCAAACCTGTTGATTATAGAGGTTAGCGTTCTGTTATTAAAATCTTCGTAATCAGTAGTATTTTCATTATTTGCCACCACCCTTCGATAGGTAACGCTTCCCGACAATGTTTGTTTTTCACCGAGATTTTTATCCCCACCTACGTTTAGCAAAAGATACAGTTGCTTGCGCAAACGTTCGGATTTTTGTTCTGTACTGTCGGGCTCGGCCATAAAGTCATCCAAAGATATCCAACTCTTGCCCAAAGGCTCCGAATATCCTATTCCAGTATTGGCGTACCAAGAACCGGTCTTGGTGGCGCCGTTCAAATTTACATTGGAACCAATATTGAAACGGTAGCCCGTAAAAATTTCTGCACTTCCATTAAGTTTCCTTACGGTTCCTTTTTTCAGAATGATGTTAATTATACCGGCGGCACCTTCCGCCGTAAATTTTGCAGATGGATTGGTTATAACCTCCACCTTAGCAATGCTGCTTGCAGGTATTGAACGAAGAAATTCGGCACTACTGGCAAAACCACTTGGTTTGCTATCCAAAAGTATGAGAACATTGGCATTTCCCCGTAAACTCAAATTTCCGCTCCCATCTACTTGAACGGAGGGAACATTCTGCATTACATCTACCAATGTTCCTCCTTTGGAAAGAAGGTCCTTTGAAACATCGTACTCTTTCTTATCAAGTCCTAATTTTACTGCAGAAGTGGTATTTCTGACCACAACTTCATCCAATTGGGTTTCGGATTGTATGACAAAATTTCCCAAATTTATACTATCCCCGCTGTTCTTAAGATTGTAATCAAAGCTTTTTGAAACCAACCCTACTACTGATACCTCTACAATATAATCGTCCTTTTTCAAGAGTAGGGAAAAGCTTCCATCCTCAAGAGCTAAAGTGCCATATGTAATTGTAGAATCATTTTTATTGGAAAATATAACACTTGCAAAAGGGACTTCAGAACCTGATTCATCGATAATTATACCGCTAACTTTCACATCCTGGGCAAACAAGTTCAATGACAAAAAGAAGGACATAAAAGAAATGAAATATAATCTCATTATTATTAATGGGCTTTATTTATATGAATGCAATTTTTACCGGTTATCTTTTAGTTTATGAAGTAACGAGCATTAGCTTCCTTAATATAGCTTTTTAAATTAGGTAAAATTCTTCTTATATTTTGAAAACCCATATTTCAAGCTTCCCATTAAAAGAACTGCTTGTTTT
>NZ_MDGL01000092.1 GCF_002742265.1 Maribacter sp. 4G9
AAAGAAAAATGGCACTCAATTGATCAGGCTTAAATTAGAGACCTCTCAAACCGATGTTCAATATTTAGAGACTGGGATTTCCATAAAAAAAACTCAGTGGGATTCTAACAAAAAGAGAATAAAAAAACATGTGCTCGAGGAGCAATTGAACAACTCCCTAACGGCGCTAATGACTGAAGCACAAAAGGTATACTACGGTAACTCAGGGGTAAGTGCAAAAGATTACTTACACTAATCAAAAACAGGCAAAAACACGCTTCCATGTCATTTGTTGACTTCTACCAAAATTATATTAATGAGAAAAAAGCGAAAGGAAAAATAAGAACCGCTGTATCCCAACAAAAAAGCTTGGATAAGTTCAGGGCATTTGCTGGAAATGCCATTTTTTCAGATTTGACCATGGACCTTCTTCGAGACTATGAAAAAAGTATGTTGAAAAAAGGGAACAAAACAAATACCATTGCTTTGAATATCGAAAATTTAAAAAAAGTAATGAACCTAGCTGACAAGCAGGGCTTGCTCAATGAAAATCCTATTAAATTCTTTAAGACCAAAAGAGAGAATTCTGAAAAAAATGCGCTGACTATTGAAGAAATTGAAAAGCTTTCCAATATTGACCTTCCTTCTGGAAGAAAGGGAATGATAGTAGCTAGGGACATTTTCCTTTTTTCATTTTATGCAGCTGGAATGCGATTTTCTGATGTCTGCAAATTAAAATGGTCAAATATTTCCAATAACCATATTGTGTATGTCATGTCAAAATCCAGGGGGAGGTCAGGATCGAAAAGGACCGTTCCTTTGAACAGCTCCTCGATGGCTCTACTTAATAAATATAAAGGACGTAATGATACATTTATTTTTCCACCCCTATATGGTTGGGAAACCAAAACCCAAGAAGAAATTGAGAACCGAATTATGTCTAAGAACCAAATGCTCAATGTTTCACTTAAATTAATGGACAAAAAATTGGGTTTGGGGAAAAGTTTGAGCTTTCATATGGCAAAGCACTCTTTTGCAGATTTTGCGGTTAGGAACAACACGAATCTATTACTGACTTCAAAATTATTAGGGCATACCAAATTGTCAACTACACAACATTATTTGAAAGACTTTTATAATAAAGAACAAGTCGATGAAATGAACAGGTTATTTGGATGATGTGAAAAAGTTAGTTTATGGTGATATAATACCCATTATTGACTTTGATGGATATTTCGCCTTTCCGCAATTTTAGGTTTATTGTTTCAATGTCCTCTCTTGGATACAGATATTTTTTACCCACTTTAAAGAAATCGACCAATCCTTGATCTCTTAATGACTGCATTATCTGTCCATTATAGGAAATACCCAATCGCTCACAAAATGCCCTCCCTGTAAGATTCAATGGCTCTATATGTACACTCGCGGTTTTCACTACCTACCTCTCCCTTTTTTTCTTCGACTTCTCCAAAGCGGACTATTCAGCTCGTCACTATAATTATTGAAGGAATCCGGCCCTAGGGAATCTTTTTCAGAAAGTCCCAAATGGTGCGTTGGTTGGCCAACAATTTCCCCTGCCCTTCCGATAGTACTTTTTGATTGTTTCGTGTTTTCTCCAGCCCCTTCTTTATCTGTGCCAATTCCTCTAAAATCTCCTTGTTCTGCTGCATTAGTTTGGAGAATAACTGCACGGTCTCTGATTTGTTCATAGTCGATTTGTTTTATAATGTTGTTCCATGAATATTGTCTTCCCAAACTGCTCCCTTTATAAATAACGCACTCGTAGCTGAAAGAAACACCGGAAACTCTTCCTGTAGTCTTGCTGATATTAAATTTTGGCCCAATCTCCCTCGACTGCAATAGATATATGAACTCCTCAATATTTTTCGAGTGTTTCAATGCTTCCATCAGTTGGTTTTGCAGCGTAACTTTTATCGGTGTGGTGCCCGTCCTAAGCGTTTTCTCAATTTCCTTTTGGGTAAGAGCAGCCCTTCGCCCCAAAGGTTTATCGGGAAGTACGGAAAGACCATATTTCTGTTCCAATTTCCTTACCAAAAGCTCACTTCGCTTGTAATCCCTGCTATCGCTGACCAAGTCTCCGGAAAATTTTACCCTGTTCGCCACTATATGGATATGTTGGTGACTTTGGTCATCATGACGGTAAATGATATATTGGTTATAGTCGAACCCCATCCCCTTTAGATAGTCCAATCCCATAGAAACAAAATTTTTGTCGTTCATTTTTTCATCGGGTGGAAGGTTCAGGGAAACGTGATATACGGCTTTGCCCAACCTGGGACGTAACTGCCTGACCAAATTGAATTCCTTGGACATATCCACCGCGCTGCCCAAATCGATGTTGGCATCCAGTACACAGGCCTGACCAAGTCCAACCTTTTTTTGGTTGTAGGCCAATAGTCCGTAAAAATCCTTTCCCTTTATCTGCTTGGCTATCATTTATCCTTGATATTTGATTTTAATTCGCCTAAAAGATTTCGTAGTTCTAACAATTGTAGAGACAGGCTTTTTGGAGCGTGCATGCCCAGATGGGAATTTTTGGAAAGCTGGTTGATGTTGTTGCCTATACGGCTCAACTCTACGAACAGTCTTCTATCCTCCGGCGTTACCTTGGTTCTCGGGAGTGGTCTGCCTATTAATTTTTTTCGGATATAATCCGGTATTCCCATACCCAATGTTGCCGCATTCCCGGAAACGATCAGGTATTCGTTGACCGTCATCCGAACGTTTACCCGTATCGCTTTCAATAATCCGATATCCTTTTTTGGCCGTGCCATAATTCTGGGGTTTGGGGAGGATCCCCAACAAGCCTGCGAACAAAGTGAGCTGTTTTTGCTTGCAAAAACATGGCTTGCTACGTGACCTCCGATTAACTTAAGGCAAACCTAAGGGCAAGTGAAGAAACGGTTCTTAAGTGCTGTACACAAAGTAGTGTACATCACTTTTTAGGAACAAATTGGAATTTTATGGTATTCATGGAGCTTAAGGTATTGGCGTTTGACGCAGAACATATTCCGCCCGGTTAACTTATAAGGGCAAGCTTTGCTTGTCCTGTCGTTTAACGTCCTTGCCTATTTTGCTCGGTTATGGCTAGGGAGAGGGATTCCGAAAAGGTCATTTTCGGAATATCGTGGGAGGGACGTCACTAAAATGGTTCTGCTCTTCGCTATTTCCCCTAAAAAAAACAGGACGATTATAGAGTACCGATGGACCAGCTTTTCCTTGGAGCGGCAATTTTCAATCCTCGGAGACGCTCATCAAGCTGGACAAGAGCAACCGTCTTCTTCCCCCTGGCCACAAAAACCATGAAAACGGGGCCTGGGTTTATCCATTTAGGGTGCCGAATATGCGGGCAGGGAAAGGAAAACGTTGAAAGCGTACTGCGCCCGCAAGGAAACGTTCACATTTTAACGGGTGGCTTTATAGGTCAATCTGAATATAGAATGAAAGCTATATTCCATTATTGCATCAGGGCACTATTGCATCGATGAATCGAATATAGCTATATACCTATGTCCATATGGTGCTATGGCCATATGATAACATGTCCATGAGCTCCTGTGAAATTATGGTCATGTTCATGGGTATAGAACCAAGTGACTTGTTGTCCCGATTCCTTCATTATTGAATTATTAATGGGATATTCCAGGGATTGTTGACCAGACGTTATAATAACACCCTGGAATGACATAAATTGATTCAGATGTGATAGGTCCCCGGTTATTGCATGGATAATACCTTAATTCAGTTCATATACTCCTGCCAAGTGACCAACACATATTTTTCCTTTCCGTTCTCGGATTTTTTTAAAAATCCGTATTCATATACAAAAAGATACACCTCCCCCTTTTGGTTTTTCCAATAATGTGTGAAAAATTTGGGGTCAAAGCCCAATTCCAACAACACACTGCTTCTTATGGTTACCTTACCTCCCTTATTATATTCCTTTAAAATCTTCCGGCTCAATTTCAACTGATTGTCCACTTTGTTATAAAAACGTTCCGGTCGTTCCTTTTCCTTTTGGTACTGGTGGCTATTTCGGAGTGATGGTGCCACATGTTTCGGTCAAACAGTGCCACTTTGAAAGATCTTTCAATAATACAAAAAAATGTGTCAATCGTTTTTTAAAATTCCTT
>NZ_MDGL01000093.1 GCF_002742265.1 Maribacter sp. 4G9
GATGCCGCGTTTTTGGAGTGCCTTCAAAAAACCGTTGAGCTCGTCACCGGTCTTGAACTGTTTAAAAAAATTGTCGTCGAATAATTCCTCGTTCTTCATAATGGTGTGAAAATTTAAAGTTAAAAAAATAGCGGGGGCATGCCCCCGCTATTTTTTTATTTACACACTTTATGAGATAGTCCCCGTGAGTCAGGAAGCAGCGTAAGAGGTCGTGCACGAATAAGTAAGGTCGGTAATAGAAAGCTTCGTAATCTATTGTTTCTATGTTCTTTTAATGCTTGTAAACACAACAAGGCTTGTCAGGAAGTTTATGAGCGAATCGTGAACAAAGGAAAGAGTAAGAAACTAGCATTGATAGCAGTTGCT
>NZ_MDGL01000094.1 GCF_002742265.1 Maribacter sp. 4G9
GTCAAAGGCACTACCGCTGTTGTATTGTGAGTAGATAGCTATGGTAGGAGTAAAGAAGCTGAAAGAGATGAGATTGAACCCTTGTAGAAGTGTCGTAAACAACTTTAGTATTGTCAAAATCGAGGGATGGGCGGTCTTGCGAGACAGAACTTGACGAGCGTAACCTAAAATATTGGTCAAGTGGCAATCGGCATAAAGAGGGCAGGAGCTTTACTTACGGCTCAATTACGGAACAGGAGAAGCTAATTAGTAGTGCAAAAATACCACAACCCCGAAGGGCAAGGTAGAAAGTAGCAATACTATTAATTAGTGGCGGATTAGTCCGTAGTAGCGATGAAATTTCTGTAATGGAAACGGAGCAAAGGGACTAACTTAACAGTTTTAACTTGGATTACAACTAAAGAAATTTAGGATGATTTTCGAGGAGAAACAAAAGTCGCAACCGATAGAGAAGCGACAGGTATGGGAAGCCTTTAAAAAGGTTAAAAGTAACAAAGGAGCAACTGGAGTTGATAAATTATCAATCCGGGAAGTTTCCGCACGCCCTATGAAATACTTGTATCCAGTATGGAATAGGTTAGCTAGTGGCAGTTATTTTCCCCAACCTGTGCGAGAGGTAGAAATACCCAAAGCAGATGGGCGTATCAGGAAGTTAGGCATACCAACGGTACAAGACCGAACGGCTCAAATGGTAATACGGGAAGAATTAGAACAGATTGTAGATAAACAATTTAGCAAAAATTCTTTTGGCTATCGCCCCAATAAATCAGCCCATCAAGCCATTACACAATGCAGGGAAAACTGTATGAAAATGGATTGGGCAATTGATTTGGACATCAAAAGTTTTTTTGATGAGATAGACCACGATTTGATGCTCAAAGCATTGGGTCATTTTACCAATAAGAAGCACATTCACTTGTATGTAAAACGTTGGTTACAGGCTTCAGTCCAAAAGAAAGACGGTACTATTTATCCACGAAGCAAAGGCACACCGCAAGGAGGAGTAATAAGTCCATTATTGGCAAACATTTTCTTGCACGTAGTTTTTGATAAATGGATAGAGCAACACCACCCCGAAGTAAAGTTTGAACGATATGCTGATGACATCATTATTCATTGCCAAAACTTCAAACAAGCGATGCGGACGTTGGAAGCCGTAAAAGCCAGATTTAAGCAATGCAAATTGCAGATAAAAGAGGGCAAGAGCAATATAGTATATTGCAAACGCAACCAAAAGAAGCATCCACCATTTAAGGTTCATTATGTAACGTTCGATTTTCTCGGATTTACATTCAAGCCACGAATGGTAAAAGGTTACTTCGGAAACTTTCATTTGGGTTTTACGCCCTCGATTAGTCGTAAGAGTCAGAAACGTATCAATCAGATTTTGTTTAAGTTAAAACTCCATCGTATGGTTCATTTACGCCTGCCCGACTTGGCAGGCATTATAGCGGACAGCGTACGAGGATGGATTTACTATTATGGCAAAGTCAGGATGAGTGAACTGCATTATGTGTTCCGTTTTTTGAATAAGCGACTTGCCAAATGGGTACGTAACAAATATCGGAGATTTAGGCG
>NZ_MDGL01000096.1 GCF_002742265.1 Maribacter sp. 4G9
CCCCTAGGCTTTGATGCCTTCGTTCATTGTTGTAATACCTAAAATATTCCTCCAGCCCACGGTAGCACTGCAGACCGTCATCGGCCGGGAACAGGTACACTTGTTCGTACTTTACGCTGCGCCATAACCTTTCCACGAATATATTGTCAAGTGCCCTTCCACGCCCATCCATGCTCAACCGTATTGCCCTGTTGGGATCGGTGACCCAATCACAGAACCCGTGCGCGGTAAACTGGCTTCCTTGGTCGGTGTTGAGGATCTCCGGAGAACCGTGTTCCTCTATGGCGGTCTCCAAGGTCTTTCTGCACCATTCAGATGTCATTGTGTTGGAAAGTGACCATCCTACTACATAGCGGCTGTACAGGTCGATTATCCCACAAAGGTACAAATAGCCTCCGCGAACCGGGATATAGGTGATGTCCATGGCCCATACCTGACCAAAGCGCGTTACATCCAGGTTTCTCAAGAGGTATTTATAGATCCTGTGCAGTTCTCCCTTTCCTTTCTTGGAGGTGTTGGGCTTCGGGCCGGTGGCAGATATCCCCATAAGCCTATACAACCGCTCAATGCGCTTTTTGTTGATGCAGTGCCCCATGTCACGGTTGAGCCAGGTAACCATACGGGGGACGCCGAGCCAAGGGTGCAACATGTGCTTTTCATCGATCTGGCGCATCAGTGCCAGATTCAGGTCGGTCTCCTGTTTTGGACGGTAATACGCCCCACTGCGGTGGAGCTCCAAAAGCTCGCACTGGCGCGTTACGCTCAACTTGGAATCCCTATTGACCAGTTCCCTTCTTTGCTTTCTGGACTTACTCATGATGAGGCCTTCTTTAAAAAATCGTTCTCCACCTTGAGCTGTCCTATGGTCTTTAAAAGCCGTTCCTCCATCTCCTCGGACTCCGTTTTGGGATCCTTGGCCCTATTGTCGAATACGCCCTCGCCGTTCTTTAAGAACTGGGTCTTCCAAGTAGTTATCTGCGTAGGGTGGATCTCGTACTTCCTGCCCAGCTCTTGGATGGTAAAACGTTCCGATAGCGCCTCCAGCACCACCTTGAACTTGAATTTCGATGTGTGTTTCCTGCGTGTCATAATACAGTAAATTTAGATTAAAAATTAAACTTAACTTACTGTCCTATTTTTGGGGGGAATTATATCTTAATGCCCAGGATTCTGACTATATCATTACTCAAAATTATGATACAATTTATGGTAAGGTAGGAAAATCTCACTCCACGAATTTTGTCAACTTTAAAAAAGATGGAAATACAATTAGATATAAGGCAAGTTTTGGTGCCATAAGAGGTTTTTATATTTCCAAATCAGATAAACACTATGAAAACGTTGAATTTCCAAAAGGTTGGGAATCTAAAATTAAAAGTGAGTACCTATGGAGAATGACCACAGGAAATCGTATTAAACTATACTATCATGTGGAAGGTTTAGGGTTGGAAGCTGTGCCTTTTCTTTATGTCTTGAAAGAAGGCGTGGATTTAACTACTTTACCAACTGGCGTAGGCTTTGCTAGAAAATTTGCGAATAAGTCAACTTATGACCGTTTAAGACCAATGATATCAGATAATCCAGAAGCATTAAGGGTATTGGATAAAATAGTACCAACAAGAGAAGCCTTTGTTAATTTAATAAATAGATATAATCAATCATTTGAAAATGAATAATAACCTTAGTTTCAGGAATTATAACCTCATTTTATTTTTAGCTTTTTTATTCATCTTTTCTAGTTGCGAAAAGGAAGAAGGGTGTCAATTTGAGATGATTTGTTATCCAAATGGAGGTTGTATTGAAAAACCTATTCCAAATACTTGCTTTTAAGCCTATTTTTCCCTCACCCAAACAAACTACTCACCACATCCTCAATCTTGGCGGCCATTTGCACCTTGATTTTGGTATTCTTTAATCCAATTTTATTGTTTTTGGAAACTACTATGGTGTTATAGCCCAATTTTTCGGCTTCTAGAATGCGCTGTTCCACTCTTTGTACGGGTCGTATTTCACCTGCCAACCCAACTTCCGCGGCAAAGCAGATACCTTTTTCAATGGGAATGTCCTCGTTGCTGGATAATATGGCGGCAATAACTGCTAGGTCAATGGCAGGATCATCCACGGAAATTCCCCCTGTGATATTTAGGAAAACATCCTTGGCACCCAATTTAAATCCGGCCCTTTTTTCCAAAACCGCCAGAAGCATGTTCAAGCGTTTGGCATTGTAGCCCGTAGTGGAACGTTGCGGGGTCCCATAGACTGCGGTACTTACCAAGGCCTGTATTTCAATTAGAAGGGGACGCATCCCTTCTACGGTAGAGGCGATGGCGGTTCCGCTCAACCCTTCATCGTTCTTGGAAATCAACACTTCAGAAGGGTTGTTCACTTCCCTGAGTCCGCTTCCCTGCATTTCATAAATGCCCAATTCCGCCGTAGAGCCAAATCGGTTTTTAAGGGAACGGAGGATTCGGTATACATAGTTTCGGTCGCCTTCAAACTGTAAAACGGTATCCACCATGTGCTCCAAAATCTTGGGTCCGGCAATGGAACCGTCCTTGGTAATATGGCCAATCAAAATAACGGGTGTATTGGTTTCCTTGGCAAACTTGATGAGTTCCGCAGTGCATTCCCTTATTTGGGAAATACTCCCTGCTGCCGACTCAATATAATCCGAATGTAAGGTCTGTATGGAATCGATAACCACAATGTCCGGTTCCGTGGCTTCGATTTGCTTAAAGATGTTCTGGGTCTTGGTTTCCGTCAGTATAAAGCAGGTTTCGCTGTTGGGGTGGATACGGTCCGCCCGCATCTTTATCTGTTTTTGGCTTTCCTCCCCGGAAACATATAAGGTTTTATAAGGAAGTTTCAGTGCAATCTGTAAAAGGAGGGTACTTTTTCCAACACCGGGTTCACCGCCCAACAATACTAAGGCCCCAGGAACCAAACCACCACCCAATACCCTATTGAACTCTAAATCGAAGGTATTGAGGCGTACTTCTTTTTCGGTACTTATTTCGTGGACCAATAGCGGTTTTGAAACTCGTTTTGCTACGGAGTTGGTAGGTTTCCAGCTTGTTTTTTCTTCTTTTTGAACAACTTCCTCCACCACGGTGTTCCACTCCTTACAGGCAGCACATTGTCCCACCCATTTGGCGTATTGCGTGCCACAGTTCTGACAGAAAAAAGCAGTTTTTGTCTTGGCCATCCTTAGCTCATCTGATTTGTGCTAAGGTACTAAGAAGTAGGAATTATTCTTCCTCCGATTGTTTTTTCTTAAACTCCCAGATGGCCATAAAAAAGGAGGCCCATGCCAGGAACAAAGAGAGTATGCTCAGTGCCAGTACTTTATCGCCCTTTAGGCCATAGTAGGTAAAATATACGCCAGCACAGACGTAGTATTTAAAGATGCCTTTAAACATAAATGTAGATTGTAGGTTAGATTTGGGATCTAAGGTTATATTTCTTTGGGAGCGGGGATTTGGTGTAGGTTAAAAACCAAAATCCGCTTTTAATGCGTCCATTTTTTCCAATGCCATTTCTTTAGTTAAAAAATCGATTTCTTCCATCTGAAAAGCTTTTTCAAAGGTCTTCAAGGCCTTTTTGGGCTCACCCATCTGTTCATAATATTCTCCTTCAAAGTAAAAGCCCATCATGGTATCGGGATATTCCTTTTTGCATAATTCCGATAGGGATTTTAGGGACTCAAAATCCTCTTTCTTTCTTACAGCGGCATATATGGCCATGATGTCGTTGAGTTCCACGGGTTTGCTGAACCCGAACAAATCCACAATACCTTGATATTTATTTTCGAGATATTTATATACCGGTTCATCGGATGTTAAGATTTGAGTCTTGTATTCCTTCGGACTGATGGGTTTGAACATGCCAAACACATTATCGAACGCCTTTCCTATGCCGTAGGTGGCCACGGAAATGTGGTCCGCTTTATCATACTTCTCGAAAAAATAGTGCAAGGTTTCCTTGTTCAAAGCCTTTATGCCAGAATCCAATGCCATTATTTGTGGGGTGTCATCGGTTTGTTCCCCTTCTACGATCAATTGGTAGAATATCTGTTTGTCAAAAGTGTTCAATCGCGTGGGAACCCTACTCTCCATTTCCGGGGCCAGGGTTGGCGAGATGCTTACGTAGGCATCAAAAACCGAGTTATCCTTGAACAACCAGTAATTTTGGAAGTTTGCCGTAATGTCGTATCCGAAAATCATTTTAAAAGGAGCGGTGCTATAATTCAGGTCCAAATAGGGGATAAGCTCCATCCCGATAAATTCATAGAACTGCTTCCCTTTTTCGTTTGGGAGCCCAGTTTCCGGATCAAAGGCACAATCTTCCAATCGGATCCCGTTCTTACTTTGGTTCACGCCAACTACAATGCTTTCCGGCATTCCATGAAACTGACTGTAATATTTTGAAACGGCCACGACCTGATCGAAGAGATAATTGGCATCCAGTACCACGATCAAAGGATATTTTTTATTCTCGTCCATGTTGGGAGGGAAGTAATATTGTACATCCCTTCGTTCCTGAAGTTTAAAGGACTCGAAGATCTCCTGTGTAGTTTGGGCACTCCCAACCATCACCAAGAGCAGTGTAAGAGCAGTAAATATGTGACGCATAGGATCTATTTAAACAGTAAACGGTTTATTTGTTTCTGTTCAATAACGGTAATAGGAGAAAAGATATTGCACCAAATACAATGTTCATGAGGGTTTGCGCAATCCACATGATCCATCCAAAGGCGTCGCCGGAAACGGAACTTATTCCAAAAAGCCCCAATGCCTTGCTTACCAATATGGGGAAAAGGCCCACGCCACCATTGGTGGTAGCCATGGCAAAGGCGCCAAAAACAAAGGCCACCATAATTTGGTTTAGGGAAAGGCCCATGGTTTCCGGAACCGTAAATTTTATGACCCACATCATGCCAATGTAGCATACCCATATCAGTAATGTATGGAATACGAACGACCACTTTTTCCTCATTTTAAAAATACTGAAAACACCATCCAATAGACCTTTTACAAAGGACTTGATTTTTAATGCTACTGGGTTATCTGATTTTTTGATGAACATAAAGAAAATCAGGGCGGCCGCCAATCCGGCAATTCCCAAGATTATCAGTCCGCTGGCATTGAATCCCCGTTGTTCAAAAAAGGTGATGATAATATCGGTCTGTAAAAAGAGCGTTATTATAACCACGATCAACAGCATGATCAGATCAATGACCCTTTCTGTGACTATGGTTCCAAAGCCTTTTTCAAAAGGCACCCCTTCATACGTTGACAAGGCTGTTGCCCTTAAAATCTCCCCGGTACGCGGTATCCCTAAATTGGCCAGATAGGCCATGAAAATCATAAGAACGTTGTTGATGAGTTTTGGGCGGTATCCCAAAGGTTCCAAAAGATAGTTCCATCGAATCGCCCTGGATATATGCCCTATGATACCCAACAACAATGATATGGAAACCCAGAATGGATCGGCCTCCTTGATATAAAAAAGAATTTGCTCCCTATTCTCCGGAGAGGTCTTCAAATACCAATACAACACTAAAAACACTCCAATAAGAATGGGAATGATTAATTTTAGGGTCTTTTTCAAGGATTTGTTCACACTATTGGGATACGTTGCAAATCGCTAAGGTAAGTAAGTATTTTTCAAAAGCATATGGAGCATATGAGCGATTTAAAAAAGTAGAAAGCAAACCTATTTCAATAGATTGGTTTTCTCATCTGGGAAAACGAGGCTTGGATTGAATGTTTTGGCTTCCTCTAAAGGCATCCAGGCATAAGTAATCAAAATAAGAACATCCCCTACAGCTACTTTTCTGGCTGCCGCCCCATTTAGGGTGATCTCTCCGCTATTTCTAGGACCTGGTATTACGTAGGTTTCAAGTCGTTCGCCATTGTCATTGTTCACGATCTGGACCTTTTCTCCTTGTATAATATTGGCAGCGTCCATCAAGTCCTCGTCAATGGTAATGCTTCCTATATAGTTCAGGTCTGCTCCTGTTACTTTTACACGATGGATTTTGGACTTTACTACTTGTACTTGCATGGGACAAAATTAATCAATTGAGTGCTATATTGTCAATTAGCCTTACATCCTCGGCATAAACGGCAATAAACGCCCTATATTTTTTGTTCTTTACTTTTCTTTTCAATGGGCTTAACGTTTCTACATCGGCAATTTCAAAATATTCCACCTCAAAATCCCCCTCTTTAAGAAATTGGTTTTTTACCCATTCCTTCACCTTTAAAGCACTTTTCGTGCCAAATTTTTCCTTGGCAGATTGCAAGGTCTTAAATATAAACCCCGCCTTAAGTCGCATTTTTTCGCTCAACCTTTCATTTCTGGAACTCATTGCCAATCCGTGGTCTTCCCTAATAATAGGGCAGGGAATAATATTCACGGGAATTTTCTGTACTTCTACAAGTTTTTTTATGATACGCAGTTGTTGAAAATCCTTTTCTCCAAAATAGGCGTTATTCGGTTTAATTAGGTTGAAAAGTTGCTCCACTATCGTACCTACCCCGTTAAAATGGTCGTCCCTGAATTCTCCTTCCATCACGTTGTCCAAACCCTGAAAATCATATGTTTTTGAGTGGACAGAGCCCTTGTAAATCTCAGATACGGATGGTGCAAAAACAAGAATGTCTGAACCTATGCTTTCAATGAGGGCAAGGTCCTTGGACAGGTCTCTAGGGTATTTCTTAAGGTCCTCTGGATTGTTGAATTGCGTGGGATTAACAAAAATGCTTACTACGACAAGATCATTCTCCTGAACCGCTTTTTTAACCAGTTCCAAATGCCCTTTATGCAGTGCCCCCATGGTTGGAACAAGACCTAACACTTTTGAATTGGACTTACTTTTTAATAGTTTATCAAGTTCATTTTTAGTCTTGATGGGGAGCATGTGAAAACGTGATTAGCGAGCAAACTTACTATAAATACTGGTAATCTCTATATTTTTTGTAATTTTGCACCTGCGTTTCCACGAAAAATAAAAGAAAGTTTTTATGAATGGTAAAAAGGTATTGTTTGTATCTTCTGAATTAGTTCCATACCTCCCCGAAAATGAAGTTTCACATATGTCCTATGAGGCTCCTAGAATGGTCAATAGCAATGGAGGCCAGATCAGGATATTTATGCCGAGGTACGGTAACATCAACGAAAGAAGACATCAATTACACGAAGTGATCCGGTTGTCTGGTATGAACCTTGTCATAAACGACATGGACATGCCGTTAATCATTAAGGTCGCATCCATTCCAAGGGAACGTATACAGGTTTATTTTATTGACAACGAAGAATATTTTAAGCGAAAAGCAACTTTTGCAGATAAAAAAGGAGAACTGTTTCCTGATAATGACCAAAGGGCCATTTTTTTTGCCAAAGGTGTCATGGAAACCGTCAAGAAATTAAATTGGTCACCTGATATCATACATGTGCATGGATGGATGGCCAGTTTGTTGCCGCTATATCTTAAGAAGTATTACGCAGACGAACCACTTTTTGCCGATAGTAAAATAGTCCTTTCCGTCTACGGCAAGACTTTTGAGGGAGAGCTTGATAAGGAGATGATCAAAAGGATCGCTTTTGATGGTATTCCTGAAGAAGAAATAGCCTCATTGGAAAACCCCTCCTATAATAATTTGTTAAAAGTTGCCGTGGATTATTCCGATGCCATTATTTTAGCTTCGGAAGAAATTCCAGAAGATCTAACAACACATATTTCCAACCAAGAAAAACCTGTGTTAGGATATGTCCCTATTCAAGAATTTGAGGAAGCGTATGCTAATTTTTACAACACGGAAGTTTTAAAATAATCTGAATGAACATTTTTCAAAAGCGGGCTATACCCATACTATGTGGGGCTTTTTTAATATCTGCGATATTTTTATCCTGCGAGCAAGACCTGACTACTATAGGTGCTGGAGTAACGGGCGAAAATCCGTTTTCAACGGGAAAGGAGGTATACGATGTGTTCGCCTATAACCGCAATATTGAAGCGGTTAGGACCAATAAGTTGCCCGTTTACCAACTAGGCACCTTTGATGATCCTGTCTATGGAAGGACTACTGCTTCTATTACAACACAATTAAGATTGCCAACCGGCAATCCAACTTTTGGGGTTCTTTCCCAAAGTATAGAAGATAATGCCGCAAGCGATGATTCTGAAACCACCATTGATGAAGATGAAACTGTCAAGGAGGTTTACCTGTATATTCCCTACTTAACCAAAGCGATTTTAAGGGATACGGATAATGATGGTGTTGCCGATGAATTTGATACATTACCTGAGGACCCCAGTAACGATAGTGATGGGGATGGGGCTACCAATGGAGAGGAAAGGACGGCCAATACAGATCCCTTGGATGACCAAAGCGTTGATTTGAATCTTGATGGCCTTAATGATACGGATGATTCCCGAATATTTGCAAATAATTTTGCCAATACAATAGATTTGGACAGCATTTACGTAAATGCTAGAAATTTTGATGACGTGGACGGACCTGTAGTTATTGGACTGAAAGTACAACGATCCACTTATTTTCTTAGGGATTTAGACCCTAACTCCAATTTTCAGGAGGCTCAACAGTACTATTCTAATCAACAATTTGCGCCTACATTTGTATCAGAAGTTTTGTTTGATTCTGATTTAGACGGTAGTATTACGGTGGACAATAAGGAAATTTTAATTCCTGGGGAAGACGATGAAACTACAGAGGATACGGATGAATCATTGATATTTTCCAAGTTGGACCCAGGTATAAGAATTCCCTTGGACCCTGATTTTTTTCAAGACAACATCTTGAATAAGGAAGGTTCTCCAGAACTTTTAAGTCAAGCCAATTTTTCAGAATTCTTAAGAGGAATCCATCTATCCCTTTTGGAATCCATTGGAGAGCCTACAATGCTATTGCTTGATTTGACCCAGGCCAATATTTCCATTACTTATACGTATAATGCCTTCAACTCTGAGGAAGGAGGGCTTGAAGAGCGTGAAAACACGTTTACGTTAGGTTTATTGTCAGGTTCTGCCGCAACAGGATTTTCAGGTAATGCTGTAAACACATATATAAATGACAGTTATCCACAGGATGTCATGGACGCTTTGAATACCCAGCAAAACGCCTCCCGTCTTTTCTTAAAAGGAGCAGCCGGTTTAACTACGGAAATTGAGCTATTTGAACCGGATAACGCTGAGAATATCTTGGAGGAAATTAGGTCCAATAATTGGATAATCAATGAAGCGAACCTGGTGTTCTATGTGGACAGAAGTTATCCGGGTATGGACATGGAGCCTGCAGAGCCGCCTCGCCTCTATTTATATAATTCCGAAACCAACAGCCCCTTGTACAATGTTAATACAGAACCACTGCCAAGTGCGGGGAGTTCACTTGCAACCTATCCAAATTATGATGGGGTCCTTGTAGAGGAAAATGGCCTTGGGTTAAAATATACGGTTAGAATTACGGATTACATTAATAATCTGGTTGTACGGGATTCAGCGAACAGTACATTGGGTCTTACGCTTACGACAAGCATTCAAAACTCCAATGTCCTAAATGCCATATTTGCCAATGGTGAAGAGGAGGATATTCCAATAACCTCCAATCTTACCCCACTAGGTACTGTTTTGTTCGGTAGCAATATCCCTGAAACAGATCCTAACTACAATAAAAGGTTAAAGTTGGAAATAAGCTATACCAAAACTGAATAAGCTTTTCAAAGTTGTCTTATCAGATTTTTTCCATCCAACGTATACACTTTACAGGATTTATTCGTTCAATAAACAGATAACTTATTGAACTTTTGTTCGTTGGATTAATTTTGAACTACTTTTTCTAATTCTAATTAAATAATATGTGCGGAATAGTCGGCTACATTGGACATAGGGATGCCTACCCAATAATCATGAAAGGATTGCAACGATTGGAGTATCGGGGTTATGATAGTGCCGGAATTGCTTTGTATGATGGCAGCCAGATCAATTTGGTCAAAACGAAGGGTAAGGTCGAAGATTTAAGACACAAGGCCAATGGTATTTCCCAAGACGGCTCCATAGGAATTGGCCATACAAGGTGGGCCACCCATGGGGTTCCAAATGACGTGAATTCCCATCCACACTATTCCAATTCAGGCGATTTGGTTATTATCCATAATGGAATCATAGAAAACTATGAATCCATTAAAAAGGAGTTGACCAAACGGGGCTATACTTTTACATCGGATACGGACACAGAGGTACTAGTAAACCTTATTGAAGAAGTAAAGAAAACTGAAGATGTTAAGCTGGGACAAGCTGTCCAAATTGCATTGAATCAAGTAGTAGGAGCGTATGCCATTGCTGTTTTCGATAGAAAGAAGCCCGATGAGATCGTTGTTGCGAAATTGGGAAGTCCTTTGGCCATTGGAATTGGGGAAAACGAGTTTTTTATCGCTTCGGATGCATCTCCTTTTATTGAATTTACCAATAATGCCGTATACCTTGAAGACGAGGAAATGGCTATTATTAGACTTGGGAAGGAGATTAAACTTAGAAAGATTAAGAATGATGCCATAGCCTATCCAAGAATTCTGGAACTCCAAATGAACTTGGAGGAAATAGAAAAAGGAGGTTATGACCACTTTATGCTAAAGGAAATATATGAACAACCTAGGGCCATAAAGGACACTTATAGAGGAAGGCTACTTGCGGACCAAGGAATAATTAGAATGGCGGGGATTGACCAAAATCTGGAAAAATTCATGAATGCCAATAGGATTATCATTGTTGCCTGTGGTACATCTTGGCATGCGGGTCTTGTAGCGGAATATATATTTGAGGATTTGGCCAGAATTCCTGTTGAGGTAGAATATGCATCGGAGTTTAGATATCGAAACCCTGTTATTACGGACAAAGATGTGCTTATTGCCATTTCACAATCCGGGGAAACAGCAGATACCTTGGCTGCAATAAAGTTGGCGAAGGAGAAAGGGGCCTTTGTATTTGGTGTTTGCAACGTAGTGGGTTCTTCCATTGCTCGCGAATCAGATGCCGGAGCATATACGCATGCCGGACCGGAAATAGGTGTGGCTTCTACAAAAGCCTTCACCACCCAGATAACAGTATTAACGTTGTTGGCGCTAAAGCTGGCCAAGGAGAAGGGTACTTTTTCTGAAACAAAATTCCACGAATTCCTTACCGAGTTGGAGACAATACCCAAAAAGGTTGAAAAGGCACTGGAAGCCAATCCATTGATAGAGATTATCGCCAATGTATATAAGGATTCGCCCAATTGCCTTTATTTGGGTAGGGGGTATAATTTCCCAGTGGCATTGGAAGGTGCTTTGAAATTAAAGGAAATAAGCTATATCCATGCAGAAGGATATCCCGCTGCTGAAATGAAACATGGACCTATTGCATTGATAGACGAGCATATGCCCGTTTTTGTAATTGCCACTAAAAAGGGGCATTATGAAAAAGTAGTCAGTAACATCCAGGAAATAAAATCCAGAAAGGGAAAGATTATTGCCATTGTAACGGAAGGTGATGAACAGGTAAAGGAGTTGGCAGATCACGTCATAGAAGTTCCAGAGACCTTGGAAAGTCTTTCGCCGTTGCTAACAACAATTCCACTGCAATTAATTTCCTATCACATTGCCGTAATGCGCGGGTGTAACGTAGACCAGCCCAGAAACTTGGCAAAATCAGTGACTGTAGAGTAAAATCGAAAAACTTAGAAGAAAAAGGACGCAATTTGCGTCCTTTTTTGTTTTTGGATTGTGATTACCTATAAAATATAGTAGCAATTTTATTAAAATAATACTATGCATGCATAATTTTTTTCAAATTCCTATTTTTGGTATAAAATTATCTGTATCTTCATCTGCGAAAAATTTTAACTCAAATTTAGAATGAGAACAATACTACTGTTAGCATTGATTTTGTTTGGAACGGCAGGTTTTGCGCAGACTACAATCAATGGAAACGTCGTTGACCAAAACGGCGAGCCAATTCCTGGAGCCAACATTGTCATTGTAGGCAAGGCCATTGGGACTACTACCGATTTTGACGGTAATTTTGTGTTACAGACTTCTGAAGTTCCTCCATTTCAGTTAAGTATTACGAGCATTGGGTATACCGATGGACTCCAAAACATTACCTATGATAACCAGACTGTACGGGTTGTTTTATCCGAAGCCCAAACGTTCTTGGACGAGGTAGTGATTTCTGCATCCAGAACTCCCGAAAGGATTTTCGAATCTCCGGTCACTGTGGAAAGAATGGGTATAGAAACGATAAAAAATACGGCTTCGGCCGATTTTTATAGTGGTCTCGAAAACCTGAAAGGCGTTGATGTGAACACCAATAGTTTAACCTTTAAGTCGGTAAATACTAGAGGGTTTGCAACATTCGCAAATACCCGGTTCATGCAGTTGGTGGATGGGATGGACAACTCCACACCGGCCTTGAACTTCCCTATTGGGAACTTGGTAGGTATGATAGAACCTGATGTTCTTAGTGTAGAATTGTTACCAGGGGCAGCATCAGCATTATATGGAGCCAATGCTTTTAATGGTATCCTATTTATGAGAAGTAAAAGCCCATTTGATTATCAAGGTATTAGTGTTTCGGTAAAACAAGGTGTTACTTCCCAGGAAGCTGCTGGCACCAATTCTTATACGGATGTGGGAGTGCGCGCCGCCCATAAGTTCAGTGATAAGTTTGCCATAAAATGGAATTTCGGGTATCTGGATGGTACCGATTGGGCCGCTAACAGCACTGTTGACAAATTTGTGCCTGGGCGCACAAGGGATGCCTTAAATTATGATGGTATAAATGTCTACGGGGACGAAGTGTCTACGGATATAAAAGATGTGGCCGTAACCTTGGAAGGCTTGGGAATCCTTCCAAATGGAGCAAACGCCTTGGTCCCTTCAGTGGAAGTTAGCCGTACTGGCTACAATGAGGGCGATTTGACAAACTATACCGCCCGAAGTATTAAATCAGACTGGGGACTTTACTATAGACCGATAGAGGGCAACAACCTAGAGATTTCCTATGTAGGTAAAATAGGTACTGGAAATACCATTTACCAAGGCACCAACCGTTATAACATAGCGAATTTTTTTCAAGAACAACATAAATTGGAACTTAGGAACGACAATTTTTTCCTAAGAGGTTATGTAGTATCCGATAAAGCGGGAGATTCCTATGATATGGTATTTACTGGAATCAATATTAACAGGTCGTGGAAGGATGACAATACTTGGTTTGGTGAATATACGGGTACTTTTGTGCAGGCGACATTGGCTGGTGCCACGGAGGAGCAGGCCCATGCTGCCGCTAGGGCCCAGGCAGAGTCCGGTAGATTTTTACCAGGGTCACCAGAGTTCCAATCTGCCTTCAACAGAGTAATAAAAGATCCAGATTTATCAAGAGGTTCACAGTTTAGGGACGCCTCAAAATACTATCATGCAGATGCCAACTATAATTTTGGACATCTTTGGGATTGGGCCGAAGTACAAATAGGGGGGTCGTTTAGACAATACAGCCTTAATTCCTTCGGAACTATCTATACAGATTCCGATGGCCCCATAGATTATTCAGAGTACGGACTTTACACGCAGGTTCAAAAGAAGATTGAAATGCAAAACGAGCGTAGTTTAAAATTAACCGCCTCGGTCCGATATGATAAAAATGAATTTTTTGATGGCTTTTTCTCCCCTAGGTTTTCGGCAGGGTATACCTTAAATAGGGACCATAATATTAGGGCGTCCATACAAACCGGTTTTAGAAACCCTACCACTCAGGATTTTTTTATCGGCTTGGATGCGGGTAGGGCCATTTTGGTCGGTGCCGCACCAGATAACTTGGATAGGTATCAAAGGACATTTGATGTTAGTGGAGGAGGACAATTGTTGGGCCAACCCTCCAGTATTGTTCAAACGGGTAGGGCCGCTTACGAGAATTCTTACACTGCAGAATCTGTTTTGAGGTTATCGGAAACAGGAAACCCGGCAGTACTTGAGATTGCTAATCCGGATGTGGTACAGCCAGAGCAGGTTACATCGGCCGAGGTAGGCTATCGTGGGAAGGTCAAAAAATTAGTCATAGACTTAAGTGCCTATTACAATAGTTATAGTAACTTTTTGGCACCTGAGGCTGTGATAGCTCCCTATTATGGTACGGTTGGTGATGGGTCTTTGTCTGTGGCGGCCATATCAAATCGTGATTTTCAGACCTATCAGGCCTATACCAATTCAGATGTAAACATCAATTCCTATGGAGCTTCTTTAGGGCTTACCGCAAAGGTTTTAGGTGATTTTGACCTAAGTGGAAGCTATACGTATGCGAAGTTGGATTTTGATAGGGTAGCCAATCCTGATTTCCAAGTGGGCTTTAACACTCCGGAACATCAGTTTAAGGCTTCTTTTGGTAATGCAGAGCTGTTCAAGAATTTTGGGTTCAATATAAACTATCGCTTTAGTGATGACTATTACTGGGAGGCTACTTTTGGTAATGGGGTCGTTCCGGAATTCCATGTGGTGGATGCGCAAATAAATTATACAGTACCTAGCATCAAATCTACCTTTAAGATTGGTGGCAACAACTTGTTGGGCGATGAATACTTTACGGCCTTCGGAACTGGATTTATCGGGTCTATGTATTATCTGTCATGGACAATCAACAATTAAAAATGAAATTTAAATTCCGTTTAGAAATGAAAAGAATTACCTATATATTTTTATCCTCCCTTCTATTGGTCTTTACTAATTGTAACGACCCGGAGGATGTAGATCTGGACCCAATTATTGAACCTGAAGCCAAACCGGAACTTACGGCAGGCTCAGCTGATTTTTCAAATTTTAATTCTTTGGGAAATTCTCTAACAGCGGGTTTTACGGATGGTGCGCTTTTTCAGGCAGGGCAAAATTTTTCTTTACCCAATATTCTTTCCCAAAAATTTGCACTCGCTGGAGGAGGGAATTTTGTACAACCCCTTACTAGTGATAATCTTGGAGGCTTGGCCGCAGGCGGTAATAGAATTCAAGGACCAAGATTGGTGTTTGGAGGTGCTGGCCCAGTACCACTTGAATCCATTATTGGTGCCGTAACGGTGGGTACGGATATTGTTTTGAACAATCCAACGGGACCTTTTAACAATTTGGGTGTACCTGGGGCCAAAAGCTTTCATTTGTTAGCTCCTGGCTACGGAAATTTGGGTAATGTATCCCTAGGTTTGGCCAATCCTTATTTTGTTCGCATGACGGGTTCAACGCCAAATATCAGTGTTCTGGAAATGGCCGTAAGCCAATCTCCATCTTTCTTTTCTTTGTGGATCGGAAACAATGATGTACTTGGTTTTGCCACTACAGGAGGTGATGGGACCAACCCTATAACTCCGATCGATGGCCCTCCAGGAGTTGGTTTTGCAAATACCTATGGCGCTTTGATTCAAACACTCACATCCGGCGGGGCTCAAGGTGTGGTAGCCAATATACCGGATGTAACGAGTATACCTCATTTTACGACCGTGCCACATAACCCATTGGACCCCACCAACGAGTCATTTGGGCCATTGATTCCCACCTTGAATGGAATATTTGGGCAGTTGAATCAAGTGTTTGCCTTTTTGGGCGTACCTGAGCGATCTATTGAATTTTCCACCACGGCGGCCAGTGAGGTCATAATCCAAGATGAAACATTAACGGACCTCTCCGCGCAAATTGCGGGAGTACTGAATGCCAGTCTTACGTTCCCCGCTTTTGTGCAATCCTTTGGCTTGCCGGCGCAAGCGGCTCCTTTAGTGGCCAATTTGTTAGGGACAACCTATGGGCAGGCACGTGAGGCTACGGAAGACGATTTGTTTGTCTTGCCCTCTTCGGCCGTTATTGGTCAGCCAAATCTAGAGGTGGCCGGTGCTTTAATGGCCCAGGGACTTTCCCAAGAATTGGCGGGACAATTTTCAGTGGAGGGCATTACCTTGCCCCTTGCCGACAAATGGGTACTACTACCTAGTGAGCAAGAGGAAATTGCGACGGCAACAGATGCTTTTAACCAAATAATATCCGCGGCTGCCAGTCAGGCCGGATTGGCATTCGTTGACGCCAATGCCCTTTTGAACCAATTGGCGAATGGCGGTATTACCAGTGGGCAATATACTCTAACGGCCAGTTTGGTAACCGGTGGGGCTTTTTCATTGGATGGTATTCATCCAACGGCTAGGGGATATGCGCTATTGGCCAATGAATTCATGAAGGCCATCGATGCTACATATGGTTCCAATTTTGAGGATTCAGGCAATTTGGTGAATGTGGGGGATTATCCTACCAACTTTTCACCAACGCTGCAATAGCTTAAAAATGGTAAGAACTAACAAAAAGATGCATTTTAGTGCATCTTTTTTGTTTTGGAAAAAACCCAAAAAAACAATTTTTGTTTAAAATGGAAAGACATATCTTTGCAGCCTGAAAATCAGAGCATTTTTTAAGATATTTTTAAAGTAATATATAAACAGAATAGTAATGTCAAAAGTTACAGGTAAAGTTTCGCAAATCATTGGACCCGTGGTTGATGTAGAATTTCAGTCGGGGGATGACCTTCCTAAAATCTATGACTCCTTGGAGATAACCAATAAGGACAATTCAAAATTGGTTTTGGAAGTTCAGTCGCATGTTGGAGAGAATACCGTTAGGACCATTTCAATGGATTCTACCGACGGATTGAGTAGGGGAACTGAAGTCGTTGCTACAGGTGCTGCGATTCAGATGCCTATAGGGGATGATGTGTACGGACGTCTGTTTAATGTTATTGGTGATGCCATTGATGGATTGGGCAATTTGCCCAAATCTGGTAAGGATGGTTTGCCTATTCACAGGGAAGCCCCAAAGTTTGAGGACCTTTCCACTTCTACAGAGGTACTTTTCACCGGTATTAAAGTTATCGATTTGATCGAACCTTATGCAAAGGGTGGTAAGATTGGTCTTTTTGGTGGTGCCGGTGTTGGAAAAACGGTTTTGATCCAAGAATTGATCAATAACATTGCCAAAGGACACGGTGGACTTTCCGTATTCGCAGGTGTAGGTGAAAGAACCCGTGAAGGAAACGACTTGCTTCGTGAAATGTTGGAGTCCGGTATTATTAAATACGGTGATGATTTTATGCACTCTATGGAAGAAGGTGGATGGGACTTGTCCAAAGTGGATAAAAAGGCCATGAAGGATTCCAAAGCGACCTTTGTTTTTGGACAGATGAACGAGCCACCTGGAGCTCGTGCCCGTGTAGCGCTTTCCGGTTTGACCATAGCTGAATATTTCCGTGACGGTTCAGGGGAAGGACAAGGAAAGGACGTTCTTTTCTTTGTTGATAATATTTTTAGATTTACACAAGCAGGCTCAGAGGTATCTGCATTGTTAGGTCGTATGCCTTCTGCGGTGGGTTACCAACCAACCTTGGCTACGGAGATGGGTGCCATGCAGGAACGAATTACTTCGACCAAAAGAGGTTCCATTACATCTGTACAGGCGGTTTACGTACCTGCGGATGACTTAACGGATCCGGCTCCCGCAACTACTTTTGCCCACTTGGACGCTACAACGGTACTTTCCAGAAAGATTGCCGAGTTGGGTATCTACCCAGCGGTAGACCCCTTGGATTCCACTTCCAGGATTTTGACTCCGGAGATTTTAGGAAAAGACCATTATGGATGTGCGCAACGTGTTAAAGAGTTGTTGCAACGCTATAAGGAACTTCAGGATATTATTGCGATTCTTGGTATGGAAGAATTGTCCGAAGAGGATAAGTTGGCGGTAGGTAGAGCGAGACGTGTACAGCGTTTTCTATCCCAACCCTTCCACGTTGCCGAGCAGTTTACGGGTATCCCAGGAGTCTTGGTAGATATTAAGGAGACCATAAAAGGGTTTAATATGATTATGGACGGTGAGTTGGATCACTTGCCAGAGTCGGCCTTCAACCTCAAAGGTACTATAGAAGAAGCTATCGAAGCTGGAGAAAAAATGCTTGCCGAAGCGTAAATAGTTAATAGTTTAAAGTTATTTGTTCATAGTTTTAGTTACTTGTGCTCTTAACTTTTAACTTAAAACTCATAACTAGAGAAGTATGTATTTAGAAATTGTATCGCCCGAGGCAACTTTATTTTCAGGAGAGGTGACTTCTGTAACCGTTCCCGGAATAAACGGGGAATTTCAAATGTTGCAAAACCATGCACCCATTGTTTCCCTTTTGCAGGAAGGAAAGGTAAAGGTTCAAGGTAATGTCTCCTTGGATGAGGAATATGCCTCTAAATTCACCAAAGATCAAAATGGAAATACGGTTTTGGAGATTTCCAGTGGTACCGTGGAACTTAAAGATAATAAAGTGATTGTTTTGGCGGATTAAAAGGCCTCCCCTAACCCCTCCAAAGGAGGGAGACTAGAAACAGAAAAAACCAACTCGAAAGAGTTGGTTTTTTTATATTGCGATATTAAATTATTTAATTCTGAATAAAAAGGACAAACTGGAAATAAGCGAAGGTAGGCCATCTGTATTACAATTGAGCATGGGTGCTTTGGCTTTTAGCCTTGTAATTTTTTTCCTAATTATTTTTATAACAGGACATAATATATTGCGACCTGAATTTGTTTATCAAAAATTTCAGTTAGGGAATTTGTACATGGCGATAGTTATGGCCGGAATGGGTGTACTTTTGAGTAAAAGTACCAGCATAGTTTTGGATAAAGCAAACGAAAGGCTTCAAACGCGTTGGCATATTGGTAGGTTTGGATATGGAAAATGGGAAGAACTGCCACCTGTGGATTATATCTCAGTTTTTAAGGCACAAAAGACATACTCCATAAATTTTGATACAAGGGCTCCTGTAAGATATGAAGTGAATATATGGTTACGAAAAGGAGGCCGAAAACGTGTCTATTTTAGCTATGATGATGATGTCGCTTTAAATATGGGTATTGAGATAGCTAATTTTTTGAAAGTTGACCTTTGGGATGCTACGGACCCATATAATAAAACAAAAATTCCATTTACGGGTCAACAGTGATTTTTATTTTAAATATTCCAATAAATCCCCAGGTTGGCATTCCAGTTCCTTGCAGATTGCTTCAAGCGTTGAGAACCGAATGGCTTTTGCTTTTCCAGATTTCAATATGGATAGGTTGGCTTCCGTTATACCAATGGCTTCAGCAAGTTCCTTGCTCTTCATTTTCCGTTTTGCCAACATGACATCCAAGTTTACAACGATCCCCATACTAAATCGTTAAATCGTTTTCTGATTGAACCTTTAGGCCTCTTTTAAAAATTGCGGCAACAAAGAGCAAAAACACACCGAAAATTAAACTAAGAATCAAATTATGGATTCCATTCATTATTGAAATATTCAGTATTATGAGTCGTAACGATAAATATACTATTGGAAAAACCAATAAATTGATGATTGCCAGTACTTTTAAATGACGAATGGCGGCTGCATTAAAAAGAACTGCCGACTTGAATGATTTCAAAATCATTGACAAACTGTAAAGAAATCCACCACAGTAAATCAAAATTAGTGTGATGCTTGTTATGATGGAAGTTTTATTATCACCCTTGATGTCAAAGTAGGATAATAGTGGAAATGGAATGGTAAAACGCCCACCTTTTAGTTCATAATTGCCAATAATAAAGGAAAGTAAAATAAAAAGTGCCAAGACTAAGGAGCCAATGGCCCCAAAACGGAAAACATAGAACAAATAACTTGAGACTGATTTTGGCCCGAATATTTTCATAATGTGAATTATTGTTTAACAATAACAAATATAAAATAATTATTGAAAAACAATAATAAAGTATTGTAAAAAGGAAATATTATTTCCAATCCCAATAGATCAGTTCCCAAGAAATGTCCCCAGAAACATGGGTTTGAAGTATTTCGAATCCCACACTTAAATGGGCATTTAGGGAACGCTGGTTGCTTGTTGCCACTTCGGTTAACAATCCATCGTAGTCTTTTTCAAGTTCTTGTCTGTAATAAGTATACATGCCTTTAAAAACACCTTGGGCCCTAAATTCATTGGCAACACAGATTTGTCCCATAGCCAGGTATTTTTTTCCGGCCAAGAGAATATCCGCCATTTTGAACATGGGGGAAAGCAAAGGAATATCGGCACTAAATTTTCGGGTCATGCAGAGGGCATATCCCTTGACTTTACCATCAACTTTAGCGATGACATGCGGGCAATCCATATTCATCCTTATTAATAGTTCAAAGGAATGGATTACGGTTACAAAGCCCTCCTTTGACTTTTCTTCATCAGAAAGGAAACTTGGTGTATTGTTTTGTTGAAGCGCCAGGATGCCATGCAGTTCCTCGTCCGATGTGGCGCGACAGTAGTGTATATCCATCTATTTCAGCTTTAACCAGTCCTTCCTGGCATCGTGTTGCTTTTTTGTCAATTCATCCCCTTCTTTCTCCGAAGGATAAATAACATAGGTGGGACTGGAAACCAATTTTACTTGGGTTGTTTTAGGCTGTCCAAATCTTTCAAATTCAATTTTTAGGACATCTCCTGGGTTAAATTGGGATAGGAAGTCATCAAAGTGTTGCCCATCAGGAAATGCGCCCCCATTCATGGAGGTAATAATGTCCCCTTTATCCAAACCTGCTATATAGGCGGGACTTCCCATTTTTGGATTCGTGGTTATTTCGCCATGGCCGTCTCCATTCAAACGCGCAGAAATTCCCAAATAAGCCGACTCAGCCTTTGTTTCAAGTTTTATACCTACTATTTCAAAAAGGCTTTTGTAATCCGGCATTTCGCTTTTATAGATATAGGAATTAAAGAAAGCATCGCCAAACTCTTTTCCAGCATATTCCCTTAATGTGTTTTGTAAGTCCTTTATTTTATACGGTGTTTGTGTCTTGCCATATTTTATCCAAACCAATTTCATATAATTATCCAGATCCAATCCTTTTTCCCTTAAGGCAAGGTCTAGGGCCATGCCCAAAACACTACCATACGAATAATAGGAAATGAACATATTCTCCCTATTTACGGGATCCACCGAGGTGGCGGCATCTACAAAAGGTGCCTGGTAGCTCATCTCTATGGGATTGAAAAATTGTCTGGCCGGTGAGTTCCATACATAATTGAAAGTTCCCGCTAGACCTTCTATATATTCCTCAGGAGCCATTAATCCCGCCCTGCAGAGTATTAGGTTTGTGTAATAACTTGTAAAACCTTCGGCGAACCATAGGGTCCCGCTCATATTCGCTTCTTCAAAGTCAAAGGGTTCCAAACTTTGGGGACGTATCCTTTCCACGTTCCAAGCGTGAAAAAACTCGTGGGACACCGTGCCAATGTTGCCTTCCATTCCACCATCGGCCAAGCTCCTAGTACTTGTAAGTATGGTGGAGTTCCTATGCTCCATACCGTCGCCCGATGCATTGGGGATATAACAGGCCAGAAACGTATATCGGCCATAATCGAAAGTGGGCAATTCACCATATACCTCTTTTTCTGCCAGGACAGTTTTTTTTACCTTTTCAAAATAAGTATCCAGTTCCTCATCCGTACCATTGTGGTGGAGAACAAACTGGATTTTTTGTCCGTCTACATCAAATTCCCTTATACCAAAATCACTGATTTCTACGGGACTGTCCATAAAATATTGCAAATTTGGAGCTGTGTAGGTAGTTCCTGACACCAAATGCAACTGTGTGGCGACCTTCCAATTCAAATCTTCTCTTGTATCAAAAGTGACTTCGATAGGTCTTTCCTCCAAACTTGGCGCATACATAAACGTGGCAGGAATATTCAAATGGGCATGGGTTTCATCCACTTGGGAATATGTGCCGTCCCCACGGTTGGCGTATAATAGATACTCGATTTTAACGGTACCGTCATGACCAAAAACTTGCCACTGATAGGGGTCCGGCCTATGTACTTTTAGGGAATTTCCTTTGCCGTCATACGCTTTAAACCCATACACATTCTTGGCAAATTCGTGAAGGGCATACCTTCCCGGGGAAGTCCTGCTCATACGTACCGATAGGGTATCTGTGGTAACGGCCGGAAAAGTCGCCGAAACCAAGGCTTCATGATGTATGGCATTTTCAAAGGTGATTTCATACATGTTCATCTGAGCATAAGAGAAAATACCTATGAAGAAAAAGAGACCCAGTAACCAATATTTTTTCATAAAGCCCTATTCAAATTCAAGGATTAAATATATGGAATAATTGTACTTTACATTAATATAACATTACGTTAATCTAATAGGAAAGCAACCATTTATAATTTAGGCATCTTAAAAGCTGTGTTGATTATTTTTTAGGCAACCCAATAATAAAAATTAACAACTTCGCAAGTAACGATTGAACATGTGGCCTAATAAAAAATACGTATGAGGAACCCCCATTTTGTTTTGTTTTGTACTTGTTTTATGGTGCTATCTTCTTTTGGTCAAAAGGAGGACCTAGAAAAAAACAGGACCATTACCCTATTCAAGAATCAAATTTCCAGCAACCTTCCATATTTTTTAGTGAACAGTGTGGAACTAAATTATGAACGTATACTAGGACGTAAGTTTGCATTGGGGATAGGATGGGCATCCTATGGTGATGGTTTTAACAAGTTGGATGTTGCGGGAAATGGATACGCTCAAAGGGCCAATTTTGAGATAAATCCCTTTGGAAGATTCTATTTTAATGGTAACAATAAAAAAAGCCACTTTTTAGAAATCTTTGCTTCCCTAAACAAGAATGAAAGTAGCGATATTTTTGTACGAAATACTACTCCTGAAGGTTATGGGGTCTATGAAAAGGGAACCATAGTAACAAAGGATTTTGGAATGGGCATTGGTTATGGATATCGATTTCTTTTCGCAAAGGATAGACTTTCCCTTGAAGGGCAAATTGGTTTACGCACCAATTTTGAAACGTATTGGTTTGTTGTCCAATCTTCATTGGTAAGAACCGGGATAAGGATAGGATATAGATTTTAATCCAAATAACATGAAAAGCAATTTCTTTTTATTAATGCTCCTTTTGTTTTTTTACAGTTGTTATACCAACGATGAGGAAGGTTTTTCTTATATCCAAATAGAAGTTGAAAATGCCCTTGTGGTAGATAACCAAGGTAATTATATGGTTGGGGACACCCTGTTCGTCAATCTTAATTTTAGTAGATACTTACAGGAAGATGGCTACACCAATCTTTTGGATATATATAAAAGCACAGCTGCGGAACGCTTTAGTTATAGTCTAGACCTTGAAAAGTTTAGTACAATATCAAACGATTATATAAGAACTCCTATTGCTCCTGAAAATATTTATGCCGTCACAGGAGAGTTGCAAAATGAGTATGGTGAGGTGGTCGCCGTGTTAAACGAAAACCGTGATATTTATAGTTCTAGAATTGGCATAGTTCTTAAAGAATCCGGAAATTATAGGTTAAACTTTCAATATGTGACCATCAGACCTGAATATAAGCCAGATAAAATTTTTTTAGAGATTATTCCTAGGTTCCCTAATACCCTTGAGGAGGATTTTATTTTTACGGTTGCGGAATAATTATTTTTTGCTTCTATATTTTTTTAGGGGTAAAGACTATACATTTGGAACATGTCAATATTTCCAAAAAAACTTAGTCAAAAGCTTGAGAATCGTATAAAAGATGGTTCTTTGAGATGTCTCGCAGAGTCCACTTCGTTAGTAGATTTCTCTTCGAACGATTATCTTGGTTTTGCCAGGAACGAAAGCCTTTTCTCCAAGACTTTTCAGTTATTATTAAAGCATAATATCAGTGAGAACGGCGCTACAGGTTCCAGGTTATTGACCGGGAACCATATCCTGTTCCAAGAATTGGAATCCTTATTGGCGCAGACCCATAATGTTGAAAATGCCCTGGTGTTTAACTCGGGGTACGATGCCAACATAGGTTTTTTTGGATGTGTTCCGCAACGGGGCGACTTTGTTTTTTACGACGAACTTATTCATGCCAGTATCCGGGACGGATTACAACTGAGCCATGCCAAGAGCTATAAATTTGGACATAATAGCCTAAAGGATTTAAAGGAGAAAATAAAAAAAACTATTTCTGACAATGGTGATTCCGATGTTTATGTGGTTACGGAATCCGTATTCTCCATGGACGGTGATTCTCCAGATCTTAAACAATTGGCCAGTTTTTGTATCTCGGAAGGATATCATTTGATCGTGGACGAGGCGCATGCCGTTGGTGTTATGGGCAAACAAGGTCTTGGGTTGGTACAGGAGTTGGGATTGGAAAAGGCCCTCTTCGCAAGGATCGTTACCTTTGGAAAGGCCTTGGGCACCCAAGGTGCGGCCATACTTGGTAGCAATGCCCTAAGGGACTATCTCATAAATTTTTCCCGGAGTTTCATATATACTACGGCGTTGCCTCCACATGATATTGTCGGTATTTTATCTTCCTATGAGTTTCTTGCTGTTGAAGGAGGGGCGCAGCGCGACCAGCTTTTTGAAAATATTTCGTATTTCAAGGGTCAAGCGAAGAAACAGAAGTGGTCCGGTAACTTAATCGGAAGTGATTCGGCCATTCAATCCGTAATTATTCCTGGCAATGAAAAAGTCCGGAATATTTCCAAAAAATTGAGGGACGACGGTTTTGATGTGAAGGCCATCCTTTCTCCTACGGTTCCCGAAGGGAAGGAAAGAATGCGATTTTGTCTTCATAGTTTCAATTCTAAGGAAGAGATTGGTTTGGTGCTGCAATTATTGTCAAAATATATTTGATGCATGACGGACAAATTTTATCATGTTGCTTCTTTTGAATATGTGGCCGATGTTCAAATTTTAAAGGGAAAACTGGAATCAGAAGGCATCCCGGTTTTTCTTAGGGATGAGAACACCTTGAACTCCGACCCCCTAATAAGCAATGCCATTGGTGGGGTAAAGTTGCTGGTCTATGCCCAGGACAAGGAGCGGGCCTTGGAAATTTACAATGAAGTTAGGGCATATGCTTTGGACGATTTTGGCAATCCAGTAACCTGTCCCAATTGCAAGGCCAGAAAATCCGAAGTCTATTATAACAGGAAGGGGATTTTTTATAAACTTTTTCCTTTTTTTGAGAAAAGAAAATATAAGTGCCTAAATTGTGGCATGATAACTCGATAATCGAGATTAAATTAGTGAAGTGGTTTAAGGCTTTACTTAAAATAAAAATTATTTTCTAATACATTTCCTTTGTGCTTGCGCGGGAAGTGGTCAAATTTATTAAGCATGCAAAAGATTTTCGTTACAGGTATTTCTACGGGAGTGGGTAAAACGGTGGCTTCGGCCATCATAACCGAAGCCCTTCAGGCCGATTATTGGAAGCCCGTACAGTCAGGGGATCTGGACCAAACGGATAGCGATACGGTAAAAAATCTAATATCGAACGACAAAACAAGTATTTTGCCAAGCAGCTACGAGCTTACAGCTGCCATGAGTCCGCATGCCGCAGCAGAGATTGATGGGGTGAAAATAGACCGTTTCCATATTAATGAACCGGCTACGGATAGGAATTTGGTGATTGAAGGGGCCGGAGGCCTGTTGGTGCCCTTAAACGATGAGGATACTATGTTCGACATAATCATGCCGGAATATAAGGTGGTGGTGGTTTCCAAGCACTATTTGGGAAGTATCAACCATACCTTGTTGACCATTGGGTGGTTACAGAACAAGGGCTATGATGTTTCCGTATTGTTCAACGGAAAGGAAAATCCCCAAACGGAAAGGATCATATTATATAAAACGGGGGTTCCCCTAATTGGAAGAATTGACGAGGAGCCAAGGTTGGACAAAACCGTTGTGGCGCGCTATGCCGGAGAGTTCAGGCACATTTTGGAGAGTCTTTAAGATTGTTCATGGTTGCTGGTTTTTGGTTCTTCGTTGTTGGTTTATCTTTGTTCGTTAATGGTTCTAGTTCAACAACTTTCTCACTATCTCACTTTTTCACAGGACCACGAGTTCCTTTTTTGTCGTCAGTTTATAATTTTGCTAACCGCTAATTGCTCCCTGTTTACCTGTATCTGAAAACTGTTTACTGCAAACTGTTGACTGTTGACTGTTCACTGCTAATTGTTCTCTTTTCTCTGAAGTATCTCGGCCTTTTCCACGGTAGCCGCTACGGTATAATGTTTGGCCAAATAGGTGTCTATGTATTCATTCTCCTCCAATTCATCCCTGTCAAAAACAAGTCGCCCCTTACGTACTACCACGATTTTAGGCTTTATTTCCTCCATAATGTACCGGAGTTCCTCAAGTGAATTTTCCCTAGGGTTATCAAAAAATTGATAAAGTTCATCCCTGCAGATATTACTGGGGTGTGTAGCGGCCAAAGTTGGGGGCAATACCCCTAGGTTCCAATATCCTATATGGTATCCTAAAAAAAATATGTTATCGGTTTTTATTTTTTGTTCCGTGATGTATTTAGGAACCGAAAACCCTTCCCCATTAAAAAATGTGCCCCTTTCAAACTTGTTTTTGACAATATTGAAGTATTCCAAATAACTTTCCGTTGGAATCAGAAATAGCAGTAGGATAAAAAACCTAGGTATTCTTACTTTAAACCGATAGTATAATTGGTGAAGTACTATACCTAGGAATATTACTAACATGGGATGTATTTGAATCAAATAATGTCCATTTATCCTACCTCCCTTAAAAAAAGACACAAGAACGCCACAAAGGGTAACAAACAATAGGAGGGAAGTTCTGTCCTTGAACGAGATGACATCCCTTTTCCAACAATAAAATAGGAAGGTTCCAATTACAATAAAAGTGGGTGCCAATTTAAAAAAGGAAAACCTTCTTGCCTCGCTATATTCCAAAGGCGCTAGAACCACGGACTTCCACCAAACTTCAGATTGGTTGTTAAGGTAATAGGGAAGAATCGTCAAAATAACTATGAATAAGGTTCCAAGGCCAAAAGCAAGAACCCCCCAAAAGGTGATAGTTTTTTGTTTGCTAAAAAGTTCAAGGACCAAATAAATACCCAAAAAGAGCACCGGATAGGCCATATTCAATTTTACCATGATCGCAATCCCCATACTTAGACCTGCCAAGAGCAACCAAAAGGGACCTTTTTTTGAAAGGATCAAGTATAGTGAGGGTACAAAAAAAGCCATACATAGATGCTCTGACATGACCCCTTGTAAACTTCCAAATAAACTGAGCAGTACAACACAGAATATCCCGCTCCATAGTGCAACCTGAAAGGAGGTTATTCTAGATGCAATTTTATAGGTAAAAAAAGCCGTGGAGGCAACAAGTAGGGCCCCAATTAGCCTAATCGCGATAAAACTCTTTCCAAACACATAGACTATGGATGCAAAGAAGGCAAAGGTCAAAGGGGGCTTAAGATCCCACAATTGGGTATACGGTAAATGTCCGTCCACCCATGATTGTCCTAAAAGAATAAAAGTACTTTCGTCCCGATCTATATAATCCCTAAAGAAAAAGGGAAACCGGATAAAGAATGTAATTCCGGTAAGTAAAAGAAAAACGGCCCTATTATTTAATCGTGATTCTCCAAAAAGGCATTCCTTTATGATACTAAGTTTCATCAACAGGTTTAACTTTATTTCCCATCTTTGCAAGATAGATAAATTGTGGATTCTTGAATTCTATGAAAGGGAAAAATCTATCGGAACGCGATCAAAAGCACCTTTGGCATCCATTAACGCAACACAAAACGGCCGCTCCTCCCGTAGGTATTGTCAAGGCAGAGGGTGCCTTGTTTTGGGACGAGGCGGGCAACTCCTATATAGATGGCATCGCCTCCTGGTATACGTCCATGTATGGTCATGGGAATGAACACATTACGAAGGCCTTGTCGGAACAAATGAGCCAATTGGACTTTGTCATGTTCAGTGGGTTTACCCATGAGCCTGCCGTAAAGCTTTCCGAGGAGCTGATGGCTTTATTACCTCAAAACCAAGCCAAGGTTTTTTTCAACGATAACGGCTCCACAGCCGTGGAGGCAGCCATAAAAATGGCCTTGCAGTACCATCACAATCTGAATGATAAACGGGACACTCTGATCGCTTTCGAGGATGGCTTTCATGGCGACACTTTTGGGGCGATGAGTGCCTCCGGACTATCGGTTTACAATGGTCCTTTTGAAGATTTTTTACTAAAAGTAGAAAGGATTCCCGTTCCTCAAAGGGAAAATATGGAGGAAGTGCTTTCGCAACTGAATTCCATCCTATCGGGCAATAAATGTGCTGCCTTTGTATTCGAACCGTTGGTACAGGGTGCCGCAGGTATGAAGTTCCATTCCGCCGAAGGCCTGGACCTGCTCATCCAAAAGTGCCAGGAAAACGGTGTTCTTTGTATAGCTGATGAAGTAATGACAGGCTTTGGAAAGACAGGGGAGAACTTTGCCTCGGAAAACCTGCAACATCAACCTGATATCCTCTGCCTGAGCAAGGCCCTCACCGCCGGGATGTTCCCGTTGAGTATTACAAGTTGTACCCAAGAGGTATTCAATGCCTTTTTGAGCGAGGAAGTCTCCAACGGTTTTTTCCATGCCCATACCTACAGTGCCCATCCGCTAGGGTGTGCAGTAGCCTTGGCTGGTCTACAATTGTTGAATTCCACTGAAATTAGGGAGCGCAGAGCCTATATCGCGTCTGCCCACACTACTTTTGTCTCAAAGGTTTCAGGGCATCCCAAAGTTGTGAATGCGCGTTCCATGGGGGTAATATTGGCCATTGATTTGAACGTGGAAACGGAACGATATGGGAATCTGCGAAATCGATTGTATAGCTTTTTCATGGAACGAGGAGTCCTATTGAGACCTTTGGGAAACACCGTATACGTACTGCCACCTTATGTGATTACGAATGAACAGTTAAACAGTATATATGCTGCTATAACCGAACTTTTGGATAGTCTATAGCAATGGAAATGTCGACAGATAAAATATCAATAACAGCCATCTCCTCCATTTCCCCATTGGGAGTGACTTTGGAGGAAATCTGGGAGAATTATCAAAACACTGATCATCGTTTAACGCTCCAAGAGATAGATAAAGAACCTGTATGGACAGGTAGGTTAAGCCAAAATCTTCAACAGAAAATAACGGATTTAAAGGAATCCGATTCCAAATACCAACATTTGGACCATAGTGTCCTCTATGCTTTGTACACGGCAAGGAATGCCGTTGAAAGGGCGGGTTGGAAGTCATTGGAAAGGAGCAATAAAAATTTCGGTATCAACATTGGATCTTCTAGGGGAGCCACCGGTCTGTTCGAGCACTTCCATGAAGACTATTTAAAGCATAATAGAACACCTTCCCTTACTTCACCCACCACCACTTTGGGGAATATATCCTCTTGGGTGGCCCATGACCTAGGTACTGACGGACCCGAGTTTTCACATTCCATTACCTGTTCCACTGCTTTACATGCCTTGTTAAACGGTGTTGCTTGGATTCGAAGTGGTATGGCCGATAAGTTTTTGGTAGGAGGTAGTGAAGCTCCTTTGACCCCCTTCACTATAGCTCAGATGAAAGCTTTGAAAATTTATGCGTCTTCTAAAAATAGTTCGGTAACTGAACGCATTCGAAGCTATCCTTGTAGGGCCTTGGATGTTATGAAAAAGAAGAACAGCATGGTCTTGGGAGAAGGTGCTTCCTTAGCCTGTTTGGAGCGTGGTATCCTTCCAGGGACTTTGGGGGTCATTGAGGGCATAGGGTACGCTACCGAGCTTTTGGAACACAACGTATCCATTTCTGCCGATGCACGGTGTTTTCAAAAATCCATGGCAATGGCCTTGGAAAATACCCCCAAAGAAGAGGTCGATGTCATAGTAATGCATGCCCCGGGAACCCTAAAAGGGGATATTTCTGAATGGAACGCGATTAAAAAGATATTTTGTAACGATCTTCCTTTTCTAACTACCAATAAATGGAAAATAGGACACACTTTTGGGGCTTCGGGAATGTTGAATATTGAGATGGCCATTTTAATGTTGAGGTATCAAAAGGCTATTCAAGTTCCTTTTTATAAAAATACTGCAGCACCCAAAAATATTAAAAAGGTTTTGGTCAATGCCGTTGGATTTGGGGGTAATGCCGTGAGTATTTTACTGGCCAAAGTTTAGAATGTCCAATTATTTTATCTGAACTTATTCCGCTATTTTTGAAATTTACAAACAACTTTGATTTTATGAGCGTAGTACGACACGACTGGACCAAACAAGAAATCCTGGATATTTATAATAAACCTATGATGGAACTGCTGTACGAGGCTGCTTCGATTCATAGGGAACATCACGATCCAAACACGGTTCAAGTCTCTACGTTACTTTCCATAAAGACCGGAGGTTGCCCGGAAGATTGTGGATATTGTCCGCAGGCGGCAAGATACCATACGGATATTGAAGGCAACGATTTAATGACCCTTTCGCATGTGAAAGCCCAAGCACTCCGTGCCAAAGCTTCTGGTAGTTCCAGGGTTTGTATGGGTGCTGCATGGCGTAATGTGAAGGACGGTCCTGAATTCGATCAGGTTTTGGAAATGGTTCGCACCATCAATAAACTGGACATGGAAGTTTGCTGTACTTTGGGGATGCTTACGGAAAATCAGGCGCAACGTTTGGCGGAGGCCGGCCTTTATGCCTACAACCATAATTTGGACACTTCAGAGGATTATTACAAGGATATCATCTCAACCCGTGCGTTTCAGGACCGTTTGGACACTATAGACAATGTCCGCAAGAGCAATGTTACCGTATGTAGTGGTGGTATTATTGGAATGGGGGAAAAACTAGAAGATAGGGCCGGTATGCTCGTCGCATTGGCTTCCCTGAACCCCCAACCAGAATCGGTACCCATCAATGCTTTGGTAGCTGTGGAAGGAACCCCCATGGAGGATATTGAACCTATTGCCATCTGGGACATGATCCGTATGGTGGCTACGACCAGGATCGTAATGCCCGAAACGCAAGTTAGACTCTCCGCAGGACGCACCCAAATGAGTAGGGAAGGACAGGCCATGTGCTTCTTTGCCGGAGCCAATTCCATCTTTGCAGGCGATAAACTTCTAACAACTCCAAACCCCGATGTAAACGAGGATATGGAAATGTTCAGGCTCTTGGGGTTAAACCCACAAAAACCTTTTACAAAGATATCCCAGCCAAAGACGGTGGAGGCTTCCGATTCTAAATTCCAATCTTTGAACGAAAAGCCAAAATGGTCTAGACCGGGGCACACCATAGAACGAAATGAACTGGCCAAACAGAAGGCGAAATTGACAGACTAGCCCTACATTATCCCAATTTTAATAAGCTATTTTCCCTGTGTTGACTAAATTTGCGGCTTACTAAAAACCCAAATTGATTTGAAGTTAGCAGAAATTCCAAGGGTAGACACTATTACCAAGGAAGACTTTATAACCTATTATTTTAGGCCCCAAAAACCTGTTGTTATACAAAGGGGCATAAAGGACTGGCCCGCTTTTACGAAATGGAACCTGGACTATATGAAAGAGGTGGCAGGGGACAGGGAAGTGCCGCTGTACGACGATAGGCCCGTTCATCATGAGGACGGTTTTAACCAGCCCCATGCAAAAATGAAGATGGCGGATTATATTGAGCTACTACAGACCAAGCCCACAAAATACCGGATTTTTCTTTGGAATATATTAAAGGAGGTGCCAGAACTACAAGGGGATTTCTCCTATCCGGATTTTGGTATCAAACTATTGAAAGGACTTCCCATGTTGTTCTTTGGAGGTAAAGATGCCTACACCTTCATGCATTACGACATTGATTTGGGAAATATTTTTCATTTTCATTTTGAAGGTGAAAAGTATTGTATTCTTTTTCCGCAGTCAGAAACCAAGTATTTGTACAAGGTGCCCCATTCCTTGATTACCCATGAGCGAATCGATTTTTCGAACCCCGATTATGAAAAGTGGCCGGTTTTAAAACAGGCCAACGGGTATAAGACTGTATTAAGGCATGGTGAGGTATTGTATATGCCAGAAGGATATTGGCATTATATGAAGTATAATACCCCTGGTTTTTCCATGAGCTTGAGGGCCATTGCCAGAAACCCGAAGAACCTAGCCAAGGCACTATATAACGTATTGGTAATGCGTCATTTTGATGTTTTGATGCGTAAGATAAAAGGACAAAAGTGGATCGATCAAAAAAATGAAAGGGCCATTTCCAGGACAAATAAATTGAAAAATATAAGTAGGTAGAAGTTTGTAATCTGAGTCAATGGCCAATTAACAATAAGCTTGTCCAAAGGGCTCAACCAACTAGCTCATTTACCTTATCGTACACTAAATGACTTTCCCATCCACGGTATAGCAGGTAATCGGCAAGTTTTTTCTTTTTCTTCTGAACGTCCGTCTCCTTGATCTGTTGCAGTCTCTTTTTTGCAAGGGCATCAAAAGTATTCTGGTACTGGGTCCCTTCGATCTCCCTTAGTGCCGTTTGAATATTGAACCTTGAAATCTCCCTATGCCTCAACTCGGCTATAATACGCTGCTTGCCCCACTTTTTTATGTTGAACTTTCCCCTGGCAAAACTTTTGGCGAAACGTTCTTCGTTCAAATAGTTTTCCTTGATCAAATGGGATATAATGGTGTCAACGGCAATTGGAATCATGCCCATGTCCTGTAGTTTTTTAATGACCTCTTTATGGCATCGGTCTTGATATGCGCAGTACCCTTCCAATTTTCGGGTGGCTTCCTCGAGCGTGAAGGATTCTTTGGTCATTAGGAACTTTTTGCTATTCTTTTCATTCTTTTGGGCCCATACCAGAGCCAAAATCCTGTAATCGTGAAAACCAAAAGGGCCAAGCCCATAATGGACGTATAGATTAGTTTTATTTGACCGCTCGATGTCCCAATGTATCGGTCCAAAATGGAACCATCGTGCACTTGTTCTATAAAGTCGGACCTCCTTCGTTCAATTTTCAATAAGGCGCCTGTGGCACCATCCAGTTGGATACCGTAGAAATTGTCCACGAAGGTGAACTTTAAGATTCCTTTATCCGTCCGTACGTCAATTCTATCAATTTCAGGTGAGAAATCTGAGGATATGCTATCCCTAAAAATTGTTTGGGCGTTGGATTTCAATGTTTCCAAAGGAAGCCATTCCGATAAATCCGTGGAGGTACCTTTTTCCGTTTTTGCAAGGATGAGTCCATTACTGTTTTTTTTCCAACCCAAAAGAAGCCCTGTTATGGAAATAAATAAAAAAAAGAAGAATAGAAGTGCTCCTGTAGTACGGTGTATTTTCCTGAAAATACGAATGACTTTTGCCTGGTGCTGTCTTCTGTTATTTTTTGGCATTAAAGGGATTATTTTTTGTAGTCCCCAAAGGTAAGATACTCATAGATGTCTTAAAACACTTTAAGAATTATTTAGAAAAACCACTTGCACGAATGATCAACATAATGAAGTGGTTTAAACTTTTATTTTTTTCTTTTTCTTGAATTTTTTCAACGCTATCGCAATGAATGCCAAATAGTTGAATCCTTTCCAGCTTTCGGTGGTCGTATCGAACCTGTTGAGCAGGGAACGGTAGCTGTCCATCCATGCATTCGCCCTTTCCACGGCATATCTTTCATCGTATAGGT
>NZ_MDGL01000097.1 GCF_002742265.1 Maribacter sp. 4G9
CCAACGAGTACAAAAGATGCATTAATGTAGATACGGCAGGGATCGGGGGAAAGAAGATGCCATTACCTGGGGAGGTCTCCAAAGCTACGTGTAGCTACATGGAGAAGTCAGCAGAGGTCATAGTACTTACGGGAAATGAGCTAGGGAAGTACCCTAGAGGTCTCACAAGTAAGGAAGGACCGAACGTTAAATCACGTCTGGATTCGTATAGGAATCGGTTTATCCGATAGCCTATACCTAGAAAGACAAGAACAGTACAAATGATAGCAAAAGTAGTAGCCGCCAGAAACTTGATCGACGCCTGTAAAAAGGTTGTCAGCAATAAAGGTTCGGCAGGAATAGACGGGATGCCCACAACAGAGTTGAAGGCATTTATAGATGGCCACCGCTCAAAAGTGGTGCACCAACTTATTTCTAAAAGCTACATGCCACAGGCCATCAAAGGGGTGGAGATACCCAAGCCGAACGGCAAGACCAGATTACTGGGAGTGCCCACGGTAGTGGATAGATGGCTTCAACAAGCGGTAAGCCAACAACTGGTGATTCATTTCGAACTCGATTTCGAGATGGAGAGCTACGGTTTCCGCCCAAGGAAGAACCTTCAACAGGCGGTATTAAAAAGTCAAGGGTACATCAATGATGGCTACCAGGACATAGTAGATATAGACCTTAAGAGTTTCTTCGATGAAGTCCAACA
>NZ_MDGL01000098.1 GCF_002742265.1 Maribacter sp. 4G9
TTACGCATATCTATTTGCTTATTAGCCATTGTCTTTTTAACAAAAAAAGACCTTTGACTTTTTACAAATAGAATCGACTTTTTTAGTGGTTCACTTTCACCCGTTTTAGGTGGCTCACTTTAGTCCGTTTTGGGTGGTTCACTTTAATCCGTTTTTAGTGGTATACTATGACCGTTTTTTGCATCCTGCTTTAAAAATAGATTATATTGAATTTTGGCCTTTTTGAAGCGCTTTGAAAAATAGTTGCGCCTATTGGTCTCCGTGGTGTCCCATGGACCGACACCCTCAGGGGATACAAGAAAATGGTCGGCATTCGAAAGCTCAAGTTTTTTTAGCTCATCAAGAATCTGGTCGGGGATAATCTTCGTCTTTACCAATTTGTTCTTGGCCCTGACCTGAAGTTCCTTCTGACCGATGTTTATGTCACCTACCTTTAATCGGCACACCTCTATCGGTCTCAGGAAATTATAAGAGATCATTTTTATGAAGAAAAGGAGTTGGGGGTCATTATCCTTTAAAAAGTCATAAAGGCCGTCAACGATATCGAGTGAATAGGTCTTGTTTCGTTTTGGATTGGTCTTTAGCTTTTTGATGTTATGAATAAAGTTCCGTGGGATGATCTCATTGTCCTCCAGGACCGAAAAAAGAGCGCCCAACACTACTTTGGTATTGTTTCGGTTACGGGCACTGGATGTTTTCTGTATCTCGTTAAGATGCCCGTTGACCACTTTTTTGTCGATGTCAAGAATATTTCGTTGAAGAAGGCCATGCTCCTTTAAATAACCTTTGAATCTTCCCAACCGGCTCCTATAATCCCGTATCGAGGTCTCGCTTAAAAGACTTTTTTTAAGCTTTAAGGCAAAGTCAAGTGCGGACTCCGCTGTATAGGCCATAATTTTTCCGTCCACTTTCTCTATATAAGGGGAATATCCGTCCTTCAACATTTGGTGCAGGGCGTCACGAATCAACTGTAAATGGAATAGACGCTCCTTTTTGGCCTTATAGCCCTGGTTGACTTTTAGGGTTATGGATGTTTGGCGTTTTAAAACGGGATTTCCCTTGTCATCTTTTTTTGTGGGATGTTCGAAGGAATAATAAACATACCAACGTTTGGAAAGGTCAAAATCCTCCCCACCATGGTATATTTTTGGCTCTGTAAATTTTTTTTTCAAACCGTGACTGTATGCGGTAGCGTATGCGGTTTGTAAGGTATTAAAAAAATAACCCATTGACAAGAGGTTTAAGAACCTGTTATTCAATGGGTTGTAAAAGTAGCGAGAGGGGGGCACGATCCCCCGACCTCCGGGTTATGAACTCTGAGACAATTGTACCGATATGGTCTTATTTGGTTTGATAATCAATTGTTTATAAGTTATTTACGCATATTTAAATTTATTCAAAAGCCATAAAAAAGCATACAAAAACATAAAATGTTGTACATATGTTGTACATAGATTTTGTATATTTATGTTGTAAAACAAGGGGTTATGGCAACTGTAAAGATAGTATTGCGTAAGAATTATCAAAAGAAAGATGGAACTTTTCCAATTACTTTGAGATTAACAAAAAATAGGAGATCAAAATTCCTTTTTACTGGAGAGTATATTCTTGAAAAGGATTGGGATGAAACTAAAGGTTTGGCGAAGAAAAGTCATCCTAATTCTTCACGACTTAATAATATGTTACTAAAAAAGGTTACCGAAGCTCATGACAAGGCTTTGGAAGTCGAAGCCAATGAAAAAAAACAGTCCGTCACTACAATTGTAAAAAAAATTATAGGGGAGGATAAGTATGACTTCTTCAAAGTGAGCGAAGTCTTTCTAGAAAATCTTTTAAAACGTAAAAAATTCAATCAACATTATAATCAAGAAAAAAGGCTGAATATATTCAAATCATTTTTAGGTCGCAAAAAACTCTCCTTTACAGATTTGGACGTCATGTTGTTAAAAAATTTCAAGGCATATCTTTTATACGAAAGAAAGGTAGCTGAACGGACGGCAGTAAACTATTTGATGCTGATTCGAACCATCTATAATTTCGCACGAAAAGAATACCATGTTGATGATAGAAACTATCCATTTGGTAAGGGCAAAATTCAAATTAAGTTTCCCGAAAGTGAGAAGATTGGGTTGAATAGGGAAGAGGTGCAATTACTTGAAACAGCGGAAGGGTTAACACCAGCCCAACAACATGCGGTCAATACTTGGTTAGTGAGCTTCTATTTTGCGGGTATTCGAGTAGCTGATGTGGTTCAGCTAAAATGGTCAGATTTTAAAGATAATCGGCTATACTATCGAATGGGTAAAAATAAAAAATTGGTTTCCCTTACCGTTCCTGATAAGGCCAAAAAGATATTAGACTTTTATGCAGGTTCGAAAAAGAAAAAGAATAAGAATGATTTTGTTTTTCCATACTTGAAAGAAACCGACCTGAGACAAGAAAAGAAGGTTGCAACCAGAATAAAGACAATAACGAGAAATTTAAATCGTCGATTGGAAATAGCTTCAGAAAAATTGGGTTTCGAAAAGAAACTCAGTATGCATATTGCACGGCACAGTTTTGGGAATATTTCAGGAGATAAAATACCAATTCAAATGCTGCAAAAATTATATCGCCATTCTTCGATTACGACAACAGTGAATTATCAATCGAATTTTATGCATAAAGAAACGGATGATGCTTTGGAGAAGGTTGTAAACTTCTAAAATTGGATTTCATCCTCAAATTTGGCGTTCTGGCGATTTAAGCTTGTTTAAAATCAATAAATTGGTATCTTATTGGAATAAAGCAAATTACAACATCACAAGTTATTCTAATTTAAATTATGCAAGTAGTCTGCCTTCAAGAAGAAGCTTTTTACGCCTTATTTGATAAGGTGGTCGAACATGTCGAGAAGAAACGAAAGGATAAACCTACCAAATGGATCGATGGCGAGGAGGCAATGTTCCACCTTAAAATAAAATCGACTACTACCTTACAAAAACTAAGGGACGAAGGAAGAATCAGGTTTTCACAACCTCAAAAGAAAATCATTCTTTACGATCGCGATTCCATAAATGAGTACATTGAAAAACATGCACGTGAAACTTTTTAATTATGGAGGAGAACTTAAAAGTTGATAAAGATTATCTAGAGGCATTTAACCTTGGCTATGAATTGGCCAAGGAATTGAATCTTAAAACGCCGATGTTTAAGGATTTGAAATCTGAAAACGTCAGAATTATGGCTATTAATAGTGGTATGACCCAGTATCAGTTGGAAATTACCCAAGAAATGAATAATAAGAATACACTTGATTTGGATAAGGATAGTGGAAAGGGATTCGACCTCTCTCTTTAATCATTCTAATTCTACCACAACCTTTTAAGTAATATTACGCAGAGTCAACATTTCATAAACACAATATCTGCTCTTCATTTGATTCTTGCATTAGCATCGTCTTGTGGTCTAAACCGACCCCCTTGTAACAAATCTATTTTTGTAATCGTCTAGATATTGAACTTGAAATAAAATCCATCCGTATAGAATTATAATTTGGCAACACCAATACTTGTGAGCCCATCTGCCGATTTGTTCACTTTTGATGTTTCTAAATTACGGGCTTTGATTTTTCCCATTCCATCCAGCCGTAGGTCAGATTCGTCCGCTTTGCCCGAAAATCTCATGGAACATAATCCATCCAAATCGACTTCCAATCTTTGAACGTCTACTTCAATTTTTCCTCTGATAAGCCCATCGCCTTTTACGCTAAAACTATCGCCCGAGACGGGGTCAATGGAATAAACAGATACCAAACCTTCCACATTAACTCCCTTTAGTTCGGGATGCGTCAAATTTATTTTGATTTTAGGAGCAGAATGGCGTTTTCTAGTACCGCCGTAACGTTGCTTTTCACGAAGTCGTATATACAAGGTGTTGTTTTGAACCGTGATACGATAATCCTCCATTTTTTGCTGATTTCTTGTTTCAAGACTTACCTCGGTCTTGGAACCTTCTTTTAAATACAGACGTATGTTGCCTTCTAATCGTACATTATCAAAGGCTTTTTCGATATTTAAGGTTTCATTATACTGTCCAATGGCACTAAATACCGTTAGGAGCATTCCTACTAATAATAAACTTGCTTTTTTCATGATTGGTTCTTTTCTAAATGGATGAATAATTCTTCTATTTACTATTAAAGAGATGGTTAGTTTTCTGTTTGTTACAGTTATGACCCATTTAATTTGAAATTATATCAACCTAAATTTTCCTGTCTTCCAAATTGATAACCTTACCATCATGGGTAATAGTTTCAACATCTCCTGTTACATTCTTCAAGAAAACATCCCCATCTGAAGTTTGGGCATAGACCTTACCTGTCAAGCCATCCAATTTTATATCTCCATCGCTGGATATGCATTTTTGGTTCGATGTTAATCCTTGCAACAAAATATCGCCATCGGAAGAATACAGGTCCGTGCTGGTTTCCTTTGGTACATAGATTTTAAAATGGATATCTATGGCATCCTTTGAGTTGATATGCCCCTTTTTTACTGTACTTAAAACCCTTATAACAAGAGTGTTCTCGGTTTCTTCAATATCGAATTTCCATTGATTGGCAACTAGACTTTCAATTTCCTTTTTTGTCGATTTTATTAGCTGATTCCTCTTATGTACGACGTAGAATACTTCAATCTCTTTACTGTCATGTGCAATTACTTCAATATCGCTGTCATATGAAGAAACCGTTAGGTTTGCTTGACTATCTAGTTTGTAGGTTTCTACAAAGGAATAATCAAAATCTTGTGATTGCGCAGAAAAGGAAAGTGCAAATACACTTACTAATAAATAAATTGAATTTTTCATGATGAATAATTTTAATGTTCAATTTAAAGACATGGAATATTGAAAAACGTTACAGTAACACCCTAGTCTTCCATTAATGCCGTTACAGGGTTTGAATTGGCCGCCTTTATTGCTTGTGTACTAACCGTAAGAATAGCAACGATTAGGGCTACCGTTCCGGCTCCAACGAAATACCAAAAACTTAATGGTATTTTGTACGCAAAGTCCGATAACCAATCTTTAATCAATAAATACGAAATAGGGAGGGCAAGAAGTATGGCCAACAGAACCAATTTTGCAAACTCACTCGAAAGCATTACCGTAACCTGAGCAGCCGTTTGGCCTAGAACTTTTCTTATGCTAATTTCTTTTCTCCTTCTTTCTGCATTGAATTTTGCTAGACCAAATAAGCCCAAACAAGAAATCAGTATTGCCAGGCCAGCAAAGTATTTTGACAAGGTGGAAACTCTTTGCTCCGCTATGTATTGAGTTTCATATGTGTCGTCCAAAAATTTATAGTCCAGTTGTAATCCCGGATTATACTTTTGATAAAAACTTTGGATATTGGCCAACGCGACTTTCTCTTTACCTGATGTAATCTTGGCCATTGCTATATGCGTCCAAGTGGGTTGAAGAACAAAAAATAATGGCTTTATTTCTTCGTGAAGTGATGCGAAGTGAAAATTTTCCGAAACACCTACAATTTGCAACTGAGTCCCTTGAATTGAAATTTCCTTTCCAACGGGATTTTCCAAACCCATTACGTCAATAGCGGCCTGATTAAAAATAATTTTTGTGCCTTCTGAACCAAAATCCTTAGAAAACTTTCGACCTTCTTTTATTGGGATTCCCAATGTTTCCAGCATACCATAGTTTACAGGGCGCATTTCAAACACGACCTTTTCATCCGAGACTTTTCCTGGCCAATCAAGGTCATTCATGGTATTCACTCCACCGACTATATTTGTGCCGATACTACTGGCATTATCAACGCCCTCAAGATTTTTCATTTCAGATAAAAAGGAATCTAGATTTTCTTCAATATTCTGTTCAATATCGAAATACACTATATTGTCTTTGCTGTACCCAAGATTCTTGTTTTGCGTATACTCTATTTGCTTATAAATGACCATGACCGATACCACTAAAATAATGGACAAAGCAAATTGGAAGACCACCAGACCCTTGCGTGCAAAAAGCTCTCCCCAAGTGCTTTTGAGCGTGCCCTTCATTATTTTGACAGTATTCAATCCGGAAAGGTAGAAGGCCGGATAACTACCCGCTATAAGACCGGTACTGATTAAAATACCACTAATTATAGCCAAATATTGCCCGTCAATTACGAGATTTAATTCCTTTCCGGTAATTACATTGAATTGCGGAATCAACGAGAAAACAATTAACAGAGCGATTAAGAGGGAAATAAGGGTTATGAGCATTGATTCGCCCAAATATTGAACTATAAGCATCTTTCTCTTAGATCCCATAGCTTTTTTAATACCAATTTCCTTTAACCTTTTGGATGCATTTGCCGTAGAAAGGTTCATGTAATTGATACATGCCATGAGCAATATTAGAAATGCTATTATAGAAAACAATCGCACATATTCAATTCTTCCACCAACCTGAACGCCGTTTTCGTATGCCCCGTAGAGATAAGCATCAGAATAAAGTCTAGTTGATACTGAGCGATTATCGTTGTCGCTGTTTGCAGAAATAAAATTTTTGATTTTCGAATTAAATTCAGAAATATTGACCCCCTTTTTCAAAAGTACATAGGCATTCACAATGTTATAATCCCAATTTGTCATCGGGGGGATGATTTCTTTTGCATATTCAGTAGAAAGCGCAAAATCGAATTGCATGGAGGAATTTTGTGGAATATCATCGAATACCCCTGAAACCACAAAGGGATTATCCCTTTGAAAAGCTAGTGTTTTTCCGATTACATTGCCGACGGACCCAAATAATTTTATGGCGAGCGACTTTGATATGACAATCGAGTTGCTTGCCATGAGTAAGTTATTTACATCCCCACTTAAAATCGGGAAGGAAAATACCTTGAAAAAGTCTTTGCTGGCATATAGTCCATTGGTCTTTACTTCTTTATCGTCGACCGTCAATGGCGATTCGGAAATTGCAAATGCACTTGTCTCGTATTCTATTTCTGGAAATTCTTGTTTAATTGCTTCGGATAAAAGCCCGGAGGTACGAGGGTTCATTAGAATTGTACCATCCGTTTTTGCTAATTCGATTACTTGGTAAAGTTGGGAATCATTTTCATGAAACTTATCTACGCCAAGTTCGTCCGATACCCAAAGTGAAATTAACAGGACGCAAGCAAGACCTGTTGAAAGGCCTATGATATTGATTAGAAAAGAACTCTTCTGTCTTTTAATATTTCTAAAGAAAATCTTGATGTTTTGTTTTAGCATGATTTTTTGTCTTTTTGATTGATGTTACTATTACAATTAGGATGTTCTCTATAAAGATGTCCTAAATTCTTATATGTTTCATTCCATTCGCAAACTTTTCACAGGCTGCATCAAAGCCGTATTAATGGCCTGATAGCTTATAGTAAGTATCGCGATGATCATGGCAATAGCCCCTGCAGTTAAAAATACCTGCCATCCAATATCTATGCGATAGGCAAAATCTTCCAACCAACGGTTCATCATATACCAACCAATAGGGATGGCGATAACAATAGAAATCAATATCAACTTCATAAAATCAAGGGTAAGCAATCGATATATACTCTTGAAAGGGGCTCCCAATACTATTCGAATGCTAATTTCCTTTTTTCGTTGCTCTACCATAAAGGCAGACAGGGCAAAAAGTCCCAGGCAGGCGACGAAAATCGCGAACAATGCAAAGCTGTTGAAAATTTTCCCCATACGCTGCACATCTTCGTGCATTTGAGTAAATCTTTGATCCAGAAAACTATAGCTTAAAGATTGGTTTGGTACGTTACGATCCCAAATTGCTCCAATGGCGGCCAAAGATTCCCCGATGTCGCCGGAACGAATTTTTACTGCAATCGTTCCAAAGTCGATACCTATTCGTAAGGCAACAGGAGTAATATTCTCTTTCAGGGATTTAAAATGGAAGTCCTCGACAACACCGACAACGGTCCATTGTTGGAAGTTGTTATCAATTTGTCTTCCAACGGGGTTTTTAAGCCCAAGGTCTGAGGCCATTTTTTGATTGATAATTATAGAACTCACGGAATCGGAAGCAAATTCCCTAGAAAAACCCCGGCCTTCCACTATTTGCATACCCAAGGTTTCGAGATAGTCGTAGTCCACGCGCCAAGTTTGGCTCAAAACACCGCCATTTTCACTTCCCTCGCCCAGAAGGGTAAATGTAGTCTGATCCCGTTTAGAGCCGTCAACGGGCAAATAATCGCTTCGAGAAACTTGTTGCACCTGTGGCAGTTGCAAGAGTTGTTCTTTAAAATTATCGGACTTGTTCCCCAAGACATTTGCACTTTCCAAAATCACGACCTGCTCTTTGTTGTAACCCAGTTCTTTCTTTAAGATAAAATCCATCTGTTTATAGATAATTATCGTTCCAATAATCAGGATAACCGATGTTGCAAACTGAAAAACGACCAACCCGCTTCGTAGCCTGCCACTTTTACCGCCAGCGACCAAACTCCCCTTTAATACGTTAACGGGCCGAAAGGCCGAGAGGTAGAACGCAGGGTACAGACCGGCAATTACTCCGATAACTAAAGCGGAAATGAATAGAACAGGAATAAAAGCCCAAGCCGCCCAAGGTATTTCAATCGTTTTTTCGGCAATGGAATTGAATAGGGGAAGTAGCAGCCATGCCATTGCCACTCCGAGTATAAAAGATAGCAGGCTCAATAAAACCGACTCCGTTAGAAATTGGGCCATAAGATTGCTCTTGAAAGCACCTACGGTCTTGCGAAGACCGACTTCTTTTGCCCTGTTTGCGGATTTTGCAGTGGACAAGTTGATAAAGTTGATACAGGCCAAAATCAAAATAAACCCTGCTATGGCAGCAAAGAGCCATACAAAACGGAGGTCTCCGTGTTTTAAACCATCGGCCATTTCAATATCCGATTTTATGTGGATATCCTTTATGGGCTGCAATCTGTATTCGATGGTTTTAAGAACTTCTATAAAAGAAGCGTCCCTGCCTCTTTGAATCTGGGCAGGGATTACATAATTCTCTAGGATAGAGCGCATTTTGTGCTGCAATTCCCCCACATTGCTTTTTTTATCCAAAAGGATATAGGTAAAGTAGTTTTGCGATGTCCAACTAAAATTGGTGTCCTCTATCGGGATCAGAAAATCGAAATCGAGATGTGAGTTATTCGGAAAATCGGGCATCACACCTGTTACCGTGTATGGTCTGGAAGCGTTATCGTCCAGAATCAAGGTTTGCCCCAAAGCTTTTCCATTGGGAAAATATTTTGCCGCCTTAGACTCTGAGATGACTATGTTTCCCGGGCTTGTCAATGCCTCCTTGGAATCTCCTTGCACCAACGCGATTTCCAATATTTCGAATATGTTCTGATCGCCATAAATGAAACCCTCTTCAAAGATGTTCTGGGTCTCCGTGCCTGAACGGAAAGCCCTTTTGCCACCGGAAGAAAGTGCGGACCCGAATATTTTACCTGCCTTTTCGATTTCGGGAAAATCTGCTTCAAGGGTCTGTGCCATGGGCAAGGGGAAATGGGTGCTTTTTTTCATTTCTCCATCTATTTCGGCCTGCAATACAACCCTGTAAATTCGATTTGCATCGGCGTAGTGCCCATCGTAGCCAAGCTCATCTTTTATGAAGAGCGCAATTAACAGACAGGCGGCGATTCCCACGGCAAAACCACCGATTTTTATAAAAGTAAAGAGTTTTTCTTTTTTAATACTCCGCCAAGCTATCTTTAGATGATTTTTGAACATGATTTATTTTTTCGATTGATGATGATTTTATTCGGTCCGTAAGCTTTTTACAGGGTTGGCCGTAGCTGATTTTAACGATTGAAACCCAACGGTCAAAATGGTGATAATCAATGCAAAACCACCTGCCAACACAAATACCCACCATTGAACATCGATATGATACGTGTAACCTTCGAGCCAGTTCTGTATGAAATAATACGCAACGGGCGTTGCGATCAAAAAGGCGATGCCGACAAGTTTTAAAAAGTCTTTGGTCAGTAGCTGTACCACCGAGTTAATGCTGGCCCCCAATACTTTTCGTATTCCGATTTCCTTTTTCTTTTGTTCCGCCACATAGGACACAAGCCCGAATAAACCGAGACAACTGATCAAGATGGCCAAAAAAGCGAACACAGTTGCTATTTTTCGCAATCTTTTTTCCTCTTCATATAGCTTTCCTACCTCTTGGTCGACAAACCCATACGTAAAGGGTGTATCCTTTACGGTCGCATTCCATTTTCCCTCCAGATTGCCCAATAACTGTTGATAGTCATCGGTTTTCGTCCGCAACAACAACCAAGCAGGGTCGTTGTTTCTCATCAACATCAGGGGCGCTATTTTTTCCTTAATGGTCATATAGTGGTAGTCCCTTGCAACACCTACAATTTCAAATTCCAACGTTTGATCATCGAAAGTCTGTAAAATTTTGGATCCCAAGGCCTTGTGCTCCGATATGCCGAATACTTTGAGCGTTGCTTGATTTACAACAATTTGATTTTCATCCCCTTCTCTTAGATCGCGGCCCAAAATCAAGGGGATATTCATGGTATCAAAATAACCTTCACTGATCCGGTTAAGTTTTACCAACGTCTTGTTTTCGGGGTTTGTTCCGGGCAGGTGCAATCCTCTATCCATTAAAACCGCTTCAGATGGAGCATATCCCGATCCAGTGACCTGAGTCACTCCGGGAACGGTTAAAAACTCTTCCTTCAGGGCATTGAAATCACTAGGACCACCTGTTTGGTTAAGTCGAACGGTTATTAGGTTTTCTTTATCAAAACCAAGATCTTTGGTTTGGGCGTAGTGAAACTGTTGCGTTACCAAAATCACCGCCGCGATCAGGGCTATCGATATTACGAACTGAAAAACGACGAGTGCCTTGCGAAAATTTCCGTTCTCCGACTGTAAGTTTATCGTACTCTTGAGCACCTGTATCGGCTTGATGGAAGAAAGTATCAAGGCCGGGTAAATGCCCGAGACAAACCCTGTTATAGTGCCAAGGCTTACCAAAAGCAATCCTATTTTCCAGTTGAACAGATCAACATAGGTCAACGCTCCCTGTGTGAGTTCATTTATAAAAGGCAATAACATCACGGTAAGGGGAATACTGATCAGTATGCCGATAAACGAAAGCATTAGCGATTCTCGTAAAAACTGCCACACCAACGAATTTCTGGCAGCGCCGACCACTTTACGGATACCTATTTCCTTGGCCCTTTTATTGGCCCTTGCCGTACTGAGGTTAATGAAGTTTACGCAGGCCACAAGTTGGATGAACACGGCCAACGTTAGCAAGAAGTAGAGGTATTTTATGTCGGAGACATTGTCTATCTGATACTTTATGCCTTTGGAATGAAGATGTATATCGGTAATGTTCTGTAATGTCAATACCTTTCTGATTCCGCTATCCACAAGATCTTTTTCCCCTCTGGCCGTCAAGAAGCTCGCTAATTTCTTTTCAACACTTTCCCCGTTTACCGCAGGATTCAATTTTATGTAATTGTAAGCAAAGTTTTCCGTAGCGAAGTTGTTAACCCCTCTCACAAAATCCCCAAAGCCCGGAGTATTTAGGCTGACGATATAATTTGGGTTTAAATGCGACTTGTTACCCTCATCGAAAACCCCGGAAACGGTAAGGACCATAGGATTCTCTCCTGACCCCCACATGATGTTTTCGCCAAGGGCTTCCTTACTCCCGAAAAGTTTCTTGGCCAGGGATGAGGAAAGGACTATATCAGTGGGTTCGTCCAAAGCGGTCTCCTTGCTACCTTCCACAAATTTATAGTCGAAGACCTTGAAAAAGGTAGAATCGGCCATATAGGCCCTTTTTTCGTAGGCTCCTTTTTGTTCATTGGCCGATCTAATAGGGTTTGTAAAGAATAAATCCATAAGAATGACCCTCGTAGCCTCCTCCACCTCCGGAAAATCTTCCTTTAGGGCAAACGCGATCGGAGGAGATGAAGTTGCCGATACAATGTCATCCGTGTTTTGTTGGGATCCATCAAAATAGGATGTTATTCTATATATGGATTCTGCATTCTCATGATGTTGATCATACCCCGTTTGGTCAAAAACATACAGAAAAATGGCCAGACAACATACGGTACCGACCGTTAATCCCAGTAAATTAATTATGGATTGCTGCTTGTTCTTGGTCAAGTTCCTCCAAGCGATTTTTAAATGGTTCTTTAACATGTTTCTTGTTTTTTGATGACTCTATTCAGTTCGCAAGCTTTTGACTGGATTGGCATTGGCAGCTTTTAGCGCCTGAAAACTTATTGTTGCCAATGCGATTAGAATGGTCAATATTCCCGCTATGACAAAAACTGTCCACCCAATGTCGATTCTATATGCGAACTGCAAAAGCCAATCTCTCATGAGATACCAAGCAACAGGGGAAGCTATTAGAATAGAGAGCAATACGAGTTTTATAAAATCTGACGATAACAACTTTAAAATCCCGAACGAGGAAGAGCCAAGAACCTTTCTAATACCTATTTCCTTAATACGCATTTCCGTATTGAAAGCCGCAAGGCCAAATAGGCCGAGGCACGAAATAAAAATAGCCATATAAGCAAAATACCGGGCGAGGCTTAGAATACGCTGTTCAGAAAGATACTGAGCTTCAATGGTCTGATCCATAAATGCGAAATTGAAGTTAAACCCCGGATTGTACTGATCGTACATTTCCTTGATGCTTCTTATAACTTCGCTCTCGGCCCCCGGCTTGATCCGTACCATAGCTTTTTCCAAATTCTGCGGAGTGTACCTAAACACAATGGGAGAAATGGGCTGCATTACCGAAGCGGTGTGAAAATCCTTCATAACCCCAAGGATCGTTTTGTCTTCACCCCATAGTTTGACCTTGGCACCGACAGGATCTTTTAGTCCCATGAGACGTATGGCTTCTTCACTGAACAGTAAATACGATTCGGGAGCACCCAGATTCTGTGAGAACCCCTGTCCTTCGGCCATTTCAATGTTCAGTGTATGGATTAGTTTTTCATCGATTCCACGTAAAACAAAATCGATATTGGCCTCGTCATCACTACCGGACCAATTAATGCCATAGGTTGACGAACCGCCGTCTTCCCGTACAATCGTTTCACTTATTCCGCCTGCGCTTACAACCCCATCAATGGTTTCCAATTGGCGAAAGAGCAATTCCGGGTTTTGAAAGGCCTTGCCCTCGAGATCCAATTGAATCAGGTTTTCTTTTTCATATCCCATAGGTTTTGTAAAGGCATAGTCGATTTGCCGGCCAATGACCAATACCGATATGATCAATACCAACGATACCATAAATTGAAATACCACCAATCCCTTTCGGATAAACAATTCGCCCCACTTTCCTTGAAACTTGCCTTTTAGGGTTGCCAACGGACTGAACCCTGAGAGATAAAATGCCGGGTAACTGCCCGAGATCAATCCGGTTAAAAATGCCACAAGAAGAGCGATCAAAATATCGTTCAAACCGACCTGAAAACCAAGTTCCTTTCCGGTAATGAAGTTAAAGGCCGGAACAAGCGCCATGACCAAAACGAAGGCGACCAACAACGAAAGGAAGGTCAGGAACAGGGATTCCACCAAAAATTGCACGACCAGATTTTTTTTGGTACCGCCAACGGTCTTTTTGATGCCTATTTCCTTGAACCTTCTTGAAACACGCGCTGTGGACAGGTTCATAAAATTGATACAGGCAATCAACAGTACCAATACGGCAATGAGGGAAAATAACTTGACATAGGTAATTCTTCCCCCATTTTGAATACCGTTTTCATAATTGCCCTTCAGATAGGCATCGGAAAATTTTCTGGTAAAGAGACTGTAATAGGTTTCCTTATCGTATTTGGCTATGAATTTTTCGATTTTTTTATCAAAGCCCGCAATAGCAACATTCGGCTTTAGCAGGACATAGGTATCGGGGCCTTCATTACCCCATACTTGGCCATTGGTCCATAGGTCTTCCAACAATTTTTGCTTCGTGGCCACATACTCGAATTTTAGTGTAGAATTGTTGGGCGGATTCTCGAACACTCCCGTTACCTTGGCAATCAATTTTTGGCCAAAAACATCATATTCCACCTTTTGATCAATAGCCTTTTCTACAGATCCATATAGCTTTACCGCAAAATTTTCGGAAATTACAATAGCATCCTTATCCAATAGTGCTTTGGAAGGGGATCCGTAAATCAATGGAAAAGTGAAGACTTCGAAGAAAGATGTTTCGGCGAACAACCCTTCCGTTTTGAACAGGTTTTCCCCGTTTTTGAAAGTGATACTCGTTCCTAATTTTCCCAGATTCATGACCGTAACGGCCTTCTCCACTTCCGGCAAATCTTTCTCAAGGGCATCCGCAAGAGGGCCTTGCGTGGACTCATGGATCCTGATCTCACCATTTTCGGTACTCTTTTCCATTATCTGGTAAAGGCGCTCATCATTTGTGTGGAACTTATCGACCATAAGTTCGTCCGATATCCAAAAATAGATGAGGAAGGTACCGGCCAGGCCGGTAGAAAGCCCTAAAATATTCAACATTGAAAACATAGGGTTCCTTTTGAGGTTCCGCCAAGCTATTTTAAGATGGTTTTTTAGCATGATTTTTCAGTTTAATTGATGAACTATTCAGTCCGTAAACTTTTTACGGGATTGATTATTGCGGCTTTGATGGCATGAAAACTTACGGTCAAAAGTGCAATGAAGAATGCGGAAGCCCCTGCAAAAGCGAACATCCACCATTGTATATTTATTCGGTAGGCAAAATCTGTTAGCCAAGAATTCATGACCAACCACGCTAGGGGAGTTGCGATAAGAAAAGCGATGCCAACCAACTTTAAAAAGTCTTTGGATAGAAGACCAACGACACTCATGATGGAAGACCCAAGAACCTTACGAATTCCTATTTCCTTCTTCCTTTGAAGTGTGCTATACGCGGCGAGACCCAAAAGACCCAAACATGATATTAAAATAGCGAGCGTAGCAAAATTCAAAAATAAGTTCCCGAAACGTTCCTCGGTTCTGTATTGACGGTCAAAAAATTCGTCCAAAAAATAATAATCGAATGGCTCGCTGGGTACGATGGTCTTCCATTTTTCTTCGATAGATGCAACAGTTTTTGTAATGTTCTTGGATGCTAGTTTTACGGTCAAGAGGCCTGTTCGATTCGGTTCTATTCTCAAAGTCAAGGGTTTGATATTTTCCTTTAATGATTTAAAATGAAAGTCTTGTACAATACCAATTACCCGGCCTTTACGGCCCCACTGCTCGAATTTGGCCCCTAAAGCATCACTTGCAGATTGGTAACCTAGTAATTTCACCGCAGTTTGGTTAATGACCATGGCGTCGGTAGAGTCGGTCGGATAATCCCTTGAAAAACCTCGGCCTTCGATAACTTTCATATCAAATTGGGAAATAGCGTCAAAATCAACAAAATATAAATCTATATCCAATATTTGTTGATCTCCGTTTATATTCTCGATTTTTGAATATGCAACTGGATTATCGCCTCCAGGAATGCTTGAAACCAAACTCGTCGATTTTACCCCTGATAAAGCATCTATCGCATCTTTTATCTCTTTTTTCGGGTATGATAAGACTAAGGTCTGCTCCTTGTCAAAACCCAATTCTTGATTTCTCATGTAGTCCATCTGATTATAAATGACGATTGTACCAATAATCAATGCAATGGAAATGGAAAACTGTACTACAACCAATCCTTTTCTGAGCATCACTCCTCTGACACTCTTAGAAAAGCTTCCTTTTAAGACGCTGACCGGCCTGAATGAAGTCAATACAAAGGCAGGGTAGATTCCTGCCAATAATCCAATGCCCAAGGAGATCGCCAGTAATATGAAAATATGGTTAAGAGATATTAGAGTAGCTTCATTTACTGTTTTACCCGCCAGTTCATTAAAGTAGGGTAAAAGTAGTGTCGTCAATATGAGGGTAATCAAAAATGCAAAAAAACTGACAATCAACGATTCACCGATGAACTGAAATCCTAATTGTCTCTTCCCAGCACCTATAACCTTTCTAATACCCACCTCTTTAGCCCTTTCAACTGAACGGGCGGTGGTCAAGTTGATGAAATTTATACAGGCAATCAACAAGATAAAAATGGCAACTAGAGAGAATATGTAGATATTATCTATGTTTCCGCTGATTTTTCTATACCGATCAGATTTTAAATAGACATCCTTAAAAGGTTCTAAAAAAAGTGAGACATTTACATTAAGTTCTTTCATGCTCTCCCCATCGTTTCTTTCCAAAAAACCTGGAAACTTTGTGGCCAATGTCTTGGGGTCTGCATTCGGCGATAGTAAAACATACGCATCGGGGTCATACCAATCCCATTTGTTGTTCAATTCTTTGTCAAGGTCTTCTGTAAAAGTGGTCATTGACAAAATCATATCGGCCTTGATATGTGAATTTTCAGGAATTTCTTTCATCACTGCGGTCACCTTGGCCAAAAAACCATCATCCAATATTTTAAGGGATTTCCCTACAGGATTGGTATTTCCAAAATATTTCTTGGCGGTAGTCTCCGAAAGAACAATACTATAAGGATCAATAAGTGTATTTTCTTTGTCGCCCGATAAAAGTTCGAAATCGAACATTTTAAAAAAGTCGGGATCAACAGCTAAAGAGTTGGCTTCATTGTAGTTTTGCTGCTCATTGTTTACTAAAATATTCATTTCCATAATTCTAACGGCAGATTCTACTTCAGGAAACTCAAGTTGCATATTTGGGGGGACGGCCCAAGCTGGCTCGCTATTATGGACAAGGCCTGTGGGGGTTTCGATATCGGATACAACCCGATATATTCTGTCCGATTTGGAATGAAAATTGTCATAACTAAGCTCAAAACCCACATAAAGAAGTATCAAGAAACCAGCGGTTAAACCAATAGCTAAACCTGCTATATTTAAAAAAGAAAAACCTTTATGTTTCCAAAGGTTTCTTAAGGCGATTTTCAGATAGTTCTTGAACATTGTAATCGTTTTTTGATTAGCAAATAGACTGTGTTGGCTTGAAGATGTTATAGAATTTCTATACCTATATTTATGCCAAGAATATAACTATCACGAAATCAATAATATATGATAATTTATTTTTAGGATTCTATTCTAATATGTAAAATATTTTGACGGAAAGTGTCCAATTTTTTTACGACGTTGATGAGAGGAATTGGTAATAAAAGGGGAGGACAAAGGAAATCAACATATATCTTCTTTAGAATTGGGCTTCAAAAAGTTTTATAAATGCCCCCGTTCGGTGGAAAAGTTTTAGAAATCAGAAGTATATACAACTTCATTTCCCTTTTTAAAAACCAAATTTTTAACCGAACCAGCTCCTTCGAATTGAATTGTAATCCCTTTAATCTTTAGAGCAGGTTGAGGTACCATCACTTGATAGACGGAGTTTCCATTGATTAACATTTCAAGTTGTTGATTCCTTGAAATACACTGTAATTCAACATATTCCGTAAAATCAACCCCAAAGCCTGAAAGATCATTTTTTTTACCATCCAAGAATTCTTCAAAGGTCATTAAAGTCAATTCGGAGATACATCCTTTTTTGGATAAGGGAATGCCAATTGCCCCTCCATCATATAAAATATAGACCACTGCTCTCTGACATGCACCGCTTAACCCTTCTTTAAAATCATTTTTAATGGATGTGATCATTTCAAAATTATCTGTATACAATTCTCCAAAATCTTTTACCTGATAAAGACCGACGACTACTTGAGCAGTTCTTGGATCTAGATTATGGGACCACACAGTTTCGGGATGGATGGCAATTGTATTCTCTTTTAGGATGTCCGATTTGTTCAAATAAATAGGGCGAGTTTCCTGCTCGATCATACCCAACCAACCATCAGTTGGTATAAAAACATCATTTTCTTTTACAATGGAATCATCTATTACCAATTTTGATTTGAAAAAACCGGGGTGGTAGTAGATGCTGGTCGCAACACTATCATCCTTGTTAATGGTGATTCGCTTCGTTTCGTCCCAATATTGTTGTATCTCGATTTTTGAATTTTCGCCTGCGGCTCTGGCATCATAATCAAAAACGACCGAATTGGGAATTCCAATGCTTACCGATCTACTTTCAAAAACAAAATCATCGGGATCATAGGCTTTCTCTTTTTGCCTAATGATTAAAAGGATTGCCAAACCTATGACCAATAACAAAATGGGTGAGCCATATTTTATCAGATTGCCCTTATTTGTTTTTACTACTTCCTGAGGCTTAACGGAATTGTTACTATTAAGAAAAGTTCTCCAATCCTTAAATCCGACATACTTGGCCAAGGCATTTAACGTGGTACTATTCGGCTTGGAATCATAATAGACCTTTCCGCTTAGTCTTTTCAGTGTCGATACACTCAATAATGTTCCGGTAGATTGCTGAATGGCCTCGCTAAGGATTCTAAAATCATCGGTATTCCACGATTTAAGCAATCCTCTATCGAGCTTTCTCTCAATAAGCTCAAAACAATGGACGATATTTTCTTTAAACTCCTTCATCTATGCGGTATTGGCAGGCGTGAACAAACATGAACGGACATGAACATCCTATTTCTTAGAGGTTATAAAAACAGTCCTAATTTTGAATGTTCGTTAATCAAATCTAATTAAAAAGTAAATTTTTATCATGAAAACCAGTATTTATAAGTTTTTAATCGTCGGCATGGGGTCTATTCAGTTCTTAAGTGCTCAGGAAAGTCAAAAAACCCAAAAACGCCAAGAATTTCCTTTTACCCATCAGAACTGGAAAATTGAAAATGCTGATGGATCGCAGGGAGAAATTAAGATCGTTACTTTTAAGAACAAATCCGGGATAAAGCTAGAGCCCAACCAAAAAGTACTTTTAAAAAATAAAGAATTTAAGAACTTTATTCTTGAATTTTATTGCAATGGACTGTCCGGTCCCGGACTCGGATTTAGGGTGCAAGACAGGAACAGTTATGAATACCTTTATCTCAGACTGGGTCTGAGCGGTAAAAAAGATGCCTTGCAGTATATTCCGATATACAATGGGAGCCTACCTTGGCAATTGTACAATTACCCAAAATACGAGGGGAAAGCTGTATTTCCGCGGGAAAAGGTGGCCACTTTGCCAATTGACTTGAAAAGCGAACTTATCCAAGGAAAGGCAGGCAATGAATTGAGAAGTTTTTTATTGGAGAAGGGTTTTTCATTTTCACAAGAATCGGAAATAGCCCTTAGCGATGACATAAACTATATTTATGATCCTAATGAGGCAAAAGCACTCCTTTTTGAGGAAGTCGATGACGATATCGTGTTTCTAGATCCCCGAACCTGGATTCATGTAAAGGTCGAGGTTAAAGGGGATACAGCATCATTTTACATCGACGATGTAAAAACGCCGGCGTTGGTTGTGGAGAATTTAAAGCGTGACGCAATGGTTGGCGGTATTAGCCTGATAGGCGATGGTGCGGAGGTCTATTTTGCGGATGTATCCATTAAGGAAATAAGAAGTGGTCGAAAAACTGAAGAGTACGTCGCTAAAGAAAAGCTTCCATCCGAATATTTGACCAAATGGAATGTTTCTGAAATGTTTGCCAAAGACTCAGTTAATTTTGTGTCGCAAGTTGATTCGCTAATTCAGTATGAAGACAAATTTCGAGCGGTCGAAGCGGATTCGGACGGTTTAATAAATATCAGCCGATTCTACGATGACATGACTAAGACAGTAGTGTTGACTTGCAATTTGATTTCGGATGCTGATAAAACAGTTCAACTCTATTTTGACTATGCCGACCATCTCGTGTTACTTTTAAATACGGAAGTCCTTTTTGATAAAGGAATGAATTTTCAACCACCACCAGAAAAAGGAGAAGAGGGACGCGTATTCGTAAATGATGAAAGCGTAGAGCTTAGTCTTAAAAAAGGAACAAATCGATTAACTTTTATGCTTTCTGCCGACAATCGTCAAAAATTTAATTGGGGGTTTGTTGCCAAACTAGAGGAGAATTTGGAAGGTATAGTCGTAGAATAATACTATTGATTGAAACATCTTGATATAATTTAAGTCCTCCTTATTTAGCCTACTGCGTAATTGGTATTGTTAACTTTTTACCTACCCCTGCGGCAGTTGGAAAAGCCCTTCGACTCCAAGACTTCCCGAGCGGTCACGCTACGCTGGTCCGCACTCGGTCGTCTTTCCATCACCGGTTTTCCAACAGCCTCGGAGCCGCGTATAAAAGCAAGGAGGGCGAAAAAGCCCTCCTTCCATTTATCTTGCCAACACGCAATTTATTCCCTTATTTCTTGTTTAAATTATTGGTGTTCAAAATTTTATATTTGTAAAAAGTACTAAATCACAATTTCAATGAAACTAAATGCTATCATTTTACTGGTTTTTCCTATGCTGCTACTTTCATCATGTAAAAATGACGATGATGCGGTTGCCGAGTCAGATAGGAGCCAAGCATTATTGGGGCAATGGGAATATACAGCCATTATGACCGATAAAGCTGTGGACATCAATGGCGATGGAACAGTCAATATTGACCTTTTTAACACTCAAGAAATTCGACAATGCCTCAAGGATAACCTTACTTTTTTTACTGAGATGGGCGAAATGGGAAAAGGTGCTTATGCCATCAATGAAAATGGACTTGCCTGTGATGAGCAAGATCCTTTCTCAACCATTGAGGAGGATAGCTACGAGCTTAAAAATAACTCAACCATTGAGTTCGAAATCCGAAATGAAATGCGAATTCAAGAACTGACGAAAACTAGACTGGTCGTTGAAACGAATGATAATTTAGGAGATGAAGATGTTATCGTAACGATTACATTTAAAAAAAGCTAACAACTAGAAAAACCTAAACTCTGATAATATTTCCAGTAACTTTTTCACTCCATTGCCCATTGGTATCCATAACCCTGACTTCATAAGGCTGGTCTTGATATCTAAGCTTTCCCTCGCTTGGTTCTTCCTCTAATTCAAAATATCTATCAACCCCAGTTCCTTTCGCATCGTTATAATTGAACAATTTTGTGTCCCATCTACTTTCGAATCGGTTATAGATTCTGATTTCAACTTGCTGAAGTGTAGCACCATTGTATGCTTCTGAACAATTCGTGTCAAAACAAGTGTAAACAAGTACTACGTAGTCGCAGCCATTAAGACCTCCGCAATTGATATTGTGTTTTTCGCCTTTGGCCGCAACCTTGGGCTTTTTGAACATTATTATAGATTCGCTTAATGTTTGGGATATGCCAGTTGAATTTTCAACCCTGAAATTGATAGTAAAATTTTCATCGGTTTCTGGGAAAAATTGCATTGGAGTCGAACCATAGTCTAAAGGAAGAATATCGCCTTCCCGATAAATCCTGCTCTTGTAGTAGATATACCCTGCACTTGCGCCGGTAAAAGTAAAGGTCATTTCATAGGCTACATTGGTATTATGACCCGTACTGGCATTAGTAACGGCTGTTAAAGTAAAAGGCTGTCCTTCATATTTGTCCTCAGAAGATTGACTGATATTGAAGTCGAAGAACTCTTCATATTTATCATATTGAATATTTACATCCGCCGTTTTTTCGACATCCGACGAAGAACGCACGGTAAATTCAATATTATGGTTTGATTCGGATATTCCAGTATATTTTCCCTGAAAGGTACCTATAGGAACATTAAAACTCTCCCCGGCTGCATAAGTGGTTCCCTGATATTCAAAAATACCATTACTGCCTCCTGAGGAATAATACATAACATAGGTATCTCCGCCGATTCCCAATTCCGATATATTGAAATTGATGTCTATCGTATCTCCAGTATTGGCCTGAGATTGAGAGCCGTTAGCAGTGAAATTGTAATTCTTAGGCTCAACATTTACAGAAATAGCAACAGTCTTTTCAAGTCCCGTATCGTTTTGCACGTAGAAAGTCAAATTTATATTGCTCTCATCGGTTCCCTCTAGACTCCAGTTGAAATTTCCTTTGGGAACGTCATAAATATTGCCTGCGCTAACCTCGATTCCATTCTCATTTTTGATAAGGGCGTTACCGTTCAAACTATAACGCATAGTATAGTCGGAAGAACCGATACTTTCAGAGATATTGAAATTCAGGGAAGTTATCTCGCCAACGGAAATATCCGATTTTTGACTTCCGCCGGTAAATAGAAAATCTATCTGATTATAGTTTATGGTCGTGTTAGCCGTATGGGTCACATTGGCACTGGACTCCACGCTCAGTACTATATCGTGCTGACCCGCTTCTGTTCCTGTATAGACGACATTGTTATTATTGGGGCTTAGCTGGAATTTCTCCCCGGGGCCGTACTCCGTACCATTGACCCTAAGCGAACTGTTTCTTCCAGATGAATAGAAAGCCTCGTAGCTATCGTTAGTTCCCTCCGGAATTTCATCGATATCGATAATTACGTTTACTGGGATATTCGCAAATTCAGATGTTTTTGAAGGTGTAATACTGACCGTGAAATCATTCTGTTTGGTCTCCAAATCGATTAAAACAGGGCCAACTTCCTGACCATAATTGTCCGTAACGATGAACGAAACTTGATGTGAACCTAGACTTTCGGGATAATAAAAAAGCGCAAAATTGCCTAGTTCAACCGGATACTCAGTTGAATTCTGTAAGGTGTTGCCGTTAATACCTGCTATTCTTCCATTTCCTTCCAAAATCTCATAGGATATATTGTAATCGATGTTCTCGGTATTACCGTTGGATTTGATATTGAAATTGAATTGAGTACGTTCGTTCACAAAAACGGAATTGCTCTCCGAATTACCGGAAAACGTAAACGGAATGTTAGCGACTTCAATCTCGACGCTATCCTGTTTTATTTGACCGTTGGAATCACGTATGTCAAAAAATATTTTCCGCTTGCCCAACTCGGTACTGGTAAACGTATAATTATAGGAGTTTGGTACAATAGTTCTATATTGGCCAGGTTCCATGACCCCGCCGTTGTGGTCCCTGACTGTTCCCGCACCATCGCTTGTTGACGAAAAGGAGTGCGATATTTCATATTTCACCTCGGAATCTTCGTCTTGAGTTTTTAAATCGATAGCAATGGCCAAATTGGTATCCAATTCTACTTGGGTCGATGATGCCGTGGAATTGATGGTAAAATCCAAGTTAAGTACATTCAAGAGCAATTCTTCGATCAAAGTCGCTCCATCGGGAGCTTTGGCCGTTACGGTAAGTTTATGCTCTCCTAAAGTTTCAGGGAGGTATTCAAGTTCGGAAATACCTTTGGGCAAGGAGAACGGTTTTCCCGCATCAAATAACTCGTTGCCTAAATATAACTTTCCGGTACCATTTTCTATTTGATAGGTAACTTCAAAGTCCCCTTTGTTGTCAGGGTCTTCGGTTTCCTTATCCCTCAACAGCGTTGCACTCACGGGGTTTTTGGAATTGATAATAAAGTCATTGACCCCTTTGTTGAGCAAAAAGCTAAAGCTGGCATATTTTGCATTGTAGGTTAACGCCAGTTCTTTCTGGTTTTTATTGGAGTCCCATGCCAAAAACTTCACTTTATGTGATCCTGTATCAATGGCCACATAATTATAGTTCCAATTACGGTCGGTAATGTTCAAGGTGTCATTTGCACGAATGGTATCGCCTTCCATATTCAAAAAATATCCCTTGCTATTGGTAGTCGCATACTTCATAAAATAAGTGACGGTAGTAATTTCCTTTTCGGGAACCAAAGAAAATGAAGTACGAGTACTTTCGAACAAAAAGCTTTCTTCCGCATTTTCGCCTGTAAAGCTAAAATCGAAATCATCCAGAATCACGTCTTCAAAATCTTTACTGCAAGCCAGTATAAGAACGAAGAACGCGAGGACGAATGCAATCGAAAATCGGGTTTGTCGTGTTAATTTTTTCATTTTCAAATGATTTAAAACAGGAAATATCTAAGGCCCAATCCGGCATAGGGGTAGAATTGGCCAACATCACTATTAATATGATAATATTCGTTTGCTTTTATTAAAAGGGAAAAGTCGTTGCTAAGCGTTATTTCTCCTTCAAGGCCGACGAACACGCCATAGATAAACTGGCTTTTTGCGTCGATAATCGCACCCGTTTCTAGAAGACTATTTCCGTTATTGATTACTTCATAACCGATTATACCTCCTCCGCCGACATTGATAGCGTATTTTTTAAAGTTCTTTTGTTCCCAAACCTTAATGAAATACCCAGGCTGCACCGTAAATATGTTATAGGGAATATCGAAGGACCCCTTATCCTCGGCAATGGCGGCAAATACACTTAATTGTGCGTATCGATTTCGGTTCAGATGGTAGTTGTAAGTGGCCAAGATTCCAAAACCGTCTTCTGCATAACCGCCACTTAATCCTACTGAAGATGCATAATTTCCGCTCTGGGAATAGGCCAAAGTTGAAATGAAAACTACCAGTATTGTTATCTTGATTTTCATCTGTTAGAAGTGTATGGGGTTGTTAATGATTTCGTGCCCGATTTTTAATGAAAGGTTGCGGTTGCCGGATTCTTCGTCCAATTCTACGACGACCTCTTTTTTCTCGTCCAAAGCAAATTTTTTGAATACGATTACGAAGTGGTTTTCACTTTTACCGGCAACCGTTTTGGGCTGTTTGTAGACAAAGACCGGTTCCAGGCCCAGCTTTTGGTTACTACTGCTGTTTTTGTAGTTTGTGGCCATTTGGTGTTTGATGAAATTGATATCCAAATCCAATCCCTCTTTGTTCTCGATCCGGTACTGAAAATAGAGTTCATCTTCATTGTAATACACTCCTTTCAACCAAAGGAATACATTATCCAATCTTGAAAAATACCTGCTGATTTTCGCTTTATCGAACTGCATATAATAACAGCGTAGACGATAGTATTCCATTGGGTCTTTTATGTATAGTTCTTTGGTTGCCCTGTCTATGGAATTATCAGCCGATTTATCGGGAGACTTTTTGGTATTATAAGCTGTATTTATTTCTTCTTCTTTCAAAACATCCTTTTGCACGATAGGCATTGGAGTTTTTCTAACGGGATTTCCGTCAATATTTTTAATCGCCATTTCCGGAGCGATGTACCATGTTGTCTTATCGGGAACCTCGACCAACTCAATCAGGAAATCATAAACGTTACCAGATTCCGTAATGACCAAATAGTTAGTTCTATTCTCTTTCTCAGGGGCAAGTTCATCATAGTATAGTTTTAATATTCTACCGCTATACTTGCCACCTTCGGTTCTCGGTAAGTCAACGATAAAACCAAAATCATTTCCAATACTGCTTTCCGAGATATTCTCTGGAAAAATCAGAATGGTTTTGTAATCCTTTGATATTTGTAGCGTATCACTAAACTTTTGTCCACATAACGAGAATGCGGAAACTAGAAATGAAAAGTACAATAGATTCCTTGTCATCATATTCATTTTTTTGCTGTCAAAAACACACGGTCGCCATTGACCAATAGTATCTTATCCCTTTGCTTGTATTTTTTCTTTGTAAAGAAGTTTCCAAATGACCGTACTAGATTTCTAGCCAACGGCAAATCCGTTACATCTCCCACAGCTTCTGAAAGTTCATCCGTGCCCTCGCGTTGAACAGCGGTCACAAACTCTTGCATTAATTCCCCGGCTCTTTCATTGTGCAAACCCGTCATTCCATCTTCTTGATCCACCGCTGTCAATGACATTTTCACGTTGTTAATATTGGTTACCTCCAACAATATCCGTGAACCTTGTATGTTGGAAGTTGCGTAAACAAACGTGTTCTTTGGGAATCGCTTTCCGTTGTAATAGGTATCTTCTTTTAAAATCAACGTTACCCGATTGCCTGGAAGAATGAATTGGTCACGGTAGATGGCCGCATTAAGGGAAATTGAATTAGCTGAGAGTTTGTTTGAAGATTCTTCATAAGGCGCGGAATAATCCTGACTTCGAGAAAGGCGCTCATCGCGAGCCTCCATCATGAGTTTCCGATATTCCAATTTTTCCTGAAATACCGACTTTGGATCAGCGATTAGTTCTTTTTCTGGGATAGCAGGAATTTCAGTTGTTCGTATCGATTGTTCGTCATCGAAGGAGAAGGCGTTTAGCTCTTCCAGGACCTGTTCCAAAGAATCATTTCGTCTTTTGGTTTCTACAATATTTTTTAACGTTCCGTTATTTCGCAAACGCTCCAATGAATCCTGTTGCTGTTTTTTGTATAGTTCGTTCGGTTTTTCAATCTCCATTTCGTTCTCTTGACCCGGAAGGTTTTCGTTATAGCCGCCGTCTTCCACCAAAGTCTTACTTTTTTGCCCGAATGAACTAATACTGTTCACAAGGAAATAGACCATTAAGAACACGATGATAGGAGCAGAAAAGGCGAAGAGCTTGTGCCTTTTTATCCAGAGATTGAATGTGTCCAAGTCAAGTTTCATTATAGGTCGTTGTTTTCGAGAACATGAAACCTGATAATCTTGAGCCCGTTCAAATTGTTTGGGGTCGATTTGGTCTCCAGAATATAACCGCTTGTTACCAAATTCCGATATTCAGTTTGCTCGTTCTTGCGTATTTTTTGTTTTCCCATAAACCTAAAGGCAAAGGGATATGCGGAGTAGTCTATATACAGCGAATCTTGCTCTACTTCAATAGAATAATCGCTCTTGGCTACATCCTCATAATAATTTTGATCCAACAGGCGATTGTACAACCGCTTACCGGAATGGTCTATCATATAGAGTGCCTTGCCCTCTATATTCCTTTTGATAAATCGTAGATCAGGTTCAAGTGAGAAGAACAGCTCATGGAAATTTTTCAGATGTCCCTCGCACAATATGTCAAGCGCACGTTTGGGGTCGTTTATGCGCACAGCGGCCAATTTCTGTCCGTTGTCAAGCAAATAAAAACGGTTTTTTGCACTTTCGTTCGTTCGGTATCCAAAGTAAATATTGAACAAAGTACAACCTACCGTAAGAACTAAAGATAGATAAAGAACCCTGTTGCTATTGGCACGAATCTTATTTAAATCGTTGAAAATCTTATAATTACCGTCCATCTGTTTTATTGTGTTCGTTTAACATCCGTTATCATCGTTAAAAGGATTATTGTACCAATGTTCTTACTCCTTTTGTAGCTCCTCCCGTCTTTACATCGATTGCCGTTTGAGCCGCTTTTTTGGCATAGTGTTTTGTTCGATCCTTTAACTGATTTGCACTTACATTGATTCCCTGTACTATAAAATTTGATAATACAGGAGCTTTGAGATACACAAAGACATTCATTAAAATCAAAAGTGCACTTGTTAGTACCAATCCCAAATTGACCTCTCCGCCCTGCAACAATGAACTGATGAGCTTGTCCAAAACATGAAGCATAAAATTATCAATCAGGTACAGCATGGGAATCCACAGACAAACACTCATGAACTTTTGCAACCAAGCCTTCCACATGCCACTGAATATGGGAATGAAGGATAGCCCGATATTCAATGGCCCAAATATGATAAGGACGAAAAGATAAATTACCGACATGGCTTTGATACCGATAAAGACAACTGCGGATATTACCGATGCAATCATCACGACACCAGAGGTAATCGAGCTTAAAATCAATGCTTGTAACGCTTCCGGATCGGCTTTTAGTAGTAACCATGATATGCTATAGTCGGTCATGGCTTTGCCCTGAGCAATCATAATCTTCATCTGTAGCACATCCCATGTAATGTCATTGGCTTTCAAGGAAGTACCGATACCTTGATAAAATTCAAGAATGGTTCTGGTCAGCGCCCTGTAGGTAAAAAGGACAAAGGCCAAGGGCACCCAGCGCAAATGTGCTATGATATCCGTTCGCTTATCCTTGTTTAGAATAACAGAAAGACCGACTAAGCAGATACCGATGCATGCAAAGACCTGCCCGATCTCTATCATGGGATCTACGACGTTGTAGGCATCCAAAATATATTGGTCGAAGATATCGTTGACCGTTTCCCGTATTCCTTTATCGGTTAGTTGCATGGAATATTTTTAATTTTTGTTCATATTGATGAGTGATTTTCTTGCCTCACGAAACGCGCTGATTTGTGAGAGTTTGTTGTTATAGGTAATCAATCCATCGAGCAACTGTTCTAGTTTAGTATTGATGCCATTTACTTTTTTAAGGCGTTCTTCGGGTAGAATTATGGATTTTGTTTTGATAATATCGTTGCATTGTCTGAAAAGGTTTTTGGACTCTAAGATTGCATTAGCTGTGTACAATGTAAATTCTTGAATTTCGTCCCTTTCAAGATATTCCAGTTCTTGAATAGTGTTTTTTGATGTTCGATAAGCTTCTAGAATTCTATCCTTTAAATCAAGGGTCATGCTTACGTCTGTCGATTTCATCACATAATCGGGAGCCTTCTTTTTGGCCTCAAGTTCCTCCTTTAGAATTTCCTTGGCCTTCCTGTTGTTATTGTTGTTCTTCTCCATTAGGTTAATCAATCGTCCCAAGTTTTTGTTTACCGCTTTTAGCTGGATGTTTATGCTCGTCAATTGACTGTTTACCATGCCGATGCTTGCATTTGTTGCAGCATCCGTTACGGGAATTTGGGAAATAGCAAGTAATGGAATCAGCATTATTAGCATACTTAGTGTTCTTTTCATGTGTTTTGATTTTTAAGGGAACTTTCATAGGCATATGCCTTTGCAGCTAATTCCCAATTGTTATGATTGTTTGTGAATAGTTTCCTGATTTTTGAACTTTCGGTAGGGTTCGTTTCGTAAATACATTTTTCTTCCAAGGAGGTTTCCACGCCGTAAACCTTTACTTTATCCATCCAACAAAAGGCGACCTCACGGAATTTTTTATCCTTTGATATGTTTTTATTAATGGAAAGGATGAGTTGTTTTTGCTTTTCCCCCAACCCCATAATGGCCTGTATCTTATCGAAGGATTGGGCAAAGTCCCGCATATCCAGGAAAACCTTAATATGCGAATTGACCACAATGGCATTCTTTATGATTTCGGAAGAAATAAAATCATCTACCTTTTGTGAAATGAAAATAGGCTGACCTCCTAGCTTTCGGGCCATTCTCGATTGACTATTGAAATAGTGCACCAATTCGGGCCGAACCAATGCTTTCCATGCTTCATCTACCGCCAGTATTTTATTAATGGATAGTTTAGTGGGGTCATGCATCTTCTTATTGAAAATTTCCATTATCATGAGGGCGGTAATCGGAAATAGCAACTCGTTGTCTATAAGTTTTCCCAATTTGAAATAGACCACTTTTTCATCGCTAAGACTGGTAATCCTGTCGTCCTTTTTGTTCAATAGTTTGCCCCTTGGGCCGTCTGCATAATATTTTTCCAAAAGGAATAGGAACACGTTGGGGTCGAATTGTTCCTTTGGAATCTGTTTTGCTCCTGTAAAAGCTATGATGTTATGCTTACAGTACTCGAAAAATGTGTTGAACTTATGGTCTTGATTATTATTTGACCACATCGTGTCATAATAACCGATTATTAAAATCTCTAGAACGGTATTTGTGACCTCTAAACTGTTTGCATTGTTTTTATTACCGGTAATAAGTTTTAATAGGGTAACGAGATGTAGCAATTTACCTTCCGTTAAAGCTTTTCCGTTACTGCCGTTTTCCAGAAAATCATGCCTATCCAATGCAAACGGATTGAAAGTAAAGGGCATTTTGTCATCATGTTGTAAAATGACACCTCCGAATACCTCGGTCAATTTATCATACGAATTGCCATCTTCCATGATGATAGCCTCGCCACCTTGTCTTAGCTCAGAAGCAAAATAGTGGTTGGCCAAATAGGATTTTCCACCGCCAGACCCTGATACGATTAAAATGCCACGATTAAAAATCCAATCTTTTTCTTCTGGTTCTTTGTAAACGCTAACGGATAATGGCCTACCTGAAATCCGATCAACCAGACGAACCCCACCAATTGTTATGCTGGAATCTTTATAACCACCTTCAAAGTAGAGTAGGGAAGAGGCCATGTCGCTGGGCATGGGCATATACATATCCGATGAAATTCCAATAGCATTACCGGGTACGCCTGCAAAGAACAGATTTTTACGATCTATTGTGTTTCGCTTCGCATTTATCTTCAATTTTTTGAACGCAGAAGAAACCGCGTTCTCCATTTGCCTTTGCCTGTTGGGTTCATCCTCAAAGCCTAATACGTTCAAATGATAAAAGACCGTTTCCTTATGGTTTTCGAGAACGTCTTTGGTATAGTCATAAATCTGATTAGCATAAATGGAATTGCTGTCGTCTTTCTTTCCACCACCGAACCGCTGAAAGCTTTTTGCTTTTTTCCGCAGGTTAGATAGTGCTTTTTGCTGATCAGGGATGTAGATATATTGGTTGATGATATGCTCATGAGGGACTTTGAAACCCAAGGAAAAAAGGTTCCCGATAGGGAAACGGTTATGCCGGGTCGTAAACTTGCCATAAAGTTCATGTGTACCGATATGGTCTTTGGTAAACTGATCTAAGTTTTCCAGCGTAAAAAATTGGGCTTCTTTATTTCCGACATGGATGGTATTATTGCTGAAATCAACGTCTGTAAGGTTTGAATTCTCTTCTTTTAGGCCGAAATACTTTGCATAAAGTCCATTCGTGGAAAACAGTTCATCATAGTCTAAAATTTCTGAACTGATGAGGCCTGACGAATTGATAAGACTGTTGACGTTTTCTACCTGACTTTCAAAATCAACCAACATCGTGCCATCAATGAAATCTTCGGGAACACTATTGTTTAGGAAAGAATCTCTGTTTTTGCCTAAAAACGAATTTGCCCGTTTAGAACTGTACTTGATATAATTTTTGGGTACAGCACTGATATATAAGTAATGCGTGCCGAGCAAATAAGGACGGCCTTCAAAATATTCTTCATTGGCCCGTTCCAACATATCCCCTTGCAGCCTCTTTAAAATCGGTGCGTAAGTGTCCTGAAGGAAGAAATCCTGACGGTGCAACAATCTATTCGCCCCTAGAATATTGATGATATTGAAGAACAACTCTTGCAGCATTCCGTATTCCCTTGCATCCAACGTGAATACCTCTGGAAGTTCCAGTTGTAATGGAATCGTTACGCAGCCTTTTTCCTTGGCAATCAAAGCATGCCGTTCATATCCATAGATAGGGAATGCATCCCAAAGTGCTACCTGTTTTTCCATAACAATAAGTTTTCAAATGGATTGGATACTTTAATGGAATCTGGTTTGGAGGCATCTGCCAGTTTCTTCACAAAGCCATTGGCTCCATAAGTTCTAGAATAGAACAGAAGGATCAAGAATACGAAGGTGATAACCCCTACGGTTAGTACCAGCGCTATCAACATGGGGATAAAAGTCGATAGAATTAGGCCGAGCATGATTGTTGCCAAACTTAAATAGATCAGGTAAAGGATATATTTTGCCTTGAGACCTTTGTATAGGACATCCTTTTGCAATCCCTTGTTTAAGGGTATATGATTATTTTCCATAAGGCAGTGCTATTAAATATTACCAATAGCTTCGCCTACGGAAAGCAGGGCATAAAAAATAGCGATGCCAATAATTACCTTGCCTAGTCTATCTGCCAAATCGCTATTCTGATTTCGGATGTACAAATAGGTCAAAGCGGTTATACCTACTGCAACGCTTGCAATTATTTTTATGATGCTGACAATTTCTTGTGCAAGACTTTTAGAATTGTTCCTGAATTCTTGGGCTTCTTGAAGTAGCTGGTCGAATTGACTATAGGAGTAAAGATGTAGAAAGAAGAGTAGTAGGAAAAGAAAAAGAGACTTAAGCTTCGGGATTCGGTTTTTCTTCGGACGGTTCTTCGTCACGAATAACTTTGAGTTTTTCATGCTTTTTGCGAGTTATGGAATTTGAATCATCATCCGATGAACCCTCTTTAAAAGCTTCCAGTAATTCTGAAGTATCTTCCACTTCCGACATCTGGTTGAGTACAGCTTCTAAATCAGTCTGTCCGTCAGTTGATTTAAAAGCAAATTTATTATTTAAACGCAAATAAGCAAATATTTTTGAATGTTTTTTTGTTTTTGTTTTTTTCTCATTAAACAGAACCCATAGGACATAGCCATACCATAAAACGGCTAGGCCGCCCAATATATATAAGATTATGTTCCAATTTGAGTTCAACTTTTTGTTTCTTTTAAATCAATTTCCTTAATCGCTTTCGCGAACTTTTTGCTTATGAAATCTTCCAAAACTTTTCGAATCAAGTCGTTTCTTGAGGTTTTTATGCCCATTTTATAGGAAGCTCCCGTAGCCAACTTTTCGTATAAACCTAAACAAGTTCCGCTCAAGGATAATGTGAATGTATCCTTATCGTCCCTGAAAGTTTCCGCATTCAACAAGACCATCAATTGTTTTAGAGCGCCCGTCTCTTGTATTACTTGACTTTTGGCCTCCGATAATGATGTATCCTCGATTAAAGGAATTTGGGTCTCTTTTGTAACGCTTTTTGATTCAAAATGTTGTTTTATGCCTGATACATTGGCTTTTGGGGAACGTTGTTCCTTTATATGCTCCACGGTATTCAGGGATTCTTTGTTTTTCTTGGCCATTTGCTGGATCAAGTCGAGTGTGTTTATTTTCTTCTGTTTTGCCATCGTTTTTTTTGTATTAGTTCAATAGTTGCATGATTTCTTCAAAAAATGGTCTAAGCTCTTTATTTCCCCATTCTTTACCTTGGGGTATGGGATAGAGCGTATTCCGGTATTGTTCCTTATAGATAGTCTTATCCTTGACAACGCTTTGCATAAGGGGTAAGTTGGCATCCGTGAATTGCTGTCTTAAAATGGAAAACACATTTTTTCTAACTAGTTTATACTTGTTGAAGAAAAGGTGTATGCTTTGCAATACCCGTTCGTCATTTTCCAAAAAATTGTGCTTCAGGGTCAAATAGAAATTAGAAGTACTATCGATTTCCAATTCGTCATGACCAAAGGGAATGAACACATGCTCAATATACAGAAGTCCCCTTACCATTTCAACGTTCAGGCTTCCAGGAAGGTCCATGATGATAAAATCGACGAGACCGTAGTATTTCAAAATAGTATCTTGGATGGTTTCCAATGTTACTCGTTCAATCGGGTATAGTTTCTTAACCTCTTGTTCATCGTCATCTAAAAGTTCAAGTTCGCGTTGTCTTTTTTCATAAATCGAGTACTGCGGATTGTCTACATCCAAAAGCACTACTTTATGGCCTCTGGCATATTGGAGTTCCGAGGCTAAAATAATGTTCAGGGTGGTTTTTCCGATGCCTCCTTTTTCCCCAACGATACTAATAATCTTTGTTTCCATATTTAACGGGTTATTTAAGTCAATAATTACGTAGCTACTTAATTAATTACCTAATTAAATCCGTTTGCAACTGTTGAAATAATTAAGCAGCTATTGATTAAATATAAACACATAATAAATTAATAATGAATGATTTATAAATTAATTTATCGTTTGTTATGATATGGATTAAAATGGTCTGAAATGGCAAATGAAGGTGGTTCTATATGGATTTACGGTGATAATATTTTTATTGCTTTTGGCGAAAATAATAGCTAAAAAATGGTTTTTGAATCACGTTTCCTTGGAAGCTGATTCGCAACAATTACTTTTTTTAAGGATAGGCTGATTTGAGGTAGATAGTCGATACAAAAGCAACGCCCCTGCGGAAACCAAGGAAGCCTATCGGCACCCTTCGCATCCTCGGGACCGCTCAAAAGCACATGGGGCAAAAAGGCCTCATGCTCTTTTTCTGCCCACCCACGGTTATCTATGTTTCTATTTTGATTTCGTGAATTGCAGTGACATCATGTGTATATGCTTAAAAGAAACTATTAGTTGTATCCAAGTTTTATCCCGATGATGGAAGAATTATCATGTATGTGTTGCTTGTTATCAAGATTTAATCGTGATTTAGTAAATAGCGATAAACGTATTATTAAATACCATTTACTTTTATATAATAATTCGTTATATTTAAATTCGAAGAATTTTGCAAGTTATGTTTTAAGCTGCTTAAAACTTACTACTTCTTGCGAAGTGAAAACGGTAAAACCGGAGAATTATGGCGTTAAATAAAGGAGGAAGGAAGGCATTAGGCGACAAAAAGCGGGAAAACAGGATTATGTTGAGGTTCAATAATACCGAGTTGCTCCAAGTAAAGGAAATATTAAGATCTTATAATCTCGATTATACCAAAAGAGGTGTCATCGGCCCGTTTTTAAGACGGTTGATTTTGAATAAAGAGACTGCGGATAACCAGAAATTACCTGATTTATCCGCCAATCTTGTCTTTCAAATCAACAAAATAGGGGTCAATATCAATCAATTAACAGCAGTTGCTCGCTCTAAAAACTTGCGGAGTCCATCAGCAAAATTGGATGCAGAAATTGAAAAATCAAATGAACTTTTGGGTAAAATCGTGACACTTTTGAATGAAAAAATATACTAAATGATTGGGCGTATTCTATATCGTGAAACTGTACATGGGGTACTTAATTATGTCTTCGGAAAGGAGGGGAGCATCACTTTAGGCTTTCAAAATACCCTGTCCCAGAGCATATCCGAGAAGTTTTTCACAGACGTGCTACATTTTCAAGGCCAACGCCATTCGTCTGCTAGTCGGTACGTGCATATCACGCTCAACTTGCCCCATGGGGAGCATCTTGACGATAAAACCTTCAATACGTTGGCGCAAGATTATATGCATGAAATGGGCTATGGAGAACAGCCCTATGTCGTAGTACGACATAACGATACCATCCATGAACATGTACATATCGTCTCTACGACCGTCAAGGAGGATGGCCAAATGATAAACCTTTCTTTTGACCACCGAAGAAATGTGGCCACTCAGCGATTTCTGGAAAAGGGTTATGGACTTTCCCCATCCCCGGAAACAAAATCCTATCGTGAGCTGCCGCAATACCGACTGCCCGAACAACAATTTAGTAGCGACGAGACAAACGGCACAAAATTTTATCTGCAAGATGTGCTAAATAGCACCCTTCAAAAGCATAAGGTCAGAAGTTTTGACGAACTGGCGCTTTTGGTACGGCCGTACCATATTGTGGTCAGCACCATAACCAATGAAAACGGAAGGGTAGGGGTGGCCTATGGTATCGATAACCAAAAACAGTATAAGACCCAATTTATCAATGGATCTACCGTGCACCCAAAATTGAGCGGACCTAAACTGGAGGCCATCTTTGAGAGGAACAAAAAATCGAAACTTTTGCCGATGCATAAAAAGCGGTTGGAAAAACAATTGGCAACTACATTCAACCTATTCAAAAGCATTGACCAGGAAGATGTGCCCGATGTATTGAAATCCTATCAAAATATCGATTGTGAGCTGCTTTATGGAAAGAAAGAGGAACTGAAAGATATTGTCATTCATGATAAATCAGGTTATGTTTTTAGGGTATCCAAAAAACCTTTCCAGAGCGATTTGAACAACTATTTAAAAATGTCCGATTCGGAATCAAAAAAAACAGTCATAGCCGCTGAAAGCAAACAATTTGTTCTAGAAACACAAAAGTTAATCAAAAATGCGTTTTATGAATCCTATCTGGATTCTAACAAAAGTGATTTATTGCTGTCGGAGTCGGTAATGACCAAAAACCTCAAGGATATACTGCCCTATATCGCAAAATCGGAACGCTTTTCCTTTCTAGACCACTACTCGGATAAGAACAACGGTAAAACGGTTTTAAAAGTGTTACAAGAACAATTTAAGGGCGTTCGACAAGACCTGAGCGAAACGGAAACAAAAAAAGAAATCACAACACTAGAAAGTCGAGTTTCATTGCTAAAAATGGTGCTTGAGAATGGTGTGTTCGATACAAATAAGAACAATAGCGTTCCATTTTATCTAGTGCAGAGCTTGGGACTAAAATATGACGGCGAAAAAGTATCCTTCCGAAACTCCAATGCACACTACGTTACGCTGTCATTACATGATTTTAAGCTTCAAGAAAATAACGAGGCCTATATTTCTACCGGTTCTGTCCGGCAAAATGAGAAAGTACTGAAAATGCTTGTCGAAGAAGTCGTTAAAAAGGATGACGACTTGAATGCTAGCTCTTTTTTCTTGCCTTTGCTGTTACCTGAATTGTATGATTCTATGACCGACACGTACAGGGAGCAATTTGAAAGGGAAAGCTTAAAAGCCTACCTCAAAACTTCGGAACGTTCTCATAGTACTTATGAAAAATCGCCCGTGGATTATATCAAATTGTTCAATGCCAAAGGGTTTTATTTTGAGCGAAACCATGATAAAATTTATGTTCGATCCGTATATTCCAAGCTGCCTGTAAGTATTCCTCTTGCCCCAAAAACACAGGCATATTTGAGTTCAATCAAGAATTTGGATAAGGTTCTTTCAGAACAACAGCATAGTATCGAGAATATAGCAGAGCAAGGTCGGGACAAGCTCAACAACTTATGGTTTGGTTATTTGGTCGAGAAAGGGTTGTACGACAAAGCGGCTTATGCCATGGTTCATCAAAATGTTCGGCCAAATTTGAGTAATCAGGCAATGGAACACCACTTGGCAAATGGTTTGCGGGAAAAAATAGTAGAAGTCTCTAATCAAAAAATCAGTTATCAACACGCTGCTATCTTAAGAAAAGGCTTGTACGCGTTTAGTGCGCTATTAGGTGGAAGTGGTTATAAAGAAGAGGAAATGTTCAATGGGTTTAAGGATGAGTTTACGGACTTTACCAAACGAAAGGGTATGTTTATTTGAGGTCAAATATAGGCTTTAACGGTTTTTTTGGATACTGAATAATAGTTCCATGTAAGGTTAATTACCGAAATTGCTAGAAGGAATAACAAATGGAACTGAAAAACCTTTTTTATGCCGAAGTAATTGAATAGTCCTATAAAACGGCCTTTAATTGTAACAACAAATACTCCCTATTTTTATTCTTTTAATCGGCCTTTTGGGCAATGGTCAATTCCTTTTGGTGTAACACTAATTCATAAATGTTATCTTTAATTGTAAGTAGCAAAAATTTCCATCGCTGTAAAATATTATTAGGTCAATATGATTAAGGAGGCAATGTACAGAGGAGTGTATTCAGGTAACATACTTCATTCAAGGTGTGGCGAGAATTATATTGCCAGCATAACGCATTATGGTACAGAAAACTATAATGACAAACTGCATGAGCATGAAAACGCTCATTTCAGTTTTATGATGAATGGTGGATGCGTAGAAAGGAAAAAGTCTGACTATGAATTATTGCCCGGAAATGTTACGTATTATGATTCAGGCGAGAAACATCAAGTTACGAAAGTGGTCAAGAATTCAACCAGGGTAAATTTGGAATTTGATGAGAGCTTTCTCAGACTTTATCGTTTATCGAACGATGAGATGAAATCAGCTGTTTACAAGAATCCGGAGTCAAAATTCCTGTTAATGAAGATTTATCGTGAAATGATAGCAAACGATTCTTTTTCGGACCTTTCCATAGAAATGCTTTTTCTACAATTGACAATTCCAAAGTTTACCCGTCGAACGGAAGACAGTAACCCAATTTGGTTGAATACTTTAGATGAATACTTGCGCAGTAGCTCTGGAACAAAACTCACACTAAATGAGTTGTCCTATATATGTAAAGTACATCCCGTAACCCTTTCAAAGAAATTTCCGATTTATTTCAATTGTACACTTGGTCAGTATAAAAGAAAGTTGATGGTCGAAAAAGCTCTGCCGCTAATTACTTCATCTCAACTTTCCTTATGTGAAATAGCGCTAGATTGTGGTTTCTTTGACCAAAGCCATTTTACACGCACCTTCAAGCAGTTTATAGGTGTTTCTCCCAATTTATATAAAGCTTCCTAACGCAAGTTATTACCTCGCGGCTAAATCCATACTATTTTTTTCTTTCTTCGCTTTATATGTTTGCTGAAGTAAGTTAATATACAAATGAAGCATTTATCGATATTTGGAATATTCTTGTTTCTGTTCAGCCTGATGTCCGGTTGCGGAACAACTTCTCAAGTCATTGCCTTGAACGGAGAAAAAATAAGTTCGTTCAAAATAGATTCTCTACTTAAAAAACAAATGGATTCTGTCAATATGCCAGGACTATCAATAGCATTTATCAATGACGGAAAAATTGTACTGCACCGTGAGCTAGGATATTCAGATCTGGAAACCAAAAGCAAGGTTGATGAACTTACAATGTTCGAAGCTGCTTCTCTGAGTAAACCTGTATTTGCATATTTCGTAATGCAGCAGGTAGAGAAAGGTATTATAGATTTGGATGAACCGCTCTACAAAATTCTTCCATTAAAAGACTTGGAGTATGATGACCGCTATAAGCTATTTACCGCCAGGATGGTTTTATCCCATACTACGGGTCTTCCGAACTGGCATTCCAACCGACCTCCAGACCCGAGTATGAACGTACCCGAGGGGCATACCTACATAATGTTCCAACCAGGCACAAAGTTTTCCTATTCGGGAGAAGCATATCAGTATCTCGTAGATGTCCTTGCTCATCTATTGAAAACAGACCATACGGGCTTGGCACGGATTTATCGGAAAGAAATGGCAGAGCCCTTAAAAATGAAGCATTCCTACTTCGATTGGAACGATTTTATAAAAAAACATAGGGCCACAGGTTATATTCAAAAAGACGACAATCGTGCGAACGAACCGCAGACACTCAAAAAAATCAACGGATTCGGTGCGGCTGGGGGACTACGGACAAATGCTGTTTCTTATGCCAATTTCATTATAGGTCTTATGAATGAAGAAGGTCTGGAAAATAATTCTTTTGAAGAGATGTTCAAAGTTCAATCGTACGTGGATGATTGGGACGACACCGATGATTGGGGACTTGGAATCGGCATAAAGAAAACACCATATGGCACCAGATATATGCACACCGGTAGTAACGGGGATTATCAATCCTACTTTATCATGTACAGAGAGAATAAATCAGGCTGGGTATTTCTAACAAATTGTAATAGATCCAATGAACTATTTTCAAGTTTGGAATCATTCTTCCGCAATGGAAAATTAAACACTAATAAATAAAACTTATGAAAAAAATAATCCTATTTCTAGCATTATCCTTTTGTGTTGCGTCGTTTGCTCAAAACCCAGTTTCTAAAATTAAAGATACTACGGTATCAATGCCAGAAAAGATATTCGAAACGCTCTGGCAGACCTTTGAGGACAATTATGCCTTTTTTGAATTAAGAAATGTCGATTGGAAGTCTTCTTATGAAAAATATAGAGCTAAGGTCGATTCTACGACAAAAGAGGATAGTCTTTTCTCAATTTTATCGCAAATGCTGGCCCCTTTCAACGACGACCATATCAATCTTATAATTCCAGGTATAAAGGAATTCACCGCCGAAAAACCATCTCCGTTCTTAAATGAATTTCCCGAAAAATCTTCAAGGGATTCTTTATGGCACGTCGTGGATAAAACCCTTTATGATTATCACTTTGAAGCCATGCAATCTATTGGTCCTGAATTCAGGGGTTTAAAGCTGTTTTACTTCTCAAAGTCCAAGAACTACGGTTATATAAGAATTGGGAGATGTTTCGTATCCGATGCCACATCCGACGATATGGAGAAAGATGCCGAATTAGCAGGTAAATTGTTGGATTCAGTATTAAAAACAATGCACAATTCCAAGGCCATAATTCTTGATGTGCGTACGAATATTGGTGGTAACGATGAGTTCGCTTATGCGATTGCTGGTCGATTTGTTAAAAAGAAAATACACGGGCATTCCAAACAAACTAGGATAACGGGTACCGATAATTACACGCCATTGGAAAAATGGTATATCGAACCAACGGCAAGCAAGCCCTATAAAAAACCCCTAATTCTCTTGACAAATGACCAGACCGCAAGTGCCGGGGATGTTTTCGCTATGATTATGAGAGAGCTGCCCCAAGTTACCATAGTAGGCGAAAGGACATTAGGTATCTATTCGGATATGTATGGTTTTACATTGCCCAATGGTTGGTTGGTCTCGCTTTCTAATCAACGCTACTATTCTACTAAAATGGAAAGTTATGAAGGTGTAGGGACCCCGGTAGATTTTCGAGTAAGTAATACTAAATGCGATTTGATTAAAATGGAAGACCCTGTTGTCAAAAAAGCTATGGAAGTATTAAAGAATTAAGGTAGCTATTTAGAAATCATCAACCTACCATTCAAAATACTTGATTCAGTAATACATTGATTCCTTTCTTGACTATTTCGTAATCTACCATACTATTCTCTGGTATCTGGTGCGCGAGACTATTTTCCCAAGCCGCTTTAAGACGTTTATCGTTTTCTTCGTTGATCATCTGATCGATTCCAGTAAATGTTAGTCCTTTGAACGCCATTTTTTTATGAAAGGCCTCGGTTATAACAGTCCAGTCGATACCGGGTACATTTTCCGACAAATACCAAATATCATAAAAGTCCCGTGGAGCGGTATAAGAGCGCTGTATGAGCGCCCTAAGTTTTTCGGCCAGTACTTCGTTTATGCTATAGCAGGGCACGGTCAAAGGTTCTTCGGATAGTTTATCCGAATAGCGATGATGTACCTCCCTCATTTCTAATGGGAAAACTAGCTGTTCAAAAAGAATAATCTCGATTTTAATACTGGTAGTCCATCGTTCGGGAGGAGGAGGTGCTTGATTTCTTGAATGATCGGCACCCCAAAATTTGACGACGGCTTTATAGCCCATCAACCTATTTTCGGATTTTAAGGGAGATAATTCCTGAACTTGAAGCGGAATGCCGGTACGTTTGGTAATCAAATCAACGATTTTGCCAAGTACTTTCTTGTCCAATTCAAAATCTGGATTTGAGGAAGTGAAATCCAAATCTTCGCTAAACCGATAATCGAGAAAGTAGCATTTCCGTAAACAAGTACCACCTTTGAAAATTAAAGATTCCCTACATTCCGGAACGGAAAAAATGGCATCAATGAAATGGCCCAGTACCCAATCTTTGTCCACGGTAGACTTGGCAACGCTATTTGCTTCTGCATGCTTTTCTATTTCGCGCTTCAATATCATCAGTATATTTTGTTGGCAATGCCAAGTAAGTCTTCTTTACTGATATTCATGCGTAGTCGCCAATCCCGCTCATAATCTCCCGCGTCCGGCCCTTGGGGGTCAAAAGGATTATATGCTTCTTTGACCTGTTGACGGGTATAAGCAATAAATGTTTTCATCCCTGGTTTTTCAAATAGTTCTGCCAAGAAACCCATTCTTTTTGTGACCGCTATATTATCGATCGCTTTACAGTAGCGGATCATTTTTTCGGAAGAAATTTTGGCTTGGGAAAAAGCCCTTATCAGTTCCGCATACCCGCCTGAATACTTTGGTATGTCGAAACAGTCGACTATGGTTTTCTCCACGTCGGTTATGGCATAACTATGATTACCGTAGCCTTCATTGGTTATACCGTCCCTTTTATATTCGGCGATGGTTACGAATTTATATGCTACACCAAAGACTTTCTTATCTCTCTTGATTTTTGTGGTCTGAATGAATATGGTGTTAGGGAATTGTTCCGTAAGTCCGTGTAGGTTGAGCGCCGACCAATAGGCAATCGCACCGTCTGGCACCAAAAAACTTCCAATCACTTTTTCATCCCTAAAGTTTGCACGGCAATATTTACCCCTTTCGATTCGGGAAAATACTTTTTTGTGAACTAGGTTTTCGATAAGCTCGTTAACGTCTTCTTCTTGTTCGGGCACAAGCTTTTTTATATCCTCCAGCGAAAAAATATCCATTTCATACTCATCCAGCAAAAGCATCAAATTTAGCTGCGGTTGGGTAAGATTCTCTGATGTATAGCTTCCTATGGCCATGATATATCGTTAAACGATAAACCCTAAAAATTGGGGTTTATCTACAAATGAAATATCAACAAATATAGTAAAGAATTTGTTAATGTAATACAAATCAGCAAAAAAGAATACAAGGCAGTATCTCTGAAATTGAGTGGAATTTATACTGACCTTAAGTACCCTGAGAACGGATATTTGGCGAAACTATTAAAAAAGACCAGAGATGAGGTACATCAGCGATAGATTGGCCAGATTCTCAAATTATAGTTATTCAATTTTATTATATTTCTGTAGCCTAAACGAAACTCCGTTTAGCGCTTTAGTTATCCGCAAGCAAAAAAAAATGAATATACAGCATTACAAGACCAGAAATGTAGTTTTGAGAAAATATATCGATGGCTATTATTTTATGGCAAAAGGAGAATCAGAGTTACCAGTTCATTATCTGACTTTCCCATATAATTTATGCTTTGTCACCACTACTCAGAATTCAAACGTAAAAATAGGAGAAGAAAAAATTATTGTAACACCTTCTAAAAAGAAAAAGATTGTAACAGATTTGGTAGTTAGGTTTAACAAGCCTTTTAAAGTCGTGTATCAAGAACCCACCAATGAGATAACCATCAAGTTTAAACCTCTTGGACTTAATCGTTTCGTTGCAAATCTTTCAGATTACCTTATTAATGGATTTTATATGGATTTTCAACCATTTGATGATTTGAATACGGAAATGCAATCCATCTTTGGTATTGTGAACAAAGAGGAGCAAATTGAACGACTTGAAAGCTATTGGTTATCTAAACTTAAAAATGTTGAATTGGATAGACTAGAAAACATAGTTGCTGATATTGAAAGCGAACGGACCATTGCGGAAATTGCAAAAAAACACCAAATTTCAAGACAATACCTAAATAAAATCTTTTTAAAAAATCTTGGCAAAACCCCCTCCGAATATCGTAAGGTTCACAAATTCAGAAGGGCGTTGTTAGATTTTCAAAAGGTAAATAATCTAACAGAACTTTCATATGAAAGTCTTTTCTACGACCAGTCCCATTTTATAAAAGAATTCAAATCACTTACCAACATTAATCCTAGTTTCTTTTTTAAAAATATAGATTCCAATAAAGAAATTGCGTGGCTATTTTTATAGGTTAGTTTCCATTCGTACAATTTTATCATTCTAGATAAGCCTTAATTTGTAGAAATATTCTAATTTAATTTGTGATGAAGAAGCTTTTATGCTCGGTGCTTCTATTCGGGATCACCATTAATTTATATTCCCAGAAGGTACAGCTTGACTCACTTGAGCCATTCATTAGTCAACTGATGGAAGATTTTGAAGTAACCGGTCTTTCGATCGGTATTGTACAAAATGATTCGGTTATTTATTCAAAAGGGTTTGGCTCCAGAAAAATCAATAAAAACTTACCTGTTGATGAAAATACCATCTTTGGTATCGGTTCAATTTCTAAATCCTTCACTGCCTTAACCCTAGGAATACTTGTTGATGAAGGAAAAATAAACTGGGATGACAGGGTAAAAGACTATCTGCCATATTTTGAGCTGTACGATTCATATGCGTCGGAAAATTTCACTATTAGAGACTTACTTACACATAGGAGTGGGCTTAAAGAGATTAGCGGAGGATCACTCTGGTATCATTCAGACTTATCAAGAGAGGATATTATTAAAAAATTGAAATATTTAGAACCGGTATCAGGTTTTCGAGAAAAACCAGCGTATCAAAATGTAATGTATCTCGTTGCAGGAGAAATAGTAAACGAGGTTACCGGGACAAGTTGGGATGATTTTCTTAAAAAAAGAATCTTCGATAAACTTGGTATGAAAAATAGCACTTCTATTTCTTCCGTTAGAGAATCAAATAAGAACTTAGCTTTCCCGCACGTTTGGAATGAAAACTTCAAGAAAACGCCCGTAAATCAAGAAAAAGGAGACAATCTCGCATCGGCAGGCTTCATATATTCTTCAGCTAATGAGATGACTAGCTACATGAAACTACTGCTCAATGATGGAGTTTTTGAACAAGATACCCTTATAAGCAAAAAAACAATCGAAGAAATTTTCAAACCTCAAATTATATATCCTATTGAAGGCTCACCATTTGGTAATGAATTCACTTCATACGGTTTTGGGTGGTGGGTTACACCTAGAAATAATGATAAGTTAATTGAACATAGTGGCGGTATCGATGGAATGGCTGCAAAAATCTTCATGATAAAGGATTTGGACATCGGGGTTATCATCTTAACAAATATTTCAAAAGAGCCAGCTTCCTTTTTACTGAAAGCCAAAATACTGGAACAGCTATTTGAGGATAAATCCCTCGATTTTTACGATACGGTAAAAGGATATAGAGATAAAAGAGTAAATAGCGCACCTAAAATCAAAACAAGAATTGATAATACATCACCATCTGTTGAACTAAATAATTTTGCGGGAATATACTCGGATAAAATGTATGGCGATATTAAAATAGAACTACTCAACAATAAAGAGTTAGAGATTTCATTTTCCCACTCTCCTATATTCAAGGGAAAGCTAGCACATTGGCATTTTGACACATTTGAGGTAGATTGGTATGATGTAAGAGTACCGGACGGTTATCTGACGTTTAACTTCAATTCGAATAGAGATGTATTGGGAATATCATTCGATCAAGAAAGCCTACTTGATGTTGACTTTAGCGAAATTAATGTCTTAAAAAATTAATAAGCACGAAAATAGGAAAACTATGAGAACACTAATTTTAGTAATCTTGGTTCTGTTTCAAGTAAGTCTTGTAAATGGACAGACCTCATTAAAGGAAATAAATCTAATAAACGGGGCCTACAATGTAGGTTTTAAACACTATACAGCTATTGATAGCACACGTATTTATATAGTTGAAAATGAATTTAATAATCAACTAATAAATAGACCAATTCCCATTAGTATATGGTATCCGACCAATATTAAAAATAGCGACGATGATCAATTAACAGTTTTGGATTATTTGGAGATTTTAAAAGAAGAGGAAGAATCGAAAAACTTGCCAAACGAGTTAGTATTAGATTGGTTTCCTGACTTAGGGGATACACCGCAAAATAGAGCCCACTTGTCTGAAAAAGTAAATGCCTTATCGAATGCCAAATTTTTAGAGGGAAAATTTCCGGTCGTAGTCTATGCACCAAGCTATCAAGCCTCATCAATTGAAAATTTTGTATTATTCGAATATTTGGCAAGTAATGGTTTCGTAGTGATATCTAGTCCTTCAAGAGGAACAGATACAAGATGGTTAGAAGGGGGTACCACAAAAGATATGGAAACACAATCTAGGGATGTAGCATTTCTTTTAAAAGAAATTCATACATACGAATATATAGACCTCGATAGAATAGCACTTATGGGCTTTAGTTTTGGTGGACTATCCAATGCAATTACGGTTATGAAAAATAAGAACATAAGCGCAATAGTAAGTTTGGATGGGACCGAAAGATACAATTACACTGTCTTGGAAAAATCACCTTACTTTAATTTAGATAGGTTTGATATTCCTTATATCCATTTTGCTCAAAAAGATATTCCGGAAGAAGTTTTGACTAGCGATAAAATACCTGCTGAGTTGAACTATAAATTCCAACTGTACGATTCTTTAAAATATAGCAATGTCTATAGTTACAAATTCCACGACCTAACACATTCCTATTTTGGTTCTATTGGTGTTTTATTTTCATATAGAGACAAAAGACAAGATAAAAGTGATGCTGAAATTATGGCGTCCTACAAACTACTTTCCCAACACACCTTGCAATTTTTAAATGCCACTTTGAAAAATGAAGCGGACGCGAAGGAATTCATTGAAAATAGCCCTGTTAAAAATAGTATTCCCGAAAACCTGATTTCGAAAAAAATGAAAAAATCACTAACAAAAGAACTTGATTTTAATGATTTAGCGCTCCATCAGGGTTATGGAGATTTAATCCCATTATACAAAAAAGAAAAGGCGAAACATCCAACACTTAAGCTTGAAGAAGGTATGTTAAACAACCTCGGCCTTCGGTTATCATTTAACGCTGGAAAGATGGAGCAAGGTATAAACGTCTTTTTATTGGCTGTACATATCTACCCAAATTCCGCAAATTTATATGATAGTTTGGCCCTGGCTTATCTTTACAATAAGGATATTAAAAACGCTATTGCTAACTACAAGAAGTCGTTGGAATTAGATCCAGAAAACCAGAATGCGATTGATACACTTAAACGATTGGAGGAATAAAGCCAGCAGCTAACGATGGGAAGGCTACATTAAGTTGATATTAGAAATAAGCAGAAATTGACTCCGGCCAATGCATGGCTTTAATCAAATCTTCTTCTTAAACTCCAAAACAGCAGTAACGATGGCCGATTCCAACTCCTTAAAATCTTCTCGTACATCGGTCTGATAGACCACGTTTTCCCCGATATTGGTTTTGGGGATAAATTCATTGTCCTCGGAAAGAATCCAAGCGGGATTATAGCCTAAGGTGTAATAATACAGCACTAATTTTATAGTGGTCAAGGATATTGCCCCACGTTCAACATTGACCAAGGTCATCTGGTTCATATGAAAGCGTTCCGCGATTTTTTTTCTTGAAAACTGACTGGTAACTTGGTTGCCGGTATCCCTCTCTAATAGTTCCTCGCGAATCCCTTGTAAACGTTCCCCGATATATGCGAAATCCTTTGTAGGGGCTTGCATTATTTCATCTATGCTTTTCATGCTCAATACTTTTTGCTGGTTAATCCTCGACCATTGTTACGGGGAAACTGGAAATCAATTCTTCCGGTGCTGCCCAAGGTTCATCGAACAGTTGTCTTTCTTTAACGGATGACACTTTCTCAAATGTAGGAATTTCGTTTTGCTTTCGATATGCATTTGCCAGTTCCCTGCTCGTTTTTTTGCGATAATCCGTCATGAATTGATTGGCAATCGCTTTTTCTTTTTCCAAAGAACCACTTATATCATCGCTAATCTTTTGTTTATCAAAAACCGCTTTTTTAGGCTGCTTTCCCGTGCATTTTTCATATTCCTCTTGGACAAGTTCGTCGATATCAGTAAAGACTTTCAAAAAGTTCTCGTCCAGTACTCTTTCAATTTCCTTCTCAATGAACATTCTTTCTATCCTAAATGCTATAAACCGTTTTAAGGGATCTTTTGATTTTTCTTTTATCAAGGCCCCTATGTGCTGTAAATGGTCGAACAGCTTTAGTTCTTTCGCCAATTCTTCAAATTGTTTCCGCTTTATAGCATTGGGGTATTGTTTTGTAGAGAATTTCTTAAGGTATACCCTGTAAAAGCCAAGATAGTCCGTTTGCCCGAAGTCAAGTTTGCCGATTACCTTATAGAAATCAAGGGTCTCCATCAATCTTAATTTTCCCGCAACCAAATCTTCATGATCTTCATGTTTAAAATTTCTATTTCTGGGAATATGGTATTTGCCCTGAATCTTCTTAGATTCCATATTGGGTTTGATAAGACCAAAACATAATTTCTGTTCTATGGGGTTTTCAAAGGTATCGGCAACAATACCGCCGAAATGACCTGTGGACAGGCTCGTGATCTTACTCTTCGGCAAGAGTTCGGAAAGAACCGTACTATAATTGACCGTGGTATCGTTGCTGGATAGCGACCTGGTCTTCTTTTCTTGATGGATTCGCCCAAAAATCTCGCTGATTCTTTTGGAAGTTTCCCCCTTGGCGGCACCACTGAAGACATTGGAGCAATTATCGAAGATGACCTCGGCCAGTTCCCTGCCATAGTCAGAAATCAATTGCGTGATACTTTGAATACCCAAAATCGTAGCGATATAGTTGGAGCGTCCGGTATCGATAATTTTCCGTAGCCCCATGATGAAAACGGTCGGGAGTTCATCCAAGATGACCCCTAATGGCCTACGACCAGGCTGATTGACCACCTGAAGTATTTTATTGATATATAACCCGATGGGTGCCGCATACACTTCGGAGCGATCGGGATTGTTCTGGATGCATACGATTTTAGGTTTTTTGGGATTATTGATATCCAACCGGAAATCGTTCCCTGTCATGATATAATAGATTTCCTTGGTGGCCATCATGGAAAGGGAAATCTGCGCACTAGCGGTCTGACCTGCCAATTGTTGCCCTGCGTTACGGTCCATGGCATCCTTGAAGGGAATCATCAGACTGCGTACTTCGACTTCCCGCATCATTATCTCCAACAGGTATTCTATATTGACCATGGATAAAGTAATGACGTGCGGCAGGGTACAAATATTTTTTCCGGTTTCCTCGGCCTTGATTTTTAGATACCAATTGAGTCCGGCGGTAAAACTGATGGCACTCTTTGAAAAGAAATCGGTACGTTTGATCCAATCCCTATTAGAATTTTTCATAATTACCGTGGCCGCATCCGTCGCATCGGTCTGGTTTTTCATCAAATAAGGGTCTATGGGATTGCAACGGTGTGACTTTTCGATATCGTCAAAGCTCAAGGTGTAGAATTCGGGAATTTTTGATAGTTCGGTTGCATCTTTTGTCCGCTCCTTTTTCCTTCTCCAATAGTTATAGGCGATTTTGCTAAGGGTATCGAACTTAAAATCATAGATGAGCAACGTAAAGTTTTTTTCTATCAATTGCTCGATAATCTCTTCGATAAGGGCAAAGGATTTTCCGCTTCCTGGCGTACCGATAATCAAGAGGGCACGAAATAGGTTGACAAAATTTATCCAGCCTTTTCGTAGTTTTCCCTTGTAGCGATACTCATAGGGAATATTGACGGAGTGTTTCGTGTCTATACGTTTTTCCATTTGGCGGAACGTTTCGTTCTGGTCATTGAACGGGTCGTCCTCCGCTTCATTACCGTGATCCATCACTTGAAAAATATGAACTGCGCCCAAAACCGAAAAAAGAAAACCAAGGCTGTACAGTATCAGGGAACACCAAAGCATTCCGATTTCGGATACTGGCAAATAGCCCGTTAATAGTAAAAGGATACAACCGAGGCCAAAATACACTGATCCCGTGACCAAAGTATTTCCCTCTTTTTTAAGGGGATGGTACAACATGACCGCACCTACAACGCACATCAAAAGAATGCCCCTGCTGGCCATAGGATTTTGCAACGCCTCAAAACGCAGTAGGAAACAGTAGCCGATTTCCGAGTGTTTACCATTCCATGCCAAATGTTCCAATATCGGGTAATAGGTCGTAAAGCCGATAAGGGCAAAGAAAACTACCGAAAGCAGCATGGCCGAGAATGCCAAGTTCTTGTCTTGCATAAACCTTAGAATTAAAAAGTGGCTGTTGGCTTACGAAAACATCCGCTCTTTCCATTGTTCGGTCACAACGGAGGACGCAATGGGAAAAGAAACTTCATTATCTCGGATATAAACGATGGTTTCGTCCATTAACAGACCCGCTTGGTCGTTGATGAACCGTGCATAAGTATCTGCTTTTTGGAGTCGATGCTTTAGGGGCAAGTCGTTCTCTTTGATGAGTTCGTCCAAAAGGGCGACATAATATTGATTGTCCTTTAATTCTTCGGATAAGGGTTCCATGATTGTCATACGCTAAGGTTTTGTAAGTTATTGTTTTTATTCAATTTTTCATCCTTTTTTTCTGGGGTAAGCGATGTTCTTCGCTTTAAATGCAACCCAATGGCCGAAAAGGGAATGGCATAGGTATAGTTCAAACCGAAATCGCATTCCACGCTTTTATGTTGTACGGCTTTGATGGTACCGACGTTTGTGCCACCTTCTGGCCCTTTCGTTGTTTTCAATTTAATTTTATCGCCGATATTCATGGCCGCAGGTTGAATGTTCTCCGTTTTTTGGTATTTCAATTTTTTGGAAGCCCGTAGATCATCGTTCCAATCCTTTCCTTCGGATTTATGGATTTGTGTCGGGAAGGGCAGATAAAGTCCGTTTACAGTATCCATCAATGTTTTAAGAATAGATCCCTTTTGTTCGGTTTGGTCTGTATGGGCAATCGCATTAGTATTGAATTCCAATACCAGCTTATCGGAAAACCCAATGCATTTGACCAAACCATTGTCAGTATTGTCTTTTGGGATGTCCGAGGTCAATTTGTCATTTAACAAGTTACGGTGAACGGAAATCCGGCTCCTGACTTTTTCGGTGTAGTGAATATTCAGGCTCACGTTGTCATTTTTAAACGAACTTTCGACATAAACATTCGGATTATAGTGGTTGATCAATGCAGAAAATATCTTTATATCAAACTCATGGCCCTTGGCATCGTTATCCATGATGGAAACCAAGGTCGCTTCATTGTTCTTTAATTGAGGTTCGGTAAGATGAATAAAGGAATGTAGCTTCTCTTGATAGACATTTCCGCCAAAGGAAACATAAAAATTATCCGATTTTCCATGCAGTTCGTGATAGGAGAGGAGGTCGATGCCACTTTCCCCAAATACAATTTTATTGGGATCGGCGATGGGCTTAGAAAAAAAGAGCAAATGGTCTTTTTGGTTCAATACCAATCGAAATTTCTTTATTTTATTGTCTTTTTTACTCCGATAGGGTTTGTTGTGAAGGATATAGTTTTTTGGCATACCTTCCAAATCATATTTGGGAAATGCAATATTGGCGATTTTACCGCCATTGTCCCTAATATGGTAGGCATTGAATATGCGACCTCTAAAGGGAATACTGTTTATAGTGGACTTTGATATGCCTCGATGCACCCTTATATAATTGGAGTTTCGAAGTGGAACGATATTATATTTTTCTTCCAAGGATTTCGTGACCGTCTTGGGCTTTTGAATTTCAATGGTCGTATCGCCTAAATCATAGATACGGTTTACGATTTCAAGCCCCTCTTGTACAGCTTTGTAAAAATTACCTTTTCGTAGCTTCAAATACGTAAAGAACAGCCCTTTGTCATTTGAGTCGTTGCGGTTGAAATAAGTCATGGGATTCCGTGCCGTTTGTAATACAATACAATCCGTATCGTTCTTGAATTCCATAGAACCTGCACTTTTTTTTATCAAGGTATATTCGTTTTGATTTAAGTACATGGGAAAATTGGCCTCCTCGTTGATCTTGGAAATCAATCTTTTATAGTGTTCGGGATTGTCCCCGTAGTTCGGCATTTGCATGGGAAAAGCTTAAAATAGCCGACATGCTTGGCATGTCGGCCATTGAGTTGAGTTAGAAAAGAGTTGGTTACAGACTTATGGCCGCGTTAGGCTGTTTCTTTTTTTTTAAGTCGTCAACGGTCATAAGCTCTTTTTTACCGACTTCCTGCGATTGGGCTTTCTCCAAGTTTTTGGTAATAAACTCTTCGATCTTTGGGCTCCAGCTTACCATGTAGGTCAAAGGGCCTTTTCTGGTCTTTTTAATCGTAATTTTTGTTTCGATTCCCTTGTTTATGGCATCCGCCTGATCTTTGGTCAGCATTTGCCCTAAGAGCATCGTATTTGTCGACAAAGCGGACTTCGTTCGGATATCGTTCAGTCTCGGCTCGTAATAGGCCAACTTCTGAAATTTTCCGCCTTCTAAGGACGTACCCGTGAACAATACCGTTTTACCCTCTTTCAACATTTGATTGTATTCTTCTTTAGTAAACTGGTATTGATAGGCGTTGGCATCCTGTAGTTTAACCGTTTCCTTGCGTTTAATCTGTACATCAAGTCTTGAACCCGTATTCGGGTTATAGATCATCTGAAGCATACGTACACTTTCCTTGGCCTTACCCTCTTTCCCGTAGGCCGTTTTCAGTAAATATTCCTTGCCCATGGCAAGAGTATTCCGAACATTGGAGTCTAGCTTGGTATAGCTGATATAAGCTCCTTCCAGGCGTTGCTGCAATTCTTTAAAACCGTATTTATGATTTCGATGCTCTTGTTTTGGTACTTCCAGATATTCACTGTCCTTCCTGAAACTATTGATTTGCCCGTCAGCCGTTTTGACCTTATAGGTATTTTCATCCAACAAAATAGCTTGGCCTACTTGCCACTTTTGATTGAGATTTACGAACACTTTTACAATGTTCTTTTCTTCTTGTTTTTCCATTTTTGAGTGATTTTAATTGTTACGAAATTTGAATTTGTTACTTTTGATAACATAACTTTCAGATCAGGAGTGATTTGCTAGTTACGGAATTTGAAGGAAAGAGGACGGGAGCGTCCTTTTTCCATTTTATAATGCGATTCTATATTCTTTGAGTTGCACCTCCCTTCCTTTTTCAACTTGATTATCCATCATTTCCCATTCCGCATACCAATTATCGGACTTGGGTTTTAGGATGTCAATCGTTTTGTTCAGATAATTCTTATAATAGGACCAGACCGATAATTTAATGGCATTGGTCTCCAAGGGCAAGCGGACTTTTATCTTATCATTATCCGTGGAAATCATAATGCTATATTTGTTCAATCGGTTCTGGTCGATAATAGTGTTGTATTTTAAAAAGCTTGTGGCCAACGCTTTGTTGAACTGCTGGGTATGCTCATAGAATTTGGAAAAGGATTTCTCCTTTCCGATAGGGAAAAGAAGTCTCATATCCCTGTCGGTAAGGGTCAGTTTAAAATCCGAATCCTTTATATAGGATATAAAGTGGAGGTCACGCAGATACCCTTCGATTTTTTTATTCCCTGTAAAACTCAAAAAGAGCTTATCCACTTTCGTAAGCTTTTGAATTTGAAAAAGGATGTCAGTAGTTTGGGAATTGATTTCCCCCAAGGCCATATAGACCACATTTTTCAATTGAAATTTTCTATGGAAGGCCAATGCTTCCTTGGGGTCTTTGAAAAGAAAAAGCCCATCTATCTTTTTAGGGATATTCGAATACCAAAGGGAATGTTTTATAGCAGATGTCCCATAGGGAATGGTTCCCTTGTCGCCATCTATAAAATGACCACAGACCTCATTCTGCATATTGAATAATGGAAATAACGGTTTTCCTTCCCCATTTTGAAAAACACGCCCTGAAAAGGGAATGGAACTGTCCAAATCGGCATATAGTTCTTTGACAGTATCATTTAGGGGATAGGTATAGGAAAGAAAGTGATTAAACTCTTTTGTTACGGTGTCTAGCGTATTTTTGGAATCATTCGTCGTAAGCAGGGTTTCGGTGTCCAAGACCTTTTTATAGAAGCTATCTACTTTATCCCATAGCATTTCCTTATCGATACTTTCGGATTTGGATACGTGCTCGATAATCAAGTCGGATGCGGACAACTTCTCTTGAGGTCGTTGTACTTTATAATACAAAAACCCTTCGTTGTTTCGGATGATTACATAGTGTGCCCCACCCTTTTTGAAAATCATGTGGGTCTTTTCCGTTGATACATTTCCGAATCCTAAATGTTCGAATAGTTTCGGGAGGTTTATACGATGGTCTTCTAACATCCAGTTTTTCATCTAATTGTAAAAATATTTGCTTATTTGCGTTTAAATAATAAATTTGTATTTAAGTTCAAATATATGAAATATTTTTAATTCGCAACATTTTGGCAGAAAAAATCAAAATAACCATACCAAAACTTGTCGGTACGACGAGCAAGAAAGAGTTGGTCTACTTTCTTTTCCTCCTGCTGATCGGGTTGTTCTTTCTAATACATCAAGTTCATGGTTATTTTGACCCAAAATTTCAAGAGACAACTTTGGCTATGGCAGGGTACGAAGAGCGGTTGAAATTTAATCTAAACTCGATATCCCCGGATTTTGTAGTTGTGGAAAAAGAACGCGAACAATTGTTGTTGGCCATAGAAGAGCGTATTGTAGCCTATCTCTATCAAATTCCTGATTACAGCTATATGGTCACATTGGAAAGCTATTTACAGATGCGTCCACAATTATTGGAGCAATTGCCGTCCGCAGTACCCTTGGAAAAAGGCGATTACTCCCTTACAAGTAATTACGGCATTCGCTCTCATCCTATTTCAGGCAAAACCAAAAAGCATTTCGGAATCGATTTGGCCGCAGCTTCCGGAACACCAGTCTATGCTTCGGCATCGGGTACGGTTTTGGACATCATACATTCAAAAAAGGGCTACGGTACGTATATTATCGTTAAACACCGTTTCGGCTTTCAGACCCTTTACGGGCATCTGAACAAGGTATTGGTGCAAAAAGGTCAACAAGTAAAACAGCATGAACTTATTGGTACGGTCGGTAATACCGGAAGTTCCACCGGCTATCATCTTCATTATGAAATAGTAAAGAACAAGACCAAAATAGACCCGAGACTTTCCCTGAGCCTAAAGCAACAGATTTATGCGCATTTAATAGAACGAAAACCAGATAAAGATGGAAAAGAATAAAACCAGAGGTTGGCACAAAACGATTCGTGCTGTACGACGGCTCTACCATTCATTGAATAATTATAGGTCCAAGGCGACAAATCTCGAGTTTAGGGATTTTAGTTTTCTGGAATATGCAAATGTGCAACCAGATGATATTAAGGACTTCACAAGACTCAATTATGTCAAACAACTCGATCTGGCGAAAAAGGGATACATCAATACCGACCTCAAAAAGTTGCTAAAATACTTCAGGGAAAAGGAACGTTTGATGCAGAAAGACCATAAGATTCTTCCCGTCGGCAACCTTAAGGTTCTAGAGAACGATAGTCTCTTGGGTATGGTGCAATTGGGCTTCGACCAGACCGACAAAACCTTTTTTATGGCCAGTCGCAACCATGAGAACATCCCCCTATGGAAACCCTTTGACGATTCAAGGTTAGGTAAATACCTGTCGGAAATGCACCCAGTTTCCCAAAATACCCTTCAATTTCAGCATACGTTTTTTGAAATGGATGTTTCCCAATGTTCCGAAGAAAGAAAAGAGGCAATAAACAAATTTTACAATAGCACGGTTCAGTTGTCCTTCCAAAGCAATTCCTATTTCAAGTCGGCTATCCTATCCCCAGGGGAAGAGATGTTATCGGATGCTAAAAAATTTGTCGGCAAAACATTTCGATTGGAGTTATCGAAAAAAGAAAATCATTTGATGAACTTAACGGAAGCCACCAACCATTACTTTGTATTCCAATCGTTTCTAGAATCGGCCCCCGAACCGGAATCCCTTTATTTCAATAAAAAAGAGTTCAAAGAACGTTTTCTCGATAGCGGTATAACCCTTATCGCCCGATTAAAACACAATCTCCATTTAGGCATTCAAAATGGCATATTGCAAATCGGTAAACGCGATGAAGTTAACGGTATAGGGCATTTGCAATGGGAGAGTTTTGAAAACCGCATAGGTTCCAATTCCCTTTCGGCAATTGAAAAGTACTACCTCTCGAACGAGGTTATTTCCAAGAAAGACTTTTTGGTCGAAAAAGATACCATTGTTCTGCAATCGAAAACTAAAAAAGCACAATTGAAAAAGCATTATGCTACGGGAAAATGGCGTTTTGCCGAAATTCAAAAACATACGAAAGAACTTCACTTTAGGCCTGTTGATGAAAATGTGCTAAATCATATTGAGGCCAACTACGGCGAAAGCAAGAATTTCAATTCTGCGGTTGCGCAGATGAAAATCAATACGCATGAACAAACCCCTAAACTCTAAGCAATGTTGTTCACAATTCAAATTAGCAAACCTAATGGTAAAACCTTGTTATCGGACTTATTCTTTATGGACGGTCTGGCGGAGCTACATCAAATGCTATCTTTTCTAGTACTAGAACGGCTAGAAGAAGTTTCTAAAAATGGGTTTTCGATTCAAATTTCCAACTCGGAGGGAACCATTATCGAAACCCATTTTCAAAGTTTGGAAGAAGTACAATCGAACAAAACAAAAATTTACGAACAAATCATTCAAAAACAACATGTATATATAGCACAAAATCAAGGGTAGCACCCATCCATCAAATTCCATAACTCACTCACTCATGACATACTCAAAAAAAAAGTACTTGGACCATATGGTCAAGACCTTGGATGCATTACATGCTCCTGAAACGGCACCTTTTACATTTATAAACAATCAAGGCTTTGGAAATATTTTCGATATCCTAAAGAAAGAAGCCTATCGCAAAATATACCTTGAACGGCTCGAATTTCATTTCGGCAATGAATATGCCCAGACCGTTCTTAATAGCTTAAAGACAAGCTCCCTCAATTCCTATTTCACGCCCGTTCCCATAATACAATCGATAAGTTCTTATTTAAAGAGATTGGAGAATTTTGAACCTAAAGCTATTTTAGAACCAAGTGCCGGCAATGGTTTGATTATTAGGGAATTATTAAAACATTACCATGATGCCAATTATACCGCTTTTGAAAAGGAAATCCTGACCGTTCGTATTCTGGAACATAATTTTAGGTTGAGAAAGAATGTCAAGATATTTGGTCTTCCCTTTGAAAGTCTGGAACAGACGAACGCCGATAAAACTTATGACCTTGTTGTAAGCAACATTCCTTTTGGGGCCAATAAAATTTTCGATACCTCGCTCTCGGGCCATCCGTTGCAGGCGCAGATTTCAAAAAACATCCATTCCTATTTCGTGTACAAAAGTCTGGCAAGTTTAAAAAATGCCGGGGTTTCCGTTTTGGTTTGTACCAAGAATTTTATGGACAAATCCCAATATGCACCTATCCGTAAGCATTTAATGGAATCCAACAATTTTATCGGGGGCGTTCGCTTGCCCGATTCGGCCTTTGCCCAAGAAAATACTTCCGTGGTCACCGATATTATGGTTTTTCAGAACAATCAGGGTATTGCCGCCAACGCTGAACAGCAAGAAATTAATACCCTGTTTTCCGAAACTTTGGAAAAAGGAGTAGGGGAGAACTCCGTACAGTTCAGTTCTTATTTCTCAAGCTATGGTCAACATGTTTTGGGTCAGTTGGAAAAAGGAGGGATGTACGATCAAAAAGATTATACCGTAAAGAACGAGGACAACTTGGACACCCTGCGTTTGTCCATTTCACAAACCCTTGCTGGATTTCAGATTTCGAATAAAGTATGGGTAGAAGAAAAACAGGCCATTTCTGATATAGCTTCTAAACCTGAATCGCCCAAACAGGAGCTAAGCTATTCAGGCAATCTCAAAGCGGGGAATCTGGTCATTAAACAACAAAAACTGTTCAAAATACTTGAAAACGAGCAGTTGGAACTCATCAATATAAAGCCGAGGGAATTTGACCGCTTATCCAAGATTATCGCATTGCGAGACACCTATCTGGAATTGCTGGACACCGACCGAAGCAGCGGACAAGCTACATTGGACATTCTTAAGTATCAATATGACCTTTACGACTTCCAATATGGGAAACTACATGATAAAGCGAATTACGCGTTTGTAACCTTGGACATTCAAGGGCCAATGCTTTTGGCATTGGAAAAACCGGTCAATGGAATTTTCGTTAAAGCCGATATTCTGGAGAATCCTTGGAAGAAGAAGGTGGTGGAGGCCCCGAAAAAGCTATCGCTTGAAGATGCCATTTATTTTTCTTTGAACAAATACAATGGGATCAATGAAGAACTACTTGCAGAAACCACGGGGCAATCCAAAGATGTTATAATCAAAGAAGCCTTGGAGCGGCAACTTCTTTTTTTGAATCCTGAGGGAAATCATATAAGCCTTGCCCCGAAGTTTCTTTTTCTATCCGGAACTATTTATGAAAAAATCAACTTTTACCGAAAGAACGATTTTGGCCCTTATCAAAATTACGTTGACAAAAATTATCTCAGCCAAACCATTCGTGAACTCGAAAAGATAAAACCTCCAATTACCCCTTTCGAGGATTTGGATATAAAATTGCATGAACCTTGGTTTCCCTTTGAAATCACGCAAGCATTTTTATACGACACCTATAAGACTGTAGCGCATATCGCATACAATGAGAGTACCTCGAAGTACATGGTCAAAATCGAGAGTTACGAATATCAGGAAACGCGAAAGTTCTATGTGCAATCGGAACATCGAAGCTATTATTTTAGGGATATTCTTGAAGGTGCATTAAATTCTACCATCCCTTATATCACCAAAGGAAGCAAGGATAATAAACGGACGGACAAGGCCAAAATGCAGGAAATCCGTATCAAGTTCGAGCTGCTATACAAGGATTTTAACCGTTATATCATTGAAAAACCTGAACTAAAAAAACGGCTGGAATATATCTTTTATAAGATGTATGATGCTAAGGTGCATCCCAAATACGACGGCAGTTACCTAAAATTTGAGGGACTGCAACAATTTGCCCCGTACCCGAGCCAAAAAGACACCGTTGCGGGCATTATAATCAATCAGGGATTATTGGTCAACAAGGAAGTAGGGTTCGGAAAGACCTTGGACATGGCCCTGGCCTCCCAAAAACTAAAGGAACTCAACCTTTCTAAAAAAACATTGATTATCGGCTTGCGTTCTACCGTAATACAATTGGAAAGGGAATTGCTCAATGCCTTCCCTACCATGAACATTTTAGTGGCCCATGATAAGGTGGTTAGTGGGCTTGCCAACCGCAATGCCTTTTTTGCCAAAATCGTCAGTACCGATTGTGATGTCGTATTGATGAGCCATGATACTTTTAAATTCATTCCGCAATCCCAAGAAATCATCCATCAGATTATCAGCGAAGAACTGGCCAACCTTGAGCGAGACCTAAGCGTTATTTATGAGGACAAATACAATATCAGCAAAAGAGTGCTCAAAGGGCTTGAAACGCGACGAGAAAATTTAACGGCCACTTTAAAAGAGGTCTATTTTGATATTCAGACCAAACAGAGCGAGGTTATCAATTTTGACCAAATGGGTTTTGAGCATATAATGGTAGATGAGTCGCACAAATTCAAAAATTTGATGTACACTGGATAAGCCGGGTAAACTGACCCACCTTCGCCGGATGAAACTGACCATGGCAAATGGACTGCCCAGATTTGATCTATCCTTGGGTTAAACTTAGTTTTTATTTTTCAATTTTCTTCTCATTGATTCTCCTTTTATATCTATTCTGTGAGCTGTATGCACCAAACGGTCGAGGATGGCATCGG